>NZ_JBVJIU010000025.1:0-138986 GCF_055586105.1 Actinoplanes sp. NPDC051537
GACACCACCCAAAACACCAAGAGCAACTGGGTTCTCGACAACAAAGAAAATCAGGGTGGGGTGTGGTTTTTCGTCTCGGAAGAACACAACCCCCCCCCCCCCCCCCCCCCCCTGGGCATGGTCACCGAGTACGCGGCCAACTCGGCCGAGGGCTGGGCGATGGCCACCGCCTCGGCGCGCGACCTGTTCGCCGACGCCGAGATGGGCGCCGACGAGGTGGGCGGCGACTTCCAGGGCGAGTCCTACCGGCTCGGCGAGGCCGTCGCGTCGGTGCACGCCGACCTGGCCGACGAGCTCGGCTCGGGGCCGGCGCCGTTCCCGCTCGACGCGGTGCTGGCCCGGCTGCGGCAGAACGCCGGCGCGGTCAGCGAGATCCAGCAGTACGTGCCGACGATCGAGGCCCAGTTCCGGGCGCTGCAGGGCGAGACCGTCACGGTCCAGCGCGTCCACGGCGACCTGCACCTGGGCCAGGTGCTGCGGACCCCCGAGGCGTGGCTGCTGATCGACTTCGAGGGCGAGCCGGGAGTGCCGCTCGAGGAGCGCCGCCTGCCCGACTCGCCGCTGCGTGACGTCGCCGGGGTGCTGCGCTCCTACGAGTACGCGGCCTACCAGTTGCTGGTCGACTCGGCCGACGACGAGCACCTCGCGGCGCGGGCCCGGGAGTGGGTGGACCGTAACCGGGCCGCCTTCTGCGACGGCTACGCGCACGTCTCGGGCGTCGACCCGCGGTCGCACGGCGCGCTGCTCGCGGCGTACGAGCTCGACAAGGCGGTCTACGAGGCCGCGTACGAAGCCCGGCACCGTCCCGGCTGGCTGCGGATCCCCCTGCGGTCGATCAGCCGGCTGGCGGGAACGACCACTTTCTAAGGAGCCACTCTCGTGATCGGCCACCCCGCCTCCTCGCTCGCCGCCGACCAGCGCGCCATGAACGGCGTGGTGGCCGGCGACACGCACGACCCGCACGCCATCCTCGGCGCGCACCCGACCGGCGACCACACCGTGGTCCGCACGCTGCGCAAGGGCGCCGAGAAGGTGTCGGTGATCTTCGGCGCCGAGCGCGCCGAGATGATCAAGGTGCACGACGCCGGCATCTTCGCCGCCGAGCTGCCGGGCACGGTCCTCGACTACCGGCTCGACGTCGACGGCCAGGAGTGCGACGACCCCTACCGGCACCTGCCGACGCTGGGCGAGCTCGACCTGCACCTGATCGGCGAGGGCCGGCACGAGAAGCTCTGGCGGGTGCTGGGCGCGCAGCCGCGCGGCACCGGCGTCGGCTTCGCCGTGTGGGCGCCGAGCGCCCAGGGCGTGCAGGTGATCGGCGACTTCACCGGCTGGAGCGCGTTCGACGGGTGGCCGATGCGCTCGCTCGGCTCGAGCGGCGTCTGGGAGATCTACGTCCCCGAGGCGCACGCCGGCTCGAAGTACAAGTTCAAGATCCTCGGCCGGGACGGGCAATGGCGCGAGCACGCCGACCCGCTGGCCCAGCACACCGAGGTCCCGCCGGCGACGGCGTCGGTCGTGTTCTCGTCCAGCTACGAGTGGGACGACGCGGCCTGGATGCGCGAGCGCGCCTCGAAGCAGTGGCACCAGGAGCCGATGAGCATCTACGAGGTGCACCTCGGCTCGTGGAAGCCCGGCCTGTCGTACACCGAGCTGGCCGAGGAGCTCGTCGCCTACGTCGTCGACATGGGCTTCACCCACGTCGAGATGATGCCGGTGATGGAGCACCCGTTCGGCGGCTCGTGGGGCTACCAGGTCACCGGCTACTTCGCGCCGACCTCCCGCTTCGGCAACCCCGACGAGTACCGCTACCTGGTCGACAAGCTGCACCAGGCCGGGATCGGCGTGATCCTCGACTGGGTGCCGGCGCACTTCCCCAAGGACGAGTGGGCTCTCGCCCGGTTCGACGGCACGCCGCTCTACGAGCACGGCGACTGGCGGCGCGGCGAGCACCCCGACTGGGGCACGTACGTGTTCGACTTCGGCCGCAAGGAGGTGCGCAACTTCCTGGTCGCCAACGCCCTCTACTGGTGCGAGGAGTTCCACGCCGACGGCCTGCGGGTCGACGCGGTGGCCTCGATGCTGTACCTCGACTACTCGCGCAAGGACGGCGAGTGGACGCCCAACCAGTACGGCGGCCGGGAGAACCTGGACGCGATCAGCTTCCTGCAGGAGATGAACGCGACCGTCTACAAGACCAACCCCGGCGTGGTCACCATCGCCGAGGAGTCCACGGCGTGGCCCGGCGTCACCCGCCCGACCCACCTCGGCGGCCTCGGCTTCGGCTTCAAGTGGAACATGGGCTGGATGAACGACACCTTGACCTACATGACCAAGGAGCCGATCCACCGGCAGTGGCACCACCACCAGATGACCTTCGCGACCGTGTACGCGTGGAGCGAGAACTACATCCTGCCGATCAGTCACGACGAGGTGGTGCACGGCAAGGGCTCGCTGGCCGGCAAGATGCCCGGCGACGAGTGGCAGAAGCTGGCCAACACGCGCGCCCTGCTCGGCTTCATGTGGGCGTTCACCGGCAAGCAGCTGCTGTTCATGGGCAGCGAGATGGCCGACATGCGGGAGTGGAGCGAGGAGCGCGGGCTCGACTGGGGCCTGCTCGAGAACCCCGCTTACGGCGGCGTGAAGAGCCTGGTCAAAGACCTGAACCGGGTGTACCGCGAGACCCCGGCGATCTGGACGCAGGACACCTCACCGACCGGCTTCCGCTGGATCACCAGCGAGGACTCACAACACAACACCTTCTCGTTCGTACGCTTCGCGCCGGACGGCGAGACGCTGGCCTGCGTGGTGAACTTCGCCGCCGTGCCGTTCGAGGGATACCGGATCGGTCTCCCCCGAACGGGCCGCTGGGAAGAGGTCGTCAACACCGACAGCGAGCTCTACGGCGGCAGCGGCGTCGGCAACCTCGGCGGGGTCGAGGCGGAAAGCATGCCGTGGCACGGCTTCGACGCCTCGGTGTCGCTGCGGGTGCCGCCGCTGGGCGCCGTCTGGCTACGCCACCGGGCCTGAGAAGAGCTTGGTGAGCCGCGGATAGCGGCTCGCCATCTCCGCCTCGTCCTCGAAGTCGAACTCGGCGTCCGGCGGCTCCGGGGACAGGCGGAAGTCATGGCCGCGCTCGACCAGGACGCGTTCGAGGTCGCCGTCGGTGGCCTCCTCGTACGCGTCCTCGGCCACGTCGTCGAGGCTCTCCCAGTCGGGCCACTCCTCCTCGGACCAGTCCGCGCTGTCCCGGCCGGCCAGCGCCTGGACGGCGGGCACGTCGGCGAGCGCGTCGGGGTCGGCGGCGGCCGCCTCGTAGACGTCCCGGCCCAGCCCGATCAGCCACGCCTGGAAGTACCAGAACCCGTCGTCGGAGCAGAGCCGGTCGCAGACCAGCCACGCCGCACCCCACAGCCGGTACGTGTCGATCCGGTCGCGCAGCGCGTCCACGTGCAGCTGAAAGTCGATGATGCCGGCCGCCGGCCCCTCGGCGAGCGCGCCGATGAGCCAGTCCACCCGGTCCTCGGGGTCGGACGTCTCGCGCCCGCTGCGCTCCATGAGCGCCCAGAATCCTGCTAGATCCACCCGCGCACTACACCACATCAAGGTGAGGCGCGGATGACCGGCCGGCGTCATTCGCGGGCGAGCCACTCCTCCGCGAGCAGGCCGAAGAGCAGGTCGTCGGTCCATTCGCCCTTGATGTAGGTCTGCCGGCGCAGGTGGCCCTCCTGGGTGAAGCCGAGCCGGCGCATCAGGGCCGCGGACGGGGCGTTGCGGGCGTCGCACTCGCCGGTGACCTTGTGCAGGCCCTGGAGGCGGAAGAGGCGGTCGAGGACGGCGGTGACGGCCTCGGTGGCGTACCCGTGCCCCTGGTGTTCCTTCGCCAGGGTGAAGCCGATCTCCGCCTGCAGCAGGTTCTCGTGCAGGTGGACGGCAACGTCGCCGATCAGCAGCTTGTCGTCGGCGCGCTCGATCGCGTACTGGAACCAGCCGGCCTTGGCCGGGTCGGAGGCCATGAAGTTGGCCACCGCGGTCTCGGCCCGCAGCAGCGGGAAGGGCGCGTCCCACGACTGGTAGCGGGCCACGCTCGGCTCCGAGCGGTACGCGGCGAGCACCGGCGCGTCGGCGGCCCGGAACCGCCGCAGCACGAGCCGTTCCGTCGTGATGAGCATGGGCCGAGGATATTCTGTTGATCTGATGTCGGCCTCGTCGCGCTGGGCGTTCGCCGCGACGGTCGGCGTCGTGAGCGCGATGCTCGCCGCCTTCGCCCTCGTCGGTTGCGCTGAGCACGAGTCCGGCTCCGAGGCGCAGTGGGCGACCGGCGCCCGCTCGTCGGCGGTGAGCTCGGCCGCGGCGACGTCGCCCGGGACCGGCCCGAAGTGCCCCAAACCGGTGGCGCCGGCCGGGTGGGGACCGGTCAAGGTCGCCGAGGACTTCAACGGCACGAAGCTCGACACCAGTAAGTGGGCCGTATACGACGATCCCACCGGGCACGTGCCGCGCGACCCGTCCCGCGTCGCCGTCTCCGGCGGCGAGCTCCGGCTCACCGGCGGCGCCGGCGAGAACGGCAAGGACGTCTCGGGCGGCATCTCCAGCAACACCAACCTCATGTACGCGCACGCCGACGTCTGCTTCCGCGTCGACAAGGGCTCGGGCTACTCGGCCATCGTGCTGCTGTGGCCGCAGACCGAGAAGTGGCCGGACGACGGCGAGATCGACATCTCCGAGGTCAACCGGGGCTCGCGGCAGTCGACGAACAGCTTCGTGCACAACCACGCCAACAACGACCGGCTCGGGAAGACCACGTACGCCGACTTCACGCAGTGGCACGTGATGGGCGTCGACTGGACACCCGACCACGTGACGTTCTACCTCGACGGGGACAAGCAGTGGACGGTGGGGCTGGACGCGAAGACGGCGGGCCTCGACCTGGTGCCGACGACCTCGCCGATGCACCTGGCGATCCAGTTCGACCAGGGCTGCGACAAGTTCGTCGAGTGCCGCACGAAGGACACCCCGGCCAAGGTCGTCATGCATACCGACTGGGTGCGGATTTATGCCTATAAAGAGTCTTAAAGGAGCCGGGCCAGTTGCGCCCGCATCATCTCGCGGACCAGGACGGCGCGGTCCCGGATCTCGGTCTCGGACAGCTCGACCCGCTCCCCCGCCCGGCGCCGGCGGATCTCGTCGGTCAGCGCCTCGGGGACGCCCAGCGACGGCAGGCGGTCGATCGCCTCGCGCTTGGTGATCAGCCGGCCGGTCGCGATCGTGACGTCCGCCCGCGAGACCGTCGTGAGCCCGAGGTCGACGTGCAGGTCGGTGCGCCAGACCTTGGCCCGCCGGACCGCGCCCGTCCAGTAGCCGCGCAGCTCGGCCCGGGCCGCCTCGGCGAGATCGGCCGCGGTCACGGCGGGGACCAGGTCGGCCGGTGGCGGACCGTAGACCGTCACCCCGAACTGGTGCAGCTCGGCGCGGGAGATCCCGCTCAGCGGCCGCCGGAACATCCGCTCGTGCGCCCAGTTGACATGCTTGCGCGAGACCTCGGCGATCTCGCCGGCGGCGACGTACGCGCAGTGCAGCTTGGCCGCCCCGATCGTGCGGTGCACGGCGCGCAGCCGGGCGCGGCGGGCCCGGGTGAGCGGCGCGGCGAGGACGGCGACCAGGTCGAGGTCGCTGATGCCGGGCCGGTAGTCGCGGGACCCGATCGAGCCGCCGGCATAGAAGGCGGTCACCCCGGCCACCTCCCGGACCGCCTCGGCGAAAGGCGGGACCACGGGTGCGACGGAGAGGCGTTCGTCCATGGTGTCCAGCATGACTCGGTTCGGCCACGACCTGCGGGGAGGGTCTTCGCCGCGGGCGCCGGAGCCGGATAGAGTGACCCCGCCAAGTTCGGGGGGACGGGGACTTTTCATGCCTGCGGATCAGACGGAGCCACTGCGCCCGCACGATCCGCGCGCCCTCGGGGAGTACGAGATCGTGGGGCGCCTCGGCGAGGGCGGCATGGGAACGGTCTATCTCGCGCGTACGCCCGGCGGGGTGCTCGTGGCGGTGAAGGTGGTCCGCGCCGACCTGGCCCCCGACGACGAGTTCCGCCGCCGCTTCCGCAGCGAGGTCGAGCGGGCCCGCCAGGTGCCGCCGTTCTGCACGGCCGAGGTGCTCGACGCCGACCCCGACCACGAGCGGCCCTACCTGGTCGTCGAGTACGTGGACGGCCCGACCCTGGCCGAGGTGGTCGAGGAGCGCGGCCCGCTGACCTCGGCCAACCTGCACAGCGTCGCGATCGGCGTGGCCACCGCGCTCACCGCCATCCACGGCGCCGGGGTGATCCACCGCGACCTCAAGCCGCGCAACGTGCTGCTCGCGCCCGGCTCCCCCAAGGTGATCGACTTCGGGATCGCCCGGCACATGGAGGCGACCGGCGGCAACACGGCCGCCGACCAGATGGTGGGCACCGTGGCGTACATGTCGCCGGAGCGGTTCGGCGACACGGACGCGCCGCTCACCCCGGCCGCCGACGTGTTCGCGTGGGGCGGCGTGGTGGCGTACGCGGGAACCGGCCGCACCCCCTTCGCCGCCGACAACCCCACCGCCACCGCCGTCCGCATCCTGACCCAGCCGCCCGACCTCAACGGCCTCAGCGGCCCGCTGCGCGACCTGGTCGCGCACGCCCTGGAGAAGGAGCCGGCCAACCGCCCGAGCGCCCGCGAGCTGCTCGACCTGCTGGTCTCCGGCCCGTCCCGCCCGGCCGCCACCGCCGCCCTGGCCGATCAGCCCGACCTGCGCGCGGCCGCGGCCGAGGCCCAGGCGGTGACCGGCGTGAAGGTCCCGGCCGGCCTGGTCGGCTACCACGAGAACTCGATCACCACGGTGCCGATCTCGGAGATGCCGGCGCCGCTGCCCGGCCCGCCGCCGCCGGTGCCGGCCCGCCGCTGGTTCCTGCCGGTCTCGATCGCGCTGCTGATCCTGGCCGTGGTGGCCGGCGCCGTGATGGTGATCCTCGGCCGCCCGCCGGGCAGCCCCGCCGACGCGGTCGGCCCCGGGCCCACCGCCCCGGTCAGCGTGGCGCCCGCCGAGCGGCTGATCATCGACGACGCGCTCGACAAGCCGCGGTATTGGCAGCCCAAGGACCTGGCGGCGGAGAAGGCGGAGTGCTCGTTCACCGGCGGCGCGCTGGTCGCCCACCGCGACGAGAAGGGCCTCTACCGCTGCGCCGGGCCCGCCGACGACGTGCCGGCCGACGTGCACGTCGAGGTCGGCGTGCAGTTGCGCACCGCGAACAGCTGCGCGGGCATCTGGTTCCGGTTCGTGCCGTGGCGCGGCTACCTGATCCGGGTCTGCGCGAACACGATCTACGTCGGCACCCACAAGCAGGACGGCGGCGTGACCACGATCCGCAGCTTCCCGCTCGAGCGGCCGCTGGTGGTGGGCGCCGCGCCGTCCGAGATCGGGCTGCGCGCGGCCGGCTCGTCGGTCGAGGTCGAGCGGGACGGCGTGACGCTGGGGTCGGTCGAGCTGAACGACCCGTCGATCGCCGGGGGCAAGGTGCTGCTCGGCGTCTACACCGAGCGGGGCGTGCCGCAGAAGGGCCCGTACGAGGTCGCCTTCAGCAACGTGCGGATCTGGGGACTCAGCGGCAACTGAGCCCCCAGCACTGCGCTAGTAGCCGACGCCTGGTCCTCCGGACGGCGCGGAGAACCCGGGCAAGGTGGTCACTCCTTGATCAGACCAGCCCGGCGCAGCGCGTCGGCCATCGCGTCGTTGACCGGCGCCTGCTGACGCTGACCGCCACCGCCACCGCCGCTTTGGCGCTGGCCGCCACCCTGACGCTGACCGCCGCCACCGCCCTGACGCTGACCGCCACCCGCCCGGCCGCCGCCTTGACCCCGCTGGCCGCCGCCTTGACCGCCGCCACCGCCGCCACCGCCGCCCTGGCGCGACTGGCCCTGACCTTGACCGCCCTGACCGCCCTGGCGCTGGCCGCCTTCGCGCTGGCCGCCCTCACGCTGCTGCCCCGGCCGGCCGTCCTCGCGGGGACGGCGCGGGGCGGGCTCGTCGGTCAGGCGCATGGTCAGCGAGATGCGCTTGCGCGCCTCGTCGACCTCCACCACCCGAACTTTCACGACATCACCCGATTTAACGACTTCGCGCGGGTCCTTCACGAACGTGTTGGACAGGGCCGACACGTGGACCAGCCCGTCCTGGTGCACGCCGATGTCGACGAACGCGCCGAACGCCGCCACGTTGGTCACCACGCCCTCGAGCACCATGCCCGGCTTGAGGTGGGCGATCTTCTCGACGCCCTCGGCGAACGTGGCCGTGGTGAACTCCGGCCGCGGGTCACGGCCCGGCTTGTCGAGCTCGCGCAGGATGTCGGTGACGGTCGGCAGGCCGACGGCGTCGGTGACGAACTGCTCGGGCCGCAGGGCGCGCAGCAGCGGGCTGTTCCCGATCAGCGTCTTGATGTCGGCGTTGGCGCTGGCCAGGATCGTGCGGACGACCGGGTACGACTCGGGGTGCACCGCCGAGGAGTCGAGCGGGTCGTCGCCGTCCGGGATGCGCAGGAAGCCGGCGCACTGCTCGAACGCCTTGGGCCCGAGGCGGGCGACCTTCTTGATCTCGTTGCGGCTGCGGAACGGGCCGTTCGCGTCGCGGTGCAGCACGATGTTCTCGGCCAGGCCCGCGCCGATGCCGGAGACCCGGGTCAGCAGCGGCGCCGAGGCCGTGTTCACGTCCACGCCGACCGCGTTCACGCAGTCCTCCACCACCGCGTCGAGCGACTTGGAGAGCTTCGACTCGGCGAGGTCGTGCTGGTACTGCCCGACGCCGATCGAGCGCGGGTCGATCTTCACGAGCTCGGCCAGCGGGTCCTGGAGGCGGCGGGCGATCGAGACGGCGCCGCGCAGCGACACGTCCATGCCCGGGAGCTCCTGGGCCGCGTACGCCGAGGCGCTGTAGACCGACGCGCCGGCCTCGGAGACCATCACCTTGGTCAGCTTGGCCTCGGGGTGCCGCTTGATCAGCTCGCCGGCCAGCTTGTCGGTCTCGCGGGAGGCGGTGCCGTTGCCGATCGCGATCAGGTCGACGTGGTGCTTGCTGGCGAGGGCGGCGAGCCGGTGGATCGCCTCGTCCCACTTGTTCTGCGGCACGTGCGGGTAGATCACGTCGGTGGCGACCACCTTGCCGGTCGCGTCCACCACGGCGACCTTCACGCCGGTACGGAAGCCCGGGTCGAGCCCCATCGTGGCCCGCGTGCCGGCCGGCGCCGCGAGCAGCAGGTCCCGCAGGTTGGCGGCGAACACGCGTACGGCCTCGTCCTCGGCCGCCTGCCACAGCCGGACCCGCAGGTCCGCACCCAGATGGATGAGCACCCGGGTCCGCCAGGCCCAGCGGACCGTGTCGACGAGCCACCGGTCGCCGGCCCGGCCCTGGTCGGAGATGCCGTTGCGGCCGGCGATGCGCGCCTCGAAGTAGCCCTCGTCCTCCTCCGGGTGCGGTTCCATGGTGAGGTCGAGGACGTCCTCCTTCTCGCCGCGGAACATCGCCAGGATGCGGTGCGAGGGGAGCTTCGCGTACGGCTCGGCGAAGTCGAAGTAGTCGGCGAACTTGGCGCCGTCGGTCTGCTTGCCGTCGCGCACCTTGGCGACCAGCCGCCCCCGGGTCCACATCTGCTCGCGCAGGTCGCCGATGAGGTCGGCGTCCTCGGCGAACCGCTCGATCAGGATCGCCCGGGCGCCGTCGAGGGCCGCCGCCTCGTCCGCGACGCCCTTGTCGGCGTCGATGAAGGCCGCGGCAGTCGCCCTGGGGTCGAGCGCCGGGTCGCCCAGCAGCTGGTCGGCCAGCGGCTCGAGACCGGCCTCGCGGGCGATCTGGGCGCGGGTGCGGCGCTTGGGTTTGTAGGGCAGGTAGATGTCCTCGAGCCGCGCCTTCGAGTCGGCGGCGAGGATCGCCTGCTCCAGTGCGTCGTCGAGCTTGCCCTGCGAGCGGATCGACTCCAGCACGGCGGCCCGCCGTTCCTCCAGCTCCCGCAGGTAGCCCAGCCGCTCCTCGAGATTGCGCAGCTGGGTGTCGTCGAGGGCGCCGGTCACCTCCTTGCGGTAGCGGGCGATGAACGGCACGGTGGCGCCGCCGTCGAGCAGATCGACCGCGGCGGTGACCTGCCCTTCGCGGACCCCGAGCTCCGAGGCAATGCGCTGATGGATCGGTGTCGTCACGCCGACGATTGTGACCGAGCCGCCCGCGGGTTGTCGCGCCACCCCGCTTGATGATCACCCCTGAGGGCCCAGAGGGCGGCTTCGGTACGCGAGGAGGCGCCGGTCTTGCGCAGCAGGTTCGACACGTGGACGGTCACCGTGCGCACCGAGATGCCCAGCGCCGTGGCGATCTGCTTGTTCGGCATGCCCTCGGCGAGCAGGCCCAGCACCTCGCGCTCGCGGACGGTCAGCTCGACCCGGGACGCGCTCAGGATCTGCGGGCCCTCGACGGCGAGAAGCTCGCTGAGCCGGTACGGGTTGCCGCCGGTCCGCCGCCAGACCGCCGCCGCTACATCGGGCTGCTCCGACCCGTACATCTGCCGGAGAATTTGGCCGACCTCGGCCGGAAGCAGACCGCTCAGATGCCGCCGCACCGCGCCCGGTCGCCCGCCGAGACGCGCCAGCGTGCGCTCGGTCAGCACGGGCGAGACCGCCGCCTCCGCCGGTTGGCTGGTCACCAGCAGCAGCGCCGGAAGATCGGTGGTGGCGAGCTCGGCCACGAGGTTGAGGCTGGCCGGGTCGAGAGCATGAAGATCTTCCACCACGAGTACGGCCGGAAGGTCGCCCACGAGCGAACGAACGGACGCGACGGCGATCCGCAGCAGGGCGTCGGGAGTGTACCGCTCACGGGGGACATCCGGGTCTTGTTTGAGCCAGGACAGCGCTCCCGGGGGCACGCCGAGACCACTCGTGTCCCGCCCGGCCAGCGCCGCCGCGAGCCAGTCGTAGGGCGCCGGCGAGTGCACCCGGGCCGTCCCGGCCAGCGCCGGCGCCTCGCCCTCGGCTCGCAGGAAGGCCGCCACCAACGCACTTTTCCCAGTTCCGGCCGCACCCGTGACGACGACGGGGATCGGCCCGTGACGATCGCGCACGCGGGCCCACGCGCGCCGCAGCTCGTCCACCGCGGCCGCCCGCCCCACCATCGGCATCGCCATCATCAACACACACTACGTAGGAGGTACTAGAGACATCTCCCCCGGCCTTTGGCAGTCTTGTCACATGACGCATGTTGTCCGGGCGGTCGCCGCCACCGACCAGGGACTTGTACGGTCCAACAACGAAGACGCGGTATTCGTCGGGAACCGCCTCCTCGTGGTCGCGGACGGCATGGGCGGGCTGCCCGCCGGCGAGCTGGCCAGCGACATCCTGGTGCAGGCGCTGGGCGTGGTCGACGAGATGCCGGACACCGGCGAGCCGCTCCAGGACCTGATCGCCGCCCTCCAGACGGCCAACGAGCGCATCGAGGCCGCCGTGGCCGACGACGACGCCCGCGACGGCATGGGCACGACCGTCACCGCGCTGCTCCTCTCCGGCGACCGGATGGCGGCGCTGAACGTCGGGGATTCGCGGTGCTATCTCGTGCGCGACGGCGAGCTCACCCAGATCACCAAGGACGACACGTACGTGCAGGCGCTGGTCGACCAGGGCGTCCTGACGCCGGACGACGCCCGCCGCCACCCGCAGCGCGCCCTGGTGACGCAGGCGGTGCAGGGCGGCCCGTTCCGGCCCGCCGGCCGCATGGTGCCGGTCCACCCCGGCGACCGTTTCCTGCTGTGCAGCGACGGCCTGTCCGACTATGTGGAGGACAGCGTGATCCTGCAGACTCTGCTGGCCAACGCCGACCGCAAGACGGCCGCCGCCGAGTTGGTGCACCGCACCCTGGAGAACGGCGCGCCCGACAACGTGACCGTGATCGTCGCCGACATCGCCGAGGCATGATCCGCCCCGCCGCTCGTTCCGACCTGGACCGCGTGGCGATGCTGGAGCACGGGGCCTTCGGCGACACGGCCTACACCTTCGCCACGCTCCGCCAATTCCTGGATTTGTCGGGCTTGCTGTTCTCGGTGGCGTGCGAACCGCTGGTGGTGGGGTACGCGCTGGCCGCCCGGTCCGTCGACCCCGGCGTGGCCTGGATCCTCTCGGTGGCCGTGGACACCGGCTTCCGCAAGCGAGGCATCGGCCGCGAGCTGGTCGTGCAGACCCTCGCGCGGTGCACGGAGGCGGGTCTCGAGCGCGTCCGGTGCACGGTCGCACCGGGAAACGCCGCGTCCGAGCGGATCTGGCAGTCGCTGGGCTTCCGGGAGATCGCCCTGGACCCGGAGTATTTCGGCCCCGGTGAACCCCGGCGCGTGCTCGAGCTGGCCCTCGGCGTTCGCCCTTCCGCCTAGGGAGCCGTCCAGCCGGCGTCCTTGCACGCGGTGGTCAGCGCGCTCGCGCTCGACTTCCACTTCGCCCCGCCGTCGGCGGCCGCGGTGCCCATGTCGGCGGCCTTCTGCTGGATCTGCTTGTTGTCGGTCTTGCCCGACGACGCGGTCACCTTGTCGGCCAGCGTCAGGCGCTCGGCCTTCGTCCCGGCCCCCGGGTAGCCGGCGGCGAAGTCGTCGCAAGCCTGCTTTCCCGACGCGTCCAGTCCGGTGGGCTGGTCGTTCTGCCGGGCCCGGCCCCACAGGCACGCGAGGAGGATGAGCACCACCACCACGGCGATGGTCGTGACTAGGCGCTTGGTCGGCTTCTTCACACCCGATGTTCTACCCTACGGTCCACCGTCGAGCTTCTCGATCAAGACCTTGGGCGCGACCGTACGGTAGGCGTCCTGGCAGACCTCGGCGACCTCGCCCCAGTCGGGGTCGTGGTCGAGACGCACGCCCAGCCAGCCGCGATGGCCCACATAGGGCGGCCGGAAGAACCGTTCCGGGTCGGCGGCGATCAGCTCCTGCTGGGCGCCGGGCGGGGCCGCGCACCACAGCTGCGGAAAGCCCGCGTGGTGATGGCCGTCCACCATCAGGTTGACGAAGCCCTTGCGGCCCCGGATGAAGAACGCGGGCGAGCCGTGACTGTCCCGCTCGCTCACCTCGGGCAGCGCCAGGCAGATCCGCCGCACCTGCTCGTCGATCTCCATCGGCCGCTCACAACTCCAGGAACTCGCGCATGGCGTCCTCGACCGCGTCCATCGTGCCCGGCGCCAGGTAGCCCAGGTTCTCCCCGAGCACGCCCCGGTCGAGGATCTGCACCAGGCTCGGGATGCTCACCGAGCCGCCCGCCAGCGGGTCGCCGTCGCACAGGTGCACGGCCAGCGGGTTGCCCTGCGGCATGCCCCGCACCACGGCCAGCGCCCAGATCGCCAGCGCCGGCTCGGCGTTGTACTCGTCGTTGCTGATCACGAGCACGTGGTGCCGGTCGTCACCGCGGACCATGGTCCAGACCTGGCCCCGCCTCACCACCGCGCGCCCCGCAGGGCGATCTCGTTGCTCTCCTCGGCGAGCGCGGACCCGGGCCCGGACGCGGGCCCGGACGCGGGCCCGACGAACGCGGCGAACTCCCGAGCGGCCGCCCGCTGCCGGGCCCGGCGCGCGTCGGGGAGCATCCGCCGCACCGCCCCGGTCACGGCCGCCGAGGCGTTTCCGCTGCTCTGCAGGTACGCGGCCACGTCGTCGGGCACGCTCACGCTGAGCTTGACGGTCATACTTTCATCCTACCGAGCAGGTCGCGACGGCGTTGGCGCCCGAGGACTCCTGGCTGGCCCGCAGCGTCCCGTCGACATAGAGCCGGCACGCCACGTACCCGGAGCCGCGGTCCCAGGCCACCACCGAGGCCGCCTCGTCCCCGGCCACCCCGACGTCCCGCGACCAGGGCAGTTGAACGGCGCCGACCCGGGCCGTCCCGGCCGCCGAGCGGTAGATGATCGTCGCCGAGCCGCCGTCGACCTCGTAGCGGAGCGTGTGCCCGCCGGCGGCCGGGTGCGGCGCCTCGCGGTCGGAGGCGGCCCGGCCGAGCAGCAGCGCGCCCCCGAGCCCGGCCAGCACGAGCAGGCCGGCGGCGATCCCGACCGCGGCCCACAGCGCGTGGTGGCCCGGGTGACGTGCCCGCGGCTCATGCTGCGGGTCGTGCCCGAAGCCGGGCAGAAAGTGCATACCACCCCCGGTACGACCAGCTTCCCCGTTCTTTCGGCCGAGCGACCCCTGAATGCCGGGGCCGGGCGAATCAGGGACGCCTCAGGGCACTTCCCGATGTTGCGGAAGCCCCCGCCACGCGACTCTTGAGTAGTCACACCACCGCTCGACATGACCGCGAGAAAGCGAGAGACCCATGAACTCGGTGCACGACTCGATGACCCGCCAGGGACTCGTCCGTCCGCAGGAGGGCCGCATCCTCGGCGGCGTCTGCGCCGGCCTGGCGCGGCGCTTCGGGCTCGACCCGTGGATCGCCCGGCTGCTGTTCGTGCTGATCCTGCTGGCCATCCCCGGCAGCCAGATCCTGGTCTACCCGATCCTCTGGATCCTGATGCCGTCCGAGAAGCCCGCCTACGTCACCGCGTACCCGCCCGCCGTCTGAGTCGCCACTCAGCACGGAGCGGTGATGTAGGCCCGGCTGCCGCCGGATCGGTCCCTGCCCCTTTCGGACCGTCCGGCGGCAGCGCCGGGACTCCCCGGCGGGAAAAGATCGGGACTCCCTGGCGGGAAAAGATCGGGACTCCCTGGCGGGAAAAGATCGGGACTCCCTGGCGGGAAAAGATCGGGACTCCCTGGCGGGAAAAGATGTGGGAAAAGATCAAGTACCCGAGCAGGAGCACGCCGAGGAGCGCCCCGATCCCGAGCGCGCCGGCGTTGTCGACGACCGCGGCGAGCCGCTGCTGCACCACGCCGGCCGCCGCCACGAGCGGATCACGGCCCGCCGCGCGCAGGTCGCGGGCCAGCCGCAGCTCGTACCACCCGTAGTAGGCGACGTAGAGTCCGCAGATCACCAGGATGGCCCCGCCGAGCCGCGGCACCACGGCGAGCAGGCGCCGGGCCCGGGTGACCAGCGAGACGCGCATGAGGGCGACGGCCACCGCGGTCAGCCCGACCACCAGGCCCATGCCCAGGGCGTAGGCCACGAACAGCACGAGGCCGGAGCCGACCGACCCGGCGCGGAGGCTGGTGGCGACGAGGGCGAGGAAGGGACCGATCGCGCAGCCGAGCGAGGCGATCGCGTAGGCCATGCCGAAGAGCACCATCGACCACGGTGATCCCAGCGAGAGACGGGCCGGTGCGGGCGCGCGTACGGACGGGAACGCCGGAAGCGAGCGCCCCAGCGCGAGCCACCCGCCGAGCCCGGCCAGGGCGAGGCCGAAGACCACCGTGAGCCAGGGCAGGCGCGGTTGCAGCACGCTCGCGACCGGGGTCAGCACCAGGCCGAACGCGCCGAAGACCAGCACGTAGCCGGCGGTCAGCGCGGCCGTGCACCACAGGGCGCGCGTCACCGGGCGGCCGCCGGGCGTCGCGACCAGCACCGAGAGGTACGCCGGGAGCAGCGCGAACCCGCAGGGGTTGACGGCGCCGAGCATCCCGGCGCTCAGGGCCAGGAGCAGCTCGGCGTCCACCTCACGCCACCAGCGACTTGACCTCGGCGGTGAGCTGGAGGTCGTCGAGATAGCCGGTCCGCACGATCTTCCCGGAACGGTCGAGGAACACGTACGTGCTCTGCTGCGTGATCTTGAATTTCTTCCAGATCTTGCCGGCCTGGTCGTCGAGGTGCGGCAGCGTGCCGAGGTCGAAGTCGGAGACGAACTCGTGCATCGCCTTGTTGTCGCCGAGCCCCGCGATGCCGAGGATGCCGAGGCGGCCCTGGTACTCCTTGGCGAGGTCGCCGATGCTCTGCGCCTCGCTCGCGCAGGTGGCGCACCAGGGCGCCCAGAACCAGAGGATCGCCGGCTTGCCCGCCATGGTGGTGGCGTCGAAGCCGGTTCCCTCGATCGTCTTGCCGGCGAACCGCAGCGTGTCCGGAATCTCCGGCTTGCCGGACGCGGGGATGGCGACCGGCGTGATCGGCGCCGACGCCGGTTGCTCGACCGTGGCCGCGCAGCCGCCCGCGCCGAGCAGGGCCGCCGCGCCGAGCAGGGCCGCCGCGGTGATCAGCGCGAGGCGGCGCCTCAAAGGGTCGCCTGCGCGTCGTCGAGGCGCAGCGCCAGCGCCGGGCAGACGTTGACCGCCTTGCGGGCGCCCATCTCCAGCCACGGCGGCAGCGGCGTCTGCGGGAAGGCCGGGAAGCCGTTCGCGTCGAGCCGGATGATCTCGGGGGCGACGGCCGAGCAGAGGCCGTGGCCGTCGCAGCGGGACCAGTCGAGCGCGAGCTTGCGGGCGCCGGTCTCGGCCGTGTACGGCAGCGGCAGGATGCCCCGGACCGCCTTGCCGCAGCCCTCGCCGTTGGTGTGCGCGTCGACGTCCTTGGCGAAGACCTCGAGTGCGGAGAGCGCGAACCGGGCGGTGCCGTCCGGGTGGCTGCACGCGCCGCGGCCCTTGACCACGCCGGCCGCCTGGCGCACGTTCTCGACCGCGTTGCCGCCGAGCGAGACCAGGGTGACCGCGCGGGCCAGGTCGGGCAGGCCGAGGCGGCACGGGCCGCACTGACCCGCCGACTCGCCGGCCAGGTACTGCACGACCTGGGAGACCTCGCCGAGCGGGCAGGTGTTCGAGCCGATCGGGATCAGCATGCCGGCGCCGAGCGTGCCGCCGACCTTGGCGAAGCCCTTGCGGGAGATCGTCACGGTCTTCGCCGCCTCGGCGGTGATCCACTTGCCGTGGTAGCCGCCGACCAGCAGGCCGGGCCCGATGTCGGCGCCGCACATGGTCAGCACGTCCAGCAGCGGGGTGCCGCTGGGCGCCTCGACGACGGCGGGGTTGGTGGACGACCCGCCGACCGTGAGCATGACCGTGCCCGGCTCTTCCGGGATGCCGACCGCGTTGTACTCCCACGGGCCGAGCCGGGCGGCGATCGCCAGCTGGGAGAACGTCTCGGCGTTGGAGAGCAGCGTGGGCAGGCCCATCACGCCGTTGTCGCTGGAGCGCACCTTGCGCCCGGGCGGGATGTGGGCCTCGCCGTTGATGCCACGGACCAGCGCGCCGCCCTCGCCCGAGATGAAGCGGTGCGGGACGGTGACGATCCGGGTCGGGCAGGGCATGCGGCGCTCGGCCAGGGCCGCGGTGATCGAGCTCTGCCCGATGCCGTCGTCGGCGATGCCGATGACGATCTCCTCCGCGTCCAGGGCGGCGGCCGCGAGCGCGGCGCCGTCCAGGATCAGGTGCGGCGCCCGGGTGAGGATCGCCTTGTCCTTCCAGGACGGCGGCTCGCCCTCGGTGCCGTTGACCACGATCACCGGGGGCAGGTCCTGCCGCCGGCAGGAGTCCATCACCGCGCGGACCTTGCGGGCGAACGGGAAGCCCGCGCCGCCCCGGCCGCGCAGCTCGATCCGGTCGGCCAGGCCGATCAGCTCGCCGGACGACAGCGCGGCGAACCCGCCGTGGACCTCCTGGTGGGCCAGGAGGTCCAGACGGCCGTACTCATCCATGCCCGCGGTGATTCGCGGAACGCCGATCGCGGTGACCGGCGGAACCTGGGCGGTGCTCAATTCGCTTCCCCTCGCAGCTGCGACCAGTAGTCGTCGTCAGCCACATCGTCGTTCCCCCGGCCGCGGCCACCGCGGCGAGCCCCCCGGCCCGCCTGGCCCCCACCGAGTTCCTGCTGAGTCGCCCGGCGCGCGCGGCGCGAGGCCATGTCGACCAGCGTCGGCGTGTCGTCGTCCTCGGCGAGGTCGACGAAACCGCTCCGGCTGTGCCGTCCCGAGTCGGCGCCGTCAAGGTCTGCGCCCCGGTCGCGCCGGGCCCGGGGCGCCTCCTCCGCCTGCGTCTCGCCGTAGCGCGGCTCGTATCGGGCGCTGCGGCGCGCCGGCGGCTCGTCGTCGTACCGGCCGCCACGCTGACGCGGGACGTCGTCGTAGTCGGGCTCGGCCCGGCGGCGTCCCCTCGACTCCCGCGGGGCGTCGTCGTACATCGGCATCGGCTCGGCCGCGGCCCGGCGGCGGGAGCGCGGCGCGGGCTCGTCGTCCTCGGCGTACCGGCGCTGGCGCGGGGCCGGCTCGACGTAGTCGTCCATCTCGACCCGGCGCATGCGGGTCTGGGTGTCCTCGAGGTCGGGGCGGCGCATCCGGGTGGAGGTGTCGTCCATCTCGACGCGGCGCATCCGGGTCGACGTGTCGTCCATCTCGACCCGGCGCATCCGGGTCTGGGTGTCCTCGAGGTCGGGACGCCGCATCCGGGTGGAGGTGTCCTCGAAGTCGGGGCGGCGCATCCGGGTGCTGGTGTCCTCGCCCGGGTAGCGGCGGCCGCGCGGGGCCGGCTCGTCGTACTCGATCTCGTCCTCCATGACGCCGCGGCGCTGGCGCGGCGCGACGAGCTCCTCCCGCTGCGCGGGTGGGAGCGGCGGGGCGACCGGCTGGAACGTGTCGACGACCGCGACCGGGCCGAGCATCTGCGGCTCGGGCTCGGGCTCGCGACGGCCGCGCGGCTTCTTCAGGGCCGGGGACGTGGTGGGCACCATGTTCCCGGCCGGGCGCAGCGCGCCGCCGGCCGCCGAGGAGAAGTCCTTGTTCCGGTTGAAGCTGACCGAGAGGCGGACGGCGAGGCCGACCAGCACGGCGAGGATGCAGATGATGTAGCTGACGATGACCCACGCCTTGGCGGGCCGGCCGGCCGCGAGGCCGTGCACCAGCGCGATCGGCCACATCAGGTAGGAGACGGCGTGAATGGCCCGCCACATCCAGGGCCGGCCGCGGCCGATGAACCGGGACCGCGCGATGCCCGTCCACATCACCATGATCATGATCCAGCCGGACAGGGTGCCGAAGCCGACGTAGAGCCGGTTTCCCTGGCTGAGGAACGGGATGAAGATGTCGATCACCGTGATGTGCTTCTCGGCGATCTTCGTCCAGACGTGGATGAAGAGGGAGGTCACCGCGATCAGGCCGGTGGTGCGGTGGGTGGACTGCAGCAGCACCCGTTGCCGGATCGACAGGACGAGCCGGTCGGTGGAGACCAGGCCGACCATGATGGTGATCGAGAGCGCCACCAGCGTGAGGACGCCCATGTAGTACTCGGAATACATGTAGAAGTAGATGTAGCCGACTCGGCCCGGGGCGGTCATCATCGCCAGCGCCCAGACCGCCGCGAGCACGCTCACGACCAGGATCAGAACGGCGCCCTTGGACGCGGGCTTCGTCCCGGTAGCACCGACATCGACTGCCACACGATTGGCGGATCGCTGGTTGTTTCCTGTCCGGGCCATTGACTCCTCGTTCTCCGCAGCGGGTGAACGTCCCGTTGGGCGTTGGGACGCCGGCATCCGTGGGGGATGCCCCGTGCTTCACGTTGTGCCGGGCAGGGTCCGGTCGCCCCGGTCCTTGCCCTCCCCCATCTACGTGTGGCGCACGGGTTCGGATGAACGTCCGGGCCCGAATTTGTCGGCTAGTTTCCACTGGCCCCGGCCACAGGGCCGCTGACCTGCACCGATACCGACTTGAAACGCCCGGCTAAGCTAAAAATAAGGTCCGCCGTAGAGTGACCCGGCGCACCGGGTGAACCTTTCGCCGTCCCGCGACGAACCATCTCGTGTGCACGTGCATATCTCGTGCGCGCGAGAGGGAGATGATCGTATGCGACACCTGGCGGCACGGATCACGACCGCGCTCGCTCTGGGTGCAGCGTCGCTGGCCTTCGCGGCACCGGCGTCGGCCGCCGTCGACGGTTTCGCCGTGAAGTTCGGCCAGTCGCCGGCCACGTTCACCATCGGTAAGGACGCGGGCACGCTCACGGCGGTCGCCTCGACCGACCGGCAGCGGCGGTGCTTCAAGGTGCGCTGGTCGCTGACCATCCGCACCCAGGGGGTGTCGCTGGACCAGGTCCGGGTGAACCGGGTGGAGAACGGGCAGTCCTTTCCCGTACGCGCTCAGCTCGGCGCCGAGGCGGCCAGGATCACCGATGTGCAGCCCGATCCCGGGCAGCTCTGCCGCAACCAGACGGTCACCGGCCGCTGGGACATCTCGTTCACCGGCCCCGACAACGGCCAGGTCACCTTCGAGGCCCGCGCGCTCGACGGCGCTCGCGAGCTGGCGGCGGCATCGGTGGGCAGCCGGGTCGTGACGCCGGTGGCGGCGAAGCCGAGCAAGACCCCGTCGGCGTCGCCGAGCCCGAGCACGACGCCCGACGAGGAGGCGACCGAGGACGTCGTCGACGACACGGCGCCCCAGGCGGACCGCACGTCGGCGGCGGCGCTGAACCCGGCCGCCGGAACGCCCAGCGTGCTCGGCCCCGGCCTGATCATCGGGGCCGTGCTGGTGTTCCTCGGGGTGGCGCTGCTGCTGCGGATCAGGTCGCGCAACCGCAAGGACGGGCCGGGCCGGCAGCCGGCCTGGCAGACGGAGACCCAGACGCTGCCGACGGGCTTCTATTCGATGCCCAACCGCCGGCGTCGGCGGTAGTTTTCCCGTACGTGCAGACGTTCTTGCAGGATTGCCTGCTCAGAGCCGGTATCGACGATGTCGTCGCGGTCTCGCCGGCGCCGGGCGGGCTGGCCGCCCTGGCCGGGGTGGCCGCTCGCCGGGATGCGCCGTCCGTGTTCGTCAAGGCGTTCGCCGAAGCGCCGGACGACGACGTCTTCGATGCCGAGGCCGAGGGGCTGACCGCCCTGCGCGAGCTCGGCGGCATGGCGACCCCCGACGTGATCCTGGCCGGCCGGGAGCTGCTGGTGCTGTCGCTGCTGCGGCCCCGCCCGGGCAGCGAGGCGTTCTGGGAGCAGTTCGCGCACGCCCTGGCCGGCCTGCACACGACCACGACCCACCCGCGCTTCGGCTGGCACCGCGACAACTGGCTGGGCCGCCGCCGCCAGGTCAACACCTGGGACGACGACGGTTTCGCGTTCTTCGCCCAGAACCGGTTGCTGCGGTGGCTGGGCGAGCCCCGGGTCGACGCGGCGCTCGACGCTGCCGACCGAGCGGCCCTGGAGCGACTCTGCGACCGGCTGCCCTCGCTGCTGCCGGACCGCCCCGCGTGCCTCACGCACGGCGACATGTGGGCGCAGAACCTGCTGGCCACGCCGGACGGCCGCCCCGCGGTGATCGACCCGGCGGTGTCCTACATGTGGGCCGAGGTGGATCTGGCGCACGTGTGGACTACGGCGCCGCCGCCCGAGGCCGACCGGTTCTTCGCGGTGTACGCCGAGCTGACCGGCCTGGATGCCGAATGGCGCGAGCGGATGCCGATCGTCCAGCTGCGTCAGCATCTGGCGGTGCTGGCGCAGTTCGACGACGACTGGGGCGCCGCCGGCCTGATCCGGCAGACGCTGGCGCCGTTCCGGGTCAGCCGGCACTGACTGCCGCCGTCACCTCCACCTCCAGCCGTGCCCCCGGCAGGAACAGCCTGCTCACCTCCACGGTCGTGCTGGCCGGCGGCGGCTTCCCCGTGAACAGCCGCCGCCGCACCGCCCCGTAAGCCGGCAGATCACCGAGATCCGTCATGAACGTCCGGATGTGCAGCACGTCGGCGAGCGACCCACCATGCGCCGCCAGCAGACCCCCGACGATCTCGAAGATCCGCTCGGCTTGAGCACCGGCATCCCCCGGCGCGACCACCCGGCCGTCGTCGTCCACCGCCACCTGCCCGGCGAGCATCAGCAGCGCCCCGCCCCCGATGTCGAACCGGGCCACGTGCGCGAACCGATCCCCGAACGGCGCCGCTACGCCCGCCGGGTTGTCCAGCGTGATTCTCATGGCGGCCACGCTAAGCGGCCGCAACCCATGCGACCAACGAATGTCGAGCATGGCTGCCATGCCCGGCTAGCATGCGAACCGTGGAAACGCAGCTGCTCGAGGTCTTCCGCACGGTCGCGCGCCTCGGCTCGATCACCGCCGCCGCGCGCCGGCTGCGGTTCACGCAATCGGCGGTGTCGCGGCAGATCGGCGCGCTCGAGCAGGAGCTGGGCGCTCGCGTCTTCGATCGGCTTCCGCGCGGTGTCACCCTCACCGCGGAGGGACGGGCCCTTCTGCCGTACGCGTCCCAGGTCCTCGACGGCCTCGCGTCGGCGCGCGGCGCGGTCGGCGACGTGCGCGCCGTGGCCGGGGGCCGGTTGCGGGTCGGCGCGTTCCCGACGGCCGTCGCCGCCCTGGTGCCGTCCGCGCTGGCGCGCTTCCGGGAGGCGTACCCGCAAGTGGTCCTGTCCTTGGTCGAGGGCCTGACCCCCGCCCTGCTGGAGCGGCTCGCCCGGGGTGAGGCCGACGTCGCCGTGGTGAGCTCCTCGCCGGCGGGGCCGCTCGACCGCGCCCGCTTCGACCTGCACCACCTGGTGGACGAGCGCATGCTGGTGGCCGTCGCCCGCGACCACCGGCTGGCCCGGCGCCGCGTGGTTCGCCTGGCCGACCTCGAAGGGGACGCCTTCATCGCCGGCTCGGCCACCGCCGAGGAGACCCTGTTGCGCGCCTCGCTGCCGGCCGGGTTCCGCCCCCGCATCGAGATCACCGCCGCCGAGTGGACCGGCAAGCTGGGCTGCGTCGCGGCCGGCCTGGGCGTGGCCATGGTGCCGGCGCTGATCGCGGGCCGCGTCCCGCGCGACATCGCCCTGCTGCGCCTGCACCCGGACGACGAGTCGCGCCGCCAGGTGTTCGCGGCCACCCCGGCGGGACGGACGATCCCGGCCGCGGTGGCCGCGTTCCTGACCTGCCTCAACGACGCAGCGGGCAGGTCAACTCGTAGTCGCTGACCCCGGACGCCGGCCCGGGGCACAGGAACTGCTCGTACCGGGTGTCGTCGTCCACGAAGCGCTTCAGCCACGCCACGCTGGTCGACGCGATCGTCGTGTTCGGAATGTTCGGCGCGAAGTGCGACGCCCCGGCGAGCTCCAGATAGCCCTTGTCCAGGCCGGACGGCAAGGAGGCGAAGAACGGCTCGGCATGCTGCCGCACCGGCGCGATCGTGTCGGACTGAGCTCCGATGATCATCGTGGGCACGCCGACTGCGGCGAAGTTCTTGGTCAGGTCCCACGGCGTCATCGGGATCGCGGCCCGCAACGACGGGCGGCTGCGCGCGGCCTCGAGCGTGCCGCCACCGCCCATCGAGTGGCCCATCACGGCCAGCCGGGACTTGTCGACACGGGTGCGGGCGGTGCTGCTGCCGGTCAGGAAGTCCAGCGCGGCGAGGAGTTCGCGGCCGCGGGCGGCGGGCTGGTCCGACGTGGTCAGGGTGTCGATGTTGAAGACCACGAAGCCCTGCGAAGCGATCCGCGGCGCCAGCCAGGCCAGGCTGCTGCGGGTGGCGGTGAAGCCGGGCGCCATCGCCACCGCGCCGAACGTGCCCACGCTCGTGTCGGTGGGGAAGTAGATGTCGCCGCCGCCGAAGCCGGACACCGAGGCGCGAGCCACATTGGCGCGGCCGACCGCGAACGGGCCGGTGGTGGCGCGGATGCCGGCGGCCGACGGGTCGGGGCCGCGCCGGAACGACGTGGTCGCGGCATCGGCGTGCGGCACCAGGGTGACGGCGGCCGCGGCCAGGGCCAGGCCCGCGAGGGCGGCGGCGATGTTCCGTGGACGTGTGATCGCTGCGTGCATGATCTCTCCCCGGACAGAAGAACGAAACTTGGTCGCCGGTACGCGGGGCGGTGGCGCGAAAGTTGAAGATTCGCGTAACCGTGAGACGGCCGTCGCAGAACTTGAACCGATCCAGCAACGATGGTGTACGCCCTGACGTGCGGGTCATGGAGAGAGCCGATGTCGTGCGGGGCGCCGTGCGTCAGTTCCAGGCCGACGGCTCGCTCGACATGGATCTGCTCGCCACCCAGCTCGCGGTCAGCCGGGCCACCCTCTACCGCATCGTGGGCAGCCGGGACGCGCTGCTCGGCGACGCGCTCTGGTCGCTGGCCCGCCGCACCCTCGACCGCGCGCGCCGGGCCCGCGAGAAGCCCGGCGCCGACGGCGTGATCGAGGTGTCCCGCCGCTTCGCCGAGCGGCTGTGGGCGGCCCGCCCGATCGGCCGCTTCGTCGCCGCCGAGCCGAAGACGGCGGCCCGCGTGCTGTTCACCGCCGACGGCCGGGTCCACCGCCGGGCCGTGCTGACCCAGCGCGAGATCTTCGTGGAGGCCGGCCTCCCGATGAGGAGCGACGGGATCGATCGCGCCTTCCTCTACGTCCGGATCATGGAGTCGGTCCTCTACGGCGAGCTGATCAACGGCCGCCGGGTGGCGTTCCCCGTCGCCGAGAAAGCGTTGCGCGCCCTGTTGACGGCGTAGTCGGTAAGTCGTAGCTTACGGTAAGCCATGACGAACGCAACCGCGATGCTGACGGCGCTGGGCGATCCCACCCGGCAGGCGATCTTCGAGCGGCTCACCGACGGCCCCCTCGCCGTCGGGCAGCTCGCCGACGTCCTGCCGGTCAGTCGCCCGGCCGTCTCCCAGCACCTGAAGGTCCTCAAGGACGTCGGGCTCGTCACCGACCGGCAGGACGGCACCCGCCGCCTCTACTCGGTCGACCCGGACGGGCTCGCCGCCCTGCGCGCCCACCTCGACTCGTTCTGGGAACGGTCGCTCGCCGCCTTCCAGCAGCATGCCAACCGGGAGAAACAACATGATCAAGACAACTGACGCCGTACGCCGGGAGGTCGTCGTCGACGTGCCGCCGGCGCGCGCCTTCGAGCTGTTCACCGCCGACATGACGACCTGGTGGCCGGCGGCGCACCACATCGGGTCGGCGCCGATCGCCGAGATCGTGGTCGAGCCCCGCCCCGGCGGCCGGTGGTTCACCCGCCACCAGGACGGCTCGGAGTCGTACACGGGCTTCGTGGTGGTCTGGGAGCCGGCCGCCCGGCTCGTGGTCACCTGGCAGATCGGCGCCGACTGGAAGTACCACGACGACCTCGCGACCACCATCGAGGTCCGCTTCCAGCCGGCGGGGAAAGATCGCACCCTTGTCTCCCTCGAGCACCGTGACCTCGACGCGTTCGGCGCCGACGCCGCGGCCATGCGCGAGACCTTCGACGCCCCCGACGCCTGGACCGCGACGTTCGCCGCCTACGCCCACGCCGCCACTCCCGCCCACGCCGCCGCTCTCGCCCCCGCCGCCACTCCCGCCCCCGCCGCCACTCCCGCCACCCCCACCGTCGCCGCTACCCCCACCGTCGCAGCCGCTCCCGCCGCCGCGCCCACCGACCCTTTGGGCGACAAATCATGAAATATGCGGTCATGTTGTATGAGTCGGCGGACAACGTCGGAACCCGCGCGCAACAACACTTCCCCGCCCACAAGGCCCGCCTCGACGAGTTCCATGCGCGCGGCGAGCTGGTCATGGTCGCACCTTCGGCGACCCGCAGGGCGAGGGCTCGATGGGCATCTTCACCAGCCGGGAGGCGGCCGACCGGTTCGCCGAGGGCGACCCGTTCGTCGTGAACGGCGTCGTCAAGGCCTACGAGATCCGCGACTGGCTCGAGATCCTCACGTAAAACCGGGCAAGTCCGGCGAATAGGTCGGCCAATCGGGGGTACGCGGAGGGGATGACGTCTGCGACGACAACGACGTTCCCCACCGCGGGAACGGAGCTCGAGGGTGACCTGGTCCTCCCCGCCGGCGCGCACGGCGTGGTGGTCTTCGCGCACGGCTCGGGCAGCTCCCGGCACAGCCCGCGCAACCGGTCGGTGGCCGCCGAGCTCAACCGGCGCGTCCTCGGCACCCTCCTGGTCGACCTGCTCACGCACGAGGAGGAGGTCGCCGACGCCCGCACCCGCGACCTGCGGTTCGACATCGGGCTGCTGGCCGACCGGCTGATCGGCCTGGTCGACTGGCTCGGCGGGCAGCCGGTGACCCGCAGCCTGCCGGTCGGCCTCTTCGGCGCCAGCACCGGGGCGGCCGCCGCCCTCGTCGCCGCCGCCGCCCGTACCCACGAGGTGCACGCCGTGGTGTCCCGCGGCGGCCGGCCCGACCTCGCCGGGCCCGCGCTCGTCCAGGTCGAGGCGCCGACCCTGCTGATCGTGGGCGAGAAGGACCTGCCGATCGTCGAGCTCAACGAGCAGGCCCGCGACGCGCTGACGATCGAGACCGAGCTGCGCGTCGTGCCGGGCGCCACCCACCTGTTCGAGGAGCCGGGGACGCTCGAGATCGTGGCCGAGGAGGCGGGAACGTGGTTCGCGTCGCATCTCCGATGATCTTCAAGGACCGTGCGGACGCCGGGCGGCAGCTCGGCGAGGAGGTCGCCCGGGTGCTGACCGAGGACGACGGCCGCCCGCTGGTGCTGGCGCTGCCGCGGGGCGGGGTGCCGGTCGCCGTCGGCGTCGCCGCCCGGGTCGGCGGCGACCTCGACCTCGTGCTGGCCCGCAAGATCGGGGCACCGGGACGGCCCGAGCTCGGGGTCGGCGCGATCGCCGAGGACGGGCCGCCGGTCTTCGACCCGCGCTCGCTCGAGACGCTCGGGATCACCGCGGACGACCTGGCCGCCACCGTGTCGGCCGAGCGCGCCGAGCTCGGCCGGCGGGTCGGCCGCTACCGGGCCGGGCGGCCGGCGCCGGCCGTGGCCGGGCGCTCGGTCGTGCTCGTCGACGACGGGCTGGCCACCGGCGTGACGGCCCGGGCCGCCCTGAGGTGGCTGCGCGGCCGGGGGCCCCGGCGGCTCGCCTTCGCCGCGCCGGTGTGCGCGCCCCAGGCGTACGAGTCGCTGGCCGCCGACGCCGACACCATCGTCTGCCTGAGCGCCCCGCCCGCCTTCCGTGCCGTCGGACAGTGGTACGAGGACTTCCGTCAGCTGACCGACGAGGACGTCGACGAGGCGATGCGAATCAGGGCCGGCGGCTGAGCTTCCACCACGTCGTCGGCGGGATGGTCGACCCGTCCGCGGCCAGCGTGATCTTCTGTCCGCCGGCGGTGACGTCGCCCAGGTACTGCCCGGTCGTGACCTTGTCGCCCAGCACCGGCGTGGTCACCTTGACCTGGTAGCTGAGGCCGGGCCAGCCGACGACCTTGAGCGCCGTGGCCGGGCTGACCGGGACGGTCGAGCCCCACGCGGTCGACACCTGCCCGAGGGTCTTGTCGGCCAGGATCGTGTACTGCTTCACCGCCGCCCGGGCCGCGGTCAGCAACTTGCGCACGACCTTGTTGACCTGCGCGAGCTGCTGCGGCGTGTTCGCCCCCGGCTGCTGGAAGACCGCGCCCACCACCGTGAACGTCTTGCCGCCGGCCTCGAGGTGCGCCGCGAAGAGCAGATTGCCGCCGGCGTCGTCGGTCGAGCCGGTCTTGATGCCGAAGACGCCCAGCTCGCCGAGCAGGTCGTTGTAGTTCTTGATCTCCCCGGCGACCGGGATGGTCGCCGACGGCTGGGCCACGATGCCGGCGAAGACCGGGTCCTTGAGCGCGGCCCGGCCCAGCAGAACCTGGTCGGCCGCGGTGCTGACGGTGGTCGCCAGGAAGCCGCTCGGGTCGGTGTAGTGGGTGTTCTTCATGCCGAGCTCGTCCGCGGCCGCGTTCATCCTGGTCAGGAACGCGTCCTGGCTGCCCGCGTCCCAGACGCCGAGCATGTGCGCCACGTTGTTGGCCGAGGGCAGCATGAGCGCCTCGAGCGCCTGCCGCTCGCTGATCCTCTCGCCCGCCGCGACCGCCACGAGCGACTGCCCGGACGGGATGCGGGCCTGGTAGTCGGCCACGTCGGCCGAGGTCACGGTGATCGTCGGGCCGTCGTTGCCGTCCTCGAGCGGGTGATTCTTGAGGATCAGGTACGCGGTCATCACCTTGGCGACGCTGCCGATGGCGGCCGGCTTCTTCGCCCCCGAGCCGCCGAGCCGGCCCAGCCCCTCGACCATCAGCTCGGCCGAGCCCTGCGACGGCCACGGCAGCGACAGCTTGCCCGGGATCTTGAGGGTCGAGGCGATCGACGTGGTCAGGGTGGCGGCCGGCAGGTCGCGCTTGAGCTGGACGGTCACCCCGGCGCCGAGAAGAGCGAGAAGAAGGACGAGCGGCACGAGTACGGCGAGAAGCAGCCGCTTCCGCTTGCCGGCGCGCGTCTTTCCGGCCGGCGCGGGGGCCGGGACCGGAGGAGGGACCGCACCCGGCGGGGACGCACCCGGCGGCGGGACCGCGCCCGGCGCCTGGGGCTGGGCCGGGATCGGGACCGATGCCTTGCCGGCCGCGGGCTTCCCGCCGTACACCTGACCGGTGGGAGGTTGTCGCGGCGCCGGCGGCGTGCCGCCCGGGGTGACCCTCGCCGAGCCGACCGCCGGTCGTCCGTTCCCCGCCGCCGTCATCACCCCTCCTCGCCGCGCCGGACACCCCGGCCGCCCGACCAGTATTCCCGGTCCGCGCCAACTCCCCGGAGTGCTCTTGTCAGCAGGGTGATTTCGAACCGAACCTTCTTCGGCTACGTGTGGTATTCACCGGCATAGGCCAGCAGCGGGGAGACTTCGGATGAGCGCCGTGACCCAGCCACAAACCCGCACCGCGACCACCGCGCGCAGCGCGCATATCGCCCTCTGGATATTCCTGATCGCCAACCTGGTGATCGTCGAGCTGATGTTCGCCACCGCGGGCCCGCCCGCGCACAACACCCTGACCGCGATCGGCCGTTTCCTCGGCCTGCATCTCGCCTTCGTGATGGCCCTCCAGCTGCTGCTGGTCGCCCGCCTGCCGTTCCTCGACCGCCGGATCGGTATGGACAAGCTGACCAGCTGGCACCGCTGGACCGGCTTCTCCCTCTTCTGGCTGGTTCTGCTGCATCCCACGTTCGTGCTGCTCGGCTACTCGCAGCTGGACAAGATCTCGTTCCTCGGCGAGATCCCGAACCTGGCCAAGCAGATGCCCGTCCTGCTCGGCATGACCGCCGCGGCGCTGATCGTGGTGATCGCCGCCATCTCGCTGCGCGCCGTCCGCCGTCGCGTCTCCTACGAGTCCTGGCACACCGTGCACCTGCTGGTCTACATCGTCGTGACGCTCGGCATCGTGCACCAGCTCTACGAGGGCAGCGCCTTCAAGACCAACATCTTCACCGAGGTGTACTGGTGGGGCCTGTGGGCGTTCGCGATCGGCGCCCTGCTCACCGGCCGCGTCCTCGTCCCGCTCGTCCGCAACGCCCGCCACCAGCTCAAGGTCGCCGCCGTCGTGCCCGAGGCCGACGACGTGGTTTCGGTCTACCTCACCGGCCACAACCTCGAGCGTCTCGACGCCCGTGCCGGGCAGTTCTTCCTGTGGCGGTTCCTCGGTCACAACCCGTGGTGGCAGGTCAACCCGTTCTCGCTGTCGGCCGCCCCCGACGGCCGCTCGCTGCGCCTAACGGCCAAGGGCATCGGGGCGACCAGCGCGGGCCTGCGGCGGCTGCCGATCGGCACGCGGGTCTTCGCCGAGGGCCCGTACGGCGCGTTCACCGCCGGCCAGGGCGTGACCGGCAAATCGCTGCTGATCGCCGGGGGCATCGGGGTGACGCCGATCCGGGCCCTGCTCGAGGACGAACGGCTGCCCGCCGACATCGTGGTGCTCTACCGCGTGCACGACCCGGCCGAGGCGGTCCTGCTCGGCGAGATGAACAACCTGGCGTCCGTACGGGGCGCCCGCCTGCACGTGCTGGCCGGGCGTACCGGCACCGGCACCCCGCCCAACCAGCCGTTCAGCCCCGAGAGCCTGCTGGCGATGGTCCCCGACATCACCGAGCGTGACGTGTTCGTCTGCGGCCCCGCCGGCATGACCGACGCCGTCCTCCGCAGCCTGCGGGCCCTGAAGGTCCCACCCCGCCAGCGTCACGCCGAGACGTTTCGTCTCGCAAGTTAGGTTTGCCCGGAGCGTGTAGCCTCCGCCGAGTGATCACGCTGACCCGCCGGCGGCTAGTCCTCGGTGCCGTTTGCGCCGCTTTGGTCGCGCTGCCGGCGGTGAGCGGGTGGAGCGCGGGCCGTTCCCTGCGGTCCACCGCTTCACCCTCTTCCGTTCCGCCGTCTTCCTCCCCCGCCGCCCCTTTCGTGCCCATTTTCTCCGCCGCCCCCGCTTCTGCTGTCGCCGCTCCGCCGTCTCTTTCTCCGCCGTCTCCCGCTTCGCCGGCTCTTGCTTCGGCGTCTGCCGCTTCGCCGGCTCTTGCTTCGCCGGCTCTTGCTTCGCCGGCTCTTGCTTCGCCGGCTCTTGCTTCGGCGTCTGTTGCTCCCGTCGGATGGAAGCTGAGCGACATCCCGCGTTTCCCCCCGCGCCCCGCTCCCGAGCCGATCACCCTCCCCGAGGGCGACGAGATCCCGTACCTCTCCCGTATCCCGGTGACCCAGCCGGTGGCGTTCCTGACCATCGACGACGGCGTGCTGAAGGACCCCGAGGCCCCCAAGCTGTTCGCCGCCGCCGGCATCCCCGTGACCCTGTTCCTGACCACGAACTTCATCGAGGACGACGTCCCGTACTTCGACAACCTCCGCACGTACGGCGCCGTGATCGAGTCCCACACCATCTCCCACCCGGAGTTGCGCGGCCGCTCGTACTATTTCCAGCACCGCCAGATCTGCGAGAGCACGGACCAGCTGGAGCAGTGGTACGGCCGTCGCCCCGTGCTGTTCCGCCCGCCCTTCGGCGACAAGGACCACACCACCTTGCGCGTAGCCAAGGAATGCGGCCTGCGTGCCGGTTTCATGTGGAAGGAAACCGTCGACAAGGGCATCGTCCGCTACCAGGAGGGCAAGTCGATCCAGCCCGGCGACATCATCCTGATGCACTTCCGCCCGGCGTTCGTGAAGGACTTCCTGGCCGCTTTGCACGCCATCCATCGGGCCGGCCTGACCCCCGCCCTGCTCGAGGATTACGTCCCGTCGGAGGCCGCGGTGGTGACCGGCCCGCCGGTCGATGGACGGGAGCGTTCGGCCCCCTGAGGCGCCGCCCAGCTGAGGCGCCGCCCAGCTCTGAGGCGCCCAGCCTGCCGGCCCACCGCTGTGGACGGTCCGCAAAAATGTCATACCCGGCCCGTAACGTCTGCCCCACCCAGTGACCGGGGTGGGGTTTGTGTAGGCCGGCTTGGGGATGAACTTTTCGCAGGCGGCCTTGGTGGTCGGGATCAACCGGCGCACCGGTAGACGATGGCGTAACGGCCCGAACCCGATCACCGCAGCCGTCCGACGCACGGTGCGCCGCTATCGGAGCGAGAACACCCGGGTGCATTTCGCCGACCGCAGGCGGCAGCGCGCGACGATCCGGCAGAGAGCGCCGCCGAGCGGGGCCGGGATCCGTCCACAATCAGCCGGGACCCAAGCCCCAACGCCCATCCTGCCAACGGCTACCGGCCGCATGCGGCGCACCGGCGGCCGAGGCCCGCCGGCCACGCCCGAAGACCCCGCAACATCACCGCCAACCCCTCCGGGCTCGCGACCGCCAAGGGCCACGCCGCGACCGTCAGGGCGGGCCGCGACCGTCAGGGCTGGCTGACGCCCGGCACAGCGTTCCCGGTCAGCCGGCGGGCATACCGAGGATCGACATCGCTGGTGAGCGACACGTCATACCAACCTTGGCGCACCGGCAAATGACGCGTCTGGCTCTGCCCCGGGTTGAGGCGAATCACCGAGCGCTCCCCCGAATAGGCATCGGCGAGGATCACCCGCTTCGCCCGCGACGACGAGTTCGCCAGGATCAGCCGGCCCTGCCGGACCGTAACCTCGACGCCCGCGCCTCGGAAGCGGCGCAAGAAGCCGTCCGGGCCGTGCACCGTGACGTCGGCCTCCCGATCCCACGATCCGCTGAGGTGGGTGCGGGCGGCGGCCGTGAAGGTTCGGGGCGCGCCGCCGGCCTCGGTGACGTGGAAGACGGCGGCGGCGGGGCCTCGGCTGGCGAACGTGAGCTCCAGCGCCGGGCCGAAGCGGGCCGAGACGGACAGGTCGTAGCCGAGGGGCCGGGCCGGGCGGACGCCGTGCTCGGGGCGGGGCAGCGACGGCGACGCGGGCGGCGTCGGCACGTAGTCCGGGTGTCGCGAACGGTCGGCGGGGGCGTACGCGCTCGTGTCCGGCAGCGACGGCGCCGCGGGCCGGGTCTTTCGGAAGTCGAACGCGAGAGTCAGATCGCCGCAGACGGCGCGCCGCCAGGGGGAGATGTTCGGCTCGTGCACGCCGAAGCGCTTCTCGAGGAAGCGGATGATCGAGGTGTGGTCGTAGACCTCGGAGCAGACGAAGCCGCCGGTGCTCCACGGTGACACCACCAGCATCGGCACGCGCTGCCCGAGGCCGTACGGGCCGGCGACGTGGCCGTTGGAGGCGGGCAGGAACTCGTCGCGCAGGTCGACCGTGGAGCTCCCGGCGGTCGGATAGGCGGGCACCACGTGGTCGTAGAAACCGTCGTTCTCGTCGTACGTGATGAGAAGTGCCGTTCTGGCCCACACCGCGGGGTCGGCGGTCAGCGCGTCGAGCACGTTGGCGATGTACCAGGCGCCGTAGTTGGCGGGCCAGTTCGGGTGCTCGGTGTAGGCCTCGGGCGCGACGATCCACGACACCTGCGCCAGCTTGCCGTTCAGCACGTCGTTCCGGAGCGGCGCGAACATGTCGTCGCCGTTCTTCAGACTGGTTCCGGTGCGGGCCTTCTCGTAGAGCGGCGAGCCGGGCGCGGCGTTGCGGTAGGCGTCGAAGTACAGCAGCGAGTTGTCGCCATAATTGCCGATGTACGGGTCGGAGGTCCAACCCCAGAAGCCGGCCGCGTCGAGCCCCTCACCGGCGTCCTGGTAGATCTTCCACGACACCCCGGCCGCCTCGAGCCGCTCCGGGTAGGTCGTCCAGCCGTACCCGAGCTCGTCGTTGGTGACGACCGGGCCGCCGCCCTTGCCGTCGTTGCCGGTGTACCCGGTCCACATGTAGTACCGGTTCGGGTCGGTCGGACCCATCAGGGAGCAGTGGTACGCGTCGCAGATCGTGAACGCGTCGGCCAGGGCGTAGTGGAACGGGATGTCCTCGCGGGTCAGGTAGGCCATCGTGGTCGCCGACTTGGCCGGCACCCACCGGTCGTACCGGCCGCCGTTGAACGCGTCGTGCCCGTCGTTCCACCCGTGCGGCAGGTCCTGCAGGAACGCCAGCCCCAGGTCGTCGACGTCGGGCCGGAACGGCAGCACCCCGTCCTGGTTCCACACCGACGATCCGTCCGGTTTCAGAGCCGCGACCCGGTCGCCGAACCCGCGCACCCCGCGCAGCGCCCCGAAGTAGTGGTCGAACGACCGGTTCTCCTGCATGAGGACGACGACGTGCTCGACGTCGGCGATGGTGCCGGTGCGCCGGTCGGCCGGGATGGCCGCGGCCCGGGCGATGCTCGGCGACAGGGCGGTCATGGCGGTCGCACCGCCGGCCAGCGCCAGGAATCCACGACGATTGATCCGATCCATGCGGCACAGTCTCGGCGGGACGCGACCAACAGCGGGCGGCGGCGAGGAGAACAGCTCACCTACAGTCGGTCATTCGACCGTGACGCGGCGGTCGTCCGGCAGGCGCCGGGTCAGGCCGCGGCGGTCGAGCAGCTCCAGCAGCGGGACGGCGACCCGGCGGGTGGTGTCCAGGGCCCGGCGGGCCTCGCTCAGGGTGAACGGCTGGGGCAGGGCGGCCAGGGCGCGGGCGGCTTCCTCCGGCGCCGCGGGGCGGAGCACGACGTTGGGCGCCACCTGGATGAGCAGGCCGGCGCGGACGGCGGCGGCCAGCTGCTTCGGGCCGAGGCCGCGGCCGGCGAGGTCGTAGGTCTCGGGCGCGGTGAACGGCGCCAGGCCCGCGAACGCCTTGCCGACGGCCGCGGTCAGCTCGGCGGGGATGCCGGGGCGGCCGGCCGACACGCGTCCGCCGTGGACGGTCAGTGTCCCGTCGGCGGCGATCAGGGCCTCGACCAGGGCGCGGTCGGGCAGGCCGAGACGGTGCCGGAGGGCCTCGATCGGGGCGCCGGGCTCGAGGGGGTGCTCGGCGCGATGGCGGTCGACCTCCTCGGTCAGGCGCCGGGCCAGGCCGGACCAGTGGGCGGGGTCCGCGTACCACTCGCCGGTGACCGGGTCGCCGTCGAGCGGGACGCCCATCGCGGTCAGGTCGCGGCCGTGCATCAGGTGCCGGCGGGCGAGCTCGCCGCGCAGGCCGGGGACGCCGTCCAGGGTGGCCAGCTCGGCGGCGCGGGCGGCGGCGGCGCCGCGGCGGTTCAGACCGGGCGGCTGTACGTCGAGGACGGTGACGCCTCCGGCGACATGATGGCGGCCGGGGTCGCGCAGCAGGGCACGGTCGCCCACGCGCAACGGCAGCGGGCGGGCCAGCCGCAGCCGGGCCGTGTCGGCGCCGAGCGGGCGGACCCGGGCCGGGACCGCGGCCGAGCCGAGGTGCAGGGTCAGCGTGGCGGGCAGGCCGGCGACCGGATCGCCGTGCACGCGGACGTCGACGAGATCGGCGTCGCGGAACCGGCCCGGGGTGAGGAGGGCGTCGCCGCGGCCCGCCCGGTCCCGGTCGACGCCGCGCAGGTTGACGGCGATCCGGGCGACGGCCGTGACCTCGCCGGCGGTCTGTCCGAGCGACTGGAGTCCGCGTACGCGAACCAGGTCGTCACCCAGCCGGAGCTCGTCGCCCACCCGGACCCGCCCCGCGCCCAGCGTGCCGGTCACCACCGTGCCGGCGCCCTTGATCGTGAAGGCCCGGTCGATCCACAGCCGCACCGGCGCGTCGCCGTCGGCCGCCGGAAGCCGCGCCACGAGCCGGTCGATCGCCCGCCGCAGCTCGTCGAGGCCGGCGCCGGTGCGACCGCTCACCGCGACCGCCTCCACCTCCCCCAGGCCGGTCGCCGCGATCTCGTGCCGCGCCCCGGCGATGGCGGCGGCCGGGTCGGCCAGGTCGGACCGGGTCACCACGAGCAGGCCGTGCCGCACGCCGAGCGCGTCGAGGGCGGCCAGGTGCTCGGCCGACTGCGGCATCCAGCCCTCGTCGGCCGCCACCACGATCAGGGCGGCCGGCACCGGGCCGACGCCGGCCAGCATGTTCGGCACGAAGCGCTCGTGGCCGGGCACGTCCACGAACGCCACGGTCGCCCCCGACGGCAGCGTCGTCCAGGCGAAGCCGAGGTCGATGGTCATCCCGCGGCGGCGCTCCTCGGCCCAGCGGTCGGGCTCCATGCCGGTGAGCGCCCGCACCAGCGTCGACTTCCCGTGGTCGACGTGGCCGGCGGTGGCCAGGACGTGCATCGCCTACTCCGCCTGCTGGGCGACGGCGAGAACGGCGGAGATCACATCACCATCGGCGTACGGCGGGACGCAGCGCAGATCCAGGAGCAGGCGGCCGCGCTCGACCCGGCCCACCACCGGTCGGGGGGCGGCGCGGAGGCTTTCCGCGTACGGCTGCGGGAGTGAGAGTGACCACGACGGAAGCCGGACGCCGGGTGCACCGCCGCCGCCCACCACCGCCGTCGATTCGACCAGGGTGACCTCGACGCCCGCCTCGGCCAGGCGCTCGCGGACGCGGTCCGTGCGGGACCGCAGCTCGTCCGGGTCCGCCCGCAGCGCCCGCCAGGTGGGCGTCCCGGGGCCGGTGAGCGTGGCCTGGAGGGCGGCGAGGGTGAGCTTGTCGACCCGCAGCGCCCGGGCGAGGGGGTGGCGGCGGAGGCGTTCGACCAGGCCGGCCTCGCCCAGGACGAGCCCCGCCTGAGGCCCGCCGAGCAGCTTGTCGCCGCTGGCCGTGACCAGGCTCGCGCCGGCGCGCAGGGACTCGGACGCGGTCGGCTCGTCGGGCAGCAGCGGGTCGGGGCGCAGGAGTCCGGAGCCGATGTCGGCGACGACCGGCAGTCCGAGCCGGGCCAGTTCCTCGATTTTGGCGTCACCGGTGAATCCGCTGATCACGAAGTTCGACGGATGCACCTTCAGAATGAATCCCGATTTTTCGGGGTTTATTGCCTTGCGGTAGTCGTCGGTGGACGTGCGGTTGGTCGTGCCGACCTCGCGCAGCCGGGCGCCGGTCGACTCGAGCAGTTCGGGCAGGCGGAAGCCGTCGCCGATCTCCACCATCTCGCCGCGGCTGACGATGATCTCCTTGCCCGCCGCCAGCGCGGTCGCGGCCAGCACCAGCGCCGCCGCCCCGTTGTTGACGACGTGCACGTCCCCCGCCTCGGGCACCGCGTCGTGCAGCGCCCGCATGGCCGTCCGCCCCCGCCGGGCCCGCCGCCCGGTCGCGAGGTCGAGCTCGACGTCGGTGTGGCCGGCCGCCGCCCGGATCGCCGCGATCGCGGCCTCCGACAGCGCGGCCCGGCCCAGGTTGGTGTGCAGCACGACGCCGGTCGCGTTGAGGACCGGACGCAGTCCCCCGGCCGTCCCGGGGAGCGCGGCGACCGCGGCGTCGGCCACCGCCTCGGGCGGCAGGTCGCCGGCCCGGGCCCGCTGCTGGGCGGCGCTCACGGCGGCCTTGACGGCGGCGCGGCCGAGCCGGGCGGCGGCTTCGGCCAGGCGGGGATCGGCGAGGACGACGTCGGTACGCGGCACCCGCCGGCGCGGATCATCCACGGCGAGCCGCACCGGGCCCCGGCGCCGCGACCGTGCCGAACGCGCGATTTGCCACGATCATGAGGCTATCCGGAGGCCAGCCGCAGGTCCACGAAGGGGATGGTGTCGCCGGGCAGGACGTAGCGCTCGATCTCGACGAAGCCGTGCCGCAGGGCGAAGCGCAGGCCGTCCTCGTTGGAGGCGAGCACCACCGTCTCGATCGCCTCGGCGCCGAGGTCGTGGGCCGCGGCCAGGGCGCGCTGGTAGATCTGCTCGCCCAGGCCGTGGCCGCGCCGGTCGGGCAGGACGCGGGCGATCACGGTGGCGGCCGTGTCGGCGGTCGGCGGGCGCACGGTCGAGTTGCCGACCCGCTCCCCGTCCAGGTAGGCCACCTCGAGGCGGTTGCGGCCGGCCCGCTCCTCGACCTCCTCGGGCGCGAGCGGCGCGGTCGGGATGATCAGGTTGTGGATGTCGCGCCAGTCGCGCAGCAGCGCCTCCGGGCCCGCAGGCCGGACGCGCTCGAAAACCAGCTCGGGCATGCCGCTCAGGGTAGTTTGCGGAAGTGCCACAGCACGGCGCCGGGCGCGCCGGCGAAGACGCCGCCGTGTGCGGACGGCGCCTGTGCCATCAGCGTCCACGGCCACATGTCCCACTCGCCGGCCTCGACCGTGGCGGCCATCGGCGCCCGCGGGCCGGTCTCGTCGGTGAGCCGGGGCTCCTCGCAGCGCCGCAGCTCGAGGCCGGCCGGCAGCGCGGCGCCGAGGTAGTCACTGGCGCGGTGCCGGTAGGACGGGATGAGCCGGGGCTCGCCGGCGTCGGTGCGCACGTGCGGCACCGAGCCGAGCAGGACCATCTCGTGGTGGATGTCGGTCACCACGAGGCTGCCGCCGGGCCGTAGCACCCGGACCAGCTCGGCGAAGGCCGGTCGCAGGTCGGGCAGGTGGGCGAGGGCGAGCGCGCAGACGGCGACGTCGACGTGGTCGTCCGGCAGCGGCAGCGCGTCGAGCGGGGCCTCGTGGAACTCGGCGCCGGGGACCCGCTCGCGGGCGCGGGCCAGCATGTCGGGCGAGCTGTCGACGCCGATCACCCGGTGGCCGCGGGCGGCCAGGTAGGCGGTGTGGCGGCCGGTGCCGCAGGCGGCGTCGAGCGCGACGCCGGGCGGGATCGCGTCGACGACCTCGTGGACGAACGGCTCCTCGATCGGGAACAGGCCGTTGCCGGGCTGGTCGTAGGTGCGGGACCAGACCCGGTAGCCGGACCGGGTGTCGACCGTGCCCACGGTGACGCCGTCGTGCGCCAGCCCGGGCTCGGTCAGCAGGCGGCGGATCTCGGCCACGCGCTCCTCGGCGAACCCCTGGTCGTAGTCGCCCCCGTACGCCCGAAGGAGAGCGAGACCCTCGAGCCCGAGCAGATAGTGCAGCGGATTTTGATAGATCGCCGTCAAAGCATCACTCCGGGGAAAGGGTTCACGGCCGGCGGGGGTAGCACCCGCCGGCCGGCTTCGGCACGGCAGTGAGGGGCGCGCGCCGGATGTGGCCGCCGAATGGAAACGGCCTTCCGAAAAGTCTTTCTGAACCCCCGATGCCGATGACGTTAGGCTTTCTTGCCATTCGGCGGCAACGCATTTTCCCGGTCGGCCGCCTTTTCCCGGTCGCCCGCCTTGTCCCGGCCGCCCGCATAGGTCGCGCGGGCCGCCTCGATGTGCGGCACGTGCTCCATCGCCCACCCGGCCAGGGCCAGCGCGGGCGCGAGCAGGCTGCGGCCCATCGGCGTCAGCGCGTACTCCACCCGCGGCGGCACCTCGGCGTGCACGGTCCGCGCGACCAGGCCGTCCCGTTCGAGGTTGCGCAGGGTCAGGGTCAGCATCCGCTGCGAGATGCCCGGCACCTGGCGGTGCAGATCGGTGAAGCGCAGCGTGTCCCGTTCCAGGGTCGCCACCACCAGCAGCGTCCACTTGTTGCAGATCTGGTCGAGGATCGCCCGGATCGTCCGGCCGCCGTCCCCGCGGATCATGCAGGTGTGCTCGTACTCCGACATGACAGCCCCTTGTGCCCTACGCACACACGTGTGCCTTTTGTACGCGCGTCAATAGTGCCGCATCATGTGGCTTCTTACGTTCGGTAACCGTCCTGGTCAAGGAGTCGCTGTGGAAATCGCGTACTGGATCGTCGGGGGGCTGCTCGCCGTCTTCTACGTCTACGCCGGCGGCAAGAAGGTGGTGCAGTCCCGCGAGCGGCTACTGCCGATGATGGGGTGGGTCGACCGGATGCCGATGCGGCTGGTCCGCACGATCGGCGTCCTCGAGGTGCTCGGCGCCGCCGGCCTGATCCTGCCCCCGCTGACCGGCATCGCCCCGGCGCTGGCCCTGGTCGCCGCCATCGGCCTGGTCCTGATCCAGGTCGGCGGCATCGTGGTGCACGTGTCCCGCGGCGAGGCCCGCCTGATCGGCCTGAACATCGCGCTGCTGCTGATGGCCGCCGTGGCGGCGTGGCTGGCGACTGCTTGGATCTAGGCATGTCGCTGCCTCCCGACCACGACCTGCCGCTCCCCGACGGCCGCGTCCTGCGGTACTGCCTGTACGGGCCGCCCGGCGGACTTCCGGTCATCATGCACGGCGGCTCGCCCAGCAGCCGGTGGAAGCGACCGGTCCAGGTCGAGGGGATGGAGCGGGGTCCCGTACGGCTGCTGGTGTATGACCGCCCCGGCTACGGCGGGTCCACCCGCCACCCCGGCCGCACCGTGGCCGATGCCGCCGCCGACGCCGCCGCCCTGGCCGACGCCCGGGGTTGGTCCCGGTTCGCCGCCTTCGGCGGCTCCGGCGGCGGGCCGCACGCCCTGGCCTGCGCCGCGCTGATCCCCGAGCGCGTCACCCGGTGCGCGGTGCTCTCCGGCATCAAGCCGGCCGATCCCGCCAAGCCCGCCGAGGCCGCCGGCCCCTCACTCTCCGAATCGGCGCTGCGCGGCCGCCTGGCCGACCGGGCCGCCACCATCCTGGCCGCGATCGAGGCCGGCGGCCCCGAGTTTCCCGCCGAGCCCGGCCCGCCGGCCCGCACCGACCCCGACGCGATGGCCCGCATCCGGGCGACCTTCGTGGACGGGATGGACGGGTGGGCCGACGACAGCCTGGCGTTCGCCCGGCCGTGGGGCTTCGACCCGGCGTCGATCGCCGTGCCGACGGCGATCTGGCGCGGAACGGCCGACCCGAACGTGCCGGCCGACCACGCGGAGTGGCTCCTGGCCACCATCCCCGGCGCCGAGGGACACGTCTACGAGGGCGGCCACCTGCCGGGGCCGGACATCTACGGGGACATCTACACCTGGCTGGCCTTGCCGTGAGCCGCGCGGAGCGGTGCGGGACCGACGACGGGCCGGCGGCCGGTTTCGCCTTCATGATCCGGTGAGCGGTCTGAGCGACGTCCGCTAGCGTGGCGGCAATGGAGAGAGATCTTGTCGCGGCGCGTGATCTGGCCGCCGGTCTTGCCGAGCGGGCCGGCCGGCTGCAGATCGACCGGCGTGACACGCTCAAGGTCGGCGCGCCCAAGGCACACGCCAACGACGTCGTGTCCGATGTCGATATCGCCAGCGAGCGGCTCATCGTGGACGCCATCGAGGCGGCCTGGCCGGACGACGCCATCCAGGCCGAGGAGGGTCACGGCCACGCCGGCCCCAGCGGGTGGACCTGGATCATCGATCCGCTCGACGGCACCCGCAACTACATCAGCCGCAGCGGGCCCTGGTCGGTGTGCATCGCGCTCTACGACGAGGCGCAGCGGCCGCGGGTGGCGGTCGTGCACGATCCGGCGGCGGGCGAGACGTTCAGCGCGGTGGACGGCGGCGGCGCGTTCCTCGGCGGCGAGCCGATCTCCGTGTCCGGCGGCCCGCCGCTGGGCGAGGCCCTGGTCGGCGTCAGCTTCCAGCCCGGTCCGGCGACCAAGGAGCGCGCCGGCCGGATGATTCGGGAGCTGCTCCCGAAGTCCGGCGACATCCGGCGCCTCCCGGCCGCGCTCAACCTGGTCTACCAGGCCGCCGGCCGGCTCGACGGCGGCGTCGCCCTCGACACGAAGCTGTGGGACATCGCGGCCGGCGCCCTCATCGCGCGGGAGGCCGGCGTGGTGCTCGGCGGCCACGGGCCGGACTACTCGACCGAGCTCACGGTCGGCGCCGCCCCGGACCTGTGGCCCGCGCTGTCCGAGCTGGTCAGGTCAGCAGCGCGCTGAGGGTGACCAGCTCGTAGCCGCCGGCCCGCAGCCGGGTGATGATCTGGGGCAGGGCCTTCGCCGTCTGCGGCGCGTTGGCCTCGGTGATGTGCAGGACCACGATCGAGCCCGGTTTCGCCTGCGCGACCGTGTCGTCGGCGATCCGCTTGGCGTTGCCGCCGAAAGCATCGCCGGATACGTCGTCGAACTCGACCGCGGTGCAGCCGGCCGGGGCGATCGCGGCCAGCGCCGCCGGGTCGTAGCAGCCGCCGGGGAACCGGAAGTAGCGCGTCGGGTGGTCGGTGTACCGGGCCAGCACCTGGAACGAGCGCTCGACGTCGGCGGCCATGTCGGCCGGGGCGATCGTGCCGAGGCCGTAGCAGGGCGCGTGGAAGCCCTCGTGCGCCCACGAGTGGCTGGCCAGCTCGAACCGCGGGTCGGCGGCGAGCCGCCGGGTGAGCTGCGGGTACGCCTCGACCCACTTGCCGGCCAGGAAGAAGGTGGCCGGGGTGCGGGCCCGCTGGAGCTCGTCGACGACGGCGACGTTGGCGTACGAGCGCACCTTCCCGGCCGCCAGCCGCCGCAGCATGGCGTCGGTCATGTTCGAGTCGAACGTCAACGCCACCCGCTTGCGGTCCCGCGGCCCGTGGAAGATCAGCGGTGGCCGGGTGCCGCGCGGCACCGCCCCCGCCCCGGTCGGCGCCGGCATGGCCAGCAGCCGCGCGGCCGGCAGCGCCGCGGCCTCGCCCAGCTCGGCGCCCGCGACCCGCCCGGCGCGCGGGTCGGCGACCGCGATGACCGGCCCCACCGGGGCGGCGGCCGATCCGGGCGACCCGTCCGGTCCCGGAGGCGCCGCGCTCGTGGACGAAGCGGCCGCCGGTTGCCCGCTCACGACCGGCGCCGGGCGCGACGACGACGAGGCGGCTGAGGACCCGGCGGCGGACGCGGAGGCGGCAGACGGCGCGGACGAGCCGGACCGGCACCCGGCCAGCGCCACGGCCAGAATGACGACGACCGGCACGAACCGGCGACGAGGCTTCACAGATGCGGCAGCTTAGCCGACGACGAATGGATGGCCGGCACGCTTCCGCCCGCCGACGTCCACCGGATCGCCGCGTTCCTCGACGGCGCGTCCCTCGCGGCGGTGGCCGACCTGTTCCGCGCCGCGTCCGCCGGCGACGACGCGGTCATCGTGCGCATCTCGGCCGGACGCCGTCGATATCGACGTTTGGCGATCTTCGCGGCCGGGCAGACGCGGGGGATGGAGTCTTCGAGGAGTGTCAATGCGACTCGCGGCCGCTGGTGGATCGTGGTGGCCGCCGTCCTCGTGCAGCTCGCGCTGGGCGCGGTCTACGCGTGGAGCGTGTTCAACAAGCCGCTTCAGGCGGAGTTCGGCTGGAGCAAGACCGAGGCCGTCCTGCCGTTCGAGGTGGCGATCGGCACGATCTTCATCGGCAGCCTGATCGGCGGGCGCATCCAGGACCGGTACGGGCCCCGGCCGGTCGCGTTCGGCGGCGTCGCCCTCTACTCGGCCGGGACCATCCTGGCGTCGCTCGTGTCGTCACCGGGCCAGCTCTGGCTGCTGGTCCTCACGTACGGCGTGATGGGGGGAATCGGTTTGGGCGCCGCCTACATCACCCCCATCGCCATGCTCGCCAAATGGTTCCCGGACCGCCGCGGGCTCATCACCGGCATCGCGGTCGCCGGCTTCGGCTTCGGCGCGGTGATCACGGCGCCGGTCGCGAAGACGCTGCTCGGCGGCACCGCCGACAAGACCAGCGTGTTCCTGCCGCTCGGCATCGCCTACCTGATCGCCGGGGTCGTCGGCGCCACGTTCTTCCGGAACCCGCCGGCCGGCTACGAGGTGCCCGGCTTCGTCGCCGCCTCGACCGGCCGTGCGGTCGCCGGCACCCGGGTCTACACGCTGTCCGAGGCGCTGCACACCAAGCAGTGGTACATGCTCACCGCGATCCTCGCCCTCAACGTCACCTGCGGCATCGGCTTCATCTCGCAGGCGGCCGACTCCGCCGAGGACATCGCCAAGGTCTCGGCCGCGACCGCCGCCACCATGGTCGGCGTCCTCGGCCTCTTCAACGGCGGCGGCCGCATCTTCTGGGCCTGGCTGTCCGACCGGATCGGGCGCATGCCGGCGTTCCTCGGCATGCTCGGGCTCCAGGCGGTCTGTTTCGCCTTCCTCCCGTACGCGGCGTCGTTCGCCCTGTTCTGCGTGTTCGCGGCCCTGATCTACCTCGCCTACGGCGGCGGTTTCGGGACGATGCCGGCCACCGCGGCCGACTACTTCGGAACCCCCAATGCCGGTGCGGTGTACGGGGCGATGATCGTCGCGTGGAGCATCGGCGGCGTGGTCGGCCCGCTCCTGACCGCCGCGCTCTACGAGGCCGACAACCAGAGCTACACGCTGCCGTTCACGGTGCTCGCGGCCATCGCACTGGCGTCCCTGGCGCTGCCGCTGATCACCAAGATGCCGTCGCCGGCGCCGGTCGAGGCGAACGCGGAATAGTCTGTTCCGCATGGGGCGATGGCTGGCCACCGTGCGGTTCCCGGACGGTTCCGAGCGGTACGCGTGGTACAGCACGGTCGTCGGGAGCGTGCTCGAGGATCTCTATCCGGCGGTGGACCGGTCGGGTGCACGGGCAGCCCCGGCCGGGGAGCCGTCCCGCGGCCGCCCGTCCGGCCGGCCGGCAATGACCGGTGAGCTCGTGCCGGTCACGATCGTCATCGACCCGGACGAGGTGACCTGGCACGCCCTCCACGACCCGGCCCGCGACATCCTGCTCGGTCCCCGATCCGGCGTCTTCTTCGACGATCTCTATCTCGTACGGGATGAGCTCCGTCATTTGTCCCGGCGGCCCCCGATGACGCTGTGTGGCCGTCGCGGGACCGGCGACGTGCTCCCGTTTCGGTCGGGTTTGTGGAACCCGGACGAGGAAACCGCCGATGAGGACGTCTATGCCGAGTGGACCACGGGCCGCGCGTGCCGGCCGTGCCTGGCGTCAGCGGTCACGGACGGTGTCGGCCAGTTCCCGGCGTGACCCGATCCCGAGCTTCGCGAAAATCTTGTGCATGTGCCATTCGACCGTGCGCGGGCTGAGGAACAGCGCCGCCCCGATCTCCGGGTTGGTCCGCCCGGTGGCGGCCAGCTGGACGATCGCCGCCTCCTGCGAGGTCAGCTCGCCGAGCATGCCGGTGTCCTTCCGGCGGGCCGTCTCTCCCGCCGCCGACAGCGCCCGGCCGGCCCGCCGGGCGTAGACGTCGGCCCCCATCCCGGCGAACGCCTCGTACGCCACGCGCAGCTCGGCCCGCGCCTCGGCCCGCCGGCCCTCCCGCCGCAGCCACTCCCCGAACAGCAGCCGCGCCCGATGCCCGTGCGTCGCCGACTCGGTCGCGGAGAGCCGGTCGACCGCCTCCCGGTAGCGCTCCTCGGCCCGCCCGGGCGGCCCGGCCAGCGCGTCGGCCAGGGCCTGCACGCCCAGCGCCGGCGGGGTCGGGGTGGCCGAGGTCCGCTCCGCCAGCCGGTCCCGCGCCTCGGCCGCCACCTCGCGATTCCCGGCCAGCGCGGCCGCCTCGACCAGCTCGCGCAGCCCCCAGTGCGGCAGCGCCATCTCCGGGTACGCGATCACCTCGCGCGCCGCGGCCATCGCCCGCTCGTGCTCCCCGACGCCGTTGAGGTGGATCGCCCGGGCCAGGTGGGTGACGGTGTGCAGCCGGCCGTCCCCGCGCTCGGCGGCGTCCCGCAGTTTCGCCTCGAACAGCTCGGTGGCCACCGGTCCCGGCCCGCGGTAGGCCGCGAGGTTGAGCCGGGACAGCTGATAGACCGACGCGCCGGTGGCCTCGGTGACGGCGTCGATCTCGTCCATCAGGCCGGCGGCGTCGGCCATCCGGCCGGCGTCGATCAGCGCGTTCGCCCGGATGGCCAGCGCGGCCGGCAGCTCGGCGAGAGCGCCCCGGTCGGCGGCGGCCCGGACGGCCCGCTCGCTCATCCGATAGGCGAGGTTGAACCGGAACAGCTCGTGGGACACGGCCGCCGCCAGCCAGATCAGGCCGCCGTCGTGGGCCACGTCGAGCGCGCCCCGCAGCAGCGGGACAGCGTGGTCGCGGCCGTCGAGCACGAAGGACACGAGCCCGGCCAGCAGCCGGGCCGGGAAGTCGTCACCGCCCGCGCCCCGGGCCGCCGACGCGGCCACCCGCAGGTCGCCGCCGCCGTACCGGCCCGCGTACATGGCCGCGCCGATCGCCATGAGGAAGGTGTCGCGTGCCGCCGCCGGGTCGAGCGTCTCCAGCTTGCGGGCGGCCTCGAGCAGCGGCGGGCCGGCCGCCCGGCCGTGGTGCAGCAGGAAGGTGACCTGCGCGCGCAGCCGCTCCACGCGGGCCTGCTGCAACGGGTCGAGCGGGGCCAGCTCGGCCGCCCCGAGCAGACCCGAGACCTGGTCGTACGCGCCGGCGTCGGCCCGGGCGCCGGCGGCCGAGACGAGCAGGGCGCCCCGCCGCGCCGGGTCGAGGGTCAGCTCGGCCGCCCGTTCCAGGAACGCGGCCGCCGCCGACCAGCCGCCGCGGGCCAGCGCGCGCCCGGCCGACGCCGCCAGCTCGGCGGCGACGTCGTCGTCCGGACCGGCCGCGGCGTGCGCCCGGTGCCAGGCGCGACGGTCCGGGTCCCGTACCGGATCGGTGACCTCGGCCAGCGCCGCATGCACCGCCCGCAGCTCGGCCGGGGTGCCGCAACGCCAGGCGGCCGACCGCATCAGCGGATGCGGGAAGCGCACCCGGGTTGCCGCGCGTCTCGGCGACGATCCGATCCCGTACGAGCGGATCGACCGGCCCGGTCAGGACCGAGTCCAGCAAGGCGCGGGCGTCGGGGGCGGCGAGGCCCTCGACCAGCAGCTCGGGGAGGCCCGCCATGATCTGCTCGTCGCCCCGGGTGGCGAAGACCAGCGCCACGGACTCGGCCGAGAGGCGGCGGGCCACGAAGCCGAGCGTGACCGCGGAGCCCCAGCACCGCGAGGCCGACCAGCAGCCGCTCCGGGGGATCGCCCGCGGCCAGGCCGAACGCCGTTGCCAGCGCGGCCCGCTGCGGCGGCGCGAGCGCGTCGAGATGACCCAGCAGCGGCGCGCACAGCTGCTGCAACGCCGAGTAGGCGATCTCCGACTCGGACTCGACCCCGGACGCGCGCAGCACCCGGCCGTCGCCGGCCCGCCCGGCCAGGACGTTAGCCGACGATCAACGTCGTCCCGTCGTCCCGCCGAGCCAGCAGCTCCCCGACGACCGGGTGCCCCGGGATCTCGCCCGCGACCAGCAGCCCGCCCGAGGTCTGCGCGTCGGCCAGCAGCAGGAGCTCGTCCTCGCTCGTGCCGCCCGGGTCGAGGTGCGGACGGACCCAGTCGAGGTTGCGCCGGGTCCCGCCGCTGACGAACCCGTCCCGCAGCGCTTCGCGCGCCCCGTCCAGGTAGGGGACCGCCGCCGGGTCGATCCGGGCGGTGACCCCGCTGGCCCGGGCGAGCTTGTGCAGGTGGCCGAGCAGCCCGAAACCGGTCACGTCCGTCGCGCAGACCACGCCGTACGCCAGAGCCTGCTCGGAAGCCTCCCGGTTGAGCGTCGTCATCGCGGCCACGGCCTGCGGAAACACCTCGCCGGTCGCCTTGTGCCGGCTGTTCAGCACCCCGATGCCCAGCGGCTTGGTGAGCGTCAGCGGCACCCCCGCCCGCCCCGCGTCGTTGCGCATGAGCCGCGCCGGGTCGGCGACGCCGGTGACCGCCATGCCGTACTTGGGCTCCGGATCGTCCACGCTGTGCCCGCCCGCGACGTGACACCGGGCCGCGCGCGCGACGTCGAGGCCACCGCGCAGCACCTCGCCCGCCAGCTCCATCGGCAGCACGTCGCGCGGCCAGCAGAGCAGGTTCACCGCCACGACCGGCACCCCGCCCATGGCGTAGACATCGGAGAGCGCGTTGGCCGCGGCGATCCGCCCCCAGTCGTACGCGGAGTCCACCACCGGCGTGAAGAAGTCGGCCGTGGCCACCACCGCCTGCCCGTTCGCGATCCGCACCACGGCCGCGTCGTCCCCGTCGTCGAGCCCCACCACCAGCTCGTCCCCGGCGTCGTCCCCGACCAGCCCCGCCACCACCGACTCGAGCTCCCCCGGCGGGATCTTGCAGGCGCAGCCGCCGCCGTGCGCGTACTGAGTGAGCCTCTTGACCGCAGCGATCGTCACCCACCAACTCTTCCACGCTTCCGCCCGGCTATGGTGAGCGGCGGAGGCGTTCAGGCGGCTGGTGCCCCTCGCGGTCTTCAACACCGTTGTGGCCCGGCATCCGGGCCAGGCGGGTTCGATTCCCGTCCGCCTCCGCTCACTCCCTCGGCCGGCGCCACCTTTGTTTGCGTGTCGCGTGCCGTGCGGGGTGCGGCGAGAGCGACTAGGGTCGGAGCCGTGGGTGTGCGGACCTGGATCGAGGGCTGGCCGGTCTATCGGCAGTTGACCGGTACCGATCCGCTGGGCCGTGGCGCCGCCGCTCAGTCGGAGCGCTCCAGGACGCTCGAAGCCCGCACCGAGACCGCCGATCGGGTCGCGAAAAGCGTGTGCCCCTACTGCGCCGTCGGGTGCGGGCAGCGGATCTTCGTCAAGGACGAGCAGATCGTGCAGATCGAGGGCGACCCGGATTCGCCGATCTCGCGAGGGCGGCTCTGTCCCAAGGGCTCGGCCAGCCTCAGCCTCGTCACCAGCGATCGCCGGCAGCGGCACGTGCTCTATCGGCGGCCGTACGGCACCGCGTGGGAGCGGCTCGACCTCGAGACGGCGATGGACATGATCGCCGACCGGGTCCTCGCCGCGCGGGAGGCGACCTGGGAGGACGAGGATTCCGAACACCGAAAGCTGAATCGCACGCTCGGCATCTCGAGCCTGGGCGGGGCGACGCTCGACAACGAAGAGAACTACCTGATCAAGAAGCTGTTCACGGCGCTCGGCGCGATCCAGATCGAGAACCAGGCCCGTATTTGACACTCCGCCACCGTTCCCGGTCTGGGAACCTCCTTCGGCCGTGGCGGGGCCACCAGCTTCCTTCAGGATCTGGCCAACGCCGACTGCATCATCATCCAGGGTTCGAACATGGCGGAAGCGCACCCGGTGGGCTTCCAGTGGGTGGTCGAGGCGAAGAACAAGGGCGCCAAGGTCATCCACGTCGACCCGCGGTTCACCCGGACCAGCGCGCTGGCGCACACCTATGTGCCGGTGCGGGCGGGGGCCGACATCGCGTTCCTGGGTGGGGTGATCAACTACATCCTCAGCAACGAGAAGGACTTCCGGGAGTACGTGCTGGCGTACACCAACGCGTCGACGCTGGTGAGTGCGGACTTCCAGGACACCGAGGATCTGGACGGGCTGTTCTCCGGCTACGACCCCGAGACCAACACGTACGACTCGTCGAGCTGGGCCTACGAGGGCATGGACCAGCGCCACGAGCCGGACCCGGAGACGGCCGAGCCGATGCGGCACGAATCGCACGGCGCGCCGGTGCCGGCCGACGTGCCGCGGGACCCGACGCTGAAGGATCCGCGCTGCGTCTACCAGGTGCTCAAGCGGCACTACGCCCGGTACACCCCCGAGGTCGTCGAGCGGCTCTGCGGCGTACCCCCGGAGAAGTTCCTCGAAGTTTGTGAGGCCTGGACCAGCAACTCGGGCCGGGAGCGCACGACCGCGCTCGTCTACTCGGTCGGGTGGACGCAGCACAGCGTCGGCGTGCAGTACATCCGCACCGGCGCCATCATCCAGCTGCTGCTGGGCAACATGGGCCGGCCCGGCGGCGGGGTGCTCGCGCTCCGCGGGCACGCCAGCATCCAGGGCTCGACCGACATCCCGACGCTGTTCAACCTGCTGCCCGGCTACCTGCCGATGCCGAACGCCGACAAGCACGAGACGTTCTCGAAGTGGGTCGACTCGATCCGGCACCCGGGGCAGAAGGGCTTCTGGTCGAACGCGGAGTCGTACGCGGTGAGCCTGCTCAAGGCGTACTTCGGCGACGCGGCGACGGCGGAGAACGACTGGGGCTACGACTGGCTGCCCCGGCTGACCGGTGACCACGGCACCTACCGCCAGGCGCTCGACATGATCGACGGGAAGATCAAGGGGTACTTCCTGCTCGGCCAGAACCCGGCGGTCGGCTCGGCGCACGGCCGCGCCCAGCGCCTCGGCATGGCCAACCTGGACTGGCTCGTGGTCCGCGACCTCTACATGATCGAGAGCGCCACGTTCTGGAAGAACAGTCCGGAACGGGAGACCGGCGAGATCGTCCCCGAGCGCTGCAAGACCGAGGTCTTCTTCATGCCCGCGGCCTCGCACGCCGAGAAGGAGGGCACGTTCACCCAGACCCAGCGCATGCTGCAGTGGCGCGAGAAGGCGGTCGAGCCGCCGGCCGACGCGCGCAGCGAGCTGTGGTTCTTCTACCACCTCGGCCGGCGCATCCGGGCCAGGCTGGCCGGGTCGACTTTGCCGCGCGATCACGGGATCAAGAACCTGACCTGGTCGTACGGGGATGACGAGCCCTCCTCGGAGATGGTGCTCAAGGAGATCAACGGGTACGACCTGACGTCCGGCACGCTGCTCTCGTCGTTCAACGAGATGAAGGCCGACGGCTCGACGAGCGGCGGCTGCTGGATCTACACGGGCGTGTTCAAGGACGGGGTCAACCAGGCCAACCGCCGCAAGCCCGGCCGCGAGCAGAACTGGGTCGCGCCCGAGTGGGGATGGGCGTGGCCGGCCAACCGCCGCACGCTCTACAACCGGGCCTCGGCCGACCCCGAGGGCAACCCGTGGTCGGAGCGGAAGAAGTACGTGTGGTGGGACCCTTCGGCCGGCGCGGCCGGGGAGTGGACGGGTGAGGACGTGCCCGACTTCGAGAAGACGAAGCCGCCCTCGTACCGGCCGCCCGAGGGTGCGTCCGGCGTGGCGGCGATCTCCGGCGACGACGCGTTCATCATGCAGGGCGACGGGAAGGGCTGGCTCTACGCGCCGAGCGGGCTGATCGACGGGCCGCTGCCGACCCACTACGAGCCGGCCGAGTCGCGGGTGCGCAACCCGCTCTACGGCCAGCAGGCGAACCCGACCCGGAAGGTCTACGACCGCGACGACAACCCGACCAACCCGAGCCCGCCGGAGCGGTACAGCGAGGTCTTCCCGTACGTCTTCAGCACCAGCCGGCTCACCGAGCATCACACCGCCGGGGGCATGAGCCGGCAGCTCGCCTATCTCTCGGAGCTGCAACCCGCGATGTTCGTGGAGGTCTCCCCCGAACTGGCGGCCGAGCGCGGTCTCGAGCACCTGGGCTGGGCGCACATCGTCACGGGCCGGGCCGCGATCGAGGCGCGGGTGCTGGTCACGTCCCGGTTGACGCCGCTGCGGATCGAGGGCCACACCATCCACCAGATCTGGCTGCCCTACCACTGGGGTTCGGAGGGCCTGGTCACCGGCGACTCGGCGAACGACCTGATCGGCATCACGCTCGACCCGAACGTGCTGATCCAGGAGAGCAAGGTCGGCACCTGCGACATCCAGCCCGGCCGGCGGCCGACCGGCAAGGCCCTGCTGGCGTACGTTGCGGAGTACCGCCGCCGGGCCGGTCTCGTGCCCGGTCACCACACGCCGGTCGTGACCACTCCGCTTGCTGCTTCCAGGGACGACGCCGATGAGTAACAGCCTGTTCGGACCGCTCGATCCCGCGCCGGACGCCGGGTACACCGACGCGCCGCCGCGGATGGGCTTCTTCACCGACACCTCGGTCTGCATCGGCTGCAAGGCGTGCGAGGTGGCCTGCAAGACCTGGAACGGCGTGCCCGACGACGGCTTCGACCTCCTGGGCCAGTCCTACGACAACACCGGCGGCCTGTCGGCGAACTCGTGGCGCCATGTCGCCTTTATCGAGCAACCTGTGGAAAAATCCACCGTTTTCCTCGGCATGCCCGGGGCGGACAAACCGGACTTCCGCTGGCTGATGATGTCCAATGTGTGCAAGCACTGCACGCACGCGGGCTGCCTCGACGTCTGCCCGACCGGCGCGCTCTTCCGCACCGAGTTCGGCACGGTGGTGGTGCAGGAGGACATCTGCAACGGGTGCGGATACTGCGTGGCCGCCTGCCCGTACGGGGTGATCGACCGTCGCGAGGGCGACGGGCGCGCCTGGAAATGCACGATGTGTTACGACCGCCTCGGCGAGGGGCAGACGCCGGCCTGCGCGCAGGCGTGCCCGACCGAGTCGATCCAGTACGGCGAGCTCGACGTGCTGCGGTCGCTGGCCGACGACCGGGTCGCCAAGCTCCAGGCCGAGGGCGTCGAGTCGGCGCGACTGTACGGGCACGACGACAACGACGGCGTCGGCGGGGACGGCGCGTTCTTCCTGCTACTCGACGAGCCCGAGGTGTACGGTCTGCCGCCGGACCCGATCGTGACCACGAAGGACCTGCCGGACATGTGGAAGCGGGCCGGTCTCGCGGCGCTGACCATGGCCGCCGCGGTCGTCGTCTCGTTCCTCGGAGGACGTTCATGAGCCCACGCGGCGATCGGCCGATGGTTCCCAAGGCGGAGTTCAAGTCGTACTACGGCCGGCCGATCGTGCGGCCCGCGCCGTGGACGCACGACGTCGCCGCCTACCTGTTCACCGGCGGGCTCGCGGCCGGGTCGGCGCTGCTCGCGGCCGGCGGCCAGGCCACCGGGCGCTCGCGGACCCGGCGCGCCGGCCGGGTGGCGGCGCTGGGCGCGCTGGCCGCCAGCGGCTACTTCCTGGTCGCCGACCTGGGCCGGCCCGAGCGTTTCCACCACATGCTGCGGGTCGCGAAGCCGACCTCGCCGATGTCGATGGGCACATGGGCGCTGTCGGTGTTCGGCGTGGCCGCCGGGACCGCGGCGATCGCCGAGGCGGCGCCGCTGGTGCCCTCGAAGCTCGCGCGCCGGGTGCTGCCGCCGGTGGGCGCGGCGGCCGGTCTGGGCGCCGCCGCGATCGCTCCGGTGGTGGCGACCTACACGGCCGTTCTGCTGGCCGACACCGCGACGCCGAGCTGGCACGCGGCGTACCCGGAACTGCCGTTCGTCTTCGCCGGGAGCGCCCTGGCCAGCGGCGCCGGGATCGGGTTGATCGCCGATCCGGCGCCACCGGCCCGCCGCATGGCCGTGCTCGGCGCGGCCCTCGAGCTCTACGGCGCCCACCGGATCGAGACGACCAAGGGCATCCTGAGCGAGCCGTACGCCATCGGCCGCGCGGGCCGCCTGCTGCGGGCCGGCCGGGCGCTGACCGCCGCGGGCGTGGCCGGCGCCGTCCTCGGCAAGCGCAGCCGCGTGATCTCGGCCCTCTCCGGCCTGTCGCTGCTGACCGCCTCGGCCCTGACCCGGTTCGGCATCTTCGAGGGCGGCATGGCCTCGGCTCGCGACCCGAAGTACACGGTCATCCCGCAGCGGGAGCGCCTCACTCGTTCCTGAACGTCTCAGCGGTCTTCTCGAGGCGGGCGTGATAGGACTGCCACCAGGCCTGATCCTCGTCGGGCAGGTTGCTGCCGTTCGCGCGTACGCCCGCCGATTTGTCGATCAGCTCGCGCACGATGTCCGCGTGGCCGGCGTGCCGATGGGTCTCCGCGATCATGTGCACGAGAATCAGGTGCAGCGTGACGACATTTCCCTCGTCCCACCACGGAACGTGGCCGGTGGCGTCGAGCGGCAGCGCCTCGATCGTCGCGTTCGAGTGCTCCCACACCCGGCGGTAGAGGCCCACGATGTCGTCTTTCGACTGGTCGGCGGTGGCCCACATGTCGGCGTTGGGCTCGGCGCCGTCCTTGATCCACGGGATGTCCTCGGGGAACGGCCGGCCGAACACCACCCCGAAGTACTCGGACTCCACGCTCGCGACGTGCTTGACCACACCGAGCAGGTTGGTGCCGGTCGGCGTCAGGGGGCGGCGGATGTCGTACTCGCCGAGGCCTTCCAGCTTCCACAGCAGAGCCTCGCGGCCCTCGTCGAGATAGTTGCGGAGATCAGCTTTCATGACGTGGAGGGTAGTTCCAGCGTCAACAACGTCTCGGCGAACACCGGCGCCGCCACACCCGGCTCCGCGGCGACGAGCCGTTCGATGCTTTGCAGTCCGGCCTCCGCATCGTCGTCGCCGAGCCGCCCGAAGAACGAGAACGTCCGCAGCCGCAGCCGTTCCAGCATGTCCTCGCGGGTCCCGGCGGACGGCTCGGTGACCGTCCCGAAATGCGCGACGCGCCAGCCCGCCCCGGTCAGGGTGGCGATGACTTCATGCAGAGGCTGAAAGATCGCCGCGTCCATCTCCCACCCGCCCGGAAAATGATCGAGCCACCACGGCCGCGGGTGATGGTCGCTGAAGTTGGCGCGCAGCAGCAGCCGCCCACCCGGCCGCACCACCCGAGCCAGCTCCCGCGCCGCGCGCCGCTTGTCCTCGACGTGATGCCAGGAGAGGAACATGAGGACGTAGTCGGCGCTGTCGTCGTCCGCCGGCAGGTCCTCGGCCGACCCCGCGAGGTAGCGGACGTCCCGGTGGCGCGCGTCGGCCTCGGCGATCTCCCGCATCCGCGCCGCCGGCTCGACGCCGGCGACCGGGCCGAACCGCTCCGCCAGCGCCGGGGTGAACCGCCCGGTGCCGGAGCCGACGTCGAGGCCGGTGAGCGGCCGCTGCTCCGGCAGGGCGGCGGCAAACGCATCCAGCCAGACCCGCAGTTGGTCGTCGCCCAGGGCGCGGCCGCGGGCGTAGTGCTGGTATTGCTCGGTGTCGTAGTCGATCAGCTTCATCCGTGATCCCCCGCATCGATATATCGAGCCGATACATCGGGATGATAGTCAGGCGAGGGGCAGCTTTGGGGGCCTGGGGCGGCCTGCGGGTCCTGACCGACGCGGTTCGCCCGCGGGACGTCGGTCGTGGCGACGGTGTTGGCCTTGCCGCGTCCAATTCGGAGCTTTGAGCAGCTGGCCTCGAGATGCTGGGATCCGCCCAGGGGCTATTTCTGGCAGCGGTTGGCCTGCTCAGCGGCCGGTCCCGCCGACGGGTGAACCGCGAACCCTGATCTCGTCTGGGCCGCCCGACTCGGCCGGGCCAGCCCAACTCGCCCAGCCAGCCCAGCCAGCCCAGCTCGTCCCGCCCAGCCAGCCCAGCCAGCCCGGCCCGCCCAGCCGGCGCGGCCCGCCCAGCCGGCGCGGCCCGCCCAGCCGGCGCGGCCCGCCCAGCCAGCCCAGCCAGCCCAGCCAGCCCAGCCAGCCCAGCCAGCCCAGCCAGCCCAGCCAGCCCAGCCAGCCCAGCCAGCCCAGCCCGCCCAGCTCGCCCGCCCCCGCCCTCTTGGGTGGGGGCGACTTAACCAGGCGGGTACGACAATTTCGAGCCGCCATCCACAACCCATGTCTCGCGCCCCGCCAAGCGCGGCCAGCAGGCCCTCGTCAAAGCCTGCGAACACCCACATCCCAGCGACACGAGCCCGCCTCGCACCGATGGCAGCCGTGACCGCCCGGAGCTGAAAGCCGCGACACCAAAAGGTCAGGACGGCGAATCCGGGCACCCCGCCTCGCTCAGATAAACGTCTCCCCCACCCGCCGGCTTCGAGCCGACCAACACACCGTCCGCATAGGCGTCGACCGCCGCGTCGGCCGGGACCGGGGCCGCGAACACCCCGCCCACCGGGATCGAGCCCGAGGCGACAACCGCGCCGGCCTGGCGGAACTCGATGGTCACCCGATCGGTGGGATGGGACGGGCCCGGCGCCACGCAGACGGACAGACGCTGGGTCGGGGCCGGGCGGGCCGGGTGGCCGCACCCCGCGAGCAGCACCAGGACCAACAGCGGCGAAACCCGCGAGGTGATCATGTCACGCATTCTCCAACACCGGCGCACGGCGGACGGCGGGGCTCAGCGACCCGGCCACCGCCGCCGCGAGCATGGCCGCCGACAACGCCAGCACCGACGGGACCGCGCCCGAGACGGTCAGCAACCACCCGGCCGCCAGCGAAGCCAACGGCATCACACCCCAGGTCAGGGTCATCGCGGCGGCCATCACGCGGGCCATCAGCTCGTTGGGGACGAGCACGGCGGCGTACGTCATGAGGACCACGTTCCACAGCGGGCCGACGAAGGCGCACGCCGCGCCGAGCAGGCCTAACCGGAGAAAACCGCCGCCGGGGAGCGCGAAGAACGGCAGCAGAAGAGCCCACACCCAGGTCACGCCGATGATGACCGCGCGGGCCGGGAACCAGCGATGCAGCCGGGTGGCGGCGAGCGCCCCCACGAAACCCCCGGCGCTGTAGATGCCGAGCATCACGCCGACGGCCGCCGACGACGCGCCTCGGTCGCGGGCCAGCACGACGATCACCAGCACCAGGGCCTGGAAGACGAAGTTGCTGACGGTCAGCAGCAGGATCGCCGCGCGCACCAGCGGATTTCGCCACACCCAGCGCAGCCCGTCGAGCGCCGAGCGCCACAGCGGTTCAACTGGCGACGAGGCACGAAGGTCCTTGCGGACCAAGAGCAGACCAAGGGCGGAGAGGAGGTACGAGATGGCGTCGGCCACGAACGGGACGGCGCGCCCGATGCCGAACAGCAACCCGCCCAGCGGCGGCCCGATGAGGCCGGCGCCCCGGGAGCGGGCCTCGTTCTGGGCGACCGCCGACGGCAACAGAGCCGCGGGCACGATCAGCGGCAATGCGGCCCGCTCGGCCAGGCCGAAGAACACGGCGCACAGGCCCTGCACGAAGGCGACCACGGCCAGGTGGGCGACCGTGATGCGGCCCCACCACAGGGCGAGCGGGACGGTCGCCAGGGCCAGGCCGGCGACGATCTCGCTGACCAGCAGGACCGTGCGGCGGTTCCAGCGGTCGACGAGCGGGCCGGCCGGCAGGTTGGCGATCAGGAAGGGCAGCGTGCCGGCGGCGCCGACCAGGCCGGCGTCGGCGGGCGAGCCGGTGGTGACGAGCACGAGCAGGGGCATGGCTGTGCTCGTCACGGTGGCGCCGAGGGTGGACACGAGCTGCGCGGAGAAGACGGCGACGAAGTCGCGGTTGCGCCACAAACTCATGGGGTCGGGAAGGCGTGGAAGACGACGGCGACGTGCCGGCTGCCGGGCGACGCCTCGGCGGGCGTCCGGTGCCACTTGCTGAGCAGCGCGATGTACTCCTCGCCGAATTGCGCCAGCTCGGAGGGGGTGAGGGCGGTGCCGCCGTACGAGTGCTGGGCCGCCAGGGCGAACTCCCCGAACGATTCCCGATTCCCCAGGTACGCGATGAGCTCGTCCTGCGACCGGGTGAACCACTGCCGCCCGATCTCCTCCGCCGCCGCGGCCACCGAGGGCGACGACGGCGCGCGCGGGAGGCGGATGTCCTGCGGGACCGCCCGCCAGTAGCGCCGCCGGCCGGCCGAGCGCGCGGCGTCCTCGGCGATGAAGCCGAACCGGGCCAGCTGCCGCAGGTGGTAGCTGGTCGCGCCGCGGTCCTCGCCGAAGGCGGTGGCGAGGTCGGCCGAGGTGGCCGGCCCGTTGCGCTGGAGCCAGGTCAGCAGTCGTTGCCGCAGGGGGTGCGCGAGGGCCTTCAGCGCATCGATGTCGGTCAGCTCGGCCATGATGACAAGATATCTTTGCAAAGGTTTCTTCGCAACAGCGTCCGGAGAACAATGAAGGCGTGCTGCTTCAGGTGACACCCAACGGGCCGTGGGGCAAGGACCGCCACCCGGCCATGCCGGTCGGGCGGGCCGAGCTGCTGGCCGAGTTGCGCGAGTGCTTCCGGGCCGGCGCCACCGGCGTCCATCTGCACGTGCGCGACGACGCCGGGGCCGAGACGCTCGAGCCGGCCGTCGTCAACGAGACCTGCCGCGAGGTGCGCGCGGCCGCCGCCGAGGAGGGCATCGCCGCCGAGATCGGGCTGACCACCGGCGCGTGGATCGTGCCCGGCGTGGCCGACCGCATCGCGATGATCCGGGAGTGGGAGGGCGTCGACTGCGCGACGGTCAACCTCTCCGAGGAGGGCTTCGAACGGGTGATGGCGGCGATGCTCGAGACCGGTGTCGGCATCGACGTCGGGCTGTGGGCGCCGGTCGAGATGGGCGCGCTCGTCGCGTCCGGCCTGCTCCCCCAGGCGCAGCGGGTCAGCATCGAGCTCGACCCGGGCGAACCCTACTTCCTGACCGGCGAGCCCACCGACCTGGCGCGGCAGGTGAACGACGCGCTGGACGCGGCCGGCTCGACCTGCCCCCGGCTCACGCACGGCATGAACGACTGGACCTGGCCCCTGGTGGCGGACGCTTTCCGGCGCGGTCACGACACGCGGGTGGGCTTCGAGGATTCCGTACGCCTACCCGGCGGCGCCGTGGCGAGCAGCAACGCCGATCTGGTCCGCGCGGCCGTGGAGCTGCGAACCAGGAAGAGCTAAATGTACTGAGTGGTCCGCGCCTCGAAGCCGAGCGGCGTCGCCACCGGGTTCCACAGGCCGACGAACTTCTTCTTGGCCGCCTGCGCCTGCTTCGAGTACTCCTGCGACTTCGTGTACGCCGCCTTGCGGGCCGCCGTGTTGGCGCAGCCGCCCTTGACCGTCGGCTCGGCCCAGGCCACGAACTGCTGGTCGGCGCCGAGCGCGGCCTGCAGCGCGGACTTCAGCGTGGACCGCAGCTCGCCGGAGTCGATGGCCGTGACGTCGGCGGCGTCGAGGTCGGCGATCTGGCCGTTGCGCTCCTCCCCCACCTTCTGCATGTCGGCCAGCGCCGCGTCGAGCTGGGTGCAGCGGTTGACCTTGTCGATCGCCTGGTTGAGCTTGGCCCGGCTGGCGGCGCTGCGGTCGAGGATCGCGTTGATCACCTCGGCCTGCTGCCGCGCGTCCGGCGCCGCCTGGTCGGACTTGCCGACGGCGGTCGTGGTGGTCGGCAGCGGCAGGGCGACCGGGTCGTCGGCGCGGCTCTGCCGGAACAGCAGCACGCCGACGCCGATCACGGCGAGGAACAGCACGACGGCGAACCCGATCAGGATCGGCACGAGCGGGCTGCGGCGCGGCGGCCCCGACTGCTGCGGCGCGCCGGGATAGGCCATCGGCGTGGTCGGCGCCGGCCCGGCCGGCACGAAGGCGGGCGCGGTCAGCGTGGCGTTGCAGCGGGCACAGACGGCCGCCGCGGGGTCGTTGGCAAAGCCGCACACCGCGCAATCCATGCCAGGCAGGCTAACTATCACCCGCCAACCGGCGGTACCCCCTTACGCACCAAGAGTGATCACTGCCAGTATCCCGACAGTTCGCCGACCAGGTAGCCGGGCTCGCCCCGCTTCACGCTGTGCTTGAGCATCGCGATCGGCACCGTGGCGTTGCCGTCGTCGACCTTCACGTACGGCCGGCCGGACCACGGGTCGCCGGGGCCGGGCGTGCCCGGAACGTAGTTCCACCGGGTGCCCCAACTGCGGCGGGTCACCTCGCCGAAGTACCAGACCGCGCCGTCGGCGAAGGACGACGTGAAGTCGGGTCGCTCGGCCATCACCTCTTCGAGGGCGGTCAGCGACTCCGGCGAGAAATCCCAGGTGGCTTCCGCGCGGCCGGTCTCGGCCACCCAGGACGGGAACGCGGCGGCGCGGGCGGCCAGCCAGTCGGCGAGCCAGGGATCGACGGCGGGCGCGGGCGCGGCCACGGGGGCCTCCCCCGCGGCGGCCCACCTTTCCAGAGCCTCGCGGAGAACGTGCGCGGACTTTTCCCGTACGGCCGCGGAAAGCAACCGCAAGGGAGCGATCGCCGGACCCGCGCCGGCCGGCGCGAGGACCGGCATGTCATCGCGGGAATCCCAGTCCCACCGGCCGCCGCCGGCCCGCCGGAATGCCTCGCCCACATAGGCCGTCGCCGATTCGAGAAAGCTGCCGCCGGGCACCCCGCGCGCGATCAGCTCCGATTCCAGAGCGTCGAGCGAATCGGCGGAGTAATCGAACGGGAAATCGGCGGGCAGCTCGAAGTCGCGCAGACGGTCGAGGACGATGTCGATCTCGTCCTGCCAGGTGGTGAGGCCGGTCATGGCGGCGAGCCTACTGAATCCGCGCCCGGCCGACCGGCCCCGATATGGCACAGATCGACGCCTGCCTGGGCTTTCGGCACCAAGATCCGATTTGTGCGGACAAGCCGCCCCCACGATTGATGATCGTCTAGATAAGGTCGGCCCTTCGCAAGGTCCGAACTGGACATACGGGGAAGGGCACGACGTTTTGAGCAAGCGGACGAGAAGCCCACGCGGGCTGGCGGTGGCGTGCGTTCTGGCCGTGCTGGCGACGGTGGTGGGGTGGCCGCCGGTCGCGGCGCAGGCGGCGCCGAACCTGCGGTGCGACAGCCGGTACAACATCACGAAGACGCCACCGAAGAAGAGCGAGCTGCCGGGCTTCAACGGCAAGACCGAGACGCCGAACCCGTCGGGAAACCGGCGCACCTACGACTACGCGAACCCGGGTGAGAACGCGCGCGGCATCAAGCTGCCCGACGACCCCGACGATTTGATTCCGTACGGGACGGACACCGGCAAATACCCGTCCGGCACCAAGGAGCACGTCTACGCGGCGTGGAACCGTTACGTCGAGCGCAAGAAGGCCGAGGGCAAACCGCAGCTCGGCTTCGACAAATGGCTCAACCGCTACGTGCCCAACCAGGGCAACGACGCGCGCGGCAAGGCGTACGAGAAACTGGTCGCCGAAGACCTCGGCCTGGGCGGCCAGGACTGGCTCTGCCAGGACAACATCCCGGGCAGCGACACGACCCGCAAATACGACGCGATCAACCACCGGATGAAGATCGCGTACGAGTTCAAGTCCGGCCGCACGTTCGACGTGGCGCAGCTGGTCAAGGACCGGGAGAACGCGGCGCGCAGCGGTTACAAGCTGGTCTACATCTTCGGCGACAAGCCGACCGCGAAGACCGTGCGCGAGCTCAGGGCGGCCGGGATCGACATCCACCGGATGAGCGCGACCGGCGTGGTCAACAACCGGGCGGTCCCGGTCAAGGGCGTGCCCAGCTCGCAGATCATGAACCCGCGCCCGAACGTGCCGTCCGGCGGCGCGCTCAACGACCTGGCCGCCGGCTCCGGCCGGAACAAGGCCGAGGCCCGGCTGATCGCCGACGCCGACGACGATCTGGCCCGCCAGTCGCCCCGGCCCGACGCGCGCCTGCGCCGGCCCGGCGGCATCGACTTCTCCACCATGGAACTGCGCTACGTCTCGGACGAGGCGACCAACGGCTTCGAGTACGCGTTCGAGGCCGACGACGTGGTCGAGGAGGAGGACGACCCGTCGTTCGGCGGCCTGGAGAACGCCGAGCTGTCCTCGGACTCGCTGTTCACCTGGCTGGCGCTGCCGAACTCGTCCTTCTGGGTGAACCTCAACCCGGACCAGCCCGACAAGGTCATCGACCCCGCGCTGGGCAGGACCGACGCCGGCCGGGTGCTGCTCGAGGCCGACTTCGCGCTCAAGAAGGCGCATGCCGAGCTGCTCGACCCGTCGACCGCGCTGGGCGACAAGTTCTGGGACGCGGTGCATTTCGACAGCGTCGAGACGTACCCGTGCCTGCCCCTGCGGCTCTGGATCGACGCGAAGCCGGCCAGCGTCCGCCAGGACGGCGGCAAGCTCTACATCCTCGACGCGCCGCTAAAGGCCAGCGCCGAGTACATGACGACCACGACGCTGCCGACCGGCGCCACGCCGTGCAAGCAGTCGGAAGCGGTCGCCAAGCAGAACGTCGCCGAGTACAACAAGATCATCCAGCCCGCGCTCGAAAAGAAGATCAACACCGAGCCCGAGTTCGCCGACCTGCGGCGCGTCTACATGAGCCGGATCGCGGCCGAGTGGATCAAGCAGCGGGACGCGAAGAAGGCCGGCGCGTTCCACGCGATCATCTCCTCGAACGACATCGCCCGCTGGCCGGCCCGCACCAAGTGGAGCGCGCAGGAGGTCTGGCAGCGGTACTACAAGTCGTTCAAGGAGGGCGAGTACCAGTACACCCGCGAGGTCTCCAGCGGCGGGCAGACGCTGACGCTGGAGTTCGCCCTCGGCGGCGTCGACTTCGGCAAGGCGCCGAGCGTCGCCATGCCGGCGAAGACCTTCACGACCCAGCACCCGGCGCTTCCGGCGACGGTCAAGGAGTCGGTGTACGAGCCGGTGGCGTACGCGAAGGCCGGCGACGACACCGAGCTGAGCTGGCTCGGCGGCGACGCCCTCGAGAAGCGCGACACCGGCGGTGGCACCGGCACCACGCCGCCGACCAGCGTCGTGGCCGAGCCGCCCGCCGGCGGTGGCGGGGGCGGCGAGCCCGGCCTGCCGATCACCGGCACGAACGTGACCGCGATCGCCGCGATCGGCATCCTGCTGCTGGGCGGCGGCGCGGCCCTGCTGTTCTGGCAGCGCCGGCGGGGACGGTCCTTCGAGGCCTGACCCACCGCTTCACCCAAGCTGACGCCCGGCCGTGCACGCCGTCACGGCCGGGCGTCACCGCGTCCGGCATCACCGCCGCCGCCCGGCGCGGCGTCACCACGTCCGGCATCACCGCCGCCGCCCGGCGCGGCATCACCACGTCCGGCATCGCCGCCGCCCGGCGCGGCATCACCACCTCCGGCATCACCGCCGCCGCCCGGCGCGGCGTCACCACGCGTCGGCCGCCGCGGCGTATTCACGCGTCGGCCGCCGCGGCGTATTACTGTGCCGTCATGGCGGAGATGCGGCGGTGCCCACGCTGCGGGCACCAGACCCGGGCCGACCGGATGGTGAAGGGCTTCGGCCGCGAGTGCGCGACCCAGCTCGGCTTGGTCGGCCGCACCAGCGACACCGGCCACGAGGGCCCCGACCTGCTCGACCTCCTCGACGACGAGCGGCCCGGGCGGTCAGGGCGGTCAGGGCGGTCAGGGCTCGAGGTCGACCGCGGCGCGGAATGAGCCGTCCATGTGGAAGGGCACCGAGTCGTGCTCGTGCGTGACCAGCCACCGGCCGTCGATGCGGCGCAGGCCCAGCGTCACGCGGTAGTGCAGGGTGAACTCGTGGCCGCCGGTCGAGGCGGTCATCGCGTCGATGCTGGTGGCGAACGCGACGTCGCCGTCGGCGGTGATCTCCAACGAGCTGACCTCGCGGCGGGGCGGCGCGTCGAACTTGTCGATCCACGCCTGCAGCGGCTTCGGATCGCGGCCGGCCTCGGCGCCGCCCAGGGGCGGGGCCAGCGAGAACGACACCACCTCGGTCGCGTTGTAGGCCTGCACCGCCGCCGCGTCGCCGGACTCCAGGGCCTTCGCCCGGGCCAGGATGACGTCCTTGATCTCCTGCATCTCGACCTCCTGAGGATTTACCTTCGCGGGTACGTCGAAGCAGCGGCGCCGGTTTCGACATCCTGGTGAGGCTCGTCGCGAGCCGGAGAGCCGGAGAGCCAGAGGGAGAGACCATGAAATACCTGATCCTCATCCAGTCGAACGCCCGGAGCCTCGCCGCCTGGGACAAGATGACCGACGACGAGCGCACGGCGTTCGGCCGCGACCACCTGAGCCTGTCCGCCGAGATGGGCGACGCCGGCGTGCTGGTCGTCTCGGAAGGGCTGGCCGATCCGGGGCTGGCCCGGTGGGTGAAGGTGCGCGAGGAGCGCACGATCGCCTCCGACGGACCGTACGCCGAGGTCAAGGAGCATCTGGCCGGCTTCTACCTGATCGACTGCCCGACCATGGACGAGGCGGTCGCGTGGGCGGCCAAGGTGCCCGACGCGAAGTACACCGAGGTCGAGGTGCGCCCGGTGCTCGACATGAGCGGATGGGAGTTCTGACCGGGCTCGAGGACCTGCTGCGTGCGTCCGCGCCGCGGGCCCTCGCCGCGGTCGCGCGCCGCTACGGCGACTTCGACGCGGCCGAGGACGCCGTGCAGGAGGCGCTGCTGGCGGCCGCGAAGCAGTGGCCCGACGAGGGCGTCCCGAATGATCCGGCGGCGTGGCTGATCCGGGTGGCGGCGCGCCGCCACATCGAGATGGTGCGGAACGAGCAGGCGCGACGGCGCCGGGAGGCGATTCCCCAGGATCCGCCACCGGAGGTACGCGGTGACGACGAGCTGACCTTGCTGGTGCTCTGCTGCCACCCCGCCCTGTCGCCGCCGGCGCAGGTGGCGCTGACCCTGCGCGCGGTCGGCGGCCTGACCACGGCCGAGATCGCCCGGGCCCTGCTCGTGCCGGAGGCGACCGTCGGGCAGCGGATCAGCCGGGCCAAGCAGCGCATCCGGGAGACCGGCGCGCGGTTCGCGATGCCGCCCGCCTCGGAGATCGGCGAGCGGCTCACCGGCGTACGACAGGTGCTGTATTTGATCTTCAACGAGGGATCGACGGCAAGCTCGGGCGGATCGCTGCACCGGGTCGAGCTGAGCGCCGAGGCGATCCGGCTGACCCGGCAATTGCGCGACCTGCTCCCGGACGATGGCGAGGTGGCCGGGTTGCTCGCGTTGATGCTGCTCACCGACGCGCGGCGGCCGGCCCGGACCCGTCCCGACGGCGCGCTCGTGCCGCTCGCCGCGCAGGACCGCGGGAAATGGGATCAGGCCGCCATCGCCGAGGGCATCGACATCATCACCGACGCCCTGAAGCGGTTCCCGGTCGGCCCGTTCCAGGTGCAGGCGGCGATCGCGGCCGTGCACGACGAGGCACCGGCCGCCGACCGCACCGACTGGCCGCAGATCCTCCAGCTGTACCGGCTGCTCGAGGCGCTCGCGCCGGGCCCGATGGTGACGCTGAACCGGATCGTCGCGCTCGCCGAGGTGGACGGGCCGCTGGTCGGGCTGCGGGAGCTGGAGTCGTTGTCGCCGGCGGTGGAGCACCGGGTGGCCGCGGTCCGGGCCCACCTGCTGGAGAGGTCGGGCGCGCGGGATGCGGCCTGCGGCGAGTACCGGCGGGCCGCGAAGCTGACGCTGAGCCTGCCCGAGCAGCGCTACCTGGAGTCCCAGGCGTCCCGCCTGTCCTGATTCCGCAGGGCCGCTCGCCGCGCGCCGATCTGCAGGAGGTGCTGACCAGCAGATGGCGGCCCGCCGCCTGGTAGGTCTCTACTGGATCCAGACCTGGGTGGCCGGCGTGCTCCACCTGAGCTTCGCCGTCATGCTGGCGATCGCCGTGGTCGGTCTGGTCCGCGCCCGCCGCCCCGGCAAGGACCTGCCCGGGCTGCTCGACGCGCTGATGATCTCGACCGGCGCCGCCATGCTCTCCTGGGTCTTCCTGATCGTCCCGTACGTCCGCGCCGACGACCTCTCGCTGCTGGACCGGGCCGTGTCGCCGGCCTACCCGGTCTCCGACATCCTGGTGCCGGCCGTGCTGGGCCGCCTGGTGACCGGCCGCGGCGAGCGCCCGGCGGCGTTCCGGCTGATCGTGGCGAGCGTGCTGGCGCTGCTGGTGGCCGAGGGCGCCGCGCCGCGCGGCCGGATCGTCGCGCCGGCCGTGGCCAGCCTGGTGGCGCCGGCCGTGCTCGCGATCGAGCGGCTGCGCGGCATGCCGATCGACGTGCCCGTCATCGTGGCCGGCCGCACGGTGCTGTTCCTGCTGGTCATCGCCCGGCTCCAGGGCCTGGTGCGACTGCTCTCCGGCGCGCTGCGCGCGGTCGAGGAGCAGGCCACGACCGACCAGCTGACCGGGCTGGCCAGCCGTCGCCGCTTCCACGACCGGTGGGCGGCCGCGCTCGGCGCGTCGGTCGGCCCGACGGCGCTGCTCTACATCGACCTCGACGGCTTCAAGCCGGTGAACGACGCCTTCGGCCACGAGGCCGGCGACGTGGCGCTCGCCTGGGCGGCGACGAGTTCGCGGTGATCCTGCCGTGGACCGACGAGCCCACCGCCGACGCCCGCACCGTCGCCATGTACGCGGCGAAGGCGGCAGGCCGCCATCGCGTCCACCGCGACCGCGAGCCGGCCGCTCAACCGCCGGCCCGGCGCCGGTTGCGGCATTCCGCAGCGGCCTGGACACGGCGGCGCCTCCGAAGAAACAGTGTGGCCGAAACGGGTGTGCGCACGGGGAGGAAACACTTGAGGCTGCTCAGAATCGCACCTACACCGCTTCCGCCGGGCTGAAGGGCGCCGGATGTCTACGCGGGCGGCTTCAAGCCGGACGGAATCTACGACGGCGTCGACGCGGTCGAACCCGCCTACCACCCGAACCACCCGAGACCGGGCGTGACACGTACAGCGAACAGACGTCCGCGGGGCGCGACCCGCCCTGTCGTTCGGCACCGAAGGGAGTACCAAGATGATCATGCCAATTGGCGCCGGCCGACGGCCGATCCGGACAATGCTGTCCCTGCTCATGGTTGCTGTCCTGCTCGTGGTGACGGCTACCCGGCCGGCAGCGGCCGCCGAGCCGGCGAGCGGCGTCGCGAAGCCGTCCCCGGCCGAACTGCGAGTCCTGCACGAACGAGCCCTTCGTCCGGCTCAGGCGCCGCGGCTGGGCGGCGGCACTTCCTCGAGGGCGACCATGCAGAACGTCCCCTCGCACCGATGCATCGGCATCAGTGCCGGCCTCGCCGGAATCTGGGACTGCACGACGAACGACGATCAGATGTGGCGTTGGGGCAACTGCCGCTGGGACGGGTCCCAGTGCTGGTACGAACTGGTCAACCAGAAGGAGGAGTGCCTGGCCGTCGCCAATCGCAGCACCGCGGCCGGGGCCCGCATCGTCGGTTACCGCTGCGTCTCCAGCCCGGACCAGTACTGGCTGCTGTTCGACAACCCGAGCTACCCGGGGACCAAGCTGCTGGCGAACTACAACGGGTTCTACTCGACCTCGTCGAGCTGGGTAGCGGGCGTTGCGGCGGGACGGACGGACAACGGGGCCGAAGTGGTGCTGTGGTGGCCCGACGGCAGCAAGAACCAGCAATGGGGCACGGCCCTCTACCCGCCGGAATAGCGACCGCTCGCCTCACCAGCTCCAGGCTTTGATGATCTCGGTGCGGTGGGCCGGCGCGCCGTCGACGGGGGCCGGGTCGTCGGGGGTGGGCTCGATGCCGCCGGCGGCCACCCGGTCGAGGGTGCGCAGGCCCACCGGGCCGACCGAGCCGAAGATCGTGTAGTTCGGCCGCAACGCGGAGTCGGCGTAGACCAGGAAGAACTGGCTGCCGTTGGTGTCCGGCCCGGCGTTCGCCATGGCCAGGACGCCCCGGGCGTAGACGCGGCGCGCGCCGGTCGGGTCGGTCGGCGCCGGCGGCAGGTTCGTCGGCAGCTCGTCCTTGAAGCTGTAGCCGGGGCCGCCCTCGCCCGTGCCGGTCGGGTCGCCGCATTGCAGCACGCTCAGCGTCGGGTACGCGGTGAGCCGGTGGCAGATGGTCCGGTCGTAGAAGCGGTGCCGCACGAGGTGCAGGAAGCTCTGCACCGTGCACGGCGCCGCCGCCCGGTCGAGCCGCACCGGTATCGGGCCGAGGTTGGTGCTCAGCAGCACCGGCGCGTAGCCGTGCGACGGCGTCCGGGCCGGGTCGCGGGGCAGCGGCACCGGGCGCGCGGCCGGATCGTCGGGCGTCGGCGTGTACTGGCAGGGGCCGCCGGTGGGCTGCGTGGGATCGCCGCCCGCCCACGCCGGGGAGGCGCCGCCGGCGCCGATCGTTACCGCGGACAGGACGGTGACCAGCAATGCCCGGATCATTCGTCTTGTTTAATCGACGGCTATTGATGCCGTCAACCGGTGCACCCCGGGAGATTCGCAAAATCGGATTAGCCACGACTCGCGCTTCCCAACGGGATGTGCAAGTCTGAAAACCGTTGTGATCTACGTCATAACCCAGTAATTGGCGGACGGAGGATCAATGAGGCTTCTACATCCGACAGAGGTGAGCGAACGCCCGGCTCGATGGACGGCGACCCTGTGCGTGCTCACCCTCATGGCATCACTCGCGGCCTGCTCCAGCGGTCCCCAGGGGACCGTGGTCAACCTGTACGGCGGAGCGAGCGGCACCGGCTTTGACAAGATCATCGCCAACTGCAACCAGGCGGCCGCGGGCCGCTACACGATCGTCGGGAACCTGCTGCCGAGCGACGCCGACGGCCAGCGCGACCAGTTCGTACGCCGGCTCGCGGCGCACGACTCGGGCATGGACCTGCTCGGCATGGACGTGACCTGGACCGCCGAGTTCGCCGAGGCCGGCTGGATCCGCGAGCTGACCGGCGACGAGAAGGCGCAGGCCATCAAGGACACCCTGCAGCCGCCGATCGACACGGCCACCTGGAAGGACAAGTTGTACGGCATTCCCCGTACGACCAATGTGCAGTTGCTCTGGTACCGCAAGTCGCTGGTGCCGACGCCGCCGAAGACCTTCGACGAGATGATCCAGATGGCGCAGCAGCTCAAGGCGCAGGGCAAGCCGTACGAGATCGGCCTGACCGCCGCCCAGTACGAGGGCTACGTCGTCAACATCAACAACCTGGTGACCGGGTACGGCGGCACGCTGGTCAACGCGGACAGCACGGCGCCCACCATCGACGACAAGACCGTGCAGGCCCTGGCCATGATGCGGCGGCTCGCCAGCTCCGGTGTCACCAGCGACTCGCTGTCCAACGCCCAGGAGCCGGAGGTCTTCGCCGACCTGCAGGCGGAACGGTCGGCCTTCTCGCTCAACTGGCCGTACGTGCTCAGCGCCATGCGCGAGGCCAACCCGAAGCTCGTGGACGACCTCGGCTTCGCGCCGTACCCGTCGATCAACGGCGGCGAGCCCAAGGTGACGCTGGGCGGGATGAACTACGCGATCAGCACGTACAGCAAGCACCCGGCCGAGGCGTTCGAGGCCGGCATGTGCATGCGCAACGAGAAGAACGCGCTGAGCGCCGCGATCGACGCCGGTGACGTGCCGGCCCTGGGCACCGTGTTCGACAACCCCGAGTTCATCAAGGCGTACCCGATGAAGGACGTCATGCTGACCGAGCTGAAGAACGCCGTGCCGCGCCCGATCTCGCCGGTCTACCAGAACATCTCCACCATCGTCTCCACCACGCTGTCGCCGCCCGGGAAGATCAACCCGCAGGCGTCCGCGGACAAGCTCCGCAAGTCGATTCAAGCCGCGATCGAGGGCAAGGGGATCCTGCCGTGACCGCAATGCCGACACCGGCGGCCGCGGAGACGGCCGATACCCGAATCGAAGACGAGACCACCCAGATCGCACGCCAGCGCGACAACGAGGCCAAGCGAGCGGAACGCAAGCTCGGGCTCCTCCTGGTGGCTCCCGCGGTCACCATCATGCTCCTGGTGACCGCCTACCCGGTCCTCTACGCGGTCTGGCTGTCGCTCAACCGGGCCGACCTGCGCAAGCCCAACGACAACAAGTTCATCTGGTTCGATAACTACATCACCGTGCTGTCCAGCCCGATCTGGTGGACCGCGTTCGGCGTGACCATGCTGATCACGGTGGTCAGCGCGGCCCTCGAGCTGGCCCTGGGCATGGCGCTGGCGATCGTCATGCACCGCACGATCGTCGGGCGCGGGCTGGTGCGGACGTCGGCCCTGATCCCGTACGCGATCGTGACCGTGGTCGCCGCGTTCTCCTGGCGCTTCGCCTGGACCGAGGATCTGGGCTGGCTCGCGCCGAGCGGCTCGGCGCCGCTGACCAAGTTCGGCAGCTCGATCGCGATCATCATCCTGGCCGAGGTCTGGAAGACGGTCCCGTTCATGGCGCTGCTGCTCATGGCCGGCCTCGCGCTGGTCCCCGAGGACCTACTGAAGGCGGCCTCGATGGACGGCGCCTCGGCGTGGAAACGCTTCTGGATGGTCACGGTGCCGCTGATCAAGCCGGCCATCCTGGTCGCGCTGTTGTTCCGCACGCTCGATGCGTTCCGGATCTTCGACAACATCTTCATCCTCACCAACGGGGCCAACCACACCAGCTCGGTGTCGATGATCACCTACAGCAACCTGATCCGCGGGCTGAACCTCGGCATCGGCTCGGCCATGTCGGTGTTGATCTTCCTCACCACCGGCATCATCGCGTTCCTGTTCATCAAGCTCTTCGGCGCGGCCGCACCGGGAGCCGACGCCGGAGGGAGGCGGTAACCATGCAGCCCGAGACGACCAACCGCAAGCTGATGTGGTGGGGAATCAACATCATCGTGCTGCTGTACGCGTTCATTCCCGTGTTCTGGCTCTTCTCGCTGTCCGTGAAGGACGCCGCCACGCTCAACGACGGCAAGTACTTTCCGACCAGCCCCACCGGGGACAGCTACAAGGCGATCTTCAAGAACGAGGACTTCGTACGCTCACTGATCAACTCGATCGGGATCTGCCTGATCTCGACACTGGTCGCCATCGTGCTCGGCACCATGGCGGCGTACGCGATCGCTCGTCTGCAGTTCCCGGGCAAGAAGGCGATCGTGGCGCTCGCCCTGCTGATCTCGATGTTCCCGCAGATCGCGCTCGTCACCCCGCTGTTCAAGATCGAGACGGCGCTGCGGCTGTTCGACACGTGGCCCGGCCTGATCATCCCGTACATCACCTTCGCGCTGCCGCTGGCGATCTACACGCTCGCGGCGTTCTTCCGGGAGATCCCGTGGGACCTGGAGAAGGCGGCGAAGATGGACGGCGCCACTCCGTACCAGGCGTTCCGGCAGGTCATCACGCCGCTCGCGATGCCCGGCGTGTTCACCACGGCGATCCTGGTCTTCATCGCGTGCTGGAACGACTTCCTGTTCGCCCTGTCGCTGACCTCGACGTCGAGGGCGCGGACCGTGCCGGCCGCGATGAGCTACTTCACCGGCGCCACCACCTTCGAGAAGCCGACCGGACCGATCGCGGCCGCGGCCGTGGTCATCACCATCCCCATCGTGCTGTTCGTGCTGGTCTTCCAGCGGCGCATCGTCGCCGGCCTGACCTCCGGCGCGGTCAAGGGCTGACCGACGAGACCCTGAGGAGCCGAAATGGCCGAGATCGTTCTGGAGCATGTCGTCAAGCGCTACCCCGACGGGTCGCTGGCTGTGGACGACTTCAACCTCGACATCGCCGACGGCGAGTTCATCATCCTGGTCGGCCCGTCCGGCTGCGGTAAGTCGACCACCCTCAACATGGTGGCCGGCCTCGAGGACATCACCGCCGGCAAGCTGATCATCGACGGTCAGGTGGTGAACGACAAGGCGCCCAAGGACCGCGACATCGCCATGGTGTTCCAGTCCTACGCGCTGTACCCGCACATGACCGTCCGCGAGAACATGGGCTTCCCGCTGCGCCTGGCCGGGATGGACAAGGTGACCATCCGGCAGAAGGTGGACGAGGCGGCCGAGATGCTGGAGCTGACCCAGCACCTGGACCGCAAGCCGTCCAACCTCTCCGGCGGCCAGCGGCAGCGCGTCGCCATGGGACGGGCGATCGTCCGCTCCCCCAAGGCGTTCCTCATGGACGAGCCGTTGTCGAACCTGGACGCCAAGCTGCGCGTCCAGATGCGTACGCAGATCTCCCGCATCCAGAAGTCGCTGGGCACCACGACGCTGTACGTGACCCACGACCAGACCGAGGCGATGACGCTCGGCGACCGGGTCGTGGTCATGCGCGCCGGCGTCGTGCAGCAGGTCGGCACCCCCGCCCACCTGTACGCCCACCCGTCGAACCTGTTCGTGGCCGGCTTCATCGGCAGCCCGTCGATGAACTTCCTGCCCGGGCAGCTACGCGGGGGCGGCACCGTGGTGACCGCCCTCGGCGAGGCCCAGCTGCCCGACCGGTCCCGGCAGGCGCTGGACAGCGCGGCCGGCGACCGGGAGGTGGTCGTGGGCATCCGGCCCGAGCACTTCGAGGACGCGTCCATGGTCGGCGACAAGCCGGGCGCGACCTTCGACGCGCCGATCGACATCGTCGAGGCAATGGGGTCGGACGTCTACGCGTACTTCACCGTCACGGGCGAGGGCGCGCACTCGGCCGAGCTCGACGACCTGGCCAAGGACACGGGCAACGACATGCACGGCGCCGGCACCTCGATCACCGCCCGGCTGGACGCCGCGTCCGACGTCCGCCGCGGCCGGAACGCCCGGCTCTGGTACGACACGGCGAAGATCCATCTGTTCGACGCGGCGTCCGGCAAGAACCTCCTCGCCGGCGACACCGCCACCGAACCTGCCACCGACGGCGGCAGCCACCGCGCCACCGACTGAGGGAGGACCGGATGAGCCCCGCGGGCCCCTGGTGGCGCCACGCGGTCATCTACCAGGTCTACGTGCGGAGTTTCGCGGACTCCGACGGCGACGGGATCGGCGACCTGCCGGGCGTCCGATCCCGCCTGCCGTACCTGCGTGACCTGGGTGTCGACGCGCTCTGGCTCAATCCGTTCTATCCGTCGCCGCAGGCCGACGCGGGCTACGACGTGGCGGACTACCGCGACGTCGACCCGCGCTTCGGCACCCTCGCCGACGCCGAGGCGCTGATCGACGAGGCGCACGAGCACGGCCTCCGGGTGATCTTCGACCTCGTGCCCAACCACACCTCCGACGAGCACCCGTGGTTCCGGGCCGCTCTCGCCTCGCCGCCCGGCAGTCGCGAGCGGGCCCGGTACCTGTTCCGCGACGGGCAGGGATCCCGGCCACCCAACAACTGGGGAAGCGCGTTCGGCGGCCGGGCCTGGACCCGGGTCGCCGACGGGCAGTGGTACCTGCACCTGTTCGCGCCGCAACAGCCCGACCTGGACTGGACCAACGAGGACGTACGGGCGGAGTTCCGCTCGATCCTGCGGTTCTGGTTCGATCGGGGGGTCGACGGCTTCCGCATCGACGTCGCGCACGGCCTGGCCAAGGACCCGGCGATGACCGACCTCGGCGCCGCGCACGCCACCTCGGGCCCGGCCGTCGCGGGCCACCCGCACTGGGATCTCGACGAGGTGCACGACGTCTACCGCGACTGGCGGCGGATCAGCGACACCTACCCCGGTGACCGGACCTTCGTGGGCGAGATCTGGGTGGCCGACCCGGTGCGGCTCGCCCGCTACCTGCGCCCCGACGAGCTGCACACCGCGTTCAACTTCACGTTCCTGCTGGCGCCCTGGGACGCCGAGGCGCTCCGGCACGCCGTCGACGAGAGCATGCGGGCGCTGACCGAGGTCGGCGCTCCGGCCACGTGGGTGCTGTCCAACCACGACGTGGTCCGGCACGTCACCCGCTACGGGGGCGGCCCGACCGGCCTCCGGCGGGCCCGGGCCGCGGCGCTGCTCATGCTCGCCCTGCCCGGCGGGGCCTACGTCTATCAGGGCGAGGAGCTCGGCCTGCCCGAGGTTCAGGACCTGCCCGCCGAGCTGCGACAAGATCCCTCCTTCCACCGTACGAACGGAGCCGACCCGGGCCGGGACGGCTGCCGGGTGCCGCTCCCCTGGTCCGGCGCCGCCCCGCCGTTCGGCTTCGGCCCCGGCGCGACGTGGCTGCCGCAGCCGCCGGCGTGGGCCGACCTGACCGCGGACCGGCAGGCCGCCGACGGCTCGTCGATGCTGTCGCTCTACCGCGCCGCGCTCCGCCACCGAGCCGCCGTGACCGCCGCCGGTGCCGAGACCCTGACCTGGCTGCCGGCCACCCCGGACGTGCTGGCCTTCGAGCGCGCCCCCGGCTTCTTCTGCGTGCTCAACGCGGGCGACCGCCCGGCCGCGACGCCGCCCGGCGTACGGGGAAAGTTGCTGTTGACCAGTGACCCGATCGCCGCCGACCGCGTCCTTCCCCCGGCCACCGCCGCCTGGTATCTCGACGAATCCGGCGCCGCGTAGCCGGTTGACAGTGTTGGCACAGTGGTGGTGTGAGTCGACCGGGCAGGAGGTGGTGGCAGCATTCCTCCGCCGCGCTGTTCGTCGGGGCGGCGCTGGCGCTGATCGGAAATCTCGCCACCAATACGGTCCAGGTCGACGCGCGATGGTGGCCGTGGTTGTTGTGGGGCCTGGTCGGCGCTCTGATCGCGGCGGCGGCGGCGAGCGAGGTGACCCGAGGCGACGGTGACTCCGTCGACGACGCGGAAATCAAACGCACCGTCCGAGACCTCGCACAACGGCTCCTGACCGCCTACCAGAAGCAGGAATGGCATTACGGCGTAAGCCAGACCCCACCGCTCGAAGTGCGATTCCGGTCCTCGGGGCCGGTGAACACCGACGGCTCGGAAGACCCGTTCGACGAGGACGGCTGGGAACGGTTTCCTCTCGACGGCGACGTCGGCCAGATCGTCGATGCCTTTCTCGGCCTCGCCCGCCGTCAGTTGATCGTGCTCGGCGAGCCGGGCGCCGGCAAGAGCGTCCTCGCGCTGCTGCTCTCGCGTCGCCTGCTCGCGGAGCAGACCGCCGACGACGCGGTGCCGGTGTTCCTCCCGATCTCGTCGTGGGACCCGACGGCCGAATCGGTCGATGAGTTCGTGATCGGACGGCTTCGGCTGGAGCATCCGAAGCTGTTCGCCGGGAAGAACGGCGCACACCTCGCGCGCATGCTGATGACGCCCCTGGGCACCAACGGCGAGCGGGCCCCCGTCCAGCATGTGTTCCCGATCCTGGACGGCTTGGACGAGCTCCCCGCGGATCGCGTCCCTGCCGCCATCACCAGGCTCCACGAGTTCATGTCGTCGGGGCGACCGGTCCTCGTGACCTGCCGCAGCCGCGAGTACGCGCTGTTCATGCGGGACCGGCGCGGTGACCTCGAACGCGCCGCGGTGATCGAGATCCAGCCGGTCGCCCTGGAGAACGCGATCGCCTTCCTCGGCCGGCCGCGGGCGGAGCGTGCTCGCTGGAAGCCGGTGTTCGCACTCCTGCGCGAGCAACCCGGCGGCGCCCTGGCCACCACCTTGACCACGCCCCTCATGGTCGCGATGACGCGCATCGCCTATCGAGAGCCGGGGAGCGACCCGGCCGAGCTCACGACCTTGCGGACCCGGACCGCGATCGTCTATCGCCTGATCGACCGCTATCTGGACGTCGCCTACGACCCCGACGAGCCGAGACTGGTTCCCGGAGCACCTTTGCACCGCTATCCGCCCGAGCGGGCAGCGCGATGGCTCGGCACGCTCGCGTACCACTCCTACCAACAGGGCACCCGCGACCTGGGCTGGCGCGCGCTCCCCTTCGCCCTCATGAACGCCCGGCCCGCTGTCGCCGAATTTCTGGTGGCGACCACCGCCGTGGTGGCCGCCGCCGCATGCGGTTACGCCGCCGGCGCGCTCCGCGGAGCGATCGCGGCGGCATTCATCGTCTTCGCGGTCAGTGTTGAATGGGCGCCGCTGCACGGCGACGGCCAGCGCGGGTTACGGTTCGCCGCCGTACCCTCGCTTGCCGTCGTCACGGGATTGGCCACCGGCATCCTGGTCAAGGCGCCCTGGACCGGTGTGGTCGCGGGCGTGGCCGGCGCCTCGGCCTACGTGATCGTTACCTCGTTGCGGCGGCCACGTGCACCATGGCTGCGCATGGGAGCCTGGTGGCTGCTCGGTACCGGCGCCTTCGCGATCATGGCAGCGTGGCAGGCGGCCGATGATCGCCGGAGCTGGACGGTGACCGCCGCGCTGGTGCTCGGCGGCGCCGCGCTGCTGAGCGGGCCCGGTTGGCCCTGGGCCGAGCACCAGGCGAACCATCTGCTGCTCGTCGTCCGCGGCTGGCTGCCGCTGCGCACCACCCGGTTCGCCGAGGACGCCTACACCCGTGGCGTGCTGCGCCGCAGCGGCTCCGTCTGGCAGTTCCGGCACGCGCTCATCAACGACCGTCTGGCGATGCGGACGCGGCGATGGTCCCTGTACCAACTGGCCGCCGCGGGCGACCTGCCCGCGCAGCGCGAGCTCGCCGACTCCGCGGCGGACGCCGGCGACAGCGAAACCGTGCTGACCATCCTCCGCCGTCGGGCTGCCCGGCACGACGGGGACGCCACCGTGATACTGGCCGGGCTGCTGCACAGCCGCGGCGAGACCGAGGCGTCAGTGACGTTGCTCCGGGAGGAGGCTCGGCGGGGACGCGAGGACGCCGCCAACGCGCTCGCCGAGCATCTGCTCGAGAGTGGCGACGAGGCCGAGCTGCGCGCCCTGGCCGAGCAGGGTTTCATCCAAGCGGTGCGGCACATGAGCGGCCGCCTCCGAGGCCGCGGCGACATCCGCGAGGCGGTGGCGCTCGAACGCGCCGCCATCCTGCGAGGCGATCGCTCCGAGGCGTACGGGCGTGCCATGGAACTCGGTTTGACCGCGGATCCGGAGATCATGGCGATCGTCATCAGGCGATCACAGTCGTCGGACACCTGGATCCGCCGACGCCTTCCGTCCGCCAGGCGGATACTGGCGAGACAGGACCTGGAGAGGCTGGCCTCGCGCGGGGACGTTGCCGGCTTGACCCGCATGGCGGATCGAGGGAACAAGCTTGCGGCCATCAGCCTCGCCGACCTCCTGGCCAAACTGGGCGATAAGGACGCGTTGACCGCGCGGGCCGCGCGAGGCGACAAGTACGCACGGCACGAGCTGATCGTGCTGCTCGAGAGCCTCGGCGACGAGGCGGCGCTGCTCCCACTCGTCGACGCAAAGCACGAGTACGACGCGGCCGAACCATTGTCCGGCCTGTACGTGCGCAATGGCCGGCCCGATCAGGCCATCGCCATCCTGCGTCCCGCGGCGCCGGTGCAGGTCGACGCGGCTGTTCTCCTGGCCACGCTCCTCGCCGACCGGACAGGTGTCGACGACGCGATCGCCGTGCTGCGACCCCACGCTCGCGGAAGTGCCCTCGCCGCCAAAGAGCTGGCCGGCCTGCTGCTGCGATGTGGCGACCGGGATCGGGCGGCCGGGACCCTGCGGCGTCATTCTCGACACGACAGCCCTTGTGCCACCGCGCTCGCCGACCTCCAGGCCGACCAGGGCGACATCCGCGGCGCGATCGAGGTGCTCGAAGAGCGCGCCGCGCGGGAAAAGACGATCTATGGATTCCATCAAGAGGCCGCGGAGCACCTTTTCGCCTTCCTCCGCCGACGCACGGATCAGACTCGGCTGCGCGCCTGGGCGGCCCGCGACGCGAAGGCGGTCCCTCACCTGGTCGCGCTGCTCACCGACCTCGGCGACATCGACGCCGCGATCGCCCTGCTTCGGCCGCACGCCGACCGAAGCAGGACGCCGAGGTTCCGGGCACCGCTTGCCACGCTGCTGCGCGAACGGGGCGACATCGACGAGCTGAGGAGGCGTGGCCAGCTCGGCGACGGGTTCGCCGGCCTCGGCTACATGCAACTGGCTCTGGAACGCGAGCAACACGCCGAGGCCGCGCCGATGCTTTCCGCCTATGCGGAAAGCCCCAGAAGATTCGGGCTGGACTCCTCGTCCGTGACCACGCTGGCGCGGATCCTGGTGCAGCAGGATCGCCTCGACCTGCTGCGGCGTTTGGCAAAATCCAGTCCCGGCAACGCCGCGGCGGTGGCGACGGCACTCGGCGATGAGGGCCGCCGCGGGCAAGCCATCGACCTGCTCAGCGAGATCTACGGCAAGGCCGTCGCCGAACAACTGAGCAGAAAATCCGCCGCGGGATCCATCCCGCCTCCCGCCTGACCGCTAGGGCTGGTCCCAGGCGATGTGCCAGCGGCGCCGGTTGGTCTTGGCGTGGTACATCGCCAGGTCGGCTCGGCGGACCAGCTCGGTCATCGTCGCCGGCCGGCGGTTGCCGATGGTGACGCCGATCGACGCGGTGACCGCGAGCCGGAAGCCGCCGATGGTCATCGGCTCGGCGACCGCGTCGGAGATCGCGCCGACCAGGGCCGGCCAGTCGCGGAGGGGGCCGGCCAGCGAGGACTCGGTGACTACGGCCGCGAACTCGTCGCCGCTCAGGCGGACCGCCAGGTCGCCGGCCAGGCCCGCGGACAGCCGCCGGCCGACCGTGCACAGCACCTCGTCGCCGACGGCGTGGCCGTAGCGGTCGTTCACCGGCTTGAAGCCGTTCAGGTCGAGCACCAGCACCGCGAACCGGGTGGCCTCGCGGAGCATCGCCGGGCCGACGGCGTTGAGCAGACGGCGGTTGGCCAGGCCGGTGAGCTCGTCGTGGTGGATGGCCCACCACAGTGCGGCGCGCTCGGACTCCAGCACGGCGACCTGCGCCCGCAGCCGGGTCAGCTCGGACTCGGCGGCCTCCTCACCGTCCGGCATCGCCGCGGCCAGGCCGACGGCGCGATGGACGATATCCATTGAGGTCCCCCTCTGACCACAGCGGACGGTGGGATGGATGGTCATCATCCCCTGTCAAACTTCCACCGTGCAAGATTTCACGGTGCAGAAGTTCAGGCCGACGTCTCGCTGGGGCGCTTGCCATCGCCTACGCTCGGTACGCAAAATTTCATGAAGAAAGAAAGACGGAGCCCGACGGCGGTATTTGGCGCCTTATTTCCGAAATTTCGGCGGTCTATGCCCTTCCGGAATTACGAAGAGTAACGGCCGTGTTATGGCAGAGGAGCGGGGATCATGCAGGGCGACCTGGAGTGGATGATGTCGAGCCGGTCGACCGGCAACGGCGGTAGCTGCGTCGAGGTCCGGCGGCACGCGGGTCTGATCGAGGTGCGCAACAGCAAGCGGCCCGAGGTGAGCACCGTGCACTTCACCGTCGAGGAGTGGGACTCGTTCCTCGACGGCGCTAAGAAGGGCGAGTTCGACGGGCTGCTGTCCGGCTGAGGTCAGGGCTTGCGGCCGACCCCGGCCCAGATGCCGCCGGCCCGGGGGCTCTCGACCCGGTCCACGACGGCGCCGGCTCGCCACTCCTGGGCCCAGACCACGCCGGGGTCGATCACGTCGAGGCCGGTGAACAGGCTCTCGACCTCGGCGCGGGTGCGGATGGTGCCGGGGGTCGCGGTCCGGCGCTGGTAGACGTCCTCGGTCGCGGTGAACAGCGCGAAGCTCTCGGTGGCGCTGTGTGAGATGACGAAGTGGCTTCCGGGGGCGACCGCGCCGATCAGGGTTGCCACCGCCTCGTCCGCGACCTCGTGCTCGGGGACGAAGTGCAGCACGGCGGCCAGGATCACGCCGATCGGCTCGTCGAAGTCGAGCAGGCGGCGCACCTCGGGGTGGTCGAGGACGGCCCGCGGCTGCCGCGCGTCGCCGAGCACCGCCACCGCGTCGGTGTCGCCGTCGAGGATGTCGAGGCTCTCGGCCACCGCCACCGGGTCGATGTCGACGTAGGCGACCCGCGTCCCGGGCCGGATCCGCCGGGCGATCGAATGCACGTTGTCGACGGTCGGGATGCCGGAGCCGATGTCGAGGAACTGCCGGATGCCGGACTCGGACAGGTGCCGCACCGCGTTCACCACGAAGGCGCGGTTGGCCCGGGCCGCCTCGGGAATGAACGGGAACCGCTCGATGACGGCGTCGGCGGCCGCCCGGTCGGCCGGGAAGTTGTGCACGCCCCCGAGGTAGTAGTCGTACATCCGGGCGGCGGTCGCGGCCTTGGCCTCAGTCATGTGGGTTCCTGCCCCCGTTCGATGCGTGGAACTCCGCGATCGGCACGGAGGCGTCGCAGATCAGGTCGAAGATGCGCCGGTACTCCCGCACCTCGGCCGGCTCCTCCAGGTACAGCGCCCCGACGTGGGACTCGAGGTAGACCACGTCGGGGTCCTCGGCGTCCTCGAAATCCATGATCCGGAATGCCCCGGCCATGGCGGCGTGCGCGCCGGCCGACCACGGCAGCACCCTGATCTCGACGTGCTCCTGCCGGGCCGCCGCGCACAGGTGCTCGATCTGCTCGGCGAGCACGCCGGGGCCGCCCACCTGCCGGGTCAGCACGCCCTCGCCGAGCACGGTGACCAGGCACGGCTTCGGGTGCCGCGACGCCATCGCGGCCTGGCGCTGCATCCGCAGCTTCACGTGCCGCTCGGTCGTCTCGGTCTCCGCGGGCTGCTCGGCGCCGTAGATGGCGCGGGCGTACTGCTCGGTCTGCAGCTCGCCGGGGACCACCTCGCCCTCGTACGTGCGGATGGCGCTCGCGCTCGCCTCGAGGCCGACGTAGAGCTTGAACCAGTCCGGAATCACGGGATTCGCGTCCCACCACTCCTCCTGGGACGTGCCGAGCGCGAGGTCGGACAGCGCGTTGGCGACGCTCTCGTCCACTCCGTACAGCCAGCACAACGCGCGCACGTTGGCGACGGTGACCGGAACCTTGCCGGTCTCGATGCGGTGCAGGGTCGGCTCGGAGATGCCGAGCTTGGCCTCCGCGACCTCGCGCCTGCTCTTGCCGTTGGCCACGCGTAACCGCGTCAGCCTGCGCCCCAGTGCCCGGCGCACCACGCGCTGACCGGTGACCGGCACCCTCTCACCTCCGCGCCGCGGCCGCGAGACCGTGCTGGTGTTGTGAGCCACACCATACCGTCGAGATCGCCGTGACCGAAAGTCACGGCACGAACCTGGGATTACACGGCCGCCCGGAGTTCCTAGCCTGGTCTCACCCTGCACTCTCGACGGAGGCCCCGGCCATGAGGGGAACGAAAGCACTCATCATCCTGACCACACTCGCGGTCGCCACCGGTTGCGCCGGCGGCCCGCGGACCACGACCGCCGGCAGCACGCCGGCCACGGCCGCCGGCAGCACGCCGGCCACCACCGCCCGCGGCACCGCCGCGTCCCCGCCCCTCACCTCGAAGGCGCGGCCGATAGCGGCCACGACCGGCGCCGGCTGGGCGACGACGCCCACCACCGTCCGGCACGACCCGCCCGTCCCCCCGGTGCCCGTGCTCTCCGGAGTTCGCTACGCGGCCCACGACGGCTACGACCGGATCGTGTTCGACATCCCGGGCAACCTTCCGGGCTATACGGTCAAATACGTTTCCGAGGTACGCCGCGACGGCTCCGACCAGCCGATGTCGGTGCCCGGCACGGCGTACCTCCTCATCGTGCTGCACCCGGCCCAGGCACACCGCCCGGACGGCACGCCGACCGTGAGCGGCGTCCACCGCACCGGTCTGGCCGGCATCGAGGCGTACGCGCTGGCCGGCGATTACGAGGGCTACGTCTCGATCGCGCTCGGCGTCGACGGCGTCCGGAAATACCACGTCGGCGAGCTGAGCAACCGGATCTACGTCGACGTCGCCGTCTGACCCGCTAGGTCACGGCGCAGGAGACGGCCGGGGGCGTGTTCGTGGTGGCGGACGAGGCGAGGAAGCCGAACGTGGCGGACGCGCCCGCGGCGAGGCGGCCGTTCCAGTCGGCGTTGCGGGCGGTCACCGTGGCGCCGGCCTGGGTGACCGTGGCGTTCCAGGCCTGGCTCACGGTCTGGCCGTTGGCGAAGGTGAAGGTCGCGGTCCAGCCGCCGGTGGCCGACGCCGAGCCGTTGGTGACGGTGACCTCGCCCTGGAAGCCGCCCGTCCACTGCGAGGCGACCCGGTAGGTCGCGGTGCAGGAGCCACCAACGGGCGGCGTGGTGGTCGGCGGCGTGGTTGGCGGGGTGGTCGATGGGATCGCGCCGCCGAGCACGGCCGCGAGCGAGGGATACCAGGCGTCGGACATCTTCTGGAAGCCGGTGTCGTTCGGGTGCACGCCGTCCACGTTGTCGGCGACCGCGTCGTACCCGCTCCACAGGTCGGCCACGACGATCGGTGACGCGGCCGTGCTGAGCCCGGCCGCCCACGCCGGGATCGCGTTGTTCAGCGCCACCACGTCGGCCGGGCAGGTGGCGCAGGCGGCCGCGCTCATCGGGATGATCTGCGCGACGACGATCTTCATGGCCGGGTTCTGGGCGCGCATCTGGCCGACCAGCTTGGTGAAGGCGGCCAGCTTGTCGGCGAGCGGGATGTAGCCGCCCCACATGTCGTTGGTGCCCAGGTGCATGAGCACGACGTCGGGCTTGGCGGCGGCCAGCCACGGCGGCAGCTGGTCGTTGGCGGCGATCCCGGTGGCCGCGTACCCGCCGTGTCCCTCGTGGTCGAAGTCGTACGCGTACCCGGGATTGCAGCCCCCGCCGTCCGACTGGGTGCCGACAAAGTCGACGTTGGTGTAGCCGGCGGTCTGGAGGCGATGCCAGAGCTTGGCCCGCCAGCAGCCCGGGCCGGCCGTGATCGAGTCGCCGAGCGGCATGATCCGCACCGGGGTGGCGGCGTGGGCGGCGGGCGCCACGGCGATCACGGCCGTCAGCGCCAGCAGGACGGAGAGCAGAAGTCTTCGCATGAGTACTCCATTCACGGGTATCGATGGGAGCGCTCCCGGGAGCATACGTCGCATTTTGCGACGCCTGGCGCGAGAAGCCGCGATTAACGTCGGTCGGCATGAAGGCCCTCGTCTATCACGGCCCCGGGCAGAAGTCCTGGGAGGACGTTCCCGACGCGACGATCCAGGAGCCGACCGACGTGGTCGTCCGGGTGGACACCACCACGATCTGCGGCACCGACCTGCACATCCTGCACGGCGACGTGGCCGCCGTGACCGACGGGCGAATCCTCGGCCACGAGGCGGTCGGCACGGTCGTCGAGACCGGCGACGCGGTCAAGGGGTTCGCCGCCGGCGACCGGGTGCTGGTGCCGGCGATCACCAAGTGCGGCCGCTGCGAGTACTGCCAGCGCGGCATGCCGTCGCACTGCCAGACCGTCGGCGGGATCGGCTGGATCTTCGGCCATCTCATCGACGGGACCCAGGCCGAGCTGGTCCGGGTGCCGTACGCCGACACGTCGCTCTACGCCGTGCCCGGGAACGTGGCCGACGAGCAGGCGATCTTCCTGGCCGACGCGCTGCCCACCGGGTACGAGGTCGGTGTCCTGGCCGGCGAGGTGCGGCCGGGCAGCACCGTCGCCGTGGTCGGCGCCGGCGCCGTGGGACTGGCCGCCATCCTGACCACCGGCCTGTGGGGCGCCTCCCGGGTCATCGCGATCGACTCCAACAAGTTCCGGCTCGAGAAGGCCCTCGAGTTCGGCGCGACCGACGCGTTCGAGGCCGGCCAGAGCACGGCCGGCGACGTCATGGCGCTGACCGACGGGCTCGGCGTCGACGTGGCCATCGAGGCGGTCGGCTATCCCGAGACGCTGCTGGCCGCCGCGTCACTGGTGCGGCCGGGCGGCACGATCGCCAACATCGGCGTGCACGGCGTCCCGGTCGAGCTGCCGATGCAGGAGATGTGGATCAAGAACGTGCGGCTGACCATGGGCCTGGTCGACACGGTCTCGATCCCGACGCTGCTGAAGATGGTCGCGAGCGGCCGCATCCCGGCCGAGAAGATGGGCACCCACTCGTTCACCTTCGATCAGATGGATGACGCGTACGGCGTCTTCGGCAACGCCGCCGCCAACGCCGCGCTGAAGGTGATCATCAAGCCCGCCTGACAAGATGGGCCCATGGGGCACACTTCCGGACCACCGCGGATCGCGCCGCTGACCGCGGCCGAGCGCAGCGATCGACAGGCGGCGCTGGTCGAGCAGGCCGGGGCGGAGCTCGGCGTCTACACGACGCTGGTGCGCCATCCCGACCTGTTCGGCGACTACCTGCCGTTCGGCCAGCGGCTGCTGCAGCACTCCACCCTGGAGGCGCGCGACCGGGAGCTGGTGATCCTGCGTGTCTCGTGGCGGTGCCGGTGCGCGTACGTCTGGGCGCATCACGTGGCCGTGGGTCGCGCCGCCGGCCTGGCCGACGAGGAGCTCGCGGCGCTGAGCACCGAGGCGGCGGCCGGGACGCTGGTGCGCGCGGCCGACGAGCTGGTGCGCGACCACCGCCTCGGCGATGCCACGTGGGCCGAGCTGGCCGGCCGCTACCCGACCGAGAAGATCATCGAGATCTGCCTGCTGGCCGGCCAGTACGCCATGCTCGCGGGCGCGCTGAACTCGCTCGGCGTGCGGCTCGAGGACGGCTTCCCGGCGCCCGGCTGGGCCGCCGATGGACGTCCTTGAGAACGGCTCCCCCGCCGACCGGCCGGCGACCTGGCCGCGCTACCTGATTCGGGTACGGGCGGAGACGGCGCCCGATCATGCCGGTTTCCAGAGACTGGTCGCCGCCGTGCTCCCCGCGGCCGCCGAGAAGGCGACGGCCGGCTATGACGCCGTCGAGGCCGCGTCCCACGCCGCGATCCCGCTGGACGGCGACGCGCAGGCGGCGCTGGTCGTGGCCGGCCGGGTCGACTGCGCCGCCGGGCGGGCCGGGGACGGGAAGGTGACCATCGAGGTCGACGACCAGCGGACGACCGTGACGCTACCGGCGATCGGCGAGGACAGCTGGGTGACGGCGATCAGGGGCCACCTGTGCCACCACCGAGGTCTTTGAGGATGCGGTGCAGGATGTCGGGCGTCTCGCTCAGCGGCGCCGCCTCGATGAACAGCCGCCCGATCGCCGCCGTGTAGCGGTCGACCTCTTCGCGCTTGTCCAGGTAGAGGCCGCCGGTCAGGTGCTCGATGTAGACGACGTCGGACAACTCCTGGTAGGGAAAGCGCAGCACGCTGAAGGCGCCGCCGGACGCCGCGTGCCCGCCCGAGGCGAAGGGCATGACCTGCAGCTGTACGCCGGGCGAGCCGGTGAGCTCGAGCAGGGCGGCGATCTGCTCGCGCAGCACGGCGTGCCCGCCGATCGGCCGGCGCAGCACCGCCTCGTCGATCACGGCCCACAGCTTCGGCGCGTCCGGCCGCGACAGCAGGGCCTTGCGCTCCATCCGCAGGCGGGCGCGGCGCTCGATCTCCTCGCCGGCCGACGGGTCGTAGCCGAGACTGATCACGGCGCGGGCGTACGCCGCGGTCTGCAGCAGGCCCGGGACGAACTGGATCTCGTACGTGCGAATGAGCTCCGCCGCCTGCTCGAAGTCGAGATAGGTCTGCAGCCACGAGTCGAGCACATCGCCGTACGCGTGCCACCAGCTCGGGGAGTTCGCCTCCCGGGCGAAGGTCATCAGCCGCTGGCGCTCGTCCGGATCGTCGACGCCGTAGAGGGTCAGCAGGTCGGCGATGTCGCGTTCCTTGAAGCCGACCCGGCCCAGCTCCATCCGGCTGATCTTCGACTCGGACGCCCGGATCGGGTCGCCCGCCTCCTCGCGGCTCAGCCGGGCGGCCCGGCGCAGGGCACGCAGACGAGAGCCGAGCTGCATGCGGCGTACGGTCGAACCGCCGCCCTGTCCCTGGCTCACCTGACTGCCCGCCCCTGGTCCGGCCGATCACTCGTCCCCGGTTCATTCATCCACAGTGGAACGCGATGATCGTCGAGCGATAGCATACCCACGAACGGCTCGAACCGAACCTTGACGGGAGCCCAGCATGACCGACCCCGGCGCGAAGCTCGACACCACCATCCCGCATTCCGCCCGCGTGTGGAACTACTGGCTCGGCGGCAAGGACAACTTCGAGGTCGACCGCGCGGTCGGCGACCAGTTCTCCGGCTTCTACCCCGACATCACCGTGGTGGCGCGATCGTCGCGGGGGTTCCTGAAGCGGGCGGTCACGTTCCTGGCCGAGGAGGCCGGCATCCGGCAGTTCCTCGACATCGGCACCGGCATGCCCACGGCGGAGAACACGCACCAGGTGGCCCAGGCCGCCGCCCCCGACGCCCGCATCGTCTACGTCGACAACGACCCGCTGGTGCTGGTCCACGCCCGGGCCCTGCTGACCGGCACCGCCGAGGGCGCCACCGAGTACATCGACGCCGACCTGCGCGACCCGGCCGCGATCCTGAAGGCCGCCGGCCGCACCACGCTCGACCTCACCAAGCCCACCGGCCTGATCCTGATGAACATCCTCGGTCACGTGCCCAACCTGGACGACGCGGTGTCGATCGTCCGCCAGTTGCTGGGCGCGCTGCCCTCCGGCAGCTACCTGGTCACCGCCGACGGCACCAACGTCCTCGACGGCCCGGCCTTCGAGGAGGCGATCGGCGTGTGGAACGCGAACGCCCCGCTCTCCTACCACCTGCGCCGGCCGGAAGAGCTGGCCCGCTTCCTGGAGGGCCTGGAGGTCATCGAGCCGGGCCTGGTCCCGTGCAACACGTGGCGCCCGGCCCCCGGCGCCACCGGCGACGACCTGCGCGAGGTCGACGAGTTCGGCGCGGTGGGCCGCAAGCCCTGACCGGTCAGTGGTGGTCGCGGTGGTGGGCGGCCAGCACGTCCAGCCCGAAGTCGTTCGACGGGTCTCGCCAGACCGAGTGGGCGTGGTTCGCGTTTCGCTGGGTGTTGTCCCACTCCAGCAGCAGGCGCGGGCCCTGCACCCGGTAGTAGTGCGGCGCGCCCGGGTCGGTGGGGCCCGCCCACGCGAAATGCACCTCGTCGAGGGCGGCGTCGTCGTACGACGGGGACACCTCGGCGGGCACGCGGCCGAGATACGTGGCCAGCAGGGCCTGGAGCAGCGAGCGCTGGTCGGGGGACATGGCCTGGGCGGGCACGCCCTTCGGCACCGCGGTGTATTCGAGCGCCGCGTGATCCGACTCGGTGTAGCCGGCCGCGGCGTCGATGGCGTCGCTCAAGGCCTGGAGCTTGGCCTGCTCCACCGGGTCGGGGAAGCGCTCGTCGCGCCAGATGCCGGCCAGCGGGATGACCCGGTTGCCGGGGGCGACCGCGGTGCGGTTGGCCGTCACGAAATCGGACGGGGCCTTGGGCGAGAGGATGGCCACCCTCGGATCAAGGGACTTCACCAGCGTACGGGCGAGGTCCTCGACCTTTCCGAGCGGCCGGTTGACCGCGCCGCCCAGCAGTTCCGACGACGCGGGGTCGGCGCCCATGAAGCAGGGGGTGGTCGCCGCCACCGCGCCGGCGACGATCAGGTTGTTGAGCGAGACGTGGTGGCCGCCGAACCGCCAGCCCCACGTGCCGCCGGGGACGGGGTCGCCGAAGACGCGCAGGTAGTACAGGCCCGGGTCGCGGCCGCGCTCGCGGTCGAAGCGGGTCACGAAGCCCTCGGTGTGGTCGAGGACGTTCTCCAGGCCCATCGTGGTGGCGACCGTGACGAAACCGGGCCGCGACAGGCCCGACGCCACCAGGCGCATCGCCGCCCGCTGCTGGGCCGGCCGCTGCTGGTGGAGGGTGAGGCCGCCGTGGTCGGTCGGGGTGTAGAACCAGCGGCGGCGCTCGGCGTCGGAGGTCTCGGCCGACGGCATCGCCCCGGCGGCGATCGCCCGCTGGTCGTCGGTCAGCAGCTCGAGCCAGGCCCGGGCCGCGGCGGCCATGGTCGAGGCGAGCTCTTCGGTCATGGCCGTCAATCTAACCCGTGCAGCAGGAGTGGCGGCTCTCCTCGACATAGTGCGGGTCGTGCCACCAGTAGCGGTCAGCGGGAGCGGGGGCCGGCGAGGCGAGCGCGGCCTTGGCGATGGAGCCGAACGGCGCGAGCAACGAGTCCACCGTGTGCAACTCCCCCGCGGCCATCACCTGACGGACGTTCGCGGCCTGCTTGATGTCGGCCAGCGGATCGCCGCCCAGCACGACGAGATCCGCGTAGTAGCCGGGCGCGACAAGGCCCAGCGGCTCCGCCAGGAACTCGCCCGGAATCCGGGTGGCGGTGCTCAGAGCTTCAAAGGCGCTCATCCCGTACGCGACCATGGCGCGCAGGTTGAGATGAGTGCTCACCACGTTGGGGGAGATCGGCGAGTCCGTCCCGGTGATCACCCGGCCCCCGCCGCGGGTCAGGGCGATCAGGTGCGCGACCTGCCGGGCCAGGTTCTGCCGGGCGACGGTCTGGTCCGTGGTCCGGGCGGCGGTGGCGATGGCCTGGAGGTTCGCGTACTCCCACGCCGGGTAGAGCGTGCGCACCCGGACGTCGGTCAGCAGGCTGTCGTCGTCGGCCAGCAGCGTGGTCGCCCCGAACAGCGTCGGCGTCCGGGACGCACCGGTGGCGGTGAAGATCTCGGTCACGTCGTCGTAGACCGTGCCGAGCGCCGTCACCGTGCGGGAGAAGCCGAACCGGCTGGTGGCGCCGACGTGCTCCTGGCCGTCGCCGCCGAACGCGAACGCCGGGTAGTGGTAGTGCGAGGTGGCCGGGATGCGGTGGCGGTGCGCCCACCGGATCACCTGCCGCTGCCGCTCGGGGGCGAGGCGCACGTACGCCTTCATCAGGTCGTAGTCCAGGGCCTCGGCCCGCGCCAGCTCGAGCGCGAGCTGCGCCGGCTCGTACGTGGGCCGCATGAAGTTGTAGAAGATCCGGCCGCCGTCGATCGCCTCGCCGGTCGCGAAGTACCGCGGGCCGAGGCGGGCGCCGGACTGGATCGACTCGCGCTCCTCGACCATGTGGTAGGCCGGGCTGCCGGGCGAGCGCGTGGTCGTGATGCCCAGCGACAGCCACAGCGGACCCTGCTTGGCGCCGTACGAGTAGCCCTGCATCTCCCGGTGGTGATGCATGTCGATCAGGCCGGGCGCGACCACCCCGTCCCGGGCGTCGACCAGGCGGCCGTCGCGGCCGGCCCGGTGCGGCTCGACGGCGGTGATCCGGTGGCCCTCGACCACGACGTCGACGTCCCGGACCAGCTCGCGGCGCGCGCCGTCCCACAGGCGGCCGGCGCGGATCACCGTACGGCCGCGTGGTGACGTGTTGGCCCAGGTGAGCGGGACCGGCACGCTCGAGGGTGACCCACCGGCCGCCGGAATCGTCCGCAGCCGTCCGTTGTGCAGGTAGAGCAGCCGCCGCGAGTCACCGCTCCAGCTCGGCGCGTCGGTGACCTCGTGGGTGATCGCCCGCGGCGTGCCGGCAAAGCTGCCGTCGGCCCGCACGTCGACCACGTGGAGCACGCTGGCCAGCACGAACGCCATCTTGCGGCCGTCCGGCGACCAGACCGGGCCGTCGTCGCCGCGGGTCTGGATCGAGCGGTGCGGCAGCGGGTCCACGTAGCGGCCGGCGCCGGTGGCGGTGTCGACCAGCAGGATCTTGCTGAGCCCCTCCCGGTAGCGGGCCGAGTAGGGCACCACGGCGGCGAGCGCGATCGTCCGGCCGTCGGCCGACCAGCTCGGCCGGCCCGGCTCGAAGGTGGCCGCGTAGAGCTGCCGGACCGCGCCGCTCGCCACGTCGACCGTGTGGAGCGCGCCGGTCTGGTCGAGGAACGCGAGCGCCGACGAGTCGGCCGACCAGCTGCCCGAGACGGCGGCGGCGGCGAGGTGGGTCAGCTGCCGGTCGGCGCCCGTCGCCAGGTCGCGCAGCCAGATGTCGAGCTTCCCGCCGCGGTCGGTCGAGTAGGACAGGTAGCGCCCGTCCGGTGACCAGGCCGGGTCCGACTTCCACCAGTGGTCGCGGGTGAGCGGCCGCGGCGGCTGCCCGATCCGCATGGTCCAGATGTCGTTGAGCGCGCGGAACGCGACCGACCGGCCGTCCGGCGACAGCACCGGGCTGCCGATGCCGAAGACCGGCTTGGGCGTACGGGATTCGAAGTCCCGGGTTCTCTTGGCATACCGCGGTTTCGTCAGCCCGAGCGGTGCCACGAAGCCGATCTTGGAGACCTTGCCCGATTTGTCCCGGCGACGGATGCCCCCGCCCGCCGCATAGACGATCTCCCCCGCCGGAGTCCACGTCGCCGGGAACGGAAACACCTCTTCTCCGGTGATGTACGCCGAACCATCGCGCCAGAGCTCACTACGGCCGTCGAGCGTCACCTGGTAGGTCAGCGACCGGCCGTCCGGGGTCCAGGCGGGACCGTGGATGACCTGGCCGGCGGGCACGGTGACGGCGGTCGAGCGGGCGCCGGTCGCGAGCGCGACGACGTCGATGCGGGTGTTGGCGACCACGAACGCGATCCGGCGGCCGTCCGGCGACCAGGCCGGCTCGTACTCCTCGGCGGCGGTGTCGGCGACCGCGGTGATCGCGCCCGATGCGAGATCAAGGACGTGAATCCCGTACGAGCCGGAGAGGTCCCCCGAGAAGGCCAGCCGATCCCCGCCCGGCGCGAAGCACGGCTCGCGGTGGTCGAACGGCCCCGAGGTGAGCCGCCGCAGGCCGGAACCGTCCGGCCGGATCACCCACAGGTCGAAGTTCCCGGTCCGGTAGGACGAGAACGCGATCGTCCCCCCGTCGGGCGACCAGGCCGGCCACGCGATGTCGAACAGGTCCCCGGTCAGCCGCCGCGCCGGGCCGCCCGAGGCGGGCAGCACCCACAGCACGCCGACGAGGTCCATCGCGAGGCGGCGACCGTCCGGCGACACCCGCACGCCGAGGTTCGTGCCCCGGTCGACGCCCGTCTTCCGGGTCGGCGCGGCGGCGGCCCGGGTCGCGGCCGGTCCGAGCACGGTGGTGCCGGCCAGGCCGGCGAGGAGCTGACGTCTGCTGACAGCGGTCATCATCCCAATAGACACCCATCCATGGATGACGGCAAGGCGGCGCGGGTCCGCCATGATGGGCGAATGCCCCGAGGTCTGTCCTACGCCGACGCGGTCCGCATTCTCGGCGGTTCCGGCCCGCTCACCCAGGTGGTGGACAACCTCTTGGGCGGCGTGCTCAGCCTGGCCACCGCGGGCGGGAGCGACGTCGCGCTGAGCCTGTTCGACGCCAAGGCCGAGGCGGTCCGGCTGGGCGGCCTGGTCACTGCCAAGATCAATGAGGTGGTCCGGGGCCTCGGCCGTTACCAGCGCAGCGAGCGGCTCCTGGCGGCGCACGGCGTGCTCGTGGTCGCCGCCGTCTTCGAGGCCCTGGACGACTGCTTCCGGTCGGCCGGCCTGAAGCCGGCCGAGTTCACCCGCGACGACCAGCTCCTGCTGCTCAAGTCGCCGGCCGGGCGGGACGCCGTGTCCCGGCTGCTCGACACCCCGATCCCGCTGCCGTCGCCGGCCCGGTCCTATGCCGACCTGCTCGACGAGATCCGCGGCTGGTCCCGGCCGGTCGCCGACCACCTCGCCGAGCACGTGCGCGGCCTCGCCGTGTGGGACGACCGCGTCGAGCACCCGATCGCGACCGAGCTGCCGCGCCGGGCCGCCGACCGCTACGACGAGGCCCACCGCCGGCTGGCCGCCGAGATCCCCGAGTTCGCGATCTGGTCGGGCCGGCTCGAGGCCCGGGCGACCGCGCAGAGCCTGCGCCGGCTCGAGACCCTGCTGCTGCGCGCCGCGGCCGGCCGCGACCCGGGCCGGCACCGCGCCGCGCTGGCCCGGGCCTATCGCTCCCGGCTGACCCGCCCGGTTCTCGACGGCGACGCCGGCGACCTGGTGCTGCCCGACCTCGGGGACGCCTACGTCGACCCGCGCTTCCGGGTGAAGACGGCCGGGGCCGGGGCGCGGCCCTCCGACGAGACCTGGTGGGACGGTGAGGTCCGCGACGACCTGCACGACTTCCTGGCCACCTACCTGACCACGCGGGACGCCGCCGCCGTGCCGCTGCTGCTGCTCGGCCAGCCCGGCGCCGGCAAGTCCTCGCTCACCCACATCCTCGCCGCCCGCCTGCCCGCGAGCGACTATCTCGTGGCCCGGGTGCCGCTGCGCGAGGTGCCGGCCGAGGCCGACATCCAGGACCAGATCGAGCTGGCGGTGCGGGCCGCGATCGGCGAGACGGTGGCCTGGGCCGAGCTGGCCGAGGACGCCGGGCGCCCGCTTGCGGTGGTCCTGCTCGACGGCTTCGACGAGCTGCTCCAGGCGACCGGCCTGCACCGGTCCGACTATCTCCAGCGGGTGGCCGCCTTCCAGGAGCGCGAGCTGGCGCAGGGCCGCCCGGTGGCGGTGGTCGTCACCAGCCGGGTCGCGGTGGCCGACCGGGCCCGCGTCCCGGCCGGCACGCCCGTCGTCCGGCTCGAGCCGTTCGGCGAGCCGCAGATCGACCAGTGGCTGCGGGTGTGGAACGAGGCCAACCCGCCGGTCGAGCCGCTGCGCCCGCCGATGCTGGCGCCGCTGCGCGAGCTGGCCGGGCAGCCCCTGCTGCTGCTCATGCTCGCGCTCTACCACGCCAGCGGGAACCCGCTCGCCGACGACATCGACGCCGCCGCGCTCTACGAGCGGCTGCTGAGCGAGTTCGCCGGTCGCGAGGTGCGCCGGGTGCACGCCGGCCGCCCCGAGTCGGAGATGCCGGCCCGGATCGAGGAGGAGCTGCTGCGGCTGTCGGTGGTGGCCTTCGCGATGTTCCACCGCGGCCGCCAGTGGGCGACCGAGCCCGAGCTGGACGCCGATCTCGCCGGCCTCGGCCTCGCCCCCGCGCGCGCCGGCGACACCGAGCGGTTCAGCACCCCGCTGACCGCGGCGCAGGAGATGGTCGGCCGGTTCTTCTTCATCCAGCGGGCGCGGGCGCTGCGCGACGACAAGCGGCTTCAGACGTACGAGTTCCTGCACGCCACCTTCGGCGAGTACCTGGTGGCCCGGCTCGTCGTGCAGGCCGTACGGGACACCACCGCGCGGGAGCGGGCCGCCACGCTCGCCCTCCGGTTCGGCGCCCAGCCCGAGGCCGACCTGTTGCAGGACCTGCTCGGCTACACGCCGCTGACCGCCCGCAACACCGTCCTCCAGTTCGTCCGGTCCCTGCTCGACGCCCCCGACCGGGCCGAGGTCCGCGCGTTCCTGGTCGGCCGCACCCGCCAGGCGGTGACCCGGCCCGGCTACACGCCCGGCCGCTACCGACCGGTCGACAAGCGCGTCGACCACTGGATGGCCACCTACTCGTTCAACCTGGTGCTGCTCACCCTGGCCGGCGGCGGCGATCTGCGGGCCTCGGACCTGTTCACCGAGGCCGCCGACCCGGCCGACTGGATGCGCGGCACGGCCCTGCAGTGGCGGGCCGCGATCCCGGGCGCCATGTTCCTCGAGTCGCTGGAGCACCTCACCGTTCTCCGCGAACCCGGTCGCGACGTCGTCCTCTCCCTCGGCCCGCCGTCGCACCCGCCCCTGGACATGAACTGGTCGAACCGCATGCGCCCGCCGGAGCACGGCGGCTACCTCGCGAACTTCGACTGGGGACCGGTCCTCAACTCGATGACCCTGAGCAACAGCCTCAGCGACGACGCCCTCCGGCACGCCCTCGAGCCGCTGCTGCGGCGGATGCCGGACGCCGTGCGGTTCTTCGCCGTCCACGACTCGGGCGAGGTGGAGTCGATCGCGCACGGCCTGATCGAGCTGCTCCTGGCGCCGGGCCCGGAGGCGTACGAGCGGATGGCGGAGATCCTGCTGAAGGCCAACACCGACGACCGGGGCGGCACCGTCGAAAAGACGGGCGAGGTGCTGACGCTGGTCCTCCGGTCGCTGCGCGGGGACCTCGACCGTCTCGACCCGGACGAGGCGGTGAACCTGATCTACCGGCTCGGCGGCTCGGAGGCGGTCAGCGGCGAGCACTACGCCGAGCTGGTGCTTCTCCAGCTGCACCCGCACCTGACCGCCGCCAACCGCACCCGGTACGTCGGCGTGTTCGCCGGGAACTACCTCACCGGCGTCGACGAGTTCGGCGACACGTTCTTCCGGCCCCTGGTGACCCGGGCCGCCGAGCGCGGCCAGCTGGACCGGCTGCTGCGGACGATCGCCGAGGTGCTCGGCCGGCGGGACGACCCCGGGCTGCTGCGCGCGCTACAGGAAGGGCACTGACATGCACGACGACATCCCGCTCACCGTCGGGCGCGCGACCCGCGTGCTGACCGAGCGCATCCGGCCCGCGATCCACCCCGAAGCGGTGCCGCTGGACGTCGCCTGGCATGCCCTGCCCGGCGAGCCGATCCCGCCCGCGGCCGGCCTCGCCCTCGACTACGAGCCCTACGCGGTCGGCACGCCGTGGGGCCCGGCCTGGAACACGACCTGGTTCCGGCTGCGCGGGCAGGTCCCGCCGGCCTGGCGCGGCAAGCGGGTCGAGGCCGTCGTCGACCTCGGCTTCGACGCGAACATGCCCGGCTTCCAGTGCGAGGCCCTGGTCTACCGCCCGGACGGCAGCCCGGTGAAGTCGATCAATCCGCGCAACCAGTGGATCCCGGTCGGCGACGCGCCCGCCGTCGAGCTCTATCTCGAAGCGGCCGCCAACCCCGTCCTGCTCGACTACCACCCGTTCCGGCCGACCCGCGAGGGCGACATCCGGACGTCGTCGCCGCGTCCGCTCTACACGACCCGGCGGATGGACCTCGCGCTCTTCGACGAGCAGGCGTACGAGCTCGCCCTCGACCTCGAGGTGCTGCTGGAGCTGCAGGCCACGCTGCCCGCCTCGGCCCCGCGCCGGATGCGCGTCCTCCAGGCGCTCGACGACGCCCTCGACGTGCTCGACCTGCAGGACATCGGCGCCACCGCGGCCGCCGCGCGGGCCGAGCTGCGCGACGTGCTGGCGGCGCCGGCCGAGCACAGCGCCCACCACGTCGCGGCGATCGGCCACGCGCACATCGACTCGGCCTGGCTCTGGCCGGTGCGGGAGACCATCCGCAAGGTCGCGCGCACCACCGCCGGCATGACCGAGCTGATCGACCTCGACCCCGATTTCCGGTACGGGATGTCCAGCGCCCAGCAGTACGCCTGGCTCAAGGAGCATCGGCCCGAGGTGTGGGACCGGGTCGTCAAGGCGGTCCGGGACGGCCGGTTCGTTCCGCTCGGCGGCATGTGGGTGGAGAGCGACACGGTGATGCCCACCGGCGAGGCGCTGGTGCGGCAGTTCACGTACGGGCAGAGGTTCTTCCGCGAGGAGTTCGGCGTCGAGTGCCAGGGCGTGTGGCTGCCGGACAGCTTCGGCTACTCCCCCGCGCTGCCGCAGCTGATGCGCCGGGCCGGGTTCCGCTGGTTCTTCACCCAGAAGATCTCGTGGAACCAGGTGAACAAGTTCCCGCACCACACCTTCCTGTGGGAGGGCATCGACGGCTCCCGGATCTTCACCCACTTCCCGCCGATGGACACCTACAACTCCCAGCTCTCCGGCGCCGAGCTGGCCAAGGCGACGTCGCAGTTCCGGGAGAGCCGTCACGCGTCGATGTCGCTGGCGCCGGTCGGCTGGGGTGACGGCGGCGGCGGGACGACGCGGGAGATGACCGGCCGGGCGTCGCGGCTGCGCGACCTCGAGGGCAGCGCGACGGTGCGGTGGGAGCATCCGAACGACTTCTTCGAGCGGGCGCGGGCCGAGCTGACGCACCCGCCGGTGTGGGTGGGCGAGCTCTATCTCGAGTTGCACCGGGCCACGCTGACCAGCCAGCACCGGACCAAGCAGGGCAACCGGCGCAGCGAGCACCTGCTCATCGAGGCCGAGCTGTGGGCGGCGACGGCGGCGGTGCGGGCCGGGCATCCGTATCCGTACGACGAGCTGGACCGGGTCTGGCGGGAGGTGTTGCTGCACCAGTTCCACGACATCCTGCCCGGGACGTCGATCGCCTGGGTGCATCGGGAGGCCGTCGCCGCGTACGCCCGCATCCGCGAAGCGGTGTCCTCGGTGATCGCCGACGCGTGCCGCGCGCTGATCGGCCCCGGCGACACCAGGATCGCGCTGAATCCGGCGCCCTTCACCCGCGACGGTGTCCCGGCCCTCGCGGCCGCCCCGGCAACGCCGCCCACGGGATCGGTCTCGGTCAACGGCAATGTGCTCTCGAACGGCATCGTGTCGGTGACCGTCTCGGACGAGGGACTGATCACCTCGGCCGTCGACCTCGCCTCCGGCCGCGACGCGATCGCGCCCGGCCGGGAGGGCAACCTGCTCCAGCTGCACCAGGATTTCCCGAACCGGTGGGACGCCTGGGACGTCGACCGTTTCTACCGCAACCGGGCGACCGATCTGCGCGCGGTGGAGTCGATGTCGTTCACCGAGGACGACGCCGGCGCGCACGTCCTGATCGTCCGCGCGTTCTCGAGGTCGCGTGTCCGGCAGACGCTGACGCTGGCGCCGGGGAGCCGCGTCCTGCGCATCGACCAGGAAACCGACTGGCACGAGACCGAGAAGTTCCTGAAGATCGCCTTCCCCTTCGACGTACGCGCGGAGCACGCCACGGCCGAGACCCAGTTCGGCAATCAGAAGCGGGTCACGCACACCAACACCAGTTGGGAGGCGGCCAAGTTCGAGGCGTCCATGCACCGTTACGTCCTGGTCGAGGAGCCGGGCTTCGGCGCCGCCCTGGTCACCGACTCCACCTACGGATACGACCTGACCCGGGACACCGCGATGACGACCACGGTCCGGTTGTCGCTGCTCCGGGCGCCGCGCTTTCCCGACCCGGAAACCGACCAGGGCCACCAGACCTGCTCGTACGGCTTGGTGATCGGCGCTTCGGTGGCCGAGGCGACCGAGGCCGGCATCGCCATGAACCTCCCGCCGCGCGTCGTGTCCGGCGGCCACGGCTTCGACCCGCTGGTGTCGCTCGCCGGCGATCCCGGCATCCTGATCTCGGCCGTGAAGCTGGCCGACGACCGCTCCGGCGACCTGATCGTCCGCGTCTACGAGTCCCGGGGCCGCCGCGCCACCGGCGCCCTCCACGTGGACGGGCCGTTCCGCGCGGCCCATGTCGCATCCCTCCTGGAGGTCCCGGAGGATCCTCCGCTGTCGCCCGCTTCGGTGCCGCTGCACCTGACGGCGTTCGAGGTGCGCACCGTCCGCCTGGCGCGGTGACCGCTATTCGGTGGACGCCGGCTTGGCGTCCGCTTCCGGCTCCGGCTCCGGCTCCGGGAATCGCTGCAGAAGCGGGAAGTCGGTGGCCAGCCGGGTCAGGTCGTCGGAGCGGTCGGCCTCCTCGAGAAGCCGGTGAATCAGGATCAGCGCCTCGCCACTGCCGCGCTTCGCCGCGTCACGCAGGAACTTCTCGGCCTCGCCGGGCCGGTCCCGGGCCACCAGCAGGGTGCCCAGCCGGGTCATCGCGGTGATGCTGCGAAGCTGGGCCGCGCGCCGGTACCAGTCCTCCGCCTCATCCAGATGTCCGGCCGCCTGGCTGCGCGCCGCGAGGGCGCACATCGCATCCGGGTGGCCGTACGCCGCCGCCTCCCGGAACCATGCCGTGGCCTCCCGGCGGCGGCCGCGACGATCGAGCGCGGCGGCGACGTTCACCATGGCCTCGATGCGCCCGCTCAGCGCGGCGCGGCGCCACCAGCGGATCGCCGCGCGGCGCCGGCCGGTGCGCTCCAGGAGTGCGCCGAAGTCGTTCTGGGCGGCGGCGTTCTGCCTCCGGGCGGCACGGCGCAGCCACTCCTCGCCCTCCCGGGTCCGGCCGCGTTCCACGAGCCGGCCGCCGAGGATCGTCATGGACGCGGTGTTCCCGGCCTCGGCGGCTCGCCGCAGCCATCGCTCGCTCTCCTGAATCCGGTCGCCCTGCGGCTTCAGCAGCAGGTAGAGGCGGTACATCGCATCCCGGCCACCGGCCTCGGCGGCGCGCGTCCACCATTTCTCCGCCTCCTGCGAACGGCCGCGGCGATAGAGAGCGAAGGCGAGGTCGTCCATGGCCCGCCGCCGGCCGGCCTCCGCGTCGCGCCGCACCGACACCTCCACGAGCCGGTCCTGGAGGCGGGCGTGCCGGAACTGGTAGGTGGCGCCCGCGCGGCGCAGGACACGGCGCCGGAAGGCGTCGTCGAGGAACGCGAGCAGGCGCGGCGGGAAGCCGTGCGCGATCAGCCCGGGCCGGGCGCAGGTCAGCTCTCCCCACGAGGTGAACGAGAGCGCGCCCACCAACCCGAAGGCGACCGCCGTGGACAGTGCCGCGAGCGCGGCCGGGAGACCCGCGATCTTGACGTAGACCACGGCCAGCGGAACCACCAGCACGATCGCCACCGAGCCGAACCTCATCAGCGCGACCGATCGATCCGACCGGAACGACGTGGCCGGGTCGGACGCCACGATCGATCGCGGCGATCCGTCGTGCCGGCTCGGCAGGCCCATCGCCATCGCGACGTACAGCAGCAGGATGAGGACGGAGGTCCCGACGTAGGGTCCGAGCGCGACCGCACCCGTGGACAGGCGGCCCCACGAGAGGACCGCGACCAGGAACATCTGCCATCCCGCCAGGAAGAACACATAGACCGCGATCCGCCGGAGCGTGACGCTGCGCTGGACGCCGCCGACCGCCTGGCCGCCGCGCCACCGCGCCCATCGATCGGCGCCCGCGGTGACCGGGGTCGGAAGCGTGAAGTACAGCAGCGTCACGGTGGGGATCAAGAACACCGCGTCGACCATCAGCACGAAGGCGATCAACGAGGGCACCTCGGAGGACCGGACGAGCACCAGCACCAGGTTCCAGTTGACGACACCCACGAGAAAGCCGTAGACGGCCCGCATCAGCCACGTGAGCGACGTCCACATGCGCGACATCTGCCACCAGGCGATCTCGGACTGCCGGTCGCGGTGCAGGGCGACGGCGAGCTTGGTCAACCACCGCCGGCTGTCGGCCGCCCCGAACCGGCGCCGCGGGGCCGGCGGCGCGTGCCCGGCCGGCGCCGGTGCGCGTTCCCGATAGGCCGTCGTGATCATCTGATCCAGCAGGCGATTCTCCACATCGACCCGGCTGCCGGCGTGCAGCAGGTCGTTGGGGTTCCAGCCGCCTCCGTCGTAGGCGACGCGGGCGAGGCTGACCATCAGCGCGGTGGACAACGCCTGCCGGATCGGGCTCCAGGCTTCCGCCCGCATGGCCGCCGCCACCTCGGCCCACCGTTCCGGCGCGGACGTGTCGCTGGCCGACAGGAACTCGACGATGTCGTCCACCTCGAGCGGGTCGATCTCCACCACCGCGGCGCCGGCCAGCGCCTTTCCCCCGCCGGACACCGCGTTCTGGTATTCACCCCCGCGGCAGGTCAGCACGAACGGGCGATCGTCCGCGAAGGCCCGGTCGATCTCGGCGAGGGCCTCCTGGTGGTGGGCGATCGGCAGCTCGTCCAGGCCGTCGAGAACCGGCAGGATCCGCCGGCTGAGGGCGTGCGCGAGCGCGCCGCTCTGCTTCGGCGTCATCCCGGCGACCACCGCCGGATAGTCCTCGATGATCCGACGGGCGATCCACACGTCCAGGTGCTCGTGCAGCGGATTCCACGACGAGATGGACAGCAGCACGGGCACCGGTTCGTCCCGCTCCGGGCCGGGCTCGTGGATCAGGCCCAGGGTCAGCAGGATCGCCAGCGCGGTCTTGCCGGTGCCGGGATCGCCGAGAACGACGAGCTGCCGTCGGGGAAGGGCACGGTACCGGGTCACGACCTCGGCGGCGTTGCCGTGCAACCGGAGGCGGACCGGGCGGCCACCGACCACGGCGCCGACCACGGTGGCCGCCTTCGGCGTGACCGGCCGGAACGTGGCCTTCCAGCGAACCGCGATGGGCGCCGGCTCGTACAGGCCGCGCAGCGCCGCCTCGTCCGTCCACTGGTCCCGGACCGCGGCGACCAGCCGGGCCGTCACCGCACGCGTCCGGTCCTCGTCGAGCAGCCCGTCGGTGGCCCGGTCACCGCGAGCGAACCAGAAGACGCCGCCCAGGGAGATGAAGAAGGACAGCACCGCGAGGTAGCCGGAGACGACGCTGCCGAGCTTGTCGAGCGCGTCGAGCCGGGTCGACGCGCCCTGGGCGATCCAGAGCAGGACGGCGGCGAGGCCGGCCGAGGCCCCGATGACGATCATCCAGCCGGCCGTCCTGCCACGGTCGTGTCGAGCCACACCGACACTCTATGGCCGCGCGCCCGGCGACCCGCATCGTCGCCGTACGCGTCTTCGTGACGGTCCGGGGTGCGCGGGGGCAGCCTTTTGTGCAGCGTCCGCCCGCGGGCTTGTCCGCGCCCCGCCCCGCCACCGATGCTGAAGGACGGTCGCCGGTGCGGCCTGCCCCACGGCGGCGCGGATCGGAGGAATCGGTGACGGTCTCGGTGAGGCCGCGATGACCTACGGGCTGGGTGTGGACCTCGGCACCACCTGGACCGCGGCCGCCGTCCGGCGCGGCGACGCCGTCGAGGTGCTGCGGCTCGGCAGCCGGCGGCCCGAGATCCCGTCGGTGATCTTCCTGCCCGCCGAGGGGCCGGTGCTGATCGGTGAGCCGGCCGCGCGGCGGGGCGAGGAGCAACCCGAACGGCTGGCCCGCGAGTTCAAGCGGCGGGTCGGCGACCCGGTGCCGCTGCTGGTCGGCGGCTCGCCCTACTCGGCCCACGCGCTGCTGGCCCGCCAGCTGGAGCACGTGCTGGCCGTCGCCACCACCAACGAGCAGGGCCCGCCCGGGTCGGTGGTGCTCACCTGCCCGGCGAACTGGGGTCCGTACAAACGCGACCTGCTGGAGCAGGCGGCGCGGCTGGCCGACGCGCCGGGGGTGGAGCTGCGCACCGAGCCGGAGGCGGCGGCGATCTCGTACGCCGCGGGCGAGCACATGGCCGACGGCGACCTGGTGGCCGTCTACGACCTGGGCGGCGGCACCTTCGACGCGGCCGTGCTGCGCCGCACCGCGGCCGGGTTCGAGCTGCTCGGCGTCCCCGAGGGGATCGAGCAGCTGGGCGGCGCCGACTTCGACGAGGCGGTCTTCGACCACGTGACCCGGGCCTTGCCGCCCGACCGCCTGGCCGGCGACGATCCCGAGCTGCTGGCGGCGCTGGTCCGCCTGCGCCGCGACTGCGTGGAGGCGAAGGAGGCGCTGTCCTTCGACACCGACGTGATGATCCCGGTGGCGCTGCCCGGCCTGCACACCCGCGTGCGCCTGACCCGGCGCGAGTTCGAGGCGATGATCGCCCCCGCTCTGCAGGAGACGGTGCGCTCGCTGACCCGCGCGCTGCGGTCGGCCCAGGTCGAACCCGCCCAGCTGCGGGCGATCCTGATGGCCGGCGGCTCGTCGCGGATCCCGCTGGCCGGTTCCCTGGTCAGCACCGCGTTCGACCGCCCGGTCGTGGTCGACCCCAACCCCGAGCACAGCATCGCCCTCGGCGCGGCCCGCATGACCGCCCCTCTCCCGCCACCGCCCGCACCGTCCACACCGCCCACGCTGCCGCTCCCCACGCTGCCGCTCCCGGCGCCGCCGCCCACGCCGCCGCCCACGCCGCCGCCCGCGCCCACTCCCGCCGCCGCACCGCGCCGCCGCCGCACCCGCGTCCTGGTCGCGGCCGCCGTCGCCGTCCTGATGATCGCCGCCGGCGTCCCGATCGCCGTCCGGCTGGCGCGCGGCGCCGGCCAACCGACCGCGGCCCCGAAATCCTCGGCCCCGGTCTGCGGCTTCACCGACGACTTCACCGGCGCCACGCTCGACCCCGCCTGGCAGCTCAACCGCAAGGATCTGAAGATCACCGTCGGCGACGGCGCCGCCGAGCTCGACGCCCCCGACGGCACCGACATCTACAAGGCCAACATGACCGCCCCGATGCTGCTGCGCCCCGTCACCGGCGACTTCGTGCTCGAGGCCACCCTGGACGCCTCACCCGCCACCTTCTACCAGGGCGCCGGCCTGCTGCTCTGGAACGGCCCGACGAGCTACCTGCGCATCGAGCGCGGCATCGGCAAGACCACCGGGACGATCGGCTTCGAGTACAACGACGGCGCCGGTCACAAGTGGGTGCACGGCCCGCTCGACAAGCAACCGATCACCACCACGGCCACCCGCCTCGTCCTCCGCATGGCCCGCTCGGGCGACACCCTGACCGGCTCCTGGCGCCCGGCCGACCAGCCCGCGTTCGCCGACCTGGCCACCATCACGATGAACCTGCCGCCGACCGTGCGGGTCGGCGTGTCCGCCCTCAACCGAGCCCAGCAGGGCGCGAAGCCGGCCCCGTTCCACGCCCGCTACGACCGCGTCGCGGTGACCTGCTGAGCGCAAGCCGGCGACGGTCACACGAAAGCGGTACGCCGCTCGGGCAATTCCTGCGGCTCGATCAAGGGATGGGCGTGATCCGGTTCGCGAAACATACTGTTTCGCGAACCGATTCCGACGGAGGCATTTCCGATGGAGCAACATTTCCCCGCCGCGTACGAGCCGGTGCGCCCCATCGGAAAAGGCGGCATGGGCGAGGTCTGGGAGTCGATCGAGCGCGGCTCCGGCATGCGGGTGGCGATCAAGATGCCGACGCCGTGGTCCGGCGTCGAGAACATGCAGCGTTTCCAGCGCGAGATCCGCCTGCAGAGCCAGCTCACGCACCCGAACATCCTCCCCATCCTGGATTTCGACGTCGATGCGGACGTGCCGTGGTTCGCGGCGCCGCTGGCCGTCGCGAACCTCCACGACACCCTGCCGAAAGTGAGCGACGCGCAGGCTCTCGCCCTCTACATGGAGGTCGTCGAGGGCATTTCCTTCGCCCATCGCAACCGCGTGCTGCATCGCGACGTGAAACCGGCAAATGTTCTCGTGTTCGAGTCCGACAACGGCGACGGGATATACGCGGCGGTCTCCGATTTCGGCCTCGGGCGCAAATACACGCGGGACACGCCGTTCGAGACCGAGCCCTACGTCGGGTTCGGCACCGAGGGCTTCGCCGCCCCCGAACAGTGGCTCGACCTGCGCTCGGTCGACCACCGCGCCGACATCTTCAGCCTCGGCCGGCTGCTGGAGTACGTGCTGAGCGAGGTCGTGCCCGCCGACTCGCCGCTGGTCCGCCGCCTCGAGTACTGCATCCGCACGTCCACGGCGCGCAACCGGGACGAGCGCTACCAGAGCGCGGAGGAGCTCGCCGCCGACCTGCGGCTGGCGCTCGACCGGCCCACGTCGCTGCAACGCCCGGTCGACACGGTGCTGAGCATGGTGCAGGGCCTGCTCGAGATCGGCGACTTCGACGCGGCGGCGACCCGGGAGCTGGCCCAGTTCCTGCTCGAGAACCGGCACGACTACCGGCTGATGCTCAGCATGCTGCCCCGCATCCCGGCCCGGCTCTGGGCCGCCCTGGCCCGGCACCACGCGGCGGTGCTGCCGGTGGTGCTGGAGAGCTACGTCGAGGTCCTGGAGAGCCCGCTCGCCGTCGACTCGGCGATGGCGGCGATGCGGCTGCTGGAGGAGATGCTGGCGGTCTCGCCGGACGCGCGCATCCACGAGCTGAGCCTCGAGGCGATGCTCCGGCTGGCGATCCGCTACGAGATGGGCGAGTTCGGGTACGTCGTCTCGCGCAGCCTGATCGAGGAGAGCGACGCCACGGTCATCCAGGCTCTCGCCCGGCACATCCGCGACGATCCCGAGGCGGCCGCGTGGTGCGCCCGGCATCTCGGTCGCGCCGGCCTGCCGCCCCTGTTGCGGGACGCGATCCAGGCGGCGGCCTGATGGCGTACGTCTCCTCGCTGGCCCGCCAGATCGAGTCGCTGCTCGTGGCCCAGGGCTGGCAGTGCCGGGCGACCCGCTTCACGCTGTCGGTGACCGAGCCCGCCGTCCTGACGCCCACCTCGCACACGTGGATGGCGGGCGACGCCTCGGCGATGACCGACAGCGACATCCGGTCCGTGCGGCCCAGCCTCGTCATCGTCCCCGACCAGGCCTCCACGCTCGACGTCGGGCGCATCGAGGCGTGCATGGACGAGGTCGGCCGCGAGCCCCAGGTGGAGCGGCTGACGTCGTTCGTGGACCGGCTCTGGGACGCGCCGCAGGCCGCCGTCCGCGCCCGCCTCGACGCCCAGTTGCAGGATCAGCTGTTCGAGTCGCTGATCCCCAAGGGCCTGCCGGTCCAGCCGACCCCGGACGACCGGCACGCGCCTCAGCAGGTTCTGCTCGGCGGCACCAAGGTGCCCGACCACTACCTGCTGGAGAAGGCGCTGCCGGTCGCCGGGTCGTGGCTCGCCGTGCTCGCCGACGCCGGGCAGGGCAAGAGCGAGCTGCTGCAGTGGCACGAGTGGCGGTACGCGGTCTTCTACGAGTCGGCCCGGGCCCAGAAGGTCCGGACGCTGCCGCCGGTCGCGCTGCGTGTCCCGCTGCGTGGCCTGCACGCGCTGTCCCTCGACGCGATCGCGCACTACCTCTCCCGCCCCGATCCCGACAACGGGCTGCCCGCGGTGCGCAACATCGGCACCGGGGAGTGCCTGCGTCAACTGCTGCGGATCGGCCGGGTGGTCCTGCTCCTCGACGGGCTCGACGAGCTGCTGATCAGCCGGGAGAAGCTCGCCGACGGCCTCGCCGAGCTGAAGAAGGTGCAGCTCGACGGCGGCCAGTTCGTCGTGTCCAGCCGGTTCGGTCACCTGACCTCACGGACCGCCCTCGCCGGCGTGTTCGCCGAGCAGGAGATCGCCCGCATCGAGTCGATGACCCCGGCCGACGCGCACAAGCTGCTCACCAAGTACAACGCGAGCGGCGAGAAGGCCGACGCCATCCTCAAGCGGCTGAACGCCTCGCCGGCGCAGCGGATCCCGCTGTTCCTGCTGATGGCCTACGCGGTTGATCTCTCCACCGAGCTGGACTCCCACGTACGGCAATCGCGTACCCGCGTCCTCGCCGAGCTGTTGCGTCTGTTCTGCCAGCGCGACGAGCCCCGCCTCGAGGTGTCCACCGACGACCAGATCCAGCTGCTCACCGAGCTCGCGCACTGGATGTTCCTGGACGGCGACCTGACCCCCGACAAGGCGCTGGAGCTGCTCGGCATCGACCAGTCCGAGCCGCGCGCCGCGATCATCCTCAACCCGCACGCGCTGCTCACCCGGGCCGCCGGCCGCAGCGTCTACTTCAAGTACCCGCAGTTCCTGGCGTTCTTCACGGCGCGGGCGCTGGCCGAGGACTGGTCGCACTACGGCTTCGAGTCGATCGTCGCCGAGTTGCGCACCCGCAAGCTCGACGAGCCGACGGTCGAGTTCCTGGCCCGGCTGGTCGAGGACTCCGATCTGCTGCGCGCCTGGGCGGCGACGCAGAACGAGTCCAAGCTCGTACGGCGTAATCTCCTCGCTCTCGCGCTGGCCCGGCTGGACGACGACGCCCTCGGCGAGTCACCCGCCGTGCGCTCGCGGCGGCTCGCCACCCTGCTCGGCGGCCAGCGGCTCGAGGACGTGAGCATGGTCGACCTGTCGCTGGTGCGGCTCGACTTCACCGGCTGGACCCTGGCCCGGATCCAGGGCCGCGGCGGCTCGATGCAGTACTGCCTGAACCTCGAGCACTGCCAGTACGACGACTCGATCCGGACGCTGGACGACCACGAGGGCACCGACCTGCCCGACCACGTCAACGAGCAGGCGCTGCTGACGAGCGGCGCCGACCGGCTGAGCCGCCTGATCCGCCCGCTGCTGCGCAAGGGATCGCACACGTTCATCCCGATCCAGAACCTGGCCGAGGCCAAGGACAACGACGGCTGGAAGCTGATCCGCAAGGCCGGCCTGGCCAGCCAGGAGCGCCGCGGCACCGGCGGCGAGCACTGCTGGCTGGTCAACGACCACGGCGTCGCCCTGCTCAACGCCTTCATCACGGCCGAGGCCAGTTCGCCGGCCGCCGTCCGCCAGCTGGCCCGGAACGAGCGGCCGCTGCGCAAGCTCCTGCTGGCCCTGGCCGCCTGACCGCCGGGCGTCCACAATGTACCGAGGCCCGGTCGAGAACCTCGGGAGGCGCCGTGGCGGCGAAGGTGGTGGAGCGGACCGCGTTCGGCGCGGCCATGATGCGGGCTCTGGAGCAGTACGACCCCCGGCCGCTCTTCGAGGATCCGGTCACCGTGCGGCTGATCGCGCGGTGGCAGCGGGCCATCGTGGTCAACCGGGCGTTGCGCGCGGCCTTCCTCGCGCTCATGGCGCGCTCCGGGCCCGGTTTCTACGGGACCACCGTCTGCCGCACGCGGGCCATCGACGACGCCTGTCGCGCGGCGGTCGGCGGCGGCGTCACGCAGGTGGTGATTCTCGGCGCCGGGCTCGACACCCGCGCGTACCGGATGACCGAGCTCTTGACCTGTTCGGTCTGGGAGCTGGACCTGCCGGGGGTGCAGGAGGCGAAGAAGCGCGCGCTGGGCGTGCTTCCCGGGCACGTACGCTACCGGCCGATCGATTTCACCCGGCGCGCGATTCCGGAGGTCATCCCCGACGCCGCGGCCGTGCCGACACTGGTCCTCTGCGAGGCGGTGAGCCTCTATCTCCCGGTGCGTGCGGTCGAGAGCATCTTCGCGTACGCCGTAAACCGCCCCGCCGGAAGAAGGCTCGTGCTCACCTACCTGCCCCGCGCGGTCGCCGACGATCCGCGCTATGCCCGGTGGGCCCGCCGCCTGCACTGGGACACGGCGTTCGCGCCGGACGACCTGGCCGCGCGGCTGGCCGCCCACGGCCTGACCGTGGCCGAGGACCTCGGCGCCGACGAGCACCGCGACCGGCTGCTGCGCCCGCTCGGCCGCACGCTGGACGTGTTCGACGGCGAGCGACTGGTGATCGCCGACGTCCGCGAGACCTCCGCCGGCCCCGCACCCGATCTCCACAACTGATCATTACCGTCCGGGTCGTGCCGCCGCCGCGCGGCCCCGGCGGTCGCGGGTCACCTGCCGGCGGGCCGGCTCGCGCTGCCCGACTACGGCGCGCTCGGGCGGGTGCGCCACCCCTGGTTCGTCACCTGGTCCTCGGCGCTGCTCGCGGCGGCGAGCCATCTCGCGCTCGACCGGCTGGAGGCCGGCGTCCCGGTCTCCGAATACGTGATGCACGTGCTGGGCGTGGCCGGCCCGGCGGCGATCCTGCTGTGGATCGGCCGCCACCGCCCGCTGCGCCGCTGGCACGGGGAACCGCCGCCGGTCCGCACCCGCCCCGCGGTGTTCTGGACGGCCGCCGCCGCGGTCACGCTGCCGCTCGCCGCCGCGACCCCGTTCCTGCCGGCCGCCGGCCTGGTGCACACCACCGCCGTCCGACTGCTCTGCGCCTGCGCGACCGGCCTGCTCGGCGCCGCGTCGATCGTCTCGGCCCCGCGCCGCTGATCTCAGCCCAGCGCATCGAACGAGGCCGTCACACCCAGCGCCAGCAGCACCCGGCACAGCACCGCGTAACCGGAGCCGGCACGGTAGTCGTCGTACTTGCGGGCCTTGCCGCCGATCGGCCGCACCTTCACGCGACCCGGCCGCAGCTCGACCCGCTCGATCGCGGCCCAGGGCGTGAGCCGGCCATCCTTGCTTCCCACGAGGCCGTCGCGGGTCACCCGGACCTGGCCGCGCACGAGGACGCCGCCGGCGCGCACGGCCTCGGCCTGCCGCTCCACGACGCGGGCGACGGCCCGGTCGGTGATGAGGTCGGCGATCGACGGGAAGCGGGGAATGGCCTGCCCGACCTCCGCCGGCATGAGCGCGGCGATCAGACCACCCGCCGGCCCGTACGGGTCGAGAGCGTTGCGATATCTGGCGGTGACCGGCACGGTGCGGCCGTCGGCGAGGGTCAGCCGGTACCCCTCGTAGTCCCCGGTGGACGACGACTCCGAGCCGGCCGAGCTCCACTCGTCGACCGCGTCGGTCACCTCGTCCCAGCGGACCACGCGCGGCCGCCCGTCGGGGTCGACCTCGGCCAGGCCGCCGGTGTAGCCGTAGAGCCAACGGGTGAACCGGCGGCGGCGCGCCACCACGGTGAGCACCACGCCGGCGTAGATCGGAATCACGAACGGCGCGAGGCCGAGCAGCGGGACCGATTTCCCCGGCGCGACGACCATGAGCAGGACGGTGACGGCGAGATAGGCGGCGACCGGCAGGAAAAGGCGCAATCCCCGCCGTACGCCCAGGGGCGGTTGCACTTCGGTTTGGTAGATGCCCAGCGTGTCGCCCAGATCGAGCGCCCGGCCGACCTGCGCCGCGTGCTGCCGGTGTGGGGTGAAGCGTTCCTCCTGCTCCGCCACGCGGCGCCGGAAACCCTGGTCCAGTCGCTGCCGCGCCTCGGGACTCATTCCCATACGCACCTGGGTAGCACCGCCCGGCAACCGCGCACCACGGTCGTTCACCTTTGGACATAGTCCCTTGGGAGGATCGACAGTGTTTGCGCGCGCACCCGACAATCGCGCTCATGGAGCTCATTGTCCGCCGGGCCCTGTCCTATCTCACGGCTTATCGTGGTGTGCTCTGGTTCCTCGTGCTTCCCGCCGTTCTGCTGCTGATCCCGAACGGCCGGGCGGTCGTGCTGCCCATTCTGGTGGGTTATCTCGTCGCGATCGCCATCCTCGGCGTACGCGCGTTGTTCCGGCGCCGGCGACACCGCCAGGAGTACGTCGTGCCGCGCGAGCTGCCGCCGGCGCCGGCCCTGGTCGGACGGGACGACGAGATTGCTGACCTGCGGGAACGGCTGACCCGCGGCCGGTCGTCGATCGTCGGCGTGCGCGGGCCGGCGGGCATCGGCAAGACGGTGCTGGCGCTGCACGTCGGGCAGTCGGTCAGCTCCCATTATCCGGACGGGCAGCTGTTCGCCCGGCTGCGCCTGTCGGCCGACGAGACAACCACGACCGTACGCATTCTCAAGCAATTCATCTGGTCTCTCCAGGGCCCGTGGGACAACCAGCCCGGCGACGATTTGGACGAACTGGTAAGCCTTTATCGGAAACTCACGCGGTTCCGGCGGGTGCTGGTCGTCCTCGACGACGCCACCTCCCCCGAGATGGTCCGCCGACTGCTGCCCAGCGGCGCCGAGTGCGCGGTGATCGTGACCAGCCAGCAGCGGCTCGACCTGCCGGCCGAGGCGCACTGGTGCCGGCTCGGCAGCCTGGCCCGCGGCGACGGCCAGCGTCTGCTGGAGACGGTGGTCGGCGGCACCCTGGCCGAGGAGGCCGAGCACGGCGTCACCACCGAGGTCGTCGAGCAGGCCCGGCACCTGCCGCTGGTGCTGCGGCTGGTCGGCAACCTGGTGGCGGCCCGCTCGCCGGCCGACCTGACCACCTCGTTCCGGCTGCTCGAGCGCTCGCCGGCCACGCACGAGGCGCTCGACGTCGGCTACAACCTGCTGACCGCCGAGGAGCAGCGCGCGGTCCGGCTGCTCGGCCTGCTGCGCGAGGGCGAGGCGCTGGCGCCGTGGATGCTGGCCGGCCTCACCGGGCTGACCGCCGACGACGCCCGGGTCTTCGCCAACCGCCTCGTGCAGGTGGGCATGGTCGAGCGGGTCGCGGCCCGGGAGCCGGGACTCGTCGAGTACCAGGTGCTCGACCACGCCCGGCGGTACGCGCAGGCACGGGACGAGGACGACGAGCAGGACGCCCGCGAGCTGCGCGCGGCCCGGGCCGCCCGGCAGGACGAGACGCACCTGGCCGACCCCGAGGAGATCGCCCGCCTGCAGGAGCGCGGCGAGCTGACCGAGGCGCTCACCAAGGTGGCGGACGCGATGGCGTGGGCGGCCGAGCACGGCCGGGACACCTCGCTGCCGATGACCCAGATCGTCGCGGCCGAGCTGTACGTCGAGCTGGGCGACCTGGAGGCGGCGGAGGACCTGGTCGAGGCGGCGGCGTCGGCCGGCGAGCCGATGATCCGGGTGCACGTGATGCGGGTCGCCGGCCGGATCCTGCGCCGCCAGGGCCAGCCGCGGGTGGCCGAGCAGATCCTCTCCGACGCGCTGCGCCACCTGGAGGCGGCCGGCTCGGGCGGCGCCGACGTCACGGCCGAGAAGGTGCGGCTGCTGCGGCACCTGGCCGACGCCCGGCGCGACTGCGGGCTGCTGACCCGGGCCCGGGAGGATCTCGACGATGCGTCGTCGCTTGCGACGGCGCTGCCGGTCCGGGTGTCCACGTCGCTCACCTGGTCGCGGGCCGCGATCAGCCGGCGGGCCGGCGAGCTGGACCAGGCCGCGGCGCAGCTGCTCGCGGCGGCCGGGCAGGCCCGGGACGAGCGGGTCTGGCGGGCCTGGATCAGCCTCGACCTCGCCCGGGTGCGGCTCGACACCGACCGGGTCGCCGAGGCCGGCGCGCTGGTCGAGCGGGCGCTGGAGTCGTTCGTCCAGATGGGACACCGCTACGGCAAGGCCAAGGCGCGCGAGGTGCTGGCCGAGGTCCGGCACCGGGAGGCGCCGGGCCAGCCCGAGCCGGCGGTGGCCGAGCTCGAGCGGGCGCTGGAGACGCTGCGCAACTGCGGCGACCGGTGGGCCGAGGCCGCCGTCGCCCGCAAGCTGGCCGGCCTGCTGCCGGCCGCCCGCGGCGACGAGGCCGTGATGCTGCTGCGGGTGGCGGCCGAGGGGTTCGCCTCGGTCGGCGACGACAAGAACGCGGCCCGGTCCCGCCGCCGGCAGCGGTCCGTCGCCTGGCGGCGGGTGCTGCGCCGATCGGCGGTCGGCTGGTCCGACGTGCTGGCGCTGCCCCGCACCCGCCCGATCGAGCGGTGGAGTGGGTTGATCGAGGCGGCCGAGCGATGAGACGCCGGGGGCGGGCGCTCCAGTTCGCCGGGTTTCTCGGCCTGTGCGCGGGCGCGTTCGCCATCACCTTCTTCGACCCGCAGAACGTCCTGCTGCGGATCCTGCTGGCGACCGGCGCGACGGGGCTGTTCCTGCTCGACCGCATCGGCGTCGGGCGGCGCGGCGAGCCGCCCGAGGGGCTGGGGCTGCGCTCGGAGATCCTGCGGCGGTTCCCGGCCATCGTCGGCTGGCTGCCCGGCTTCCGGCTGTCCCGCCCCGACCGGCTGCCCGAGCCGCTGTCCAGCTTTCGCGGCCGGTCCGCCGAGCTGGCCGAGCTGGCCGCCAAGCTGGCCGAGAAGCGGCTGGTGATCCTGCACGGCATGCCCGGCGTCGGCAAGTCCGCGCTCGGCCAGGAGCTGGCGCACCGGGTCAAGGCCGACTACCCGGACGGGCAGCTCTACGAGAACCTCGGGCACGGCCCGAACGCCAAGGACCCGATCGTGGTGCTCAAGGACTTCCTCAAAGAGCTCGGCTGGCCCGAGCGGGAGATCCCGGTCGACCCGGCGAAGCGGATCAACCTGTTCCGGACGCTCACCAACAACCGCCGCGTCCTGGTCGTGCTCGACGCCGCCCGCGACCCGAGCCAGCTGCGCGACCTGCTGCCCGGCGGTCCCGGCTGCGCGGTCATCGTGACCAGCCGGCAGAACCTCTCGGTCGACTCGGACCGCTTCCCGTACCTGGTGCAGGCGCCGACGGTGCCGGACGCGACGCTGATCCTGCACGCGCACGCCCGGGTCAACCCGTCCGAGCAGCCCACGCACGCCGCCGCCATCGTGTGGGCGTGCGGGCGGCTGCCCCGCGCCCTGGTGGCCGCCGGCGCGCTGGTGCGGCGCGGTGACACGTACGCGGAGGTCGCCGGCGCCCTCACCGACGGCGACCGCAGTCCGCTGGCGCTGCTGACGGTCGAGGGCACCGACCTCGGCACCGACTTCCGCAGCGAGTTCAAGCAGCTGACCGCCCGCGAGCAGAAGGCGCTCCAGCTGCTCACCCTGGTCGGGTCGCCGACGTTCGTCTCGTGGACGCTGGTGCCGATGCTCGGGACCAACCTGGAGGAGGCCGAGAAGATCGTCGCCCGGCTCCGCGGCGTGCAGTTGCTGGAGACGGCGAGCCCGACCGGGCCGAGCCGCAGCCGCTTCCACCCGCTGGTCCGCGAGTTCGTTTCGGCCCTGCCCCTGCCCGAGCGGGCGAGCGCCGAGGCGGCGCTGGCCCACGGCTACCTGATGGTGATCCGGGCGGTGCTGGCCGGCGCCGGCGAGAACGTGAGCGCGCCGGCCGGCGCCGACGCGGCGCTGCTGCCCCCGCCGTACGTGATCGACCACATCCTCAAGCACCGCGAGCGCTGGGTCCGCGACGAGTACACCAACCTGCTGCGCGCGGTGCGCAGCGCGCCGGCCGGCCTGGCCTGGCGGATCGCCCGCTGGCTCGGCGACCACGTGCCGCGCGGTTCGCTCAAGCAGCAGGTGCACGAGGTGCTGGAGACCATCGTGGACAGCGCGACGACGCCCGCCCAGGGCCGGCTCTGGGTGCAGCTGGCGCTGGCGGGGCACGCCACCGCGGTCGGCGAGTACCGGATCGCGCGCACCAACCTGCAGGCGGTGCTGCAGCGGCGATCCCGCTCGCCGCTGGTCGAGGCCGTCGCGTACCGCCGCCTGGCCCAGCTCGAGCTCGCGGTGGGCGACCGGCCCGCCGCCGAGGAGGCCGCCGCGCAGGCCCGGCGGCGGTTGAACGGCAACGGCGCGGTCGCGGCCCGCTCGGCCTACCAGCCGACCGGCGAGGAGGGTCTGCTGCGGCTGATCATGTACCGGGGGCGGAGCTGGGGCGACGCGGCGAGCTGGAGCCTGGCCGTGCCGGGCGAGGCGGTGCAGGGCTTCCACGACATCGCGCAGTTCATGATGGCGCTGACCCACGCCGAGTTCCACCGCCGCCGGCGCGAGTGGGACTCGGCCCGGCGCCTGCTCGACAACACGTATGCCTACCAGCGCGACGACGCGTACCGGGTGGCGTCGATCGAGTACGAGCGCGCCCGGGTCGAGCTGAGCCAGGCGCTGCGCACGACCGGGCCGGAGCGCCGCCGCCGCGTCGAGAGCGCGATCGCCTTCGCGGCCCGCTCGGTGCTCATCAACAAGCAGATGGGCAGCGACATCGCCGAGCTGCGCGGCCGCTGCCACCTCTCCCGCGCGCTGACCGCCGGCGGCTACTACGCCGAGGCGACCCGCCAGGCGGTCGGCGCCGAGGCCGGCCTGCGCACGATCGCCCGCGACGCGATCGGCAACGCGTACGACCTGCTGCTGGCCCGGGTGCGCCGGGCTCGCGGCGAGGCCCTGCTCGGCACCCTGTCGTCGCCGGGCGCACCCGACGAGGACCACGGCGAGGGCCCGCACGAGGTGGTCGCCCTGCTGCGCGACGCCCAGAACCTGTTCACGACGTACGGCGAGTGGTGGGCGGGCGCCGAGCTCGACCTGGTGCTGAGCCGGGCCCACCGCCTGGCCGGCGAGCACGCCCTGGCGCTGAAGCAGGCGTCCAGCGCGCTGGCCGCCTTCGACGCCGTCGACGACCCCGACATCTGCCGCGTGGCGATGGCCGAGGTCCTGGCCGCCACCGACGCGCTCGCCCGGGCCCCGCGCATGCTGGTGCCGCCGCAGGCCGGGCCGCCGCGCCGCGAGCCCGCCGCCTCCTGACCTGCGTTGTGGACGGCCGCCGGGCGGCGGCCGGGCCCCCGGGTGGACGGCGCCGCCTACGTCGAGGCCGACGTCGCGGACGTGGCGAGCGCGCTCGGCTCGGTGGCCGCGGTGGTGGCCCGGCACGACCGCATCGACTGCCTGGTCAACGCAGCCGGCCTGACCGCGTGGGGAACGCTGCTGGACACCACACCGGAGCTGTTCGACCAGCACGCGGCGGTGAACCTGCGGGGACCGTTCTTCCTCATGCAGGCGGCCGTCGCCGACATGGTGAGGGCGGGGCGAGCCGGGCACGATCGTGAACATCATCTCCAGCTCGGAACTGGGCGCCAGCCGCACCTGGCGCCGTACGTCGCGGCCAAGGCCGGGCTGGCCGGGCTTACCCGCAACGCCGCGCACGCGCACCGCTTCGACCGCGTCCGCGTCAACGGCCTGGACATCGGCTGGACCGACACCGAGGGCGCGGACGCGGTGCAGCGGGCGGTTCCACGACGCCTGGGACGACTGGCGCGAGCGCGCCGGCCGGGAGCTGCCCGCGGGCCGGCTGGCCGGGGTCGACGAGATCGCCGGCTTCGCGGTCTTTCTGCTGTCGGCCCGCAGCGGCGTCGTCACCGGCTCGGTGCTGAACTGGGACCAGAACGTCTCGGGCGCGCACGACTAGAACTCGACCGGTGGGGCGTTGTGCGGGGTGATGACCTGCACGGCCGAGGGGTTGGTGCGGATCGGGCCGGGCAGCACGCCGTGGGCCTGCATGATGGCGAGGCACGCGCGCCGCAGGTCGGTGCGCAGGTCGTGGTGCAGGACGGCGGACAAGCGGCGCGAGCGCAGCAGCGCCGTGTTCTCCTCGTCGAGGTCGTGGGCCACGAAGACGTCGTAGCGGCGGCCGAGCGCGGCGAACGCGGAGACCACGGCCGCGTTGCCGCCCGCGCCGGCGTAGAGCGAATAGACCGCGCGCACCGCGGGGCTCGCCGACAGGACCTCGCGGATTCCGGAAGCGACCGCGCCCGGCGAGTCCGAGGCGTCGACCACCTCGAGGACGCGGCGGGCCGGGGACAGCTCGGCGCGGAAGCCGGCCTCGCGCTCGTCCTCGCCGCGGAACGAGCCGTGCCCGCGCACCACCAGCACATCGCCGGAGCGGTCGCCGAGCCACTGCTGGATCAGGTAGGCGGCCGTCGCGCCGGCCGCGACGTTGTCGATGCCGACGTAGGCGATGCGCGGCGTCGCCGGCAGGTCGGTGACCAGGGTGACCAGCGGGGCCGGCAGGCGGCGGGCGGCCGCCACCACCGCCGGCACGTCGGGGGCCTTCAGGATCACGCCGTGGGTGCGCTTGCCGATCTTCTCCAGGACGGGCACCACCGACCCGCCGTCGAGCAGGTGGAACCGGGCCCGGAACACCGCCGGGCGCAGGCTCGGCAGCGACGCCTCCAGGGCCGCCCGGATGGTGGCCGAGAAGCGCGGCGGCGCCTGCACCACGACGTCGACCATGAACGTGCGACCGCCGAGCCGGACCTGGGCGCGCTGGCGGTCGAGGTCGGCGATCGCCAGGTGGACCTCGCGGACCGTGCTCTCCCGCACCCCGCCCCGATCGTGCAGCACCCGGTCGACCGTGGCCTCGCTGAGACCGGCCTGGGCGGCGATCTCGCGGATCCGGTAAGGGTGCTTCACGCGTACACGATGATGGGCTTTTGAGGGGTTCGCAATGCGCCGCGGCAGAAGGCGAAGACCTAGCGTGACGTCATGACTACCTGGTTCACCGCCGCATCGACCGACCTGGACGCGTTCCGGGCGGTCTGCGAGCGGAAGACGGAGCTCACCGACTACCCGCACGCCGCCGACGTCGCCGAGAACGTGCTGATCTACCCGGGCACCCTGCCGGACACCCCCGAGGTGCGGGGCGAGCTGATCCGGGCCCTGATGGACGGCCCGGGCGTCGTCGTCTTCGCCGGAGCGTTCGCCGCCGGCGTGGTCGACCGGGCCACCGCGGTCTTCGCCGGGCTGATCGCCGAGCAGAAGGCGGCCGGCGTCACCGGCGGCGACCACTTCGCCAAGCCCGGCGCCAACGACCGGGTGTGGGGCGCGCTCGACAAGTTCGCGCTGCGTGACCCCGAGGCGTTCGCGGCGTACTACGACAACGACGCCCTCGCGCTGGTCAGCAACGCCTGGCTGGGCGCCGGCTACCAGGTGACCTCGCAGGTCAACGTGGTCAACCCGGGCGGCACGGCGCAGGTCGCCCACCGCGACTACCACCTCGGGTTCATGTCGCAGGAGCAGGCGCTGCGCTACCCCGCGCACATCCACCTGCTGTCGCCGGCGCTGACCCTGCAGGGCGCGGTGGCGCACGTCGACATGCCGGTGGAGACCGGGCCGACGCTCTACCTGCCGCACTCGCAGAAATACCCGGCCGGCTACGTCGCCTTCCACCGGCCCGAGTTCACCGCCTATTTCGACGAGCACCGGGTTCAGCTGCCGCTGCACAAGGGCGATGCCGCGTTCTTCAATCCGGCCGTGTTCCACGGTGCGGGGGACAACCATTCCGCGGACGTACGCCGGATGGCGAACCTTCTGCAGATCTCCTCCGCCTTCGGCCGGGCGATGGAGACCGTCGACCGCACGGCGATGGTCTCCGCCCTCTACCCCGTCCTGCGCGACCACCCGGGCAACGTGGACCACGTCATCGCCGCCTCGGCCGAGGGCTACGCCTTCCCCACCGACCTCGACGTCAACCAGCCCGTCGGCGGCCTCGCCCCGCCGACCCAGGCCGAGCTCGTCCGCCGGGCCCTCGACGAGAAGTGGGACGCCGCCCGCTTCGAGGACGCGCTCAGGTCGGCGGGATGAGCGGCAGCAGCTTCGGCTTGTACCCCGCGAGATATTGCACCGGGTCGGCGCCGAGCACCGCGCTGAGCACCGTGCCGAAGACGTCCCGGAAGTCGGTGGTCGCCTTCAGGTCGCCGTCGTCGAGGTCGGTCAGGCTCGGCTGCTCGCCGTAGAAGCCTCCGGCCACCGCGGGACCGAGCACGAACATCGGCCCGGCGGTGCCGTGGTCGGTGCCGTCCGACGCGTTCGCCCGCACCCGCCGGCCGAACTCGCTGTAGACGACCACGGTGACCCGGCGGCCGGCCTCGATCTTCGCCATCCGGTCGTGGAAGGCGGCGAGCGCCTGGTCGAGCTGGGCGAGCAGGGTCTCCTGCCCCTGCCGCTCGGAGGCGTGCGTGTCGAAGCCGCCGAGGCTCACCGAGTAGACCTTCGTCGGCACGCCGGCCGCGATGCAGCGAGCGACCAGGGCGAGCTGGGCGCCGAGCGCGCCGCTGCCGCCGGTCGCGGTGCCGCCGGCCATCGGGGCGCCGCTGTCGGTCTGCCCGGCGGCGACCCTGCCCGCCTCGCGCACCTCGCGGTCCATGGTGATCAGGTCGGCGTGCGCGGCGGCGGCCCGGGCCTGCATGGCCGGCTCGCCCGGCTGGACCCGGCCGAGCCGGGCGATCACGTCGGCGCCGATCCAGTCCGGCAGGTCGAGCTCGCGGTAGTTGACGCAGGCGCCGACGTGGGTGCGGCCGACCAGCAGCGGCGGGAGCACGGTCTCGAAGCTGACGGCGGTCTCGACCGGGGACTTCGTGCCGTCCAGCCAGCGGCCCACCCAGCCCGTGTTGGTCGGGCCGCTCGGCGATGCGGACTGCCAGATGTCCATCGACCGGAAGTGGCTGTGGTCGGGCTTCGGGTACTGCACGCCGCGGACGATCCCCAGGCGCTTCGCGTCCCACAGGCGCTTCAGCCCGGACAGCTTCGGGTTGAGCCCGAGCGTGTCGTCGAGGTGCAGCACGGCCTCGGGCGCGTAGGCGAGCTCGGGCCGGGCGTCGTGATAGGCCGGGTCCGCGTACGGGATCAGCGTGTTGAGCCCGTCGTTGCCCCCGTAGAGGGTAACCAGGACCAGCCTCGGCTCGTTCGCGGGCGGCGCGGCGCCCGGCTCGCCGCCCTTCGCCAGCAGCTCGTGCAGCCCGAGCGTGATGCCCCCGCCGGCCAGGACGGCGGCGCCGGTGACGCCCGAGGCGAGCAGGAAGCGGCGCCGGGTCAGTGCGTCCATGTCAGGTCACCTGGTACTCGGGGCTCACGAGACCGATCGCCAGCCGGAGCTTCGGGTCGGTCACGTCCTTCAGGACCGCGTACGTCCGGTCGGTCCACTTGTCGACGCAGAGCAGGTAGGCGAGGCTCTCGGGGGTCACCGCCTCCGGATCGGCCAGGTCGGCGAGGTCCTTGGCCATGGAGAGCTTCTTGTTGGCGGCGGCCGCGGTCAGCCACGCCGTGCCGGACGGCCAGCCGCCGACGCTGGGCGGGGCGAACGGCCGCTGGCCGAGCGCGCCGAGCGCCCAGTAGAACCGGTCGAACAGCACCGGGGGCAGGCCCGACGGGCGCAGCGCGAGCTGGCGCAGGGCGCCGGCGAACCACTCCACCGGCTGCTTGACCAGGCTGCCGCCGGTGGCCCGGAACTCCTCGGCCTCGAACATGGCGCGCAGCATCGGCATCGGGTGCGGGAACGCGCCGGCCATCCGCTCGCGGACCCGGTCGGGAACCGGCTGGCTGCTCGACGCGTACCGGAACCACATCCGGGTCGCCACGAAGCGCGGGCAGGGCTTCTGCTGGACCAGCAGGTCGACCAGGGTGTGCGCGGTGAAGGCGGCGGTCACGCCGAGGATCGTCTTGGGGCCGTCGTCGTGGTGCGCGGGCTCGAAGATGATCTTCTCCGAGAAGGCCGAGACCTGGTAGCCGGTCAGCGCCTTGGCCGCCTGCTTGACGTCCTTCTCGCGGTAGTGGCCGATGCCGAGGACGAACAGCTCGCACAGCTCGCGGGCCAGGTTCTCGTTCGGGGCGTCCTTGCGGTTCTTGTGGCCGTCGAGGAAGTAGACCAGCGCCCGGTCCTCGACCATCCGGTGCGCCATCGCGATGAAGTCGGGCGATTCCCGCATCGTGCGGTGCTGATCGAGCATGAACCGCGGGTTCGCCACATTTGTCGCCCAGTGCCCCTGCCAGAAGAACTGGAGCCGCTCGAAGGCCTGGTGGTCGGCGACGACCATGCGGTCGAGCCACCAGCGGGCCAGCTGCTGGGTCTGGGCGAGACGCGTCGCCGACGCCCGCTCGTGCTGCTCGGGCGTCGGGTTCTGCGGGTCGGGCAGCTCGGCGAACGGATCGCGGGCGATGTCCGGGATCGGGGCGCCGAGCGCGCCGATGTCCGGTCCCGAGGGCTCGAACAGGGCGGTCAGCGTGGGGGTGTAACCCGACTGCCGGGCCGCCGTGAGCTCGGCCGGAGTGGGACCGAAACCGGCGCGGCGCAGCAACAGCCCCACGTCGTCGGTCACCTTTCGAAAGATAGGCGAACGCGAACATGTCGGCAAACGAGGCCGGAGGCGGGGCACCGCGCCGAGGGCCGCTCACATATTCTCCCGGGGAACCGCACGAGAACACGGGGGCCCCTCGCCTGACACGAACGCCGTCTATGATCAGCCGCCGAACGTCCGTCCCCCCGCGCGACATGTCTGGATTGAACGAGTGACGACTACGCCACCGACCGGTGATCCCCGAGCTCAGCGACCGGTCTCCGGGCCCGAGATCCTGGTGCTCGGCACCGCGGAGTGGAGCTCGCCGATCGCGACCAACCAGCACTACGTGGTGCGGGAGCTGGCGCGGCAGTTCGACGTCACGTTCGTCGAGTCGCTGGGGCTGCGCCGGCCCAAGCTCGACGCCAAGGACGTCGGCCGGATGGCCCGGCGGCTGGGCAACGCCGCGCGCGGCCAGGAGGCGGCCGCGTCGTACCGGCCGATCCCGGACGGCGTGAAGGTCATCTCCCCGATCATCGCCCCGGTTCACCGCGCGCCGACCCGGGTGCCCAACCGCATGCTGCTGCACCGGGCCGTCGCCGAGTGGCGGCAGAGCTCGCGGCCCAAGCTGCTCTGGACCTTCACCCCGGTTACGTACGAGCTCGAGGACGTCGCCGACGCCACGCTGTACCACTGCGTCGACATCCTCAGCGAGTTCCCGGGCATCGACGGCGTCGCGATCGAGCGGGGCGAGAAGAACCTCGCGGCCCGCGCCCGCCTGGCCATCGCCACCAGCCACGCCGTCGGCGTCCACCTGACCGGCGCCGGCTTCCCGGCCGGCACGGTCCGCACCCTGTCGAACGTGGCCGACGTCGAGGTCTTCACGAGGGCGGCCCTGGCCCCGGCCCGGCGGCGGCCGTCGGCGGTGTTCGCCGGCAACCTGACGCCCCACAAGATCGACTTCGAGCTGCTGCGCACCCTGGCCCGGGCCCTGCAGGGCCGCGGCGACCTGCTGCTGGCAGGCCCGGTCGCGGCCGGCGGCGGCGGCTTCGACGGCCAGCTCGCCGAGCTGCAGAGCCTCGGCGCCAAGTACCTCGGCGTGCTCAACCTCGAGCAGCTGGCCGAGGTGGTCGGCGGCGCCACGGTCGGGCTCATCCCGTACGCGATGAACAGCTACACCGCCGGCGTCAGCCCGCTGAAGTGCTACGAGTACCTCGCGGGCGGCATCAACGTGATCAGCACCCCGATCCCCGAGGTCGTGCGGGCCGTGCGGCCGCCGTTCATCGAGGTCGCCGAGTCACCCGAGGCGTTCGTCAACCGGGTGCTGGCCACGATCATGCCCGCCTCCGACGCCGAGACCCGCGCCCGCATCGACTACTCCCAGGAGTTCGGCTGGTTGGGCCGCGGCCGCCTGCTGCGCGGCATCGTGACCGAGATCATGGGCCGGCCCGCGGTGAACGCCGGTGTCTAACCCGCCCCCGGCCAGTGAGCGCCGCAGCCTGATGGCGGCAGCGCTGGCCGCCGGGTCGTCACCGCGCGTGCAGGCGGCGGCGCTGCTCGTGCTCGCGGTGCCACAGATCTACCTGCTCCCCAAGAACAGCTCGGACGTCTCCCTCAGCACGTTCCTCACCGTGCTGCTGGCGATCGGCGTCCTGGTCCGGTTCCTCCGCCGGCCGACCCGGCGCCCGTTCCCCGACATGATGCTGTTCGGCACGCTCGGCCTGCTGCTCGTGCTGCGGGTCGTCGCGGTCGCCTGGTCGCCGGAGCCGTCGGCCGCGCTGCAGCCGGTGGTCCTGCTCGGCAGCTTCCTGGTCGTGCTGCTGATCATGCTGGACGCCGTGCCGCTGCTGAGGTACATCGAGCGGCTGTACTGGCCGTTCGTGGGGCTGGAGATCTTCCTGGTCGTGCTCTTCCGGTTCGCGCCCGGCGTCGAGGGCTGGTACCTGCGGCACATCGGCGGCTACTTCGCCGGGCAGAACGCCATCGCGGCGCTGTTCGACCTGCGGAACAACAACGTCTTCGACCACGCCAAGGCCGGCGGCGTCTTCGTCAACGCGAACGTGGCGGCGATGTTCCTGGGCGTGAACGGCCTGGCCGCGCTCGCCGTCTACGCCGTCACCCGCACCCGCTGGGTCGGCGTGCTCGGCGTCGTCTCGATCCTCACCGTGCTGCTCACCGGCTCCAAATCGGCCGCCGTGCTGGCGGTCACGCTGCCGATCCTGGCCGTCGGCGCCATCTACCTGAGCCGCTCGACCATGCCGGCCCGGAAACGCTACCGGCTGTTCGGCGGCATCGCGGCGGCCGCGGTCGCCGCCGTCGGCGTGATGCTCAGCATCGGCGCCCTGCGCAAGGCGCTGGTCGACGCGTTCGTCGGCCGGGCCGAGATCTGGGGCTTCGGCGCCGACTCGTTCGGAAAGAAGCCGGTACAGGGCCTCGGCTTCGGCGGCTGGGACGAAGGCTTCCCGGCCTACGCCGCCGCGCACGGGCTCTACCGCAGCTTCCCGCCGCACAACCTGCTGCTGGCGACCTGGTCGACCACCGGCATACCGGGTCTCCTCCTGACCCTCGCGTTCTTCGTGCTGGCGTTCCGCGTCATCTATCGCGCCCTGACCGGCCGGGTGCCGGTCGACAAGAGGTTCGCCGCGTTCGCGGGGGCCGCCATCGCCTGGATCTTCATCCAGGGCATGGGCGAGAACACGGACGTCTTCGGTGAGATCCACCTCATTCCCATCGTTGCTCTGCTCTACGTGCTTTTGATCAAGCCAACTGGCGAGGAGGACCCGGGCGATGTCACTGACGCCCACCGTCGGCATAGTGCGGCACCAGCAGTTTCTGCCGTCGGAGACGTTCATCCGAAACCAGGCTCTGGCACTACGTACCTTTCGGCCACTTTTCGTGGCGAAGGACAAGGTCCCGGAAGTCACGCCGGCAGTCGACGCGGTTAGCGTCGCCGACTTCGGCCGCCGGGCCGTCCTGGCCTACACGCTGACCCGCTCGCCCGGGCCGATGCGCGCCGCGCTCGCCGAGCGTGGCGTCGCGCTGCTGCACGCCCACTTCGGGCCCGAGGCCGTCTACGTCACGCCGCTGGCCAAGGCGCTGGGCATCCCGCTGGTCACGACGCTGCACGGGTTCGACGTGTCGGTCTCCAAGTCGCAGCTGGTGGCGTCGCGCAAGCCGTCCTGGATCAACTACGTCACGTGGCGGGACGACCTGTTCACGCACGGCCGCGTCTTCATCGCGGTCTCCGAGCACGTGCGCCGGCGCGCGATCGAGTGGGGTTACCCGGCCGACCGCGTCGTCGTGCTGCCGATCGGCGTCGACGTCGACCGCATCCAGCCGGCCCCGATCCCGGAGACCCCGCGCATCCTGCACATCGCGCGCCTGGTGGAGAAGAAGGGCACCGCCGACCTGCTGCGGGCGTTCGCGGACGTACGCCGGGCCGTGCCCCGCGCCGAGCTGGCCATCATCGGCCAGGGCCCGCTGCGCGAGTCGCTCGAGGCGAGCGCGGCCGAGCTCGGCATCGCCGACGCCGTCCAGTTCCTCGGCGTGCGCACGCACGCCGAGACCCTGCAGTGGCTCAGCCACTCCCGGGTCGTCTGCGTGCCCAGCGTCACCGCGCCCAACGGCGACCAGGAGGGCCTGGTCACCGTGCTCATGGAGGCCGGCGCCGCCGGCGTCCCGCTGGTCGCCACCGACCACGGCGGCACCCACGAGGCGGTCACCGAGGGGGTCAACGGCTTCCTGGTGCCCGAGCACGACCCGGCCGCCCTGGCCGACCGGCTCATCGCCCTGCTGCGCGACCCGGCGCTGGGCGAGCGGTTCGGCAAGGCCGGCCGCGAGATGGTGCTGCACCGGTTCAACCTGCGCCGGCAGACCGACAAGCTCGAGGCCCTGTACAGGACGCTGCGGTGACCGACTCGATCCTGATCTTCGCCCGCTCCACGCCGCACCACCGCACGGGCGGCATGGAGACGGTGGCGTGGGCGCTGGCCGCCGAGTGGGCCCGTACCGTCCGCGACGTCCGGGTGGTCACCACCGACATCCCGAACCCGCCGGCGCCCGCACCCTTCGTCGAGGACGGCGTCCGGGTCATCCCGCTCGCCGGCACCCGCCCCGGCGAGTACTCGGCCGAGTGGTGGGAGGCGTCCCGGGCGTACTGGGCGTCGCTCACCACGGCCCCCGACGTGGTGCTGTCGGTGAGCGCCGGCGCGTACGGCGTGGTCCGCGACCGGGCCGGCCACCCGCGCGTCCCGTTCGTCATGCAGGCGCACGGCACCTCGGCCATGGAGATCGGCTCGAAGCTGCGCGCCCACGACCTGCGCTCGCTGGCCACCTCCCCCAAGAACATGCTCGGCCTGGCCAAGGACCTCGCCCGCTACCGCGACTTCGACGCGATCGTGGCGATCGGCGAGAACGTGGCCCAGTCGCTGGCGGCCCCGCCGCAGAGCTGGTCGGTGCCGCCGGAGCGGATCCGGCTGATTCCCAACGGCGTACGCCCGGAGGACCACGGCTTCGACCGGGTGAGCCGGGCCAAGGTCCGCGACGCGCTCGGCATCGACGAGTCGGTCTCGGTGATCGCGTCGATCGGCCGCCTGCACGTCCAGAAGCGGGTCGACCGGGCGCTGCGGGCCGCGGCCGCGCTGCGCGACCGGGGGCTCGGCAGCCGGTACGCGTTCCTGATCGTCGGCGACGGCCCGGAGGAGCAGAAGCTGCACGCCCTCGCCCGCGACCTGCGGCTGGACGGCATCGTGCGGTTCACCGGGCGGGTGCACAAGGACGACGTCCGGGCGTACTACGCCGCCGCCGACGTCGCCCTGCTCACCACCGCCCGGCTCGAGGGGCTGCCGATGGCCGTGCTCGAGGCCCTGGCCTGCGGACTGCCCTCGGTCGTGCCCACCGGCTCGCTCGGCACCAGCCGGCTCGACCGGGTGGTGCGCGAGGCCGACCCCGCCGACGCCGTGCGCCTGGCCGACGTGCTTCTCGACGTCACCCGCTTCCGCGGCGCGCGCGACAGCCTGCTGCCCGAGGAGTTCACGCTCGCGTACTCCGCCCGCAGCTACCTCGCCGCGTTCCAGGGCCTGGTCCGGGCGCCGTGACCAGGATCTTCGTCAAGCTGGTCCTCGGCGGCATGGCCGGGAAGGTCCTCGGCGTCGTCCGGGAGGTGCTGCTCGCGGCCCTCTTCGGCGCCGGCAAGGTGGTGGCGGCCCAGCGGATCGCGCTGACCGGGACGATGGTCCCGATCAACTTCTTCACCGCCGACGCGCTGTCGGCCGGCTTCCTGCCGCTGTACGTCCAGTACCGGCAGGACCGCCCGGCGATGGCCGCGGTGCTCTACCGCAACGTGCGCAACATCCTGGTCGGCTTCTCGTTCGTGCTCGTGCTCGCGCTGGTGCTCGGCCGGCACTACTGGGTCGACGTGCTCGGGCCCGGCCTCGACGGCGAGACCGCGAACATGGCCGCGTCGATGCTGGTCATCGCCGGGCTCGGCATGCCGTTCTACATCCAATACAACATGTACGTGCTGGTCGGGCTCGCCCACGACGACACCCGCATGTTCAACATCCGGCCGTCGTTCCAGAGCGTCGGCCTGATCACGGCGACCCTGCTCGCCTACTTCACCGGCCACGCGACCCTGCTCGCCTGGGGCTTCACCGGCCCGTACGTGCTTCTCTGCGCCCTCGGCACGCTCTGGACCCACCAGCGCCGCTACCTGCACGTGCCGGCCGTCGACGGCACCGGCATCCACCTGTCGTACCGGGTGGCCCGCCACACCGCGCTCACCCTGTTCTGGAAGCGGCTGCGGCCGCTGCTGCTGATCCCGCTGATCCTGCAGGGGTCGATCGCCGTCGAGCGGGCGGTCGGCTCGCTGCTCGGCGTCGAGGTCGTCGCCGCGACCGAGTACTCGCGCTTCATCGTCGACTCCTGCATGGCGCTGCTCGCGGCCCCGCTCGGCCTGGCCGGCCTGACCTCGTTCGCCAAGATGGCCGCCCACGAGGTCTCGGGTGGCCTGCGCCGGCTCGTTCCGCCGGTGCTGCTCCTGACGATCCCGCTGTCGCTGATCCTGACCCTCAACGCCAAGGGCATCGTGACCCTCGCGTACGCCCGGGGGCAGTTCGACGAGCAGGCGGTCGACATCTCGTCGGTCATGCTGGTCGGCTTCGCCCTCGGCATCTGGGCCCAGGTCATCGGCTACACGCTCGTCAAGATCCTCAACGCGCGCGGGGCGAACTTCAAGGTCGCCGTCGTCAACGCGGTCGCCTTCGGCTCGGCGATCCTGGTCGACCTGCTGCTCTACCGGTACTGGGGCGCGTTCACGCTCGGCGTCGCGTCCTCGATCTGCGGCCTGCTGATGTTCGCGGTCTCCGCGCACTGGCTGGGCGTGCTGAAGTTCAGCATGCTGCGGCTCGCCGAGCTGGCGCCCGGCGCGACCCTGGCGGGCGTGGCCGGCTGGCTGCTGGCCGGCGACGGCATCCTCCGGCTGGTCGCCTCGTGCGCCGCGATCGGGGTGCTGTTCCTCGGCTACGTCGCGGCGGTGCCGCCGCTGCGCCACGCGTACCTCGACACCTTCCTGCGCAAGCTCAAGCGCAAGCCCGACTCCCCCGACAACGACGAGGCCAACCCGGCCGTGAGGAGCAACGCATGACCTACCCCGACTATGCACCGGCTCGCCAACCGGGCGCCGGCGTCCTGGCCGGCCGGTCCGTCGCGCTCGTTCACGAATGGTTCGGCGCCACCGGCGGCTCGGAGAACGTCTTCCGGCGCATCGCCGACATCGTGCCGCACGGCAAGAAGTTCGTGCTGTGGAAGGACCACGACTCGGACGAGCCCGGCCTGAGCGAGTCGTGGATGGCGAACACGCCGCTGCGCAAATCCAAGGCGGGCGCGCTGCCGCTGATGCCGCTGGCCTGGCGCACGCTGAGCAAGGAGAGGTTCGACGTCGTCATCTCGTCGAGCCACGCGTTCGCGCACACCGTGCGGCTCGGCCCGCCGGAGACGACCCGCTACCTCAGCTACATCCACTCCCCCGCGCGCTACGTCTGGAGTCCCGACTTCGACGGCCGCGGGTCGAGCCCGTTGCTGACGCTGCCCCGGGCCGCCCTGCAGAAGGCCGACGTCAAACTGAGCAAACACGTGCACGCGTACGCGGCGAACTCGCGCGAGGTCCGGGACCGGATCAACCGGTTCTGGAAGCGGGACGCGGTCGTCATCAACCCGCCGGTCGACGTCGACTACTTCGGCTCGGCGCCGGCCGCCGACCGCTACCAGCCCCGCGACTACCTGCTCGGGCTGGGGCGCTGGATCCCGTACAAGAACTTCGATCTGATCATCGAGATCGCCGAGGCCGCGGGCATGCCGGTGGTCATCGCGGGCTCGGGCCCCGAGGAGGAGAACCTTCGCAAGGTGGCCGACAAGGTCCGGGTGCCGGTGCACTTCGAGGTGCGGCCGAGCCGCGAGCGGTTGCGCACCCTGTACTGGGGCGCGCGGGCGCTGCTGTTCCCGGTGCACGAGGACTTCGGCATCATCCCGGTCGAGGCGCAGGCGTGCGGCACGCCGGTGATCGGGCTGGCCCGCGGCGGCCTGCTCGAGACCGTGGCGCACGGCGAGACCGGCTACCTGCTGGACTCCCGCGACCCGCGCGACTTCGCCCAGGCGGTGTGGCACCTCAACCAGCTGTCGCCGCACCGGATCGCGGCCCAGGCGGCGACGTTCTCGGAGCGGGAGTTCGCCGCGAAGATGAGCGCCTGGATCGAGCACGAGACGCGCTGATGGCGCTTTCGAGGTGAGAGCCCGATCGCCGGATCCAACGCAAAGGCCGAGCCACAGGTAGCGGGTGGTGCCGCGCGACTTTGCTCTGCTTACCCATACGCGCATCGTGAATCGATATGCGCCATGCGCGTATTGGTAAGCAGAGCAAAGCGCCGGCGCGGGGGCCCGGCATGGCCGGCGTGACCCGGCATGGCCGGCGTGACCTGGCGCGACCTGGCATGGCCGACGCGACCCGGCATGGCCGGCGTGACCTGGCGCGACCTGGCACGGCCGACGCGACCTGGCACGGCCGACGCGACCTGGCACGGCCGACGCGACCTGGCATGGCCGGCGCGACCTGGCATGGCCGGCGCGACCCGGCACGGCCGGCGTGACCCGCGCCGGCTGTCCACTCGCCGCTAGAAGACCAGCTCGTTGTGGAAGAACGTGGCGAGCTTGCGCAGCTGGGCCGACTGCGTCACCGGCGCGGTCATGCGGAGGACCAGCTGGCTGTCGAGCTCGCCGCTCTCCCCGCCGCGGTAGTAGCCGATCACCGTCAACGCGTGCCGCTGCTGGCCGTCGACGTCGAGAACCGTCTCGGCCAGCGTCGAGTAGGGGCCGGTGCGGATCCACTGCGCGCCCCAGGCCTCCTCGTTCTTGCGGAGCTCGGTCTGCTGCTGCGCGCTGCACGGCTGGGCGCACGGCCGGACCACCAGCTCGCCGCCGAGCTGCTCGGGGGCGCCGCTCGGGGTGCCGCAGTTGTACTTGATGTAGCCCTCGGCGCGGGCCGCGAGCGTGCACTGCCAGCCGGCCGGCAGCTTCACCGGGAACGCGATGCCGTCGAGCTTGACCGTGGTCACCTTGTCCCACGGCGTGTAGGCCGGGAACTTGACCGGCCAGACGTTGACCGGCTTGGGCGGCTCGGCGCCCGGGCTGGCCGGCGGGGCCGTCGGCACGGTGCCGACCGCCTGCGGCGCGGCCGAGGCGGTGGGCTTGCCGTTCGGGTCGTCGCCGCCGCCGGCCCGGGCCAGCGCGAAGATCGTGCCACCGACGGCGAGCAGGACCACGATGACGCCGGCCAGGCCGATCCACAGGCCCTTGCGGCTCTTGCGCGGCGGGGACGGCTCGATGCGCCGCTGCGGCGAGGAGAACGGGTTCTGCTCGGCGGCCGGCGAGTAGCCCAGGCCGTACTGGTCGACGGCGTAGGGATCGCCGCCGCTCGACACCGGCGAGACCGGGGTGCCGCTGGTCGGGATGCCACTGGTCGGGGTGCCGCTCATCGGGGTGGCGCTGGTCGGGGTGCCGCTGGCCGGGAAAACCGCGGCCGACGAGTTCCAGCTCGGTTGCTGCTGCTGTTGCTGCGGCACCGGCACGGACGGCGCGGTGGCCGGCTCGTTGGCGATCACCCGCTGGCCGAGCGACTCGAACACGCGCTCGGCGCCGGCGCCGGCGCCGACCGGGCCCGCGTAGGCGGCCCAGGGCACCTCGGCCTGCACGTCGGCGCGCACGTAATGCGGACGGTCGGGGCCGGGCTCGGACAGGGCGCTGACGGTGGCCGCGAAGGCGTCACGCCAGCCCTGGTCACGGGCCGCGGTGTCGAGCACGGCGACGGTCAGCGGCCGCCCCTGCTCGTCGACGGCCGACCACACGCTTCCCACCTGGCACTGACCCAGCGGCTCGCCGAGCCGGTACGGGCTTACTGGCTGCATTCCGACCTTTCCCCCGAGTATTCCTGTCTGCGAATACTAGCGGGGCGCTGCCCGCGCGTCGTGCCCTGGTCAAGGCACCATAAATCACTCCGGGGGCAGCGAGACAGCGGCCGACAGACCACCCTTTCCCGGCTCTGCGGGCAGCACCCGGGTGACCCGTCCGGCGGCGGCGTCGACCCGCGAGACGCCGCCCGCGAAGTCGCCGTCCAGAACCCAGACGGTCGAGCGGCCAGCGACCAGCCCGAACGACGGATCGTCCGGATCGGCGGCGGCGAACGGGATCCGCGCCAGCACGTCCCCGGTGGCGGCGTCGATGCGTACGACCTCGGACCGGTCCTCGTCGCCCACCCAGAGTGACCCCATCGCCGAGGTTGCCGGCAGGTCCTGGGAGACCGTGGAAACGCGCACCTCGTGGTGATCGGCGAGGCGCATCGCGCTGCCGCAGTTGCCGAGCGCCCAGCCGCCCACGATCGACAGGGCCAGCTCGCCGTGGCCGAGGCTGATCGTGCCGAGCTCCTGTCCCGTGTCCGGGTCGAGGTGGCGGACGGCCGGCTCGTTCAGTCCGGTCGCGTAGAGCCCGGTCGTGAGTTGCGAGATGCCCTTCGTCAGCGCCTGCGACTGCATCTCACCGGGCTTGGCCGGATTTATGCGGATGAGGGTGCCGCCGTCGGTGATCCAGAGCCAACGGTCGGAGATGGCCGGGGACCGCGGGGTGAAGCGCGCCGGAAGCGCCGAGTCGCTGATGTCGCCCTTCGCCGACACCCGCCAGAGGTGGCCGGGCTGGGCGATCCACAACGCGCCGTGGGCGAAGAAGACCAGATTGCCGCCGTACGGCCGGACCGCCGGCACGTTCTTCCGCCCGGTCACCCGCGCACCGGCCGCGTCGACGATGGTCAGCTCGCCGAACTCGGGCCGGTAGGCGTAGAGCCGGCCGTCCCCCGACGCCAGGATCGGCGGGAACGGCTGCCCGGCCCGCCCGAGGTCGACGGTGGCCGTGACCCGGTTGGTGCGGCCGTCGATCGCTCTGAGGTCGCCGTGCTCGTCGGCCACCCAGAGGGCCTCGTTCGCGGGGGTGGGGGCCGCGGGGGTCGCGCTGGGGTTCACGGGGGTGAGCTTGCCGCCCCAGCAGTCGTCGCGGTGGCCGAGGTGGCAGGCCGACGTGAGGCCGGCCGCCAGCATGAGCACCGTGAGAGATCGCCAAACCGGCGAACGCGTCGTCATCATCGGCGGCGGAAGAAGCCCTCCGTGTCGCGGGAACGGGCCTCCCGCAGGCGTTCGCCCGCGAGCCGCATTCCCGTCTCCTCGTCGACCAGGCAACCGGCCAGCAACGACCGGGCCCGCGCCCGCACGGCCGGCTCGTCCGGGTGACCGGGCGCCCACTGCTCCGGCTCCCCCACGGTCAGCCCGGCCCGGCCGGCGGCCAGCGCCGTCGCGCCCGCCGGCACGCCGCCCAGCCGCTCGAGGTGGCCCGGCGACAGCACCTGGAACCACATGCCGTCCGGCACCAGCAGGTCGGGCACGTGCTCTCCGCCCGGCCGCCGGCCGCTCCACTGTGGCGAGAGCGCCTCGCGGGCGTTCGGCGCGGCGTCGACCCCACCCCAGGCGAGGTCGCCGGCGTGGGCCGCCAGCAGGTCGCGCTGACCGCGCATGGCGGCCGCCACGTCCTGGCCGGCGGCGGTCAGCGTCGCCTGCTTGACCGCGCCCATCAGCGACGCCTCCACCGCCGCCACCGTCGCCGTCGACGCGAAGTCGCTGGCCACGATGGCGACCGGCGCGTGCGTGGCCAGCGCCGGGCGGAGGGCCTCGGTGACGCCGGGCCAGGCCAGCTCGAACTCGGCCGAGATCACCACGCCCTGCGGCGGCAGCTCGGGGGCCGTGTGCCAGACCCACGCCGCGGCGATCTCCAGGAGGGCGTCGGCGCCCAGGGGCGCCGGGCCCAGGGGTGCGCCGAGCGGGCCGCGCAGCCACGCCCGGGCGGCGGGGACCAGACCGGTGATCGCGGCGTAGCGGTCACCGATCTTGCCCGGCGCGCCGAGCGTGGCCTCGCCGACGCCGGCCTCGGCCAAGCGGCCGGCGATCAGGTCGGGAACGGCGCCGAAGGACGCGACCGGCGCCGTTCCGAAGTCGATGGTCAGCAGATGGCCGGCGGGCACGGCGACCGGCGTCGGCACATAGGCCGCGCCGAGCGCCGCGATGTCCCGCGTGGCGGCGGTCAGCGCCGAGCGCACCCGCGACGGGTCCTCCGGGGAGCGCACCAGCAGCAATGCGTTGCTGCCGCTGCGCCACCGGTCCGTCAGGCCCGGCTCGACGCTGACCGCCATGAAACCTCCTAAGCAACCGTCATCAGACGGGTACGACCGGCACCTCGGGGATGATCGGGATCGGCACACACCAGCCGCAACTGAGCACGCCGTGCTCCGCCTCGCTGTTCCCGTTGTCCTCGTTGGTCTCGGCCTTCGCCCGCGCGCCGGCCGGGACCTTGTCGCCGTCGTCGGTGAAGTAGACGTGGCCGGCCGGTTCGCCCAGCCCCCAAACGTAGACCTCGGACGGGATGATCGTGTACCAGTGCTTCCACACCGGGAACGTGGTCGCCCAGTGCTGCAGCTCGGTGCCGCGATCGAACTGAATCCCGTACCAGAGCATCGCCGTGTCCTGGTATCGCTGGAGCTGGGCATTCACGTCGGCCGTGGTGCTCTCTCCCTCGTACCTCTTGACCTCGTAGATGTTCCGTTCCTTGGTCACGATGTCGATCCGGAACCCGCGGTAGCCGATCTCCGGGTCGATGCCGGGCACGCCCGGCTGGTCGCCGACCTCCCAGTCGATGTCCTTGCTGATGAACGTCCCCATGCCGAGCTGGTCGTCCTTGAACCGGTCCCACCAGTCCTCGTACTGGCGGGCCAGCTCGTTGATGGCCAGCGCGTGCGCCGCCTTCTCCTCGCCGCCGTCGTTCCACATGTCGCTGAGGCAGTCCTCGACGCCGGAGAGGCAGTCCGACGACATGTTCCAGCCGCGGGTCCACAGCGGGCCCTTGCTCTGGAAGCACTTCTGGTGGCGGGTCAGGTCGTTGCCCGGGTCCGGGTTCTCCCAGCAGTCCAGCCAGTCGTTCGGCTCGCCGAGGAGCGAGGCGATCGACGCCAGGATGTCGAAGAGCGCGAACTGCCCGAGCGGGTCGACCATGTTCAGCGGATCGTTGTTGGCATACGGGTACGGGCTGGCCGGCCGCGTGGATCCGACCAGGACCGAGAGCGGGTCACGGGAGTCGAACCGGCCCTCGCCGGGCGAGTACCAGCGGGCCCGCAGGTACACCGACTCCGCCCCGGCCGACAGCTCGCCCCGGTACCCGAAGCGCGGGCCGTCGGCGGTCGGCAGGCCGGCGACGTCCGGGTTCCCGAACGCGTCATAACGAGCGGCCAGCGCCCACGGCGAGGTCGGCAGGGTCCACAGCGTCGAGCCGTACGCGTCCTGGGAGAACGCGGCCGAGCCGACCGGTGTGTCGGCCGAGACGCGCCCGTTCCCGTACACGAAATCGGTGCTGTTGTCCGCCCGCAGGATCTGCGGGGTCCGTTCGCCGGCGCTCCACTCGAACGTCCGCTTCGGTCCCTTGTCCGGGCCGATGCTGACGAGCAGGCCGTCGGCGTTGTAGACCGACTTCTCCACTGACGTGAGCAGCAGGTGCGTGGTCTTGCGGGTGACCGGCTCGCCGAACGAGTCGTACTCGATCGACTCCGACTGACCCGGGCTTGCTCGGCGGGTGAGACGGCCGGACGAGTCGTACGTGTAATCGGTGTGCTTGATGCCGTAGTCGGTCGACACGAGCTGGTCGGCGGCGTCGTACTTGTAGGTCGTGTCCGGCCCGATGCCCGACACCTTGGTGCGGTTGCCGTTGGCGTCGTACGCGATCGACGTGTCGCCCAGCCCCGGGTCATCCACCTTCACCAGCTGACCGGCGGGGTCGTACGCGAACTTGGTGCTCACGCCGAAGTCGCTCTGCTTGACCACCCGCCCGTCGCCGTCCCGCTCGAGCGCCGTGTCCTGCGGTTTGGCCAGGCCGCCCCACTGCTTGTACCGGACCAGCAGGCCGCCGTCGTAGCCGTAGCTGCGCAGGATGCCGTCGGGCAGGTCGGCGGCGAGCACCTGGCCGTCCGGGTTGACCGTGTACTTGGTCTTCCCGGCCCGCGGGTCGTCGACCCCGGTCAGGCGGTTGTTGTCGTCGTAGCCGTAGGTGACGGTCAGCTTGTCCGGGTACTTCAGGCTGGTCCGCCGGCCGTCCGCGTCGTAGGTGACGGCGTACGCGTTCTTGTTCGGCTGGGTGTAGCCGGTGACCCGGCCGGCCTTGTCGTACGCGTACGTCGTGGTGCCCGAGGCGTCGGTCATGCTGGTCCGGCGGCCGTCGTCGTCGTACCCGAAACTCTGCGTCTTGCCGTCGTCGCCGGTCCGCTTGAGCAGCTCGCCGACCGCGTCGTACTCCATCTTCAGCGTCTTGCCGGCCGGGTCGGCGACGGCGGTCAGGTTGCCCGACGCGTCGTAGGTCTGCTTGGTGACCCGGCCCAGCGGATCGGCCGACGAGAGCTGCCGGCCCGCCTTGTCGTACGTGTACTTCGTCGCGGATCCGCTCGGCTCGGTGATCGAGAGCAAATTCCCGCTTGCGTCGTACGCGTACCCGGTCGCCTGCCCGTTCTCGTTGGTGCTGCGGGTGAGCTGCCCCGCAGCGTCGTATTCGGACTTGCTGACCGCGCCCGTCGGGTCGGTCGTCTTGATCTGGTTGCCCTTGGCGTCGTACTCGTAGCTGGTCACGCCGCCGCGCGGGCTGGTCGACCGCACGAGCCGGCCGACGGTGTTGTACTCGTACTTCGTGACCAGCCCGGCCGGGGTGGTCTGCGTCAGGCGGTGGCCGTCGGCGTCGTACGTGTACTTCGTGACCCCGCCCATCGCGTCGGTGACCGAGACCAGCCGGCCTGCGGCGTCCCAGCCGTTGGTGACGACGTGGCCGAGCGGCGTGGTCGTGGTGAGAAGACGACCGACCTTGTCGTACGCGTACTTGGCGACCGCGCCGGTCGGATCGGTGCGGGTGGCGACGCGCCCGGCGGCGTCGTAGGACTGCCGGGAGACGTTGCCCATCGGGTCGGTGGTCGCGGTGAGCCGCCCCTTGGCGTCGTACTCGTATTTGGTGGTGCGGCCCATCGCGTCGGTCACCGAGGTGACCAGACCACGGCTGTCGTACGTGGTCTTGCGCGTCCCCGCCGGAGCCGAGCGCTGCGTCTGCTGGCCGTCGGCGTCGTACGAGTAGGCGATGGTGTTGCCGTTCGGGCTGGTCACCTCGCTGACCCGGCCGAACGGGTCGTAGCTGAACTTCTCCACGCCCCCGACCGGGTTCGTCTGGGTCGCCACCTTGCCGGTCGCGTTGTAGGTGTAGGTGGTGGTGCGGTCCAGCGCGTCGGTGACGCCGGTGATCCGCCCGTTGCCGTCGTAGCTGTTCTTGGTGACGCCGCCGGCCGGGTCGGTCGCGTCGAGCAGCAGCCCCGACGCGGTGTAGCGGTACTTCGTCACGGCGCCGAGCGCATCGGTGACCGAGGTGACCCGGCCCGAGGCGTCGTAGCCGTACCTGGTGGTGGCGCCGCGCGGGGTGGTGACCTCGGTGGGCCGGCCGACCGCGTCGTACGCGTACTTCGTGATCCCGCCGACCGCATCGGTCAGCGAGGTGAGACGGCGGCCCGCGTCGTAGGCGTAGGAGACCTTCGCCCCCGCCGGGTCGACGGTCTCGGTGACCAGGCCGTCCACCACCGTGTTGGTGCTGGTGGCGCCCGTCGGGTCGATGACCTGCGACGGGGTGCGGTCGTCGCCGGTGTAGGCGTACCGGCTGACCGCGCCGGCCGGGTCGGTCATCGTGACGACCCGGTCCTGCCCGTCGTACTCGTACCTGGTGACCGAGTCGCCGATGCTGCGGCTCACCACGTTGCCGCGCGCGTCGTAGGCGATCGCGATGTCGGTGCCGCCCGCGCTGTGCACGCCGGTGATCCGGCCGCTGCCGTCGAACGTCTGCGTGACGGTGCCGCCGGCCGGGTCCTCGACCGAGGTCAGCCGCCCCGACTTGTCGTGGTGGTAGGTCGCGGTCACGTCGTCGGTGCCGGTGACCTTCAGCGTTCCCGCGTCGTCGTCGTAGACGAAGGCGGCCTCGCCACCGGTGCCGTACTCCTGGTGGGTCACCCGGCCGTCGCCGTCGTACTTGTTGATCACGACGGTGCGGTCCTCGGCGTCGGTCACGGTGCCGACCCGGCCGCCGTCGGCCGCATACTTGGCGATCACGCCGGTCGGTCCGGTCACGCCGGTCAGAAAACCGTTGCCGTCGTACGCGTACGCGATGGTCCGCCCGTCGTTGGCGGCCACCCCGGTGATGCGGTCGCCGGTCCAGGTGACGGCCAGGCTCGCGCCCGCCGAGTGGGTGGCCGAGGTCAGCCGCCCCTGGTCGTCGTAGCCGAAGGTGACCCGGGTGCCGTTCGAGGCCCGGGACACGCCCCGCCCGTTCGCGTCGAACGTCCACACCTCGCCGGACAGGTTGCGCAGCGCGTAGGTGCCGTCCGCGTTGCGGGTCAGGTCGGCGTCGAGATCCGGCGGCCGCGCGAAGCCGCTGCCCGTCGCCGTGAAGGTCAGGACCCGGCCGTCGTCACCGTGGTACGCGACCGATCCGTCGTCGTTGGCCTTGAGATACGCGCTGAGATCGGCCGTCCAGCCCGTGCCGAACGGTCCCGTCGTGTCGTCGAGCGAGTTGTAGGTGCGGCCCCAGTGCAGCATCGCCGCCGGAAAATCCAGGTCACCGGCCGACACCGAGTAGTTCCCGGTGGCCGAGTTGACCCCGCTTCCCGCGATCCCGTAGATCGCGTGCGACCCGTACAACTCCGCGACGGGCCGGTCCACGAGCGGCGCCGCCTGAGCGGCGCCGACCGCGACATTGAGAGTGAGCAGAACGGTCAGGGCAGCAGCCAGCCACATTCGCCGATGCATGATCCTCCCCCGATTTCACACACCGTAGTCGATCTGTCGCGTTCGGACGCTACACCGATCCTCGTCGATGCGTTGCCCCGCCCGAGAGTTGGCACATGCTTAGACAGACGTCAATGTGGGCCGTTCTCGCAGATAGGAGAGGGTCGATCGGTGACAGCCCGAGTCGGATGTTCGACTCCCGGACACTCGCCGGCCGGACCGCCCGCCGCGAGCCCGCTAGATCAAACCGTGATCCCCGGCGAACCTGGCAAAGTCGGCGCCACCGCGCGTGCCGTTGTGATCAGACGACGCCGTCGCGCCTCCATGACCGCGTGCGCGTAGCCGGGTGGCGGATGAGTGTGTCGCGGCCGAACTCACGGCCGGCCACACCGACCGCCGCCACCGGCAGCAGGAACTCGGCCGCGAAGGCATCGACGACCGCCTCACGCAGCGCGACGCGTGCACGCCGAGATCGCTCGAGTATGCGCATCCACCGCGCCGCCTCCCGCGCGGAGGACTCCGAGACGACCCGGCCGGGCTAGTCGACGATCGGAGCGATGTCGAGCCGGAACGATCCCCGGCCGGCGTCGGTCGCCTCCTCTTCGAGCAGCCCGGCGCGGCGCGACAGCACGGGCGGCGGCGGGCTCCCGCTGCTCTGCTACGGTTCGGCCATGTCGTCGCCGACTGCCGGCGCTGAGGCGGCCGCTCGCCCCTGGTGGCAGTGGGCGCTCGGCTGGCTGGCCCTGGCCGCGCACGTGGCCATCCTGACGTTCTACGTCGCGAGCGGCCTGCTCGCGCCCGGCTGGGCGGTGGCCCTCCTGCTGCTCGTCTGGCTCGCCCTGCTGGCGCTGGCCATCGGGCTGCTCCGCCGCCACCGTCCGCTGTGGGTGGTGGCCGTGCCCGTGCTCGCCGCGCTGATCTGGTTCGGCGCCCTCACCGCGGGCGAGCACTGGCTCGGCTGGACCGGCTGATCCTCTACCCCAGCTCGCGCAGGCGTTCGGCCACCCTCTCCGGCCGGGTGTCGTTGATCCAGGCGCCCATCGCCGACTCCACGCCGGCTAGATACTTCAGCTTCCCCGGGGCGCGCAGGATCGAGAACACCTGGAGATGCAGGCGGAACCGGTCACGGTCGGCGCGGGCCGGGGCCTGGAAGACGCCCGAGATGTACGGCAACGCGCCCACCCCGGGGAAGAACCGGTCCAGCCGCCCGAGAACGTCCAGGTAGATCAGCGCCAGGTCGTCGCGCTCGGGGGAGGTCAGGGCCGGGAGGTCGGGGACGTCGCGGTGCGGCGCCAGGTGCACCTCGATCGGCCAGCGGGCGGCCGCCGGCACGTACGCGGTCCAGTGCTCCGAGGTCGCCACCACGCGAGTGCCCGCCCGGCGTTCGGCGTCGAGGATGTCGCGGAACAGGTTGCCGCCGCGGTGGGCGGACGCCATCGCGATCATCCGGGCGGCCTTGGGCGGCACGAACGGGAACGCGTAGATCTGCCCGTGCGGGTGCGGCAGCGTCACGCCGATCTCGCGGCCGCGGTTCTCGAACGGGAACACGTACTCGATCTCGGGGCGCGCGCCGAGCACGGCGGTCCGGTCGGCCCAGGCCTCGATCACGGTGCGGGCCCGGTGGGGGGTCAGGCTTCCGAACGACCCTTGCGCCACGGACGAGAAGCAGACCACCTCCGTACGCCCGCGGGCCGGCCGCGCCGGCCAGAGCGGATCGCCGTCGACGACGTCGGGCTCGCCGGTCGCCCGCGGCGAGAACGACGGGAAACGGTTCTCGAAGACCACGACGTCGTACGCGGACTCGGCGATCTCGGTCGGGAAGCCACCCGGGACGGTGGGCGCGAGCGGGTCCTGGTCGGCGGCCGGCAGGAAGGTCCGGTCGTTGCGCAGCGCCGCGATCGCCACCCACTCCCCGGTCAGCGGGTCGTAGCGCATCTCCGGATCGGCCGACGCGACCGGCAGCGGCCGCACGTCGACCGCTTCCCGCGCACCGAACGGCGGCGTGTCGTCGAAGTAGACGATCTCGCGGCCGTCGGCCATCCGGCGCGAAGTCCGGCGTACGAGATGGGGCTCCCGAAAGAGCGAGTGGCTCTCGAGGGTGAGCGAGTCGATCGCCAGAAGTTGCCCGTCCGAGGCCGCGAGCCGATCGCGCGCGTCGGCCGGCAGCGACACCGTCGACCCCGACGCCATCGGCAGCAGGTGAAGCGTGACGCGCGACCGCTCGCCGACGCCGGCGTCCCGGAGGCTGACGATCCACTCGGACCCGTCCCAGAACCGGTCGGTGACGGTGCGGCCGTCGACCCGCAGTTGCCCGACGTCCCCGGCCCAGCGGATGCGCAGGTAGGAGTCCGTGCCCGGTTCGGGAAGCGCAAGCCGGTAGACCGCGGCGAGCTCGTCGAAGGCCTCGTCGGAGGGCGCCGACTGCCGCCCGTCGAACTTCCCGTAGGCGACCGGGACGGCCGTGCTCGCCTCGCGGATGAGCTCGGCGTCGACGCTTGTGGACGACCGCGCGAAATTGTCGTAGGCGGGTGCTTCACTTGCCCCCACCCAGAGAGGGTGGGGGTCGGGATCGGCGGCCGCACCCTCGAGCGGCAGATCCACAAACCCGCGGGCGACCACGTCGTACACGCGAACGTCCGGCCCGAAAGCCTCGATGCGCCCATCAGCGCCCCACGTCAATTCGGCGGCCGACAGCAACAACCGCCGCGCCGGGCCGTCCTCGCACACCCAGATCTCGTCGGCCAGGGCCGCGGGCAGCACCAACAGGTCGAGCCGACCCTCACCCTCACTTGACCGCAGCCGCACCGGCGTCAACCCCGGCGAGACCGTGGCGGCCGACCCCCCGACCGAGTAACTCACCTCGATGCCGGCCTCCGCGACCAGCACCAGCGTCGGCACGTCACCGTCCAGCACGGTCAGCGCCGACGCCGTCGCCCAATCCAGCCGCACTCCACCCAGGGTCAGCGCGAGCGGCCAGCGGGCCAGCGTCCCCGGCGGCACCGCGATCGGGGCGGCCGGCAGCACCAGGTCCTCCGCGCCGAGGGCGACCCGGAACTGGGCGCCGTCGTACGCCCGCAGCGGCACGTGCGGCTGGTGCCAGGCGATGAACAGGAAGCCGCTCGACCCGTCACTGCGCAGCGCGTACCGCAGAGTCGTGTCGTCATCGACGCCCGACGGTCGCACCGGCGGCAGGCTCGACGGCATCTCGGCCAGCCCCGCGCCGAACGCCTTCAGGAATGCGTGCTGCCGCCGGAGCAGGGCGTGGCTCCCGGCGAGCAGACCGGCCTCCCCGATCGGCGCGTGGAAGTCGTAGCCGAGCCGGGGCATGTCGTTCGGATAACCGGTCGCATGCGACTCCTGCATGCCGCCGGCTGAAGACGACGACGGGTTCGTTCCCCCGGCGTACATGTAATAGCCCTGCCACGCCGAGCCGTTGCCGATCTTGCAATGGGCGATCGCGGCGACATCGAGGGGCGCCGGTCGCGGCCGGCGGTGGTACGCGGTGGCCATCCCGCCGCCCAGCTCGCAGGTGGCCGGGGGGAAAAGATCCGAGGGGGTACGCGAGGAAGCCGGCATCCCCTGCAGCTGCATCCGCCGCACGTCCGCCCCGATGCCGGGGTCGTCCCAGACGTGCGAGAAGAAGTAGTGGTCGCGGAACGTCGGGTCCCAGGGCGCGTCGGCGTCGACCCAGAACCCGTCGCCGTACCCGCCGTAGAGCGGCAGCACCTGTTCGTCCGGCAGCTCCGCCCCGCCCCACGCGGTCGCCGTCCACAGCGGCGCCGACATGCCGGCCTCCCGGGCCAGCCGCTTGAGCGTCGCGATGTGCCCGGGCTGGTCGTAGAGCTCGTTCTCGATCTGGATGCCGAGCACCGGGCCGTCGGGACCGCACCGGCCGTCGAGCGCGCCGGCCAGCTGACCGAACCACTCCCGGACGAGCGAGAGGTAGCGCGGGTCGTCGGTGCGGTGGCGGACCGGCGCCTCCTGCACCCAGTCCGGGAAGCCGCCGTTGCGCGACTCGCCGTGGCACCACGGGCCGATCCGCAGGATCACGTCGAGGCCCTCGGCCACGGCCAGGTCGACGAACGCCGCCACGTCGAGGTTGCCGTCGAAGCGGGGCTCGCCGCGGTGCTCGACGTGGTGCAGCCAGAAGACGTAGCTGGCCGCGACCGTCACGCCGCCGGCCCGCAGCTGCCGCAGGCGCCGCCGCCACCGGGCCCGGGGCAGGCGGCTGTAGTGGATCTCGCCGGACACCGGGATCACCGGGACGCCGTCGCGGATCAGGTGCCGGCTGGTCAGCCCGACGCCCGGGCGCGCGTCCTCGTCGTTGCTCATCCGGGGCCGGCGCGGCGGCTCCGACCAGGGATGGTGCGCGACGTTCAGCACGGGTGACTCCTCTGCGGCAGCGTTTCACGAGCGCGACGACTGTAACCGGTCACAGGCGCCTGGCTCCGCACGATACAGGCCGTTAACGGTCGCGACGCAAGGGCTTGACATTTGCGGGGGCGCGCAGCACTGTAACCGGTCACAGGTCCTGTTCGGTGACGCACGTCTCCCCCGGCAGCGACCGCGGCCGCGCGCCCACCGCGGTCGGCCGATCGAGGAGGATCGATGAAGAAGACACTTCTGCCGTTGGCCGGATTCATGGCCGCGGCTCTCTTGATGACCAGCGCCTGCTCGGGCGGGAGCGACGGCGACAATGCGAGCGGCGGCAGCACGCCCAAGCCCGGCGAGAAGGTCGAGCTGACCTACTGGACCTGGGCGCCGAACATGGACAAGGTCGTCGAGGGCTGGAACAGCACGCACCCCGACATCCATGTGACGGTCAACAAGCAGGACGGCGGCGACCCGGCCGTCACCAAGCTGCTCACCGCGATCAAGGCCGGCAGCGGCGCCCCCGACGTCATGCAGGCCGAGTACCAGAAGATCCCGACCCTGGTCTCGGCGAACGCGCTGGCCGACATCGGCAAGGACGCCGGCAGCCTCAAGTCGAAGTTCCCCGACTCGGCGTGGAACGCGGTGACCCTCGGCTCGGACGCGCTCTACGGCGTCCCGCAGGACAGCGGCCCGATGATGTTCTACTACCGCACCGACGTCTTCCAGAAGCTCGGCCTCGAGGCGCCGAAGACCTGGGACGACTACGCGGCGGCCGCCCGCAAGATCCACTCGGCGAACAAGAAGCAGTACCTCGGCACGTTCTCGGCCAACGACCCGGGCTGGTTCTCCGGCCTCTCGCAGCAGGCCGGCGCGTCCTGGTGGGGCGTGAACGGCGACACCTGGTCGGTCGCGATCAACGACACGAACACGCAGAAGGTGGCGAGCTACTGGGGCGGCCTGGTCCAGGAGGGCGTCGTCGACAACAAGCCGATGTACACCCCGGAGTGGAACGCCGCGCTCAACGACGGCACCCAGGTCGGCTGGCTGAGCTCGGTGTGGGGCCCGGGCGTGCTCGAGGGCAGCGCCAAGAGCACCAAGGGCAAGTGGAAGGCGGCCCTGATGCCGCAGTGGGACGCGTCGAGCCCGAAGAACGGCAACTGGGGCGGTTCGGCCACCAGCGTCACCACGCAGAGCAAGCACCAGGCCCAGGCGGCCCAGTTCATCGCCTGGCTCAACACCGACCCGGCCGGCGTCAAGGCGCTCGCGACCACGGCCAACGTCTACCCGGCCAGCGTCGACGCGTCGGCGGCCCTGACCTCGCCGCCCGCGTTCCTCTCCGACCAGGCCGACTTCTACAGCATCGCGGCCGAGTCGGCGAAGATCACCAACCCGTTCACCTACGGCCCGAACGTCAACGTCGCCTACAGCTCGTACAACGACGCGTTCGGCAAGGCGGCGCAGTCGAAGAAGGCCGCGGACTTCGGGGCGGCGCTGGCCACCATGCAGCAGACCACGCTCGACGACATGAAGAACACCGGCTTCAAGGTCGCCGGTTGACGGTTTCACCGGCGCGGGGGGGGGGGGGGGGGGGGGGGGGGGGGGGGGGGGGAAGGGGGGGGGGGGGGGGGGGGGGGGGGGGGGGGGGGGGGGGGGGGAGGAAGGGGGGGAAGGGCGAGGGG
>NZ_JBVJIU010000025.1:138996-169112 GCF_055586105.1 Actinoplanes sp. NPDC051537
GGGGGACGTGTTGCCCCGACGCGAAACCACCCACCGGAACAAAGAGGAGACACCCTTCCGGAGCTCCCCCTGCCCCCCCCCCCCCCCCCCCGTCCCCCCCCCCCCCCCCCCCCCCGCCCCGGAAGCACTGACGGAAGGGGACGGGCCGTGACGGCATTTCCCACCAGCACACGTACGCCGAGACAGGCGACCCGCGGCGGCCGGCGCGCCGGGATCCCGTACACGTTCCTCGCGCCCGCGCTCATCCTCTTCGTCGCGTTCCTGGCCGCGCCGATCGGCTATGCCGCCTACCTGAGCCTGCGCCGGGTGAAGGTGAGCGGGCTCGGCCTCGGCAAGGGCGCCCGGACCGAGATCTGGGCCGGGCTGTCCAACTACACGCGTTCGCTCACCGACCCGGATTTCTGGCCGAGCGTCGAGCGCGTCGGCGCGTACGGGATGATCGTCGTTCCGGTGATGTTGGGTCTCGCCCTGGTGATGGCCCTTCTCCTGGACGCCGGCCGCACCCGGGTCGGCACGTTCGCCCGCACCTCGATCTTCCTGCCCTACGCCGTGCCCGCGGTGGTGGCCTCGCTGCTGTGGGGCTTCCTCTACCTGCCCCGGGTCAGCCCGATCACCGACGCCCTCCAGGCGGTCGGCATGACCCCGCCCGACCTGCTGTCCGATTCCTGGGTCCTGTACGCGGTGGCGAACATCGCGGTGTGGGGCGGCACCGGCTTCAACATGATCGTCCTCTACACCGCGCTCCGGGCCATCCCCACCGACCTGTTCGAGGCCGCCCGGCTCGACGGCGCCTCGGACGTGCAGATCGCCTGGCGCATCAAGATCCCGATCGTGATGCCGTCGCTGATCATGACGTTCGTCTTCTCGCTGATCGCGACGTTGCAGGTCTTCGCCGAGCCGATGACGCTGCGGCCGCTCAGCAACACGATCTCGACGACCTGGACGCCGCTGATGAAGGTGTACCGGGACGCGTTCACCCGCAACGACGTCTACCTCGCCGCCGCCACCTCGGTGATCATCGCGGTCGCCACCTTCGTCCTGTCCTTCGGGTTCCTCAAGCTCGTCGGGAACCGGGCCTTCAACCAGGAGGACTGACATGACCGTCTCCACCGTCGTCCCCGCCGTCCCGGCCACCACCGCCGTGCCGGCCGCGCCGCGGCAGCGCCGGGGCAACCGCCGGATCAGCCCGAGCGCGACGATCCTGCTCCTGCTCGGGGCCGTCTACTGCCTGTTCCCGGTGCTCTGGGTGCTGATCGCGTCGTCCAAGAGCTCGGGCGAGCTGTTCTCGACGTTCACGCTCAAGCCGAGCACCCACCTGTTCGACAACATCGGCGACCTCAGCGCGTACCGCGGCGGCCTCTACTGGCGGTGGATGGCGAACACCGCCCTCTACGCCGGCGTGGGCGCGGCCGGCTCGACGCTGGTCTCGGCGATGGCCGGTTTCGCGCTGGCCAAGTACACGTTCCCGGGCAAGCGGCTGGTCTTCAACCTGATCCTGGCCGGCGTGCTGGTGCCCGGCGTCATCCTGGCCATTCCGCAATACCTGCTGCTGGCCAAGGTCGGGATGACCAACACGTACTGGTCCGTTCTGCTGCCGAGCATGATCACGCCGTACGGGATATATCTGTGCCGGATCTTCGCGGCCGCCGCCATACCGACCGAGGTCCTCGAGGCCGCGCACATCGACGGCGCCGGGGACTGGCGCACCTTCGGCACCGTCGCGCTGCCGATGATGCGCTCGGGCCTGGTGACCGTTTTTCTGTTCCAGTTCGTGGCGATCTGGAACAACTTCATGCTGCCCTACATCATGCTCGGCGACGATCGGCTCTACCCGCTGACGGTCGGGCTCAACGGCCTGCTGAACCAGGGCGCGAACCAGCCGGCCATGTACATCTCGGTGGTGACCGGGGCGCTCCTGTCGATCGTGCCGCTGGTCGCCCTGTTCCTCGGCCTCCAGCGATATTGGCGGGTCGACCTGGGCGCGGGCGCGGTGAAGGCCTGATGACTATGATCCCTAGCGTGCCGACACCGCCCGGTACGGGGCGCAAGCGGCCCACCATCCGCGACGTGGCGCGCGAGGCCGGGGTCTCTTACGCGACCGTCTCCCGCGTCCTGAACGGCCGGGAGTGGGTCAGCCCCGAGGCGGTGCGCGCCGTGCGGGAGGCCATCGCCCGGACCGGTTACACGGCGAACCCGCACGCCCGCTCGCTGGCCACCGGCAAGTCGGGGTCGATCGCGTTCCTGCTCACCGAGCCGCAGCACCTGCTCTTCGAGGACCCCAACTTCTCGGTCCTGCTGCGCGGCGTCGCCCAGGCCCTCTCCGACCGTTCCCTGACGCTGATCCTCATGATCGCGTCGACCCCCGACGAGCGGAACCGCACGATCGCCTACCTCTCCGGCGGCCACGTCGACGGCGTGCTGCTGGTCTCCCCGCACTCCGGCGATCCCCTGCTGTCGCACCTGGTGCAGGCCGAGGTCCCGATCGTCGCCTGCGGCCGCGTGCTCGGCTACGAACAGTCGATCAGCTCGGTGATGGCCGACGACCGCTCCGGCGGGCGCTCCGCGGTCGAGCACCTGATCGCCGCCGGCTGCCACCGCATCGCCACCATCACCGGCCCGCAGGACACGGCCGGCGGCGTGGACCGCTTGCAGGGCTACACCGAGGCCCTGCTGGCACACGGCATCCCGGTCGAGCCGTCCCGCATAGTCCACGGCGACTGGGGCCGAGCCAGCGGCGCCGCCGCCATGCGCACGCTGCTGGAGCAGGCCCCCGACCTGGACGCCGTCTTCGCCGCCTCGGACGCCATGGCCGCCGGCGCCCTCCCGATCCTGCGCGACGCCCACCGCCAGGTCCCCACCGACGTGCGTGTGGTCGGCTTCGACGACTCCGGCCTGGCCGCGACGCTGGATCCGCCGCTCTCCACCGTGCGGCACCCGCTGGATCGCATCAGCGAGGAGATGGTCCGCCTCCTTACTGACGTGATCGACGGCCGGACGCCGCTCTCGATCACCGTTCCCACGACGCTGGTCCTGCGGGATTCCTCGCCCGCCGGCAGCTCCCCCGCCTGAGGCCCTCCCCGGCCCTCTCCGGCCGTCCCCGGCCCTCCCCGGCCATCGATTCCCGCCCTTTTCACGGCCGCGTCATGTCGTCGCCCGAGTGGTCAGGAGGATCCGATGCCCCGTCGTCTCCCCGCTGCCGAACCCCCGTCCCGCCTTCTGAATTCGGCGCCCACATCGCGGTCGGCCGGCCCACCCTCTACCCGACATTTACCCCATTTCTACCAGCTTCTGGCCCGTCCGCGCCAGATCTTGAAGAGTTTGTGCTCGCCCAGCGCAGCAACTCTCCAAGATCTGCGAAGGGGAGCGCGCACCGTCCGATCGGCGGCCGTTCGCTCTGCTTACCTCCACGCGCCCCCGAACGCGGGCCGCGTCAGGTCTGCTCACCTTTGCGCGCCCCCGGAGGCGGGTCTTCAGCTCTGCTTACCTCTACGCACCCGGGCAGGTCACATCCGTTCTGACCGGGCCCACCTCGTCCCGCTTCATCCCGAGCCCGGCCGGCATCCCGCTCCTGCCCGTCGGCGTCTCCCTCCCCCGCCCTCGCGGGTGAGGGCCAATCAACGCCCCGGCCCGTCGCGTCTCCCTCCCCCGCCCTTGTGGGTGGGGGCCAATCAACCACCCGGGTCTGACACTTTCCCGCCGCCGTCCACAGCCTGCTGCCCCTCCTCAGGCCACCCCGCCCCTAGGTCCAGCCCCGGTCCACAGACCCGGCCCCGCCCGTTGGGTGGGGGCCAATCAACCACCCGGGTCTGACACTTTCCGGCCGTCGTCCACAGCTCGCCGCCGTCCACCGCCCCTCCACCCTCCCCAGGACGCTCCCCCGCCTGCCCCAACCCGGGCATGGCCCGGCCGATCACCCACCGGCCGGGCCATGCCCGACAAATCAGAAATGTCGGGCGCGCCAGCGCCAGACATTTCGCGATAAGGCACGGCAACACTCCGGCGATCCCCGTCGCCGGTCGCCCTTTCCGAAACGAAGGAGCGCCATGAAACCGTCCCTCAGAGCCGTAGCAGCCGCCCTCGTCCTAGCGGTCCTGCCGGCCCTCACCGCCACCACCCCCGCGCACGCCGCCAACACCCTCACCATGCTCGGCGCCGACGTCTCGACGCTGCAGCGCAGCCTCGATCTCGGCGCCAAGTACTACAACAAGGCCGGCTCGGCCGCCGACCCCTACGACATCCTCAAGGCAGCCGGCGCCAACTACATGCGGTTGCGCATCTGGAACAACCCGGCCAGCGGCTACAACAACAAGGCCAAGGTCCTCCAGCAGGCCAAGGCGATCAAGGCCAAGGGGCTGAAGCTGCTCATCGACTTCCACTACTCCGACACCTGGGCCGACCCGGGCAAGCAATATCCGCCTGCGGCGTGGGCATCACACTCGCTCAGCCAGCTGCAGAGCGATGTCTACAGCTACACGTACGACGTCTGCACCGCCCTCAAGGCGCAAGGCACCACGCCCGACAGCGTGCAGATCGGTAACGAGATCAACGTCGGCATGCTGTGGCCCAACGGCAAGGTCACCAACAACAACTTCGCGCCGGTGGCGGGGCTGTTGAAGCAGGGGTACAACGCCACCAAGGCCTGCAACAGCGGCACCCAGGTGTGGATCCACACGGCCGACGCGGACAGTGACGCGAACGCCCGCTGGTTCTACGACGGGATCCGGGCGCAGGGCGTCAGCTGGGACGTCACGGCGCTGTCGTACTACTGCATGTGGCACGGCACACTGGCCAACCTCTACAACGTGATCGCCGACGTGAAGTCCCGGTACGGCAAGCCGGTCGTGATCGCCGAGACCGCGTACCAGTTCACCACCGCGAACGCCGACAGCCAGTCGAACTCGATCCCGGGCACCACGCTCTGCGACAACATCCCGGCGAGCTGGGCCGGGCAGGCGCAGGAGTTCACCTGGGTGCAGAACACCGCGCGCAACGCCGGCGCGGTGGGGGTCTTCTACTGGGAGCCGACCTGGTACGCGATCAAGGGCAACGGCTGGGATCCGGCCAACATCAACGGCACCGGCGACGGCTGGGACAACATGGCCACCTTCGATTGGACCGGCCACGTGAACCCGAACCTGGTCTGGGCGCCGTAAACACGCCTCAAACGTGGCAGGGGCCCGGAGTGATGTTCCACTCCGGGCCCGTCACGGTGTCGATACTCACGGCATAATCACGCAGATCAGGGCGCTGTACTAGGCGGAACAGCGATCGACAGGAGTGATGATGCAGCGGCATCGTGTGGTGGTCATCGGCGCGGGTTTCGGCGGTCTCTTCGCCATCAAGGCGCTCAAGAACGCCCCGGTCGACATCACCTTGATCAACGGGACGGCGTACCACCTCTTCCAGCCCCTGCTCTACCAGGTGGCGACGGGCATCCTCTCCGAGGGCGAGATCGCGCCCCCGATCCGTGAGGTGCTGCGGCGGCAGGACAACGTCGACGTACGGCTGGGCTGGGCGAGCCACATCGACGTCGACCGGAAGATCGTGTCGGTGCGCGGTCCCGGCATCGACTACGAGGTCCCGTACGACTCGCTGATCGTGGCCGCCGGCGCCGCGCAGTCCTACTTCGGCAATGACGGGTTCGCCGACCACGCGCCCGGCATGAAGAACATCGACGACGCGCTCGAGCTGCGCGCCCGCATCTTCGGCGCGTTCGAGATCGCCGACCTGCAGACCGACCCCGAGGACATCGACCGCTGGCTGACCTTCGTGGTCGTCGGCGCGGGCCCGACCGGCACCGAGATGGCCGGCCAGATCGCCGAGCTGGCCCACCGCACGCTCCCCGGGCAGTACAAGCACATCGACCCGCGCAAGGCGCGCATCATCCTGGTCGACGCGCTGCCGGCGGTGCTCAACACGTTCGGCGACCACCTGTCGACCCGGGCGCTGCGCCAGCTGCACCTGCTCGGCGTCGAGGTCGAGCTCAACACCAAGGTGGTCGGCGTCGACGCGACCGGCATCGAGGTCGACACCGAGCGCGGCCACGAGCGCATCCCGTCGATGACCAAGGTGTGGGCGGCCGGCGTCTCCGCTCCCCCGCTGGCCCGCAAGCTGGCCGAGGCGGCCGGGGCGAAGGCCGACCGGGCCGGGCGCATCTTCGTCGAGCCCGACCTGACCGTGCCGGGTCACCCCGAGATCTTCGTGCTCGGCGACATGATGAACCTCGACGACGAGCACGGCCAGCAGCTGCCGGGCGTCGCGCAGGTGGCGATCCAGGGCGGACGGTACGCGGCGGACGCGATCAAGCGGCGGCTGGCCGGCAAGCCCGCGGGCAAGCCGTTCAAGTACTTCGACAAGGGCAGCCTCGCCACGATCTCCCGGTTCTCGGCCGTCGCCAGCATCGGCAAGCTGCGCCTGGACGGCTTCCTGGCCTGGCTGATCTGGGTGGCGGTCCACCTGCTCTACCTGGTCGGCTTCAAGAACCGGGTGACCGCGGTGCTGCACTGGGCGGTCAGCTTCCTGGGCCGCGGCCGTTCCGAGCGGGTCGCGACCGTGCAGCAGGCCTTCGCCCGGCGGGCCATCCACGAGTACGGCGACCCGTTCGAGCGGGCCCGGGCCGAGGCGTTGGAGAGCCAGGGCCAGAGTCAGGGCTAGATGTCCAGGTCGGACGAGGCCGGGGGCATGAGTTCCCGGCCGACGGGCCGGTAGGGCTCGACCGGCGGCCACGGCCCGGCGGGGTGAGAGGCGGGATGAGAGGCATGCGGCGGCGTGTGCCAGCCCCGCTGCGGGTGCCGGTCGAAGCCGGGCGCTGGGTCGGCGAGGGCCCGCTGGATCGCGGCGAGCAGCCGTCCCGCCTCGGCCGGCTGGTCGGCGTACCAGGACGTGGACCAGATCCGGTGCATGTGCCAGCCGAGGTCGCGCAGCTCCTGCTCGCGCAGCCGGTCCCGGTCGCGGGCCGAGGCGATCCGGCGGTAACCGGGCCCGTCGAACTCGATGCCCAGCGCGTACACCTCGTCGGGGTGATCGGGGTGCAGCACGCCGATGTCGACGAGATGCCCGGCCGCGCCGATCTGACGCCGCACGGCGAAGTTCCAGCCCTTGATCGTGGCCAGCACCGACTCCTCGAAGGCGGTCATGCCCTCGCGGTCGGACACGTCGCGCCCGAGGGTGGCGGCGTCGCGCTCGGCGTACTCGAGGAACGCCTTGAGATGCCGGATGCTCTCGTTGCCCATGTCCTGCACGTCGGACGCGTGGATCGACGACACCACCTCGACGCGCTGCCGGGCCCGGGTGATGGCGACGTTGAGGCGGCGCCAGCCCTTGGGCCGGTTGAGCACCCCGAAGTTCGTGCTGATCTTGTCGTGCTCGTCGTAGCCGTAGCCGACGGACAGGATGATCACGTCCCGCACGTCGCCCTGCACCGCCTCGAGGCTCTTGACGAAGAAGCCGTCCAGCCGGTCGGCGTCGTCGAACGACAGCTCGGGATGTTCGGCGATCATCTGCTGTACGGCGTCGTCGATCGCGTCCGCCTGGGCGACCGAGAGCGTGACCACGCCGAGCGTCTTGCCCGGCCGGTGGGTGAGATGGTGCAGCACCCGGGCCGCCACCGCCTCGGCCTCGATCGGGTTGTCCGAGGTGGTGAGCCGGTGGTAGATGCCGTCGACCGGGTAGAGCTGCACGCCGTGGTCGGGTTCCCGGGCGTAGGCGCGGGGCAGGCTGACCAGCTTCCCGTTGTAGTAGGCGAGGTTGGCGAAGGCGAACAGGGCTTCGTGCTTGCTGCGGTGGTGCCAGCCCAGCTCCAGCGTGGGGAAGGTCTCCCGGGCGAGGTCGAGGATGGACGGGAAGTCGGTGACGTCGTCCTCCACCTTGTCGTAGAAGGTGGTCGGCGGCAGCTGCCGCTCGTCGCCGGAGACGATCAGCGCGTCGCCGCGGTACACGCAGTTGATGGCGTCGGCGGTGGTCACCTGGGACGCCTCGTCGATGATCACCACGTCGAACTCGATCTCCGGCGGGAGCAGCCGGCTCACCGCGAGCGGTGACATCAGGAAACAGGGCTTGAGCGCCTGCACGGCGTGGCGGGCCTGGGCGATCAGATCCCGTACGGCGAGATGCCCGGTCCGCTTGCTGCCCTCACGACGGATGAGGGCCGGCTCCCCGGTGGTCGCGGCCGAGGGGCGGCGCGCCTCGACGGCGTACACGATGTCGGCGAGCGCCGCCGCGCCGAGCTCGTTGTCCAGCAGCTTGAAGACCTCGACGAGGTGCACCCGCTCCTCGGCGTCGATCGGCTGGAGGCCGCCGTCGGTGCGCAGGATCTGGTCGGCCCAGCCGCGGTAGATCGCGCGCTCGAGCACGGGCCAGATCCGCTCGGGCGGGATCCCGCCGGCCGCGCAGAACTCGAGCGCCTCGCCCAGCCCGTACTGCAGGATCACCGCCCGGGCGTCCAGGTGCACGAACCACTCCTGTTGCCCGGCCGCGTCGTGCAGCAGCTCGACGAGCAGGTCCCGGGCCTCGTCGTAGTCGCCGAGGTGGGTGGTCAGCTCGATCCGCCGGTCCGGGCCGAACGCCTCGAGCACCTGCTCGCGGGCGTGCTCCCAGCCCGCCACCGCCCCGGCCAGCCCCTCGCTGGCCTGGCTCTCGGCGATCGCGTGCGCCTGCTCGGGGGTGAGCGGCGCGTCGTGGCCGGTGTAGAGGCGGCGGGCCTCGGCGGTCCAGACCACGATCTGGTTCATCAGCTCGTCGTCGGTCTTGGTGCCGCGGTAGATCGAGCCGAGCACGGCGGCGTGCGGGCCGGCGCTGGCCCAGATCGCGGCCTCGGCGTCGACGGCGGCCTGCCGCTGCTGGGCGATCTCGACCGCCTCGGCGAGCGTGAGGTCGCCGCGCCCGGTCGGCCCGCCGTACGCCCGCAGCATCTCGGCGGCGGCCCGCACCGGGGCGACGTGCGCGCGCAGCCAGTTGACCGCGTCCTGGATGGCGCCCTCGCCCAGCTCGGGCCGCGGCGCGCGGGCCGGCGCCTCGCGCAGGGTGGTGCGGAACCGGTCGAACTCCTCGCGGGCCTCCCCGACGATCCGCAGCAGCGCGTTGTTCGGCCGCGGCGCGGTGACGTGCACGACCACGGCCGCGAGCGCGTCGGGCGGCGTCTCCCGGATCACCTCGTCGGCGGTGTGCAGCGCCTCCTGGACGGCCGTGAAGTCGGTGTCCATCCCGTCCCAGTGCCGGCCGAGGATGTCGGCGTGCTCGTCGGCGAGCGCCTCCAGCTCGTCGAGCGCCGCCTTCCACGCCGCCGCGTCCTCCACGTTCGCGACCGCGTCCTCGGGCGTGACCTCGGGCAGCGCCGCCTCGATCGCGGCCTTCTTGGCCTTGCGGGTGGTGCGCAGCAGCTTGCGCGGGCCGCGCCGGGCGGTGAGCCGCTCGGCCATCTCCTCGATCGGCTCGTTCAGCACGCCCTCGTCGAAGTGCCGGCGGGCCTGCTCCTCGGCGGCGTTGACGGCGTCGACGGCCCGGCGCAGCGCCCGCACCGCGGCGTGCGCGGCGGCCATCCCGCCCTCGGCGAACCAGGCCGCCTCGGGCTTGGTGTCCCGGCCGATCAGCTCGGCGATGGTGATCACCCGGCGCGAGTCCGGGAAGCTCACCACGTGCGGCAGGCCGAGCCGGGCGGTGACCCGGTCGAGGGCCTCCTGCCGGGTCTCCAGCCGGTCGGCCTCCTCGGCGAACTTGTTGGCCAGGTGCTCGGCCTGGGCGGCGTTGAGCGGGCGCAGGTCGATGCCGGCCGGCGTCAGGTGGGCCAGGTCGGGGACGCTGGTCAGCTCCGCGGCCGAGGGCAGGTCGGCCCACGGGATGCCGCCGTAGCGCAGCGCGGCCAGGTGCCGGGTGAGGTCGGTGGCGGCCTCCTGCACGGGCTGCAGGCTCTCGACCGTCAGCCACTCCTCGACGATCACGCCCGGCCGGTGCCCGGCGTGCGCGGCCAGCGCCGCGAGCGTGGCCGCGCCGGCCGGCTCGTGCAGGTCGAACGCGTCGGCCACGGCGGAGTTGCCGACCACCGCCTCGGCCAGGGTGCCGAGCGCGGTCATCGCCAGCTTCAGCCGGCCCTCCATCGGCTCCCGCTCGATCGCGTCCCGCCACAGGTAGGTCTCGCTGCGCAGCCGGCCGAGCCGGCCGACGGCGTCGCGGATCTGGTCGAGCGCCTCCGCGGTGAGCTCGGCCGGGATCTCGGCCGGCACCGGCGCGGCGGGAACGGCATGCAGCATCGAGCAGATGCCGATCACGTCGTGCAGGCTCCGGCCGAGCGGCTGCCGGATGCAGTTCATCGACTCCGCGTACGCGCCGAGCCGCTCGCGCCGTTCCCGCACCGCCCGCCGGTCGATCGGATCCATGGTCGCCAGCGGCACCGGGTCGGTGTCCAGCGCCTCGGTCAGGGCCGCCGCCACCTCGCGCCGGCCGGTCAGGTCGCTGTGCAGGGGCAGCAGGTAGTTGCCGAGCCCGGCCCCGGCCAGCCGGCGCTGCACGGTGTCGAGCGCGGCGGCCTTCTCGGAGACGACCAGCACCCGCTTGCCCGCGTGCAGCAGGCAGCCGACCATGTTGGCGATCGTCTGCGACTTGCCGGTGCCCGGGGCGCCGTCGAGCACGAAGCTGCGCCCGGCGACGGCGGCGGCCACCGCGGCCCGCTGGCCGGCGTCGGCGTCGAGCAGCAGCGGCGCCTCCTCGGCCGGGGCGATCTCGTCGATCAGGGTGGCGTCGGGTGGCTCGAAGGCGAAGGCGCGGACCGCGTCCCGGGTGGCCAATGCGCGCACGAGCGGGTGCTCGACGATGTGCGGCTCGCTCTCGACCAGGTCGGCGTGGATCGACTCGCGGTGCACGCCGAACGCGCTCAGCACGACGGTCTCGTCCGCGTACCAGCCGGCCCGCTCGCCGATGGCGACGTCGATGTGCGCCCACAGCACGGTGACGTCGAGGTCGGCCAGGGCGCTCACCTCGGGCAATTCGATGCCGAGCGGGCTCATCCGCAACGCCAGGGCCGGGTTGACGATCGGGTCGTCGCCGCGCGCCCGCAGGACCGGGCCGGCCGGGTCGATCTCCACCGGAATCAACAAGATCGGGCTCTGGTACGGGGTATTGCGGTCGTCGGTCCAGTGCAGCATCCCGACGGCGAGGTAGAGCGAGCACACGCCCCGGTCGAGCAGCTCCTGCCGGGACCGGCGGTAGAAGCGGTGCAGCAGCGCGCCCAGGTGCTCCTCGTCGAGGTCGGTGCGCAGCACCGGCAGCTGGTCGTCGCCGTCGTCGCCGGGGAAGCCGAAGGCGCCGTCCTCCTGGAGAACCTTGAGCAGCGACTTCGGCGACGGCCCGGAGATCTCGACGGCGTCGGACGGGGTCCGGCCGAAATTCAGCAGGCGGTTGGCGTCCGTGAGGTCGACGAGCCCCGAGCGCCACGTTTCGAGCGCAGCCCGGACCTCGCCGTCGGGTAGCTCGCTCAGTTCCGCTGCATGATCCGGCCGCATTCCCCAATTGCAGCAAGACGGACGGCGGTCACGCTGGGGATTCGCCCGCTTTTGTTCCGAATATTCGTCGCATAACAGGTGAAGAGGGCATTCTCCGCTTAGTTTAGGAGACAGGGCTTGGTTTAGGAGACAGGCGCCTTCTCGGCCGGCGCCCGGTGCTCCAGCGCCGCGCCCTCGACGTCGAGAGCCGGGAGCTTGGCCAGCCAGCGCGGCATCCACCAGGCCGCCCGGCCCATCAGCGCCAGCGCCGCCGGGATGGCGATCATGCGGACCACCAGGGCGTCGAACAGGATGCCGATGGCCAGCGCGAACGCGATCGGCTTGACCGTGTCGTTGCCCTGCGGCACGAAGCCGGCGAACACCGAGAACATGATCGTGGCGGCCGCGATCACCACGGGCGCGGCCTGGCGGAAGCCGGTGACCACCGCGTCGCGTGGTGCGGCGCCGTGCGCGTGGGCCTCGTGCATCCGCGAGACCAGGAACACCATGTAGTCCATGGCCAGGCCGAACAGGATGCCGACGATGATGATCGGGGACAGGCTCAGCAGCGGCCCGGTGACCTTGACGTTGACCACGTCGGCGAGCCAGCCCCACTGGAAGACCGCGACCGTGGCGCCGAACGCGGCCCCGATCGTGAGCAGGAAGCCGATCACACCGGCGACCGGCACCAGGATCGAGCGGAAGACCAGCACGAGCAGCACGAACGCGAGGCCGACGACGAGCCCGAGGTAGATCGGCAGGGCGGCGTTGAGCTTCTGCGACACGTCGATGCTGATCGCCGTCTGCCCGGTGACGTAGACCTTGGCGGCCGGCCCGTCGGCGACCTTGTCGCGGATGGCGTGCACGAGGTCGACGGTCTGCGTCGCGTCCGGCCCGCTCGTCGGGATGACGGTGATCAGGGCCGCCGAGCCGGTCGGGTTCGGCCGCGGCGGGGTGGCCACCAGCACGCCGGGCAGGGTGCTCACCTGCTGCTGGACGGTTGCCGCGTACGAGGTGGAGCCCGCGCCGTCGACCAGCACCAGCAGCGGTCCGGCGAAGCCGGGGCCGAACCGGGCGGCGATCAGCGCGTCGGCCTTGGCCATCGTGCTGCCCGGCACCTCCTTCTGGATCAGCGAGGTCTGCATCTTCGTCACCGGGATGGCGATCACGCCGAGCGCGGCGACCGCGACGATCAGGCTGGCCCAGCGGCGCGTGGTGACGGTGTCGCCCCAGGCCCGGATGAAGCCGCGGCCGGTCTCCTCGCCCGGGTGCTCGACCGGCGGCGCGCCGCGCAGCTTCTTCGGCAGCGCCCGCACGCCGATGAAGCCGAGGATGGCCGGCACCAGCGTGACGGCGACGAGGACGGCGATGACGATGGTGCCGGCCGCCGCGAGGCCCATCTCGGTGAGGAACGGGATGCCCGCCACCGACAGGCCGGCCAGCGCGATGACCACGGTCAGGCCCGCGGTCACGACCGCCGAGCCGGCCGTGCCGACCGCCATGGCCGCGGCCTCGGGCACCGCCAGTCCGCGCCTGAGCTCCTGCCGGAACCGGGTGATGATGAACAGCGCGTAGTCGATGCCGACGGCGAGGCCGAGCATCACCGCCAGGATCGAGGTCGTCGACTGGAGCTCGACGAAGCCGGTCAGTGTCACGATGCCGAGCGCGCCGATGCCGACGCCGACGACCGCGGTCAGCAGGTTCATCCCGGCGGCGACCAGCGAGCGGTAGGTCAGCGCGAGCACGAGCAGCGCCACGATCACGCCGATGCCCTCGGCCGGGCCGCCCACGTCGGCGCCCGACTCCTTGGCGGCCTCGCCGCGCACCTCGACCGTCAGTTGCCCGGCCCGGGCCTGGTCGACGGCCGTCAGCAGCGCGTCGCGCTCGTCGGCGGTGATCTCGGAGGCCTGCACGCCGTAGGTGACCGTGCTGTACGCGGCCGACTGGTCCCGGGAGACGACCGGCGACTTGGGGTCGAGCGGGTTGCCGGCCGAGACCACGCCCGGCAGCTTGCCCAGCGCGGCGACGGTCTCGGTGATCCGGGCCGCGTTCAGCGGGGAGGTGACCTTGTCACCGGCCGGGGCGGCGAAGACGACCTGGGCGGTGGCCCCGGCCGACGCGTCGCCGAAGCGCTGCTTCATCAGGTCGAGCGCGGTCGTCGACTCCTGGCCCGGGATCGAGAACGAGTTCACCGTCGCGCCGGACAGCGTCGCCGCGCCGACCCCGACCGCGACCAGCGCGGCGAGCCAGACGACGGTGACCAGGAGGCGGTGCCGGACGGCGCCCAGTCCGAGGCGGTGCAGCAGCGTTGCCATGAGGGGGGTCCTCTGCTTCCGGGGTCAGCGCTCGTGGCCGAGCGCGTCGTAGCTGACGTCCACGAGGTGGCCGGCGTCGACCTTGTCCTGGCAGGCGACGGCGGTCACGGCCAGCGCGCCCAGCGCGCCGACGATGCGCAGCAGGCGGGGCGTGTCGAGGTCGATGGCGCACGCGGGGTCGGCGACCCCGAACGCGGCGAACACGACCGCGCCGACCTGCTGGAGCATTTCGCTGTCGGGCGCGCTCATCAAGCCGCTGAGCAGCAGCGCGACGGCGCCGGGCCGGTTGACCGCGAGACGGGCGACGCCGCCGAGCACGACCCGGTCGCGCCCGGGCCCGACCGGCATGCCCTCGGCCTCGGTCGCGATCGCCCGCATGTCGGCGAGCGCGCGCTCGACCACCGCGTCCTGCAACGCCTCCTTGGTCGGGAAGCGATGCAGCAGGCCGGTCTTGGAGTAGCCCACCGCGTCGGCGACCCGCTGGATCGACGTCTCCTTGAACCCGTGCCGGGCGAAGAGCGCGGCGGCGGTCTCGAGGATCTCGTCCTCGATCTGCTGCTTGGTCGGGCGCGGCATGCGGACCAGCCTAGACGGTTATGGACCAACTCGGTCGGGAACCGACCGTGTCGGTCCTCACACAGTTTTCGGGGAAAGCCCCTGAGCCGATCTCGGGGTCGGCGCCGGTTTTCGCGGCGAAAAGTCCGCTTTACGCGCCCGCCGAGTCGGCGATCCGACGCGTATCCCGGCCGCACCGGATCCGGGGCGGACCGGGGTCCGACCCCGATGTTCGCAGCTCCCCCACTGCATAACTTCAGCTTCGACACAGAAATCCGAGGGCAGGGGGCCCCAGATGGGGAAGCGGCCGGTAACGGTACGCATGGCGCGCTGGAGCGCCGAGCACCCGTGGCGTGCGATCGCGCTATGGGTGGTTTTCGTGGCGGTGTGCTTCGTCGGTGGCAACGCCGCCGGGACGCGCGAGGCGACCGCGCAGGACGACGCGATCGGCGAGTCCGGCCGCGCCTACGTGATGATCGAGGACGGCAAGTTCACCGACGAGCCGGCCGTGGACAACGTTCTGATCACCGCCCGCTCGGGCAAGCTCGACGACGCGGCCGCCAAGGCCGCCGCGAAGGACGCCGCCGCCAAGATGCGCACGGTCACCGGCGTCGAGAAGGTCGGCGACCCGGTCCCGGCCCGCGACGGGACGGCGCTGCTCGTGCCGATCACCATGTCCGGCGACCCGGACACGGCCTCCGACCGGGTCGCGCCGCTGCTCGCGGCCACGGCCGAGGTGCAGGCCGCCCACCCGGAGCTGCGTGTCGAGGAGGTCGGCGGGCCGTCGATCGGCAAGGCGCTCGACGACACGCTCGGCAAGGACTTCCAGAAGGCCGAGATCCTCAGCCTGCCGGTCACCCTGGCCATCCTGATCCTCGCGTTCGGCGCGCTGATCGCGGCCGGCATCCCGGTGCTGCTGGCGCTCATGTCGGTGGCGGCGGCCATGGGCCTGTCCACGCTCGCCTCGCACCTGGTGCCGATGGGCGACGCCACCAGCAGCGTGATCCTGCTGATCGGCATGGCGGTCGGCGTCGACTACTCGCTGTTCTACGTCCGCCGCGAACGCGAGGAACGGGCGAAGGGCCGCGGGCACGTGGACGCCGTGGAGATCGCGGCCGAGACGTCCGGCCACGCGGTCGTCGTCTCCGGCACCGCCGTGATCATCGCGATGGCCGGCCTGTTCCTGGCCGGCGACTCGACGTTCTCCTCGCTCGCGACCGGCTCGATCCTGGTCGTGGCGGTGGCCGTGATCGGCTCGCTGACCGTGCTGCCCGCGCTGCTGGCCAAGCTCGGCCGCTGGGTCGACCGCCCACGGGTGCCGCTGATCTGGCGCCTGCGTGGCCGCGGCGGCGAGGGCCGGGTCTGGCGCAAGATCCTGTCGCCCGCCCTCCGGCGCCCGGCCGCGACCCTCGTGGTCAGCGTCCTCGCGCTGCTGGCCCTGGCGGCACCGGCGCTGGGCATGAAGCTCAAGTTCCCGGGGACCGAGGACCTGCCGCGGACGACGGCGGCGATGCAGGCGTACGACCGGCTGACCGCCGCGTACCCGAGCAACGGCACCACCCACATCGTCGCCGTGCAGGCACCGGCCGCCGAGGCCGGCGCGGTCAAGGCCGCGCTGACCAAGCTGGCCGGCAGCACCGAGGGCGACCCGCTGTTCGCCCCGCTCGAGACGACCGGCCCGGACATCGACGTCTCGGCCGACGGCACGGTCGCCGTGCTCAATCTGGCCACGCCGTTCTCGGCGCGCAGTGACAAGGCTGCCGACTCGCTGCACGAGCTGCGGCAGACGCTGGCCCCGGCCGCGCTCGGATCCATCCCCGGCGCCAAGTACGCGGTGGCCGGCGGCGTCGCCGAGAACGAGGACTACGCCAAGCACATCTGGCACACGCTGCCGATCGTGGCCGGCTTCGTGCTGGCGCTGACGTTCCTGGTGATGGCCTGGACGTTCCGGTCGGTCGTGGTGGCCGGCACGGCGATCCTGCTGAATCTGCTGTCGGCCGGCGCGGCGTACGGGCTGATGGTCGTGGTGTTCCAGAACCATTGGGCCGAGGGGCTGCTCGGCTTCACCTCGACCGGCGCGATTGTCACCTGGTTGCCGCTGTTCCTGTTCGTGGTGCTGTTCGGCCTGTCGATGGACTACCACGTCTTCGTGGTCTCCCGGATCCGGGAGGCGGTGAACCGCGGGGTGCCGACCCGGGAAGCGGTCGCCGACGGCATCGCGGGCTCGGCCGGCACGGTCAGCAGCGCCGCCATCGTGATGGTCGCCGTCTTCTCGATCTTCGCGACGCTGAGCACGATCGACATGAAGCAGCTCGGCGTGGGCCTGGCGGCGGCGATCCTGCTCGACGCCACGATCATCCGGGCGGTCGTGCTGCCGTCGCTGATGACGCTGCTCGGCCCGGCCAACTGGTGGGCGCCGCGCTTCATGCGGCCTCGCGGCCGGCACGCCGCGGCCGCCATCACCGAGGAGCCGGAACGCGAGTTGGTCAACGCCTCCTGACGTTCCAGAAGGGCCGCCCCGCATTCCGCGGGGCGGCCCTTTTCTATGGCGCGGACCAGCCGGTGGGGATGTGCCCGATCCGGACCCGCTGGGGATGGTCGCCGACCGCCACCGTGGCCACGCGCTGCCCGGTGGCGAAGCTGATCGCCGAGACCCGGTCGGCGCCCGACTCGGAGATGACGCAGTCGAGGCCGTCCCCGCTCACCGTGGCCCAGTACGGCTTGCTCGCGGTGACCAGCGGTCCCGGGGTGAGCGTCGCCCGGTCGACCACGGTCGCGTAGTCGTCCATCGTGCCGGCCACGCAGAGCTTCGAGCCGTCCGGGCTGATCGACAGGCCGTGGTGGCGGGAGTCGTTCACCCAGGTCGTCCGGTCCGGGTTGGTGGCCGGGTTGAGCGGCAGCGCCTTCACCCGCGTGACCTTGTCGGTGGCCACGTCGTACTCGACCACGCCGCCGAAGAACGAGACCTGGAAGTACAGCTTGGACTCGTCCGGGGTGAAGACGGCCGGACGGACCGCGTCGGAGAGGTCCTTGCGGCCGAACGCGTCCAGGCGAGCCCGCATGTCGACGGTGCGGACCACCCCGTACGTCCTCGTGTCCGCGATCGTGATGTGCCGGTCCCCCTTGGTCCAGTCCTGCGAGGGATCGTCGAGCGACGTGTTCACCTCGCCGATCGACATGTTCCAGAGGTAGCGGCCGTCGCGGGTGAAGATGTTCTCGTGCGGCTTGTCCCCGGCCCCGAACGAGCCGAGCTGACGGCCCGTCACGATGTCCAGCACGTGCACCGTGTTCGAGGTCGACGCCGAGACCGCCACCGACTTGCCGTCGGGCGCGACCGCCATGTGGTCGGCGCGGTAGCCGGAGACGGCGAAACGCCAGCGGACGGCGCCGGTGGCGAGATCGATCGAGACCACGTCGGCGAAGCTCGGCCGCGAGACGACCAGCGCGTCCCCGGCCGGCGTCGTGTACATGTCGTCCACCAGCTGGTCGTGCCCCTCGCCCGGCCCCTGCTGGATGCCGAGGTAGTAGGCCAGCTTGATCGGGTTGAAATAGATCTCCAGCAGTCGCTGCGTCTTGTCCGGCACGACGTTGATCCGGCCGATCTTGGCGAAGTCGCCGCGCGAATGGATCACGTCGACCGTGCCGTCCCAGTTGTTGCCGACGAACATGACTTCCTGGAGCGCCGCTTGGGCGGCGCCCGGTTGTGCGGCCGCCGGCTGGCTCACGCCTAGGGGGAGAATCGCGATCAGAACGCCGAGTATGGTGCGCAGTGGTCCGATGTGTACGGTCATGGCAGGATTCTCCCGAGAGGTTCCACAACACGGGTCGCGGCTGTTACTTTTCAGTAACACAATGGGAACAAGCCAACGACCGACGTCGATAGAGGGCCGCACCCAATGCCTGAGCCGCTCCTTGTGTCCCGCCGACAACCGGACCCACCGTGCTGACCGGCACCGTGGCGGCGCTCGTGCGCGACATGTCCCAGGACGCGCAGCTGGTCGACGACGTCGTCGCCTCGGCCCGGGCCCAGTTCCCCGAAGTGGCCCGCCTGCCCTGGGCGGAGAGCCGCCGCCACGTGGCCGCGCTGCTGGCCGCCGGGTTCGCCGCGTTCGAGCGGGCCGCCGCCGAGGACGACTTCGGCTCCGATCTCGACTTCAGCGAGGCCCACCGGTTCGGCGCCGAGCGGGCCGCGCTGGGCGTGCCGGTGGCCGGTCTGATGGCCGGCGTCCACGGCGGACGAAGCCGGCTCCTGGAGATCGCCATCAACCGCGGGCGAGAATCCGGCATCCCGTACGACGAGCTGCTCCAGGCATTGTTGAAGCTCGACCGCTACGGCACCGAGCTCGAACGTCACGTGATCGACGGCTACCGCCAGGCCGAGCGCCAGCTGAACCGCGACGACCGCACCGCCCGCATCCGCGTCCTGCGCCGCCTGCTGCTCGACGACGACGGCGCCCCCGCGGCCCCCGAGGAGGATCCGGCCCGCTTCGGCCTGCACGCCGGCGGCACGTACCACTGCGTGGTCACCGACGTGGCCGACCCGGTGCGGGTCCGCGCCCTCGAGGAGGCCTTCTCCCGCTGCGGCGGCGTCCTGGCCCCCGTCGGCGGCCGGCTGAGCGGCCTGACCCCGCGGGTGCCCACCGGCCGCACCCTCGACCCGGCCGTCCTGGTCGTCACCACCCCGCCGGTGCCGCTCGACCAGGCCCGTTCCGCGTACCGCCTGGGCCGCACCGCGCTGCACGCCGCCCGGGCCCGCGAGTCCACCGGCATCTGCGACGTGGTCGAGCTGGCGGGCGAGACCGCGCTGGCCGCCCAGCCGATGCTGGCGTCGTTCCTGAGCGACAACCTGCTGGCCGCCCTCTCCCCCGGCGAAGACTTCCACCGTGAGCTGGTCGCCACCGCCGTCGCCTACCTGGACCACGGCCAGCGGTTGGACCTGACCGCGGGTGCCCTGCATCTGCATCCCAATACGGTCCGTTACCGCTTGCGGCGGCTGCAGGATCTGACCGGCTTCGGCACGCCGGCCGAGGGACTCCCGGTGCTGGAGACAGTTCGGTGGTGGTGGGCGCTTCGCGCTTGGTCGCGGAGGACGGCCGCTCCCGCTTCGTGACCGGTGCCGTGGTCGGGCACCGTCGCGCTTTACCGCTCCGGATCCCAGTCCACGAGCTGGTCGAAGAGCTGCCGATCGCCGTCGAGCTTCAGGGAGTCCAGCGGCATGCGTCCGTAGAACGCGAGGACCAGCTCATGGGCCGGCCCTTCGGCAGAGGCGTCGGCGGGGGTTTCACCGGGCCTGGACAGGCGGGCGACCCGCGCCCCCTCTCCCGAGAGCCAATTACGCCACGAGCGGCCCTCGGTGACGTGGTAATCGACAACCGCGGGCCGATGCGGCCAGGCGACGGTCGTGGTGCAGATGGTGAGCAGGAACTCCTCGACCCCATCGACGGCCACCTCGTCCGGCAGCCGCTGCGGCGCGCCCACGGTGAGCTGGGCGTCGTAGGTGTGCACCGCGATCTCGTGGAGCTGGCGCCGGGCGACGGCGGCGCCGGTCTGCGGGGACTGCGACCTGCCCCACCACGTCCAGCAACCGCGGTCCGGGCCGGCTTCGCGCAACGCGTCCAGCAGCTGCTGGGTCGACGCGGCCAGCCAGGCCAGGAGGGCCTCGCGCTCGCGGGGCGCGGCGGTGTCGCCCTGCGGTGTGGCCTTGGCCGTGGCATCGGGGCCGGCCGCGACGGTGGCGGCCCAGGCCCGGCGGCCCTCGCCGATGTGCCGCGCCAGGTCGTACAAGGTCCACTCGGGGCAGGTCGGCACCTGCACATCGAGGGTGGACGCCGAGGCGATCGCCGCGCGGAAGGCCGTCGAACGGTCGTCGATCAGCCGCAGCAGGTCGGGGAACTCCAAAGTATCTTGCACGCTGGGTGTCTATCACACCTGTTCAGGTCAGAAGTCCCACGGCTTCCACGACGGTGAGGCAGATCCAGCCGATCGCCGCCGATGCCGGAATGCCGACCAGGATGAAATTGCTCGGCGAGCGCGCGAGGATCGCGTTTCGCCGGGCCGAGGTGCCGCGCCGGCCGAAGAGGACGATCGAGCCGCCGCGCATCTCCACGATGCGTTCGAGATGCTTGATCGCCTCCTTGCGGTACTGAAGATAGAAGACACCCGTGCTGAGCGTGGTGGAGAAGGCGAGCGCCGACACCGTGCCGAGGATTCCGGTGAACAGCAGCACCACGCCGCGCGAGCCGTCCTTGATGCCGAGCGAGATGCCGCACAGGGCGACCAGGCCCACGGTCACGTAGAAGAAGTTGTTCAGCTTCTGCCAGTTGAGCCGGTCCTCGTGCTTGTAGAGGTCGATCGCCAGCTGGAACTGCTGCTCCAGCATCCGCGAGCTGCGCGGCGGCCGGATCCAGACGGTCCGCGGCAGCCCGTCGGGCGGGGTCATCGACACCGCCGGCCGGAAGCCGAGCTTGCGGTGAAGGCTCGTCGACGGGCGATTCTCCGGATTGGTCACCACCGCCGCGGCGATCGAGCCGGTGGTGTTCCGCTCGATCACCCGCGTGTAGAGGGCGGTGGCGATTCCCTGGCTCGTGTGGTCCGGGCCGACGCAGACCTGGCGGATCACCGTGAAGTCGTCGAGGAAGTCGGTGAGGTGCACGTTGAGCCACTCGTCGCCGTGGATGCGGTCCTTGCTGTAGGCGACCACGAACCCGGCGAGTTTGTCCCCCGCATGGGCGACGTAGAAGTACTCGGCCCGTTCCAGCAGTTCCTGATAATCGCCGAAACCGAACTCGGAGACGAGGAATCCTTTCGCCACGGCCTCGTCCCGGGGCGTCGCGCCGAGGGCCCGTCTCTTCGCCAGTTTCACGACCCCGGGCAGGTCTTTTGCCATGGCCGGCCGGATTGTCACGGCATCGTGCGTCATCGGCGCCCCTCCCCATTACTTACCGTTTCTCGACGTTACCGTCGGTAGTCAAAGGTGAATCTGGTTCGAAAGGGCAGGCCGGACGGGGTGTCCGTGCATCCGAACTCGAAAGTTGCGGTGATGACTATCTAAATAGCCAGGTCCCGATGTTTCGAACACAACCGCACATCCGTGAACGGTTATTGACGTGTTCGCGCACGAGGCGTAACTTCCCGCTCAGGTGTCGACATCCGTGAATGTCTGCGACGCCGGCCCCTCGCAGACGTCAGCACCGTCCACTCCCCAGGAGCGCAGCATGCGCAGACATCGTCCGTCCCTCATCCCCCGCCTCGGCGCGGTGCTGGCCCTCGTGGCCGGTCTCCTCGCCGGCCTTCCCGGCGCCGCCCAGGCGGCCGGCACCGGTCCCTGCGACATCTACGCGTCCAACGGCACCGCCTGCGTGGCCGCGCACAGCACCACCCGGGCGCTGTTCGGCGCCTACGGCGGACGCCTCTACCAGGTGACCCGCGCGTCCGACGGCGCCACCCACGACGTCGGCACGCTGGCCGCCGGCGGCTACGCGAACGCGGCCGACCAGGACGCCTTCTGCAACGGCACCACCTGCCGGATCACCAAGATCTGGGACCAGACCAGCCGGCACAACGACCTCTCGGTCGCGCCCAACGGCGGCGCCGGCAGCGGCGACCGCGGCGCGGGTGCGAGCGTGATCGCGGTGACCGCCGGCGGGCACAAGGTCTACGGCATCTGGGGCACCCCGGGCGTCGGCTACCGGTACAACGGCGTCGCGTCCGGCGTGGCGGTCAACGGTCAGCCCGAGGGCGTCTACATGGTCGCCAGCGGCACGCACGTCAACTCGGACTGCTGCTTCGACTACGGCAACGCGGAGTCCACCCCGTACGACACCGGCAACGGCCACATGGACGCGGTCAGCATCGCCACCACGTGCTACTTCGCGCCGTGCCAGGGCTCCGGTCCGTGGATCGAGGCCGACCTCGAGAACGGCATGTTCCAGGGCGGCAACGGCTCCAACCCCAACCCGGGCAACAACTCGGCCTTCGTCACCGCCGTCCTCAAGAACAACGGGCAGACGACGTACGCGCTGAAGGGTGGCAACTCGCAGTCCGGCGGCCTGACCACGTGGTACAACGGGTCGCTCCCGACCGACAAGCAGGGTTACAAGCCCATGCACCAGGAGGGCGGCATCATCCTGGCGATCGGTGGCGACAACAGCAACCGCAACCGGGGCACCTGGTTCGAGGGCGCGATGACCTACGGCTACCCGACCGACGCCGCCGAGAACGCGGTGCAGGCCAACGTCGTCGCGGCCGGCTACTCCGGTCAGACGAACGTGCCGAACGGCCCGCAGGGCACCATCACCGGGCCCGGCGGCAAGTGCATGGACGTGGCGGCCGACGACACCGGCGTCAACGGCACCGGGGTCCAGCTGTGGGACTGTCAGGCCTGGGCCGAGGACCAGCACTGGACCCACTTCGCCGACAACACGGTGCGTACGCTGAACCGCTGTCTCGACATCGTCGGGAACGGCACCGCCGGTGGCGCCCAGCTCGAGCTGTGGGACTGCAACGGCGTCGGCGGTCAGAAGTGGGTCCAGCAGGCCGACGGCTCGCTGCGCAACCCGCAGTCCGGGCGCTGCGTCGACTCGCCCAACGGCAGCACCGCCAACGGCGTACGGCTGCAGATCTGGGACTGCAACGGCGCGGCCGCGCAGAAGTTCGCGGTCAACGGCGGCGGCGCCACCGTCGGACCCGGCGGCAAGTGCGTCGACGTCGCGGCCGACGACTCGGGCGGCAACGGCACCGCCGTCCAGCTGTGGGACTGCCAGTCGTACGCGGTGGACCAGCACTGGTTCCACAACAGCAACGGATCACTCCGTACGCTGGGCCGCTGCCTCGACATCAACGGCAACGGGACCGCCAACGGCACCCAGGTCGAGCTGTGGGACTGCAACGGCGTCGGCGGCCAGGTCTGGCAGCAGCAGGCCGACGGCTCGTTGCGCAACCCGCAGTCCGGCCGCTGCCTCGACTCGCCGAGCGGCAGCACCGCCAACGGCGCCCGGCTGCAGATCTACGACTGCAACGGCAGCGCGGCCCAGAAGTTCGCGCTGAGCTGACAAGCAAAGGAGTCAGGCCGCCGCCCGCACGGTGGCGGCCTGACCGCACCGGCCGATCTCCGCGCGAACTCGGTCCGGCTTTCCGCCCGGGCATCTCCGGGAAGACCCCGCCGGCTTCCAACAGATGGGCGGGCTCCAGCCAGTCCCGGGGCAAACTGAGGATCGCGGCGCCCTTCGAGGCCGGGGTGGGTGCGAGCGGGGGTTTGATCGACCGGAAGTGGACCCGCGCTGCTCGATCGTCCGGAGGCACACATTCGTGGTGCAGCCACGTTCGCACCGACGCCCGGCCCTCGAACCGCTCGTAGCCGCGCGAGAACCTCCCGCAGCAGCGGCCCGGTCGCCTCCGCGAACTCCGTCATGCCGGCACCTGCCGCCCGTATGGATCCGCGCCCGCGCCAAAACTCACCGGCCGCCGGCGTCCGGTGAGCGGACGCGGCAGTACGGTCCAGGTGAGCACGTCTCGCCGACGGCGATCGGACCGCCATGACGCTGAAGAAGACGCTCTTGCTGGCCGCCGGAATCGTGGGGGCCGGGCTCGCCGTCCGCGCGGCACTGCCCCGGCGACCGGGCAGCCCGCCATCGAGCGTCGAACTCGAACCTCCGGCCGCGCCGGAGCCGCCCGCTCGTACCGACTCGCCGTGGCGAGCCGTCAAGGCCGGCATGGAGACTGTCGCACCTTTTGCGGCGCCGGGAACGCTGGTCGTCTCCTTGGCGGTCTACATCGGGTGGGTGCGGACTCACAACCTCTATCTGACCCTCGGCGTGGATGCGGACGACCTGGGCCTGTCCACCTCCGATTATGTTCTCCGCAGCCCGGACGCCCTGTGGCAGACCATTGCGTTATTGACCTTGATCGCCCTGCTGGCGTTGGGGAGTCATTACATCCTGCTGCGATGTTTCGCCCGGGCCCCGTCAGAGGAGGCCGAGGAACGCCGCAAGCGCGTAACGATCCGCGTGATCGCGGTATTCGCTCTTCTCCTGCTCGTCGCGGGGCCGGTGGTGCTGGCGGTTCCGCTCTGGAGAGAGTCCCCGATAAGGCCGTTGGGCACGCTGGGGCTCGCGCTCGGGCTGAGCCTGCTTGCCTATTCGCTTTTGTCCGGTCTGTCCTTTGCTCGCCGTCGACGCAAGCGCCGAGGCAAGGTCCCCGCACGCTGGCCGCGAATGATTTCGTGGGTTCTGCTCGTCCTGGCCGCGCTCTGCATGTTCTGGAGTGCTGCCCTGTACGCGGAGGAACTGGGAGCGGGGGCCGCACAGATTCTGGTGGACCAGCGGTTCGCCACGAAGCCGGACGTGATCGTCTACAGCACCAGCCGGATAAACGTCGACCCACACGATGTCGCGGAGGAGGACCTGGGCCCGGCGTACGCGCCGTACCGCTACCGGTACTCGGGCCTCAAGCTTCTGGTGCATGCCAACAAACGAGTGCTGTTGATACCGTTCGACTGGTCGAAATCCAATGCTTTCGCGATCGTGCTGCCGGAAGACAGTACGAGATTGGTCTTCGCGCCCTACCCCTGAACAGCTCAGCCCGTCGGCGTCTCCGATGGCGACGTGGACGTCGCCGGGCTCACCGGCGTCCGTGAAGGCGAAGGCTCGGAACGACTCGACGATCGGGAAGCCGACGGTTCCGGGGAGGGGCGGCCGGTCGGCGCGCCCTCCGGGAAAGCGGACGCCTTCGGAGCGAAGCCGAGGACCTCATAGCGGGCATGTGTATCCCCGCCATCCACGGTCAAAGTCCCGACGTAATGACCGGGCCCGGGCGGCACGAAGTTGATGTAGAAATCGCATTCCACGTTTTTGCAGAAAAAGGAATTCGACGGTGTGGGCAGGATAGTTCGACCGTCTGCCAGAACGAAGCCCCGGCCAGCGAGGCGAATCTCGACACGCATCGGGGCTCGATCGTGGCGCTGCAGATCGAACGCCCGGATGTCGAATGCGCATTCCGTGCACTCGATGTAACCCTGACGAGGAAAGGTCATGAGTGGCTTGAAACGCCAGGCCACCGTTCCCCTGACGACCGTGGCCGGATCTTCGTGGCCGCCGCCGCCTTGCTCGGAGGGGAGGGTCGAGAGCTTCAAGCCACCGCCCGGTGGTTTGAAGGGCACGCGCGACGGGGTGGTCGGACGGGGGCCGGAAGTGCTCTCGGACCCCGGCGGCGAGGCGGCGGGCGTGCCGGACGGGCCGCTCCGGCCACAGCCGAAGGCGGCCAGCAACGACAGCAGCACGACACCCCATGCCGCCGCCGACTTCGTGACCATTTCTCACCGCCAGCGTCAACTCATCCTCCAGGTTGTGCCCTGGCCGCCGCGCAGCACGACCCGCACGTCCTCGATTTGTCAGATCAGTTCCAGCAGAGGCAGATCGGCTTGCCGGCCGGGTCGGCATACACCTGCCGGTTGTCCCCGCTCGTGCCCAGCGATGCCGCGCTGAGCTGACGCCGGGTTCAGGCCGCCGCCCGCGCGGTGGCGGCCTGACCGTAGGCGGCGATCTCCCCGGCCGGCATCGGCCGGGCGTAGTGGTAGCCCTGCGCGTACCGGTAACCGAGCCGGTAGAGCTCCTCGGCCTGCTCGGCCGTCTCCACGCCCTCGGCCACCGCGCGCAGGCCCATGCCCTCGCAGATGCCGATCAGCGCGGCCACGACGACGCTCTCCTCGCCCGAGGACGTGACGTCGTCGACGAACGACTTGTCGACCTTCAGGACGTCGGCCGGGCAGGTGCGCAGCAGGCCCAGCGACGAGTGCCCGGTGCCGAAGTCGTCCAGCGCGATCTTGACGCCGAGCGCGGCGATCGCTCGCAGCTCGTCGAGCGCCGTCCCGCCGTCGAAGACCGCCGTCTCGGTGACCTCCACCGTGAGAACCTGCGCCGGCAGGCCGGTACGGGCGAGGACCGCGGCCACCTCGCGGGCGAAACCGGCCTCGCGCAGCTGGCGCGCCGACACGTTCACGCTGACCGTGCGTGGCGCGGCGTCGCCGAGCTCGCACCGCCACGCCACCGCCTGCCGGCACGCCTCCTCGAGGATCCACGCGCCCAGCGGCACGATCAGGCCGGTGCGCTCGGCGGCCGGGATGAACGCGTTGGGGCCGATCGGGCCGCGCTCCGGGTGCGTCCAGCGCACCAGCGCCTCGACCCCGAACAGGCCGCCGTCCGGCATCGCCACGATCGGCTGGTAGAGCAGGTGCAGCCCGCCGGTCTCGAGCGCGATGCCGAGGTCGGCCGCGAGCCGGGACTGCTCGGCGCTGCGCTGGTCCATCGCCGCCGCGTACTCGACCTGGCGGCCCTTGCCCTGGCCCTTCGCCTCGTACATGGCGACGTCGGCGCGGCGCAGCAGCTCGTCGGCGGTGTCGCCGGCGCGGGCCCGGGCCAGGCCGATGCTGGCCTCGACGACCAGCTCGTGGCCGCCGGCGTGCACCGGCAGGCGCAGGTCGGCGGCGATCGCGGCCATGGTGGCGGCGCAGTCGTCGCGCAGCAGCAGGGCGTACTCGTCGCCGCCGAGCCGGGCCACCACGCCGCCGGCCGGCAGCCGGTCGGCGATCTTGGTGGCCACCCCGGCGAGCAGGGCGTCGCCGACGGCGTGGCCGAGGTCGTCGTTGATCGACTTGAAGTCGTCGAGGTCGATCAGGGCGACCCCGACCGTGGACGGGTCCTCGGCCAGCGCCGCGGCGATCTCCCGGGTCAGCACCGTGCGGTTGGGCAGCCCGGTGAGCGCGTCGTGGGTCGCCCGGTAGGCGAGCTCCCGCTGCCGGGCGTCGAGGTCGTCGAGCAGCAGGGCGTTGTCCCGCATCGCCACCAGCTGGCGGGACGCCACCAGCACGGTCACGACCACCGAGCCGAGCGCGATGGCCAGGATGTCGGCGGAGCGGGAGGCGGCGCCGTGCAGCAGCAGCCCGGCGGTCGCGACCACCGCCGCGTACGGCATGACGCTCAGCCGTCGCGGCACCGGCCGGGGGAGAGGCCGCCCGGCGCGGGTGGCGCGCATCTGCCGATCGGCGGCCAGGCTGAGCAGGAAGCAGGTCGTCGGCAGCAGGACGTGCGCGTTGTTCAGGTACGGCCGGGAGGCCAGCAGCGGGGCGAGCGCGCCGCCCCCGGCCCCGACCGCGCCGGTCAGCGTCAGCACGTGCAGGGCGCGCCGGTCGATCGGGCCGGTGCCGGTGAAGGCGACCTTGACGAACGCGAAGACGCAGATGAAGCCGGCCGCGAGCACGACCAGCACGGCCGCCGAGCCGGCGGCACTGTTGCCGACCCAGGTGTGCCAGCGGGAGTACGCCAGGTGCCAGCTGAAGGTGAGGACGGTGACGATGACGGTCGCGATGTCGAGGCCGAAGCGAGTCCACTCGATCCGGGTCCGCTTGGCGCCGGGGATGCGCAGGAGTCCCAGCAGCATCGTGAGCAGCCCGGCCACGTACACGGACGCGGTCATGCCGCTGATGTGCTGGCCCTGCTGCTCGCCGCTGAAGTAGTCGCGGGCGTTGCCGGCCGCGCCCAGGCCGACCAGCACGATGCCGACCGCCATGTAGCGCCAGAACGCCCGCCCGTCGCGGCCCGCCCGCCAGGAGGTCACGCCGGCGAGCGGCACCGAGACGAGGAGCGGGAGCCAGCCGATGGCCGGCGGCGTGCGGTGGATCAGCCCGACGGTGAACCAGATCGCCGCGAGGACGACCAGGCCGGCGGCGACGCCGAGGGCGCGGGTGGGACGCCATCGCGGAACCACCACGACGTCGTACGCATCCTTCTCGTCCACGGCGGTTTCATCGGCCGGTCGGTGCGGTCGTCTGAGTGTTCGGTCGGACATTCCGCCGGGCGGCCGCCGGATTTCCGGCCTAGGGTCGGAATATGACTTCTGCGATCGAGCTGCACGGCCCCCCGCACGTCGCGCGCTACCTCGAGACGAACGGCGAGGACGGCTTCTCCTGGCGCAACGGGACCACCATCCTGATCCTGTTCACCACCGGCAACAAGTCCGGCGAGCAGCGATCGCACGCCCTGATCTTCCGCGAGTACGAGGGGAAGTACCTGGTCGTGGCGTCCAAGGGGGGCGCCGACGCGCCGCCGGCCTGGTTCGTGAACCTCACCGCCGAACCGCGCGTGCAGGTGCAGATCAAGGGTGACCGCTTCGACGCCACCGCCCGGGTCGCGACGCCCGAGGAGAAGCCGGCGATGTGGGCCACGATGGTCGAGGCCTGGCCCGACTACGACCAGTACCAGAAGAAGACGTCCCGCGAGATTCCGGTCGTCGTCCTCGAACGCGTCTAACCCAGCGGCCGCAGCCCGCCCGCGTCGAGGATGTAGGCGGGTTGCAGCTCGCCCTCGGCCAGGCTCATCACCGCGGCGCCCACGGATTCCGGCGTGGGCGCCACGGCCGGGCGATTCCCGTACGCCTTGATCGCCGTCTCGCCGATCGTGGTGCCCGGCGTGACCACCGGGAGCACGGTGGTCATCGCGATGCCGAGGTCGCGTGCCTCGCCCGCGGCATAACCGGTGATCAGCCGTACGGTGGCCTTCGCGCCCGCGTAACCGCCGCTGAGCGGGGATCCGCGCAGCTCGGCGCCGCTGCCGAAGACGACGACGCGCGAGCCCGGCGCGAGCGGCAGGCGCAGCGCGGCCCGCAGCCAGGTGAACGCGATCCGCACGTCGGCGTGCCAGTTCACCGAGAACGACTCCCAGGTGTGGCCGGTCAGCGGGCGCATCTCGGGAACCGCGCCGGCCGATACGACCAGTAACCCGGGGCGGTGGGTGGCCAGGACCTTGTCGGCGAAGGTCTCGTCGGTGGCGTCGCCCCGCTCGTCGGCGTCGGTGCGGGCCACGGTGGTGACGGTCGCGCCGGCGTTGCGGGCGGCCTCGGCCACGCCACGGCCCAGGCCCCGGCCGCCGCCGACGACCACGACGGATGTGTCGGTCATGTTCTTCCTCCAGCGTTCGATGTCAGCTGGGTAGATCCGGGTGGGGCGGCAGAGTCACCGGCTCCCACAGGTCGGGCCGGAGAAAGATGTGGATGTGGCGGATGCCGAGGCGGCCGGCGTCGAGGACCTGGATCGCGTGCGGCTCGCCGCCGGCGTACATGGCGAACGTCGGCTGGCCGTTGGCCGGGGGTGAGACCGGGCGCACGACGAACTGGCCGGGGCGCGTGAGCACGTGCGTCGCGAGGAAGCCGAGCACGGCGTCCCGCCCGGCGAACCAGGTCGCGTGCGGCGGCATCTCGAGGGTGACGTCCTCGCGGAGGACCTCGGCCAGCGCGCCTACGTCGGCGTTGACGAGGGCTTCGACGTACCGGCGCAATCTGCTCTTGATCTCGGGGTTGCCGGGCTCGCCGATCTCGTCCGGGTCGGGCGCCTCCCGGGCGATGCGCTCGCGGGCCCGCAGCAGCGCGCTGTTGACCGCGACCGTGGTGGTGCCCAGCACCTCGGCCACCCGGTCGGCCGGCAGCTCGGCGACGTCCCGCAGGAGCAGGGCCGCCCGCTGCCGGGCCGGCAGATGCTGAAGCGCCGCGACGAACGCGAGCCGCACCTGATCGCGCGTGCCCACCTCGTCGGCCGGATCGGCGGGCAGCGGCCCCACCCAGAGCGTCTCGGCCGGCGCCGGCCGGGCCCGCGATTGCCAGTCCGCCTCAGGCCCCTGGAGCGGGGGGGGGGGGGGAAACCGACGGCCGGTCGCGGGCGTCCCCCGAACGACGGTGTTGGGGGGATGTGGCAAACCGGTTCTCCCCGCGCACACTCCATCACACCCCCCCC
>NZ_JBVJIU010000026.1:0-152508 GCF_055586105.1 Actinoplanes sp. NPDC051537
CGCACCCCACCCGCCCTCTCTCCTTGGTGATGACCCCCCCCGGCGGCTTCGCGGAGTGGGAATGCTGCGGGAGGGCACCGGAAAGAAAACCCCCCCCCCCCCCCCCCCCCCCCCCGGGGCCGCCGTCACGGCGGCGGCCCCGTCCGGGCTCAGTACTGCTGTGGCGGCGGCGCGGGGCTGTAGCCCGGGCCTCCGACGGGGGCCTTCGGGTTAGGACCGTGCTGGTTCGCCGGGTGGCTGTCCTGCAGGAAGAACACCAGGAGAATGATCCAGCCGACGATCGGGATGAGGCCGATGAGCAGCCACCAGCCGGACCGGCCGGTGTCGTGCAGCCGCCTCGCGCCCACGGCCAGACCCGGAAGGAGCAGGGCCAGCTGAAGGATGCCCTGGATCGGGCCCGTGGTGTTGTACGGCGCTCCCCGGAAACCGAGGATCGTGTCGAGAATGCCACCGACGATGCCGACTATCGCGGTGAACAGGAAGAAGAACCAGTACTCCGAACGGCGAGCGCGGCCGTGGAAGTCCGCGTACTTTCGCTGAAGGCAAGTCCTGACGGCGTCTTGGAACGACATGAGGCACCTCGCGAGAAGGTCGAGGGTTCGATTGCGGTCGATCGTAGGGCGAGTGGAGGCGGACCGGTAGACCCTCCGACCATGCCGGAGGGCGCTGAAACGGCGTTGATGCCGCTCTGAAACGGATCAGGAATCGCTGGGAACCGCGCCGTGCAGGTTGATCAGTGCGGGGTGTGTCCACCGCCGGCACGCGACCAGCACGTCACGCATCTCGCCGTCGCCGGCGATGCGGTTCGTGCCGGCCGTCCAGTCATCGCCGGCCTGCCCGAGCGGGGTGTCGTGCAGCACGTTGCCGTCGAACACGTCGCCACCACCGACCTTCGCCAGTGTGGACAGCGTGTGGCTGTGGGACAGCACGTTGTCCTCGAGCCGGAAGGACGTGCGGGTCCGCAGCACCGCGCCCGGGTCCTCGTCGTTGTGCGGGCACATCAAGGAGATGATGTTGGCGCGGAGGACGACCTCGCGGTCTCCCTGGTTCGGGTCCTCCCGATCCCGGACGACTTCGTGGAACGCGATGGGACAATCGAAGATGACGTTGCGTTCGAAGAGAATGCGCTGGGCCCCGCGGTGGATCGTGACCGCCGCGCCGTCCGAGGCCGGCCCGTCGTCGCCGGGCACCGTGCGGCGGAATCCCCACATCCGGTTGCCGGCGAACCTCATCGGCTCCGGCACGCTGCGGGGTCCGGCCTTGATGTCGACCGCGTTCTCGGCCGCGGCGTAACAGCCGGCGGGAAGGATGACGTGGCGGTCGGCGGTCAGATACAGATCATTGCCCTCGACGACCACGTCACGGCATTCGACGTAGTGGTCGGCGTCCTTTCGGGAGTTCCAGATGACGCCGACGCCGTCGTTGCAGTCGTAGATCTCGTTGTCCAGCACGCGGTTTCCGACGTTGGGCGCGTCCAGCACCCTGATCTCGACCGCGCAGCCGTCCACCCCCGGCGCCATCCCGCGGATGACACTGTTCTGGACGGTCGAGTAGTTGCCGAGCAGCCGGAACCCGTACGCGCCGAAATCCTCGACCAGCATCGAGTCGAACACGATGTGCTCCGCCCCGGGGCGGACGTAGCAGGCGGTCGAGTCGCGCCCGCGCAGGGTGAGACCCTGAACCACCCAATGGGCGGCGCCGTTCAGAAACTCGAAGCCCGTGACGATCGCTTCGCCGGCGTCGTGATCCCAGGGTTTGCGCTGCGCATCGGCGTACCGGATCACGCGCCGTTGATCGGCCGTATTCGCCCGGTCGATCCGGCATTTGCCCCAGTCCCGGTAGTCGCCACTCGCCAGCAGGTAGTCGTCGGCGGCGGGCTGCCGGGTGAACAGATCATCCCAGCCCGTGTAGTGGTCGAGGCTGACGGCCACGGACGTACGGCCGTCCGATGTCGATTCGGGCAGCGGATCGAGCAGCGGGCTCGGCTGGAGCGCGATGATGTGTACCACGGGCGTTGCCTTCCGCTACGTGCTTCCCACGGTCCCCGCCCAGGGTGACCCGACGGCCTCACGGCCGTCAAACACGAGGCGTGGGATCATCGGTGCTCCGGTGCCGCATCGTGGCGAAGGGGCCGCTGCATGACGAGCGACGCAGCCATCAAGATCGGTGAAGCGGTGGTGCGGACGGTGTTGCGGCTGTGGGCCGGGCCCGTCGCCGGGGCCGCCGACGGGCTCACCAGCGTCATCGCGGGCCGCATTCACGACCGGGTGGAACGCAACCGGGTGCGGCGGTTCTTCGACGAGTGCTCGGACACCGTCGCGGTGCGGATGGAGGCGTTTCTCCAGGGCGAGCGGGAACTGTCCGACCACGAGCGCCGGGCGGCGGTCGACGCGGTGACCGACACCCTGGAGCGGGCGGCGATCAGCGCCGACCTCGTCGTGCGGGCCAACCTCGACGCCCGGGAGCTGGAGCGGAGCCTCGCCGACGTCGCGACCCGGACGCTCGACGCGGCGGCACTGGACGAGGAGGCCGAGGCTTTCTACCGGCGGTTGCTCGGGGAGACCTGCGCGTACGTCGTGGAGACGGTGTCCGCGCTGCCGAAGTTCGAGAAGAACGTCTTCACGGCCCTGCTGGAGCGGTCGGCCTCGATCACCGAGCAGCTTCGGGACCTGCTGGAACGCCTGCCCTCGGCGACCGGGGCCGACGAGTTCACGGGGCGGTATCTGCGGGCCGTCGCCCGCAAGTTCGACCGCCTCGAGATCCTCGGGGCGGCCCTGTCCGAGCAGTCGTCGCGGCAGTACCCGCTGTCGGTGGCCTACGTGAGCCTCGCGGCGCTGGACGACCGGCGGCATCGCGCCGAGTCCACGTTCGCGATGAGGCAACGGGAGGCGGCCGTCGGGAAGCTCCTTCTCGCCGAGCCCGTGCCGAGCCCGCTCGGCACTCTACTCGCGCTCTGGCCGGCACGAGGGAGATGGTCGGGCCGCCGACATGATCATGTGGGCGGCGTCCTGACCGGACTGAACCTCTCGCGGGATGGCTATCCCGAGATCCTGGAGGGCCTGCACTCGCGGCTGCTCGAATCCGTCGGTCAATCGCCGGCCGTCGGCGAAGCGGCCGACGAGCCGTTGACCGACGCGCGGGTCGAGGATCTGCTCGCCCGCGGCGATCGCCATCTGCTCATCGGGGAGGCCGGCTCCGGGAAGACCACCCTGCTGCACTGGCTCGCGGTCCGCGCCGCCCGGCAGGACTTCGAGGGACCCATCGGCGGATGGAACGGGTCGATTCCGTTCGTCATCCCGCTTCGGCGGTACGCGCACGACACCCTGCCCGCACCCGAGGCCTTCCCCGCCGAGGCGGCCCGCAACCTCCTCGACGAGATGCCGAAGGGCTGGGTGCACAACATCTTGCACGCCGGCCAGGGCCTCATCCTGATCGACGGCGTGGACGAGCTGCCCGAGGGACGCCGCGCGCAGGCGCGCCAGTGGCTCGAGGACCTGGTCGGCGAGTTCCCGTCGTGCCGGTTCGTCGTCACCTCGCGGCCGGCCGCGCTCGACGACGGGTGGACGCTCGCCGGCTTCCAGCCCGCGCAGCTGGAGCCGATGAAGGTCCGGGAGATCCGGGCGTTCATCGACCGGTGGCACGACGCGGTACGCCAGATGGTCCGCGACAAGGACGAACGGGAGCGCATCGACGGCGAGCGCATCGCGCTGATCGGCCTGATCGAGACCGACCGGTTCCTGCGAGCGCTCTGCATCAACCCGCTGCTGTGCGCGTTGCTCTGCGCGCTGAACCGGGACCGCAGCGGGGCGCTCCCCCGTAACCGGATGGGCGTCTACCAGGCCGCGCTGGAGATGCTGCTGGATCTGCGCGACCGAGCCCGCGACGTCCAGGGCACGATCGGGATGACGTACGAGCAAAGGGTCGTCGTTCTCCAGGACCTGGCCCTGTTCCTGGTCCGCAACGGCTGGTCGGACACCACCGTGGATCGGGCGGTCGAGCAGGTCAGGCGGTCGATGAAGGTGCTGCCGGCGCTGCCGCACGAGGCGCCCGCCGTGCTGGCCGACCTGATCGAGCGCAGCGGGCTGCTACGCCGGCCGGTGGTCGACCGCGTCGACTTCATCCACCGCACCTTCCAGGAATATCTGGCCGGCAAGGCCGCGGTGGACGCCGACGACATCGGCTACCTCGCCGAGCATGCCGAGGACGACCAGTTCCGCGAGGTCATCGTGATGGCGTCGGCACACGCCCAGCCACGCCAGCGCACCGAGCTGCTCGCCCAGATGATCAAGCAGGTGGCCGGATCGACCCGGCCGCACCGGCTGAAGCTGCTGCTGCTGGCCTGCCTGCAGGCGGCGCCGCAGCTCAATCCGGAGCAGCGGACCGAGATCGAGGGCATGGCCGCCGACCTGTTCCCGCCGCGGTCCATGGAGGACGTGCCGGCGCTGGCCGCGGTCGGCGAGATGGTGCTGGACCTGCTCGCGCAGCGGCCGCCGCAGACGCCCGAGCAGGCCGCCATCTCGGTGCGCATCGCCGCGACGGTCGGCGGTCCCGACGCGATCCCGATCATCGCCGACATCGCCGGCCAGTTCGACGGCCTCGCCGACGAGCTGGTGCGGGCCTGGGGCAACCTGGAGGCCGTCCCGTTCGCCACCGAGGTGATGTCCCGGCACGGCGGGCGACTGACCTCGTCGGCCGCCCGGCGGCTGCACCTGCCCGACCCGGTGCTGCTGCGCCACGTACACCTGGTGGACTGGCTCGAGCACCTCCAGGTCAACGACTTCGACGCGAACGCCGCCGCCCCGCCCGCGCTGCGCAGCCTGACCATCGAGGCGTGCGTCCGGGCCACGCTGACCGAGGTGACCAAGTGGGACCGGATCACGCACCTCGACATCAACGTCGGGCGGTCGTGGCTGGATCCGTCCCCGCTGGCCGCCCTCGAGAACCTGATCGCGCTGCGCATCCGCTACACCGGCGACATGGTGGTCAACCTGGCCTTCGCCGGCCGCCTCAAGAAGCTGCGGACGTTGCAGCTGGCCCAGCCGGCGGCGCGGTTCGTCAAGCTCAGCTCCCTCGGGGACAAGACCAACGACCTGCACGTGTACGTCCCGGACCGGGTCGCCACCCAGGGTGGCTCGGCCTTCCGGGGCCGCGTGATCCGCACCGCCGAGTTTCCGCCGCTGTTCGACGACGCCTAAAGCACGCGTACGCCGTTGTCCGCCGCGTGCCGCTGATAGGTGCGCGCCAGGCGGGTCGTCACCGGGCCGACCTCGCCCGCGCCGATCGGGCGGCCGTCGATGACGGTCACGCCGGCTATCTCGCCCATCGTGCCGGTGCAGAAGACCTCGTCGGCGTTGTACATCTCGGTCAGGGAGACGTCGCGGACGCTGGTTTCGATGCCCTCCGCGGCCGCCAGCATCAGGACCGTCTCGCGGGTGATGCCCTCGGGGCAGGACGCGGTGGTCGGCGTCAGCAGGCCGCCGGCGACCACGGCGAACAGGTGGGTCGCGTTGGTCTCGGCGACGAAGCCGCGCTGGTCGAGCATCAGGGCGTCGTCGGCGCCGGCGGCGGTGGCCTCGATCTTGGCGAGGATCGAGTTCAGCAGGTTCGCGTGGTGGATCTTCGGGTCGAGCACGTCGGGGCCGGGGCGGCGCACGCTCGCGGTCGCCAGGCGCAGGCCGCTCGTGTCGTAGACGGGCGGCTTGTGCTCGGCCAGCACGATCAGCGTCGGGCCCGAGCGGTTGAGCCGCGGGTCCATGCCGCTGGTCACCTTGACCCCCCGGGTCAGCGTCAGCCGTACGTGCACGCCGTCCCGCATGTCGTTGGCCCGCAGCGTCGCCGTCACCGCCGCGATGATCTCGTCGTCGGTGGGGATGTGGGCGAAGTTCAGCGCCGTCGCCGAGCGGCGCAGCCGCGCCAGGTGCTCGCGCAGGCCGAAGATCGCGCCCCGGTAGAGGCGCAGGCCCTCCCAGACCGCGTCGCCGCCCTGCACCACCGAGTCGAACGGGGACAGGCCGGGCTGGTCGCGGTGCAGCAGCTCGCCGTTCACCCAGTAGCGGAGGCCGGCGTTGCGCTCGTCATACGTCTGCAGCATCGCCGTCGATCATAGGTCGGCCCGCAGCGGAAAATGATCCGATGCGTGGGCGGTCACCTCGTCGCGCAGCACGCGCACGTCGCCAGAGCGAAAGGACGGGTGAGCGAGCACATAGTCCAGCCGCATCGATCCGAACTCGGCCCCGCCGACCGCGGTCGGCACGCTATGGCCATCATTTGACCCGAGATTTCGCCATAAGTCCTGGAGGCCGGCCGCCTCGAACGCCGCGATCGCCCGCGTGTCCACGTCGCCGGACGGCAGCAGGTGGCGGCGGGCGTCGATCCCGGCGAGCGACGCGGTGTGGTCGGTGTGCGGGTCGAGCGAGTTCAGGTCCCCCGCGATGATCACGTCGCCGCGGAAACGGGCGGCCAGGAAGACCGCCTCCCGCCGCCGGCGCTCCCCCGACCACGGGTTGAGGTGGGTGCTCACGAACGTCAGGCCGTCGGAGAGGCGCACGGCAGCCGCGGCGTGATGCATGCGCCAGGAGATCGAGCGGCGCTTGACGATCCGCAGCGGCGGCCGGACCAGCACGGCCACCGGCTGGCCGAAAACCGACCGGGCCAGGTGCGGCACCATCCCGGTGGCGTCAGCGACCGTCCGCATTCGCCCGCTGTGCCGGCGGTCCCACCCGCGCAGCTCCTGGAGCGCGAGCAGGTCGGGCCGTTCGCGCCGGAGCACCGTAACGATCGCGTCCAGCCGGTCCTGGCCGCCGTTCAGGATGTTCCACGTCAAGATTCGCATGCAGGTAGGCCCCCTCGTTCGGGCGCACCGTGAACCACAGCACGGAGAGCCAGCAGACCATGAGCAGCAACGCGCCGAGCACGTCGGTCGGGTGGTGCATGCCGCGGTACATCCGGGACACGGCCACCCCGATCGGCATGATCACGGCCAGCGCCACGAAGATCCAGCGCCACCAGGCCCGGGTGCGGGCGGTCACGATCAGCGCGATCGCCGTCCACAGGCACATGGTGGCGGCGATGTGCCCGGACGGGAACGAGGACGTCGGCAGCTGCCCGTCCAGGTGCTCGGCGGCCGGTCGCGGCCGCCCGGTCGCGGCGGCGGTGACCAGGAACAGCGTGAGCTCGCCGAACATGGCGAGCACCAGGAACAGCACCGGGCGCCACTGCCGCCAGAGCGCGAGCGCGAGCGGGCAGAAGACCAGCGAGACGGCGAGGATCGCGTGCGTGTCGCCGGCCTTGCTCCAGTACCAGCTGAGGTGGTCCAGCGCCGGGGTGCGGAAGGTCTGCAGCCACCGCGGCACCGCGTCGTCGAAGTGCGGCGACCAGCGGGTCACCGTGTAGCCGAGCAGGTAGAGCAGGCCGAAGGTGAGCGTCCAGCCGACCAGGATCTCGGCGCCCTTGGCCCACGGGTGCGGCAGGAGCGGCCCCTCGCCGGGGGCGGGGGCGAGGTCGGGGGCGGCCTCGGGTTCGAGACCCTCGGCGAGCGGCGGGGTGGCATGACCGGCCTCGCGGCGCCAGACCCGGAAGGCGTACGCGGTGACGCTGATCCACGCGAGCCCGAGGGCCCACCCGGCGAGGACGTCGGAGAGGAAGTGCACGCCGAGCCCGATGCGGCTCAGCCCGATCGCGAAGACCAGCAGCCCCGCCGCGCCGACCAGCCACCAGCGCCATTTGCCGCGCGCCAGCGACAGGAAGACCAGGGTGAGAGCCCCGTACACGATCGTGGAACCCAGCGTGTGCCCGCTCGGGAAGCTGTTCCCGCCGCCGACCGCGACCGGGTCGGCCACCACCGGCCGCACCCGGCCGACCAGCGTCTTGAGCGACGGGTCGAGCAGCAACGCGCCGATCCCGGTCACCGACAGGTAGATCGCGAGCCGCGGCCGCCGCCGGATCAGCAGTAGGATCACCACGATCACCACGAGCGGCAGCAGGAAACTCCGCCCGCCGGCCGTCGAGATGCCCTTGAGCACGGCGACCGCCGGCGGGTGGGGCGCGACCAGGCCGTTGAGCCCGTTCGCGATCGACTGGTCGAGGTGCTGCAGCGGCGTCCAGTGGTAGCGCACGAGCAGCAGCAGCGTCCCGAACGCGAGGCCGGCCGCCACCACCGCGGCCAGGCCCAGCACGCTGCGCTCGGCGAAGTGCCGCAGGGGCGACCAACCAGCTCGTTCCACCACTCGGTTATCCGTCACGCTATTTCGTTACCCAGGCGGAAAAGCGCGTACACCGCGCCGGCGCGGCTTCGGCACATCGGTGGCGCCCGGTTTCCAGGAGTCCTGCTTGGCCGGACGGCGAGCGCCCGCCCGCCGCGCCTCCAGCTGGGCGGCGAAGGCGATGCCCAGAAAGATCGCGATGCCGGTCAGGTTGGCCCACAGCAGCAACGCGATGATCGCGGTCAACGGGCCGTAGGTGGCGCCGAACCCGCCACTGACCTTCACGTACCCGGCCAGGAGCAGACTCGCCCCCCACCACAGCACGGTCGACACCACCGCCCCGAACATCAGCCAGGACAGCGCCGGCTGGTGGCGGCGGGGCGCGTACCGGAAGAGCAGTCCCACCGCGACCACGATGAGGCCGAGGCTCACCGGCCAGCGCACCACGTCCCAGAGGGTCTCCAGGTGCCGGGCCCACTGCCAGTGCTTCTCGGCCGACTCGCTGAACGGGTGGCCGGCGACCAGCAGCAGGAAGCCGAAGAGCGCGGGCAGCCCGGCCACCAGCGCGAGGATCGCGGCCCGGACGTATTTCGCCAGCGCCGGACGGTCCCGCTCGACGCCGTAGATGCGGTTGGCGCCGCGCTCGATCTGGGCCATCGCGGTGGTGAGCGCCACCAGCCCGGTGATCAGACCGAGGGTCAGGGCGAGCTCGCCGGCGTTGCGGCTGCGATGGGTGTCGGCGAGCAGGTCGTGGACGAGCGGCTCGCTGGCGCCGGGGGTGACGGCGCCGATCGTGTCCGCCACCACCTGGCCCGGCGCCTCCGCACCGAGGTCGGCGGCCAGCCCGGCGAACGCGATCATGAACGGGACGACGGCGAGGCAGAGCTGGAAGGCGAACGCCCGGGCGTGGCTGAACCCGTCGCCGTAGCGGAACCGGACGAACGCGTCGCGCACCAGCGGCCAGCGGCCGTAGCGGCGCAGGGCCAGCAGGGCGTCGTCGGCGGAGAGCTCGTCCCCGCTCATGTCCCGCGTCTCGGGGACGGGCTCGGTCGAGCTCACGACTTGGCGCGGTCGGCCGCGGCCTTCGCGTCGTACGCCAGATCGGGGTCGCTGTCCGGAACCGGCACGCAGAGCAGGAGCGCCCGGGGTTTGATCGAGATCTTCAGGGCGCGGCCGGGCTCGATGAGATCGCCGTCGAGCTGCCGCGGCTGGCTGCTGCGCGCGTAGATCTCCACCCGCGAGGCCGTGTACGTCTCCATCAGCGGCACCCGCTCGCGGCGCCGGACCACCGCCCACGCCAGGCTCGCCCAGTGACCGAGGTTGTTGGGGCTGAGGATGGCCACGTCGAGCTGGCCGTCGGCCGGGTCGGCCTTGCTGAGCAGCCGCACCCCGCCCTGGAGGCGGCCGACGTTGCCGACGATCACCGTGCGCGGGCGGCGCGGCATCGGGGCGCCGCCGTCGAGCTCGATCCGGGCTCGCATCGGCCGGTCCCGCAGGTGCTTGAGGGCCCCGCCGACGTACGCGATCCAGCCGAGCCGCTTCTTGGCCTTCTCCGAGGTGCCGGCCAGCATCTGGGCGTCGAAGCCCATGCCGGCCATCACCGCGAAGCAGCGGTCGCCGACCACGCCCACGTCGATCCGGCGGCGGCCGCCCTCGATCGCCACCTGCACGCCGGTCGCCGGCTCGCCGGCCAGGCCGAGGTTGGCCGCCAGCAGGTTGCCGGTGCCGGCCGGCAGCACGGCCATCGCCACGTCGGTGCCGGCCAGGGCGGTCACCACGGCCATCACGGTGCCGTCGCCGCCGCACGCGAAGATCAGCTCGGCGCCGTCCTTCATCGCCTGCCGCGCCTGGCCCCGGCCGGGGTCCTCGGGCGTCGTCTCGTACCACTTGGGCCGCGGCCAGCCGGCCTCGGACAGCGCCCGCTCAACGTCGGCGCGCAGTTCATCGGGGGCTTTGGCGGGATTGACCACGACCGCGCTGCGGGGACCAGTCACGCCGTCAGTGTGCCGGAGGAGTGGGAAGGTGGCGACTCGGGAATCATGAACGGGTGAGTGACTTGACATACACGCCCGTCGGTGGCACCGAGACCGGCCTGCGGCCGCCCGGATTCCGGCATCTGTTGTTCCGCATGCCGCTCGGCTCCGGCGCGGACCTGTATCGGCGGGCCGGGGAGGCGGTGCTGACCTTCCGGATGCACCGCGCGATGGGGGCCCGGGTCTCCACCACGGCGTCCGAGGCGTCGCCCGGCGTGCGCCTCCGCGTCGGCGCCGGCCCGCTCACGGTGCCGTGCGAGGTGGTCTGGTCTCTCCGGAACGAGAAGAAGACCGGTTGGGGGTACGGGACATTGCCCGGCCACCAGGCGTCGGGCGAGGAGGCCTTCGTCGTCGAGCACAAGGCCGACGACAGCGTCTGGTTCACGGTCACCGCGTACAGCCGCCCGGCCCGTCTGCCGATGAAGCTCGCCGGACCGGCCGCCGTACTGGTGCAGCGGGCGTACGCGCGTCTGCTGGGCCGGGCGCTGAAACGCCTCTGTACCGTGAACGCGTGAGCACGACGACCGTCACCTGGTGGGGGCACAGCACCGTGTGGCTCGCCGACTCGGGCGCCACGCTGCTGACCGACCCCGTGCTCACCGACCGCGTCGCGCACCTGCGGCGGATCGCCGGCCCCACCCCGGTGCTGCCCGGCCCGCCCGACGCGGTGCTCCTGTCTCACCTGCACGCCGACCACTTCCACCTGGCGTCGCTCCGGCTCATCGCCGGCGCCCCGACCCTGGTCGTCCCCCGCGGCGCCGCCGCCTTCGTCGCCAAGACGCTCGGCCCGGCCTACGCGGCACGCTGCGTCGAGCTCGCCCCCGGCGAGGACACGGCGATCGGCGCGGTCCGGGTGCGGGCCGTCCCCGCCGCCCACGAGGGCGGGCGCGGCCCCTGGTCGCGGGAGCGCGCGCTGGCCATCGGCTACGTCGTCGAGGGCGCCGCGCGCACCTGGTTCGCCGGCGACACCGGCCTGTTCGACGAGATGACCGAGATCGGCCCGCTCGACCTCGCGCTGATCCCGGTCGGCGGCTGGGGCCCGACGCTCGGCTCGCACCACCACCTCGACGCCGCGGCGGCGGCCGAGGCGGTGCGCCGGGCCAAGGCGGCCTGGGCGGTCCCGGTGCACTACGGCTCGCTCTGGCCGGTGGGCATGGGCCGGTTCCGGTCGCACATGTTCCGCGAGCCCGGCCCCCGCTTCGCCGAGCTGGCCGCCCACGCGGCCCCCGACACCCGGGTGCGGGTGCTGGCCCAGGGCGAGTCGCTGACCGTGGAGCCCGGCCGGTGATGGCCTACCTGGGCGCCATGGCCTGGCTGTTCGCCGTGGTCGCGTTCGGCGCCATCATCCCGATCGTGCCCACCGGCGCGGCGGTCAGCGGCGCGGCCACGCTCGCCTTCCACGAGCACCACCCGCTCACGATCGTCCTGGTGATCGCGTTCGGGGCGGCCGGCGCCTACGTCGGCGACCTGGTCATGTACGGCATGTGCCGGCTCGGCGGCGAGCAGCTGGCCCGCCGCCTGCGCTGGCTGCGCGACGAGGAGCACCTGGCCTCGGTGAAGCACCGCCTGGAGAAGTCGCAGGTCCCGGTGCTGCTGGTCTCCCGCCTGATCCCCGGCGGCCGGGTGCCGGTGCTGCTCGCGGCCGCGTTCGTCGGAATCTCCTGGCGCACGTTCGTGGTCGCCAACCTGCCCGCCTGCCTGCTGTGGTCGAGCGTCTACGCCGCCATCGGCGTGGCCGGCGGCTCGATCTTCGCCCGCCCGTGGGAGGGCGTGGTGGCGGCCGTGATCCTCATCCTCGTCGTCAACCAGACGATCTCCTGGATCACCAAGCGCCGCGAGGCCCGGGCCGCGGCCCAGGGCTCCCCGTCCGAGGCCTGATTCCCTCAGGTACGCCGCCGGCCGGCCGACGCCTTACCGGTGTGAGGCGACTTACCACGACCCTGATGTCGATCGCCGCCGTGCTGGTCACCCTCGCCGTCGTGCCGACCGCCGCCGCCGACTCGACGCCGGCCGCCCCCGCGCCGCCGGGCGGTACCCCACTGAGCCGCACCCACGGGCTCTTCACCGACCCGCAGCTGCCGGCCGCCCGCTGGGTCGCCGCGCATCCCACCGACGCGCGGGCGGCCGCGATCCGCACCGCGATCAGCGGTCGGCCCATGGCCCACTGGTTCACCGGCGACAGCGACGCCGACGTGGGCCTCGCGGTCGCGAACTACACCCGGTCGGCCGGGGCCGCCGGCCGGCTGCCGGTCCTGGTCGCCTACAACCTGCCGGGTCGCGACGCCTGCGGCGCGGAGTCGGCGGGCGGGGCCGCCGGTCCCGCCGCCTACCAGAAGTGGATCTCCGACTTCGTGGCCGCGATCGGGGACCGGGCCGCGATCGTCGTCCTCGAGCCGGACGCGCTCGGCGACTTCGGCTGCATGAGCGCGGCGCAGATCAAGATCAGGCTCGGGCTGCTCGCCGGCGCCACCCGGCTGCTGGCCGAGAAGGCGCCGAACACCTGGACGTACGTCGACGCCGGTCACGCCGGGTGGACCGATCCCGCGACGATGGCCGAGCGGCTCCTCGCGGCCGGCGTGGCCCGGGTGCGCGGCTTCGCCGTGAACGTCTCCAACTACCTCGGCACGGCCGAGTCCCGGCGGTACGCGGAACGGGTCAAGGCCGCCCTGCACCTGTCCGCCGGGTACGTCATCGACACCAGCCGCAACGGGAACGGCGGGAACGGCCAGTGGTGCAACCCCGGCGCCCGCAAGCTGGGCAAGATCTCGACCGCCGACCCGGCCGCCCTCCAGCTCTGGATCAAGAACCCGGGCACGTCCGACGGCACCTGCGGCGTCGCGCCCACGGTCGGGGCCGGCGTCTTCGACCCGGCGCTCGCCCAGCGCCTGATCGCCGGCCGATGAGCGTGATCCCCCTCTCCTCACCGCGTTTGGACTTGCCGGTTCAGAATTTGCGACCCAAACTCTGGACCGAGAAGTCCGAAAACGATGGAGGGGTCATGAACCACTACTACCTGCTCGGCCGCTCGGGGTTGCGGGTCAGCCGGCTGGCCCTCGGCACGATGAACTTCGGGGTCGACGGCTGGCATGCGGCGTACGGGAAGACCGAGAAGGAGGCCGAGCCGATCTTCCGGAGGTACGTCGAGTCCGGCGGCAACCTGATCGACACCGCCGACTTCTACACCGCGGGCGAGAGCGAGCGCATCCTCGGCCGCCTGATCGCCGTCGCCGGCAACCGCGAGCGGCTGGTGCTGACCAGCAAGTTCACCAACTCGATCGACCCCACCGACCCGAACGCGAGCGGCAACGGGCGCAAGCACATCGTCCGGGCCGTCGAGGAGTCGCTGCGCCGGCTCGGCACCGACTACCTCGACCTCTACCTGCTGCACACCTGGGACCGGATCACCCCGGCCGAGGAGGTCGTGCGGACCATGGACGACCTCGTGCGGGCCGGCAAGATCCGGTATGCCGGGCTCTCCGACGTCCCGGCCTGGTACGCGGCCCGCGCCCAGAGCTACGCCGAGGCGCACGGCCTGAGCCCGATGGTGACGGTCCAGCTGCCGTACTCGCTGGTCAACCGGGTCATCGAGGCGGAGTTCGTGCCGATGGCGCAGACCCTGGGCCTGGGCTTGACCGCATGGAGCCCGATCGGCGGCGGCCTGCTCTCCGGCAAGTACCGGCGCGGCGCCGACGGCATCACCGGCGAGGGCCGGCTCACCAACCCGGACGCCGCCGGCGCGCCGATCCGGGATCGGGACTGGCGGGTCATCGAGGCCCTCGAGAGCGTGGCCGCCGACCTCGGCCGCCCGATGGCCCAGGTGGCGATCAACTGGGTCGTCACCCGGCCGGCCGTCTCGTCGGTGGTGATCGGCGCGAGCAGCACCGAGCAGCTCGACAGCAACCTGGCCGCCCTCGACTTCGACATCCCGGCCGACGCCCGCCGGGTGCTCGACGAGGCCGGCGCGCTCGAGGCGGTCGCGCCCTACTCGATGTTCACGCCCGAGTACCAGTCCTGGATCGTCAGCCCCGGCCTCGGCATCGGCGACAAGCCCGCCTCCTACGCCCCGCCGGTCTTCAACGGCAGTGTTGACCAACCATGACCGTCGTTGCGACCGTCTATCCATGTCATCGCCGGACCGAGAACTGATGGTCGCGCCGCTGCCGCTGGGCACGTTCCCGACGCCGCTCGAGGAGGCGCCGCGCCTCGCCGCGGAGCTCGGCCTCGACCGGCTGTGGATCAAGCGGGACGACCTGATCGGGCTCGGCGGGGGCGGCAACAAGGCCCGCAAGCTGCGGTTCACGGGCGCGGAGGCGCTGGCCGCGGGCGCGACGACGCTGGTCACGACCGGCGCCGCGCAGTCGAACCACGCCCGGGCGACGGCGGCGGTGGCGGCCCGGCTGGGCCTGGCCTGCGTGCTGGTGCTGGCCGGCGAGGAGCCGGCCTCGTCGAACGGCAACCTGCTGCTCGATCGGCTGGCCGGCGCCGAGATCGTCTGGGCCGGGAAGCGGGACCTCGGCGCGGTGGCGTCGGCCGAGGCGGCGAAACGGGCGGGCTCGTTCCTGGTTCCGTTCGGGGGCTCATCCCGTACGTCCATGGCCGCCTATGCCGAATGCGGCCGCGAGTTGATCGCCCAGCAGGAGGATTTCGACCGCGTCGTGGTCGCGGTCGGCTCGGGCGGAACGATGGCCGGCCTGGTCAGCGAGCTGGGACCGGAACGTGTCCTCGGGGTCGACACCGGCGCCACCCCGGACGGCGAGGCGGTCGTGCGGGCGCTGCTTCCGGACGGGACCGGCCCGCTGATGATCGATCGCGGGCAGATCGGCGCGGGGTACGCCACCGTGACCGAGCCGGTGCGGGCGGCGCTCCGGCTGGCGGCACGCACCGAGGGGCTGTTCCTCGACCCGATCTATACCGGACGGGCGATGGCCGCTATCAAGCCCGGCGGCCGCGTGGTCTTCCTGCACAGCGGCGGACTGCCCGGTCTGTTCGCATTCGCCTAGGTGGCGGGCAGCGTACGCCGCGTGACCGCTATATCGTCCGCGGATGGAGGTTCGGGAGCTTGACTCGGATGACTGGCCTCAGGTCTGGGTGATCATCCGCGATGTCGTCCGGGCGTCGGAGACCTTCGTCTACGACCCCGCGATGACCGAGGAGCAGGCCTACGCGACGTGGGTCGAGCAACCGCCGGGGCTGACCGTGGTGGCGGTCGACGGCCGGCGGGTGCTCGGCACCGCGAAGATGGGGCCCAACCGGCCGGGGCCGGGCTCGCACGTGTCGACGGCGAGCTTCATGGTCGCCCCCGGGGCGCGCGGGGGCGGGGTGGGCACGATCCTCTGCCGGTACGCGGTCGGCTGGGCGCGCCGCCGCGGCTATGCCGGCATGCAGTTCAACGCCGTGGTGGAGACCAACCTGACGGCGGTCGATCTCTACCGGCGGCACGGCTTCCGGATCGTGGGGACCATCCCGCGGGCCTTCGAGCACCCCACCGAGGGCCGCGTCGGGCTGCACGTGATGTACCACGAGTTTCCCCACGCCGGTTAGTCCAGGCAGAACTCGTTTCCCTCGGGGTCGGCCATCACGATGAAGCCGAGGCTCAGCGGCGGCGCCGGCTCGCTGCGGGAGAGACGTTTCGCGCCCAGCCCGACCAGGCGGTCGCACTCGGCCTCCAGCGCGGCCATCCGCTCGTCGCCGGCCAGGCCGGGCGCGGCGCGCACGTCGAGGTGCAGCCGGTTCTTGACGACCTTGTCCTCGGGGACGCGCTGGAAGAACAGGCGCGGTCCCTTGCCGTCGGGATCCTGCACGGCCGACTGGTTGTTGCGGGCGTCGGCCGGGACGTTCATGCGGTCGAGGAACTCGTCCCAGGCGGCGAGCGGGTCGGCGCCGGGGGCGAGCTCGACCCCGGGCGGCCCGGGATGGACGTAGCCGAGGACGTCGCGCCAGAAGAGCGAGATCGCGGCGGGGTCGTGGGTGTCGAACGTGACCTGGATTTCGCGGCTCATCGGTTTCCCTCTCTCAGGTATAGGTCGCGCAGCAGGCAGACCTCGGACAGATGGTGGATCAGCTCACGGTGGATGTGCAGCACGAGCGCGGCCATCGGCAGCTCCGGATAGGGCTCCTTGTCGCCCACCGGCACGGTCAGGCCCTCCTCGCCGAGGCTCTTCACCCCCCGCGAGCCAGGTGCCGAGTTGCTCCTCCAGCTGCGCCCTCGCCTCGGCGGCGCTTGCGGCATAGGGCCATCGGTCGTACGAGGTGGGAGCCGCCCCGAAGTGCGCGGCATTCCGCAGCGCGAGACAGCCGACGATCACGTGCGCGAGCCGCCAGGCGATCGTGGTGAACGGCGGCGGCACCGGCTGCGGGAACGCGAAGTCGACCATGAGCTTCCCGTCGGCGAGCGGCCGCACGCTCCAGGCGTCCGGCACCGGCGACCAGAGGTACTCGTCGTCGGTGAGGCCGTCGAGGCGGGCGCGCACCTGGTTGTCCCAGTGCCACTCCCACTGCTCGCGCAGCGTCTCGTTGAGGTTCATGCCCCTACCCTGGCACGAATAGCGGACAGGATCGGTCCGCTATCTCTGGCAGAGTGGAAATCATGGAGGACCGGGGCACGACCGAGCGGGTGCTGGCCCTGCTCGGCCTGCTCCAGCGCCGCCACTGGACCGGTCCGGAGCTGGCCGAGCGCCTCGGCGTCACCGCGCGCACGGTCCGCCGCGACGTCGACCGGCTGCGGGCGCTGGGCTATCCGGTGCACGCGAGCCAGGGCGTCGGCGGCGGCTATCAGCTCGGCGCCGGCCAGGACCTGCCGCCGCTGGTGCTCGACGACGAGGAGGCGATCGCCACCGCGGTCGCCCTGCTGGCGGGTGCGGGCGGCGCGGTGGCCGGCGCCGGGGACGCGGCGCTGCGGGCGCTGGCCAAGCTCGACCGGGTGCTGCCGACCCGGCTGCGGCACGAGGTGCGGGCGCTCTCCGGCGCGGTGGAGTCGTTCGACGGCGGCCGCACGCTCGTCGATCCCGGGGTGCTGATGACCTTGGCCCGGGCCTGCCGGGACGAGGTCGAGGCCGGTTTCGGCTACCCCTCGGCCGGGGCGACCGGCCGGCGGCGGGTGGAGCCCTACCGGCTGGTGGCGTCGGACCGGCGGTGGTACCTGCTGGCGTACGACCTGGATCGCACCGACTGGCGCACGTTCCGCGTCGACCGCATGTCCGACGTCGCCGCGCGCGCCGCGCGCTTCCGCCCCCGCGAGGCCCCCGACGCCGCCACCTACGTGCAGGAGAGCGTGGCCAGCCGGGTCTATCGGCATCAGGCGCGCTTCCTGGTGGCCGCCCCGGCCGAGACGGTCCGCGCCCAGATGCCCGCGTCGGCGGCGGTCGTACGCGAGCGGGACGCCGAGAGCTGCGAGGTCCTCAGCGGCGCGGGCAGCCTCGACTTCGTCCTCATGCACATGGCCCTGCTCGGCCACGACTTCGAGGCGCTGGACCCGCCCGAGCTGCGCGACCGCTGCCGGGTCCTGGCCGACCGCCTGCGCCACGCCGCCGGCTGACCGCCGATCAGTACTTCAGGTACTGGCGGGTCAGCTTCGCGGCCTTCTGCACCACCGCGATGCCGTCCGGCATCGACGCGTGCCCGTGCGACAGCACCGCGATCGAGACGTCCGTGTCGCCGCTCGTGATGCGGCCCACGGAGTTGATGATCCAGCGATTGCTCTCGGTCGAGCGCGGCAGCCACCCGTTCTTCACCGTGAACTTCTCGCCGGTGCGGGCCGCCGCCGGAACTCCCCAGTCCTGGGCCTCGTCGACCGAGTTCATCAGCGTGTACGCCAGATCGCGCGAGTCCTCGTCGAGCGGGCCCTTGGCGTCGACGAGCTCGGCGAGCAGCTTGACCTGATCGTTGACGGTCGTCCTGGTCAGGCCCCAGGCGCTGTTCACGGTGGTCTGGGTCAGGCCGAGTCGTTTGTTGCAGCTGGTGATGGCGGGCGCCTTGCCGAGCTTCGAGAACAGCGACGTGGTCGCGTCGTTGTCGCTGAGCCGGATCATGCGCTTGGCCAGGGCCAGCTCGGTCGAGGTCAGGTCGCGGCCCTTGTCCTGGGCGGTGAGCAGCAGGCAGGCCAGCACCTGCACCTTGACCACGCTCGCCGTCTCGTACTTCTCGGAGCCGCGGAACGCGTACTTCTGCCCGGTCTTCTTGTCGAGCACCGCCACCGAGAACTCGGGCACCGTGGCCGCGTACTTCTTCAGCGCCGCGTCCAGCGCCGTGGCACGTTCGGCCCGCTCCTGGGCGGCCAGCTCCTCCGGGCTCGGGCCGGTCGGCGTCGGCGATGCCTTCGGGGCGTCCTTGAACGCCCCGGTGAACACGCTGCCGCTCGCGCTGTCGCCGTGGGTCATGCCCGCGCCGACCAGACCGGCACCACCGAGGATCCCCACAGCCGCCACCGCCAAGATCCAAGTTCGAGTACGCACTCGGCCATACTGCCGTCCCGGGGCAAATGATGCGCGCTTTCGCGCCCGGCGCATATGAAGTTGACAGAGACTTTCGACCTACGGAACCGGGCGGATCACCGCGCGTGACCGTCGCCCGGGGTGACGTCCGGGCGCATGATGAAGGCATGCGCTTCCCGTTGGTGTCCCCCGCCGCGCTCGCCGACCTCACCCGCGCCACGATCGGGCAGATCGTGGAGACGGCGGCGGCCGCGGCCACCCTGCCGGTCCGGGTGCTCGGCCTGCTCGGCCAGACCGAGCTGCTGGTCAGCCGGATCACCGTGCTGGCGGACGAGGCCGAGGCCCTGATCCGCCGGGTCAACGCCGTCGTCGACGACGCCGAGAAGACGGCCGCCGACGCCCGGGCGATCACCCGGGCGGCGAGCGGCATCACCGACGCGGCCTCGGCGGTCGTCGGCCAGGCCGGCGGCATCACGCACGCGGCGTCGGCCATCGTCGGCGAGGCGAGCGGCATCACCGACGCGGCGGCCGGGGTGGTCACCCAGGCGTCGGCGCTGACCGACACGGCGAGCGGGGTGATCGCCCAGGCGTCGTCGCTCACCGGCTCGGCCGACCGGGTGATCGCCAAGGCGACGCACATCAGCGACGACGCGACCGCCGTGGTCCGGCAGGCGGAGGCGGCGGCGGCCGACGCGACCGATCTTCTGCAGCGGTACGCGGAGACGCTGCGCAAGGGTGCGCCGCTGGCCGCCCGGTTCGTCGACGAGCTGTCCCCCGACGAGGTCACGGCCGCGATCCGCCTCGTCGACCAGCTGCCCCAGCTGCGCGACCACCTGGTCAACGACGTGATGCCGCTGCTCGGCAAGCTCGACCAGGTCGGCCCCGACATCCACAAGCTGCTCGAGGTGACCGAAGACCTGCACCTGGCCATCTCCGGCATCCCCGGCCTGCGCATCCTCCGCCGCCGTGGCGAGGAGAAGGAGGCCAACGGCCGCTAACGCAGCGTGTCCAGCATCAGGTCGATGTGCCCGCGGTGCTGGGCGGTCTCCCGGATCACGTGCACATACGCCCAGCGCAGGTTGACCGGTCCCTTGCCGAACGAGATCTTCGCCGCCAGATCGTCGAGGCTCCCATGCCCGGCGGCCACCTGCCGGCTGCGCTCACATGCCGCCGCGTAGAGCGCCCCGAGCTCGGCCACCGTGTCGTCGCCGGCCGTCCGCCACGCGTACCCCTCGTCCTTGCCCGGCCACGGCGCCGGAAAGTCCCGCCCGGCGAACTTGTGCGTGAACCAGAGATCCTCCATGTGCGCGAGGTGCTTCACGATCCCGCCGATGGTCATCTCGGTGCGCGGCAGCAGCCGGGCAGCAGCGTCCTCATCGGCCAGCCCCTCGAGCGCGACGCGGATGCCGTACCGATGCTGCTCCAGGAACTCGGTGAGCGTGGTCCGCTCGTCGCTGCTCAGGCTCGGGTAGAAGTCGCTCATGGTCGCTTATCGTTCCAGGGCCGGTTCACCAATCCCGCTCAGCTCGGCCGCCCATTCCCGCGGATGGACGGGAACGCCGCGCAGGCCTTCCTCGATCAGGTGCGGAAAGGCGGCCCCGCCGGAGCGAGGCCGCCTTCGGTAGCCGGTGGGGATCAGTACACCGAGACGCCGTAGACGCTCAGCGGCTCGACGACCGGCTGGAAGTACGTGACGCCGCCGCTGGAGCAGTTGCCGCTGCCACCGGAGGTCAGGCCCAGGGCCGTCGTGCCGGAGTAGAGGCTGCCGCCCGAGTCGCCGGGCTCGGCGCAGACGGTGGTGCGGATCAGGCCGGAGACCGAGCCCTCGGAGTAGTTCACCGTGCTGTTGAGGGCGGTGACCCGGCCGGAGTGGGTGCCGGTGGTGGAGCCGCGGCGGTAGACCGTGGAGCCGACGGCGGGGGTGCCGGCCGACGTGATGTCCTGCGAGCCCACGGCGCCCGACTTGGTGATCGTCGTGTTGGTGTAGCGGACGATGCCGTAGTCGTTGCCCGGGAAGCTCGTGCCGGCCCGGGTGCCGAGCGTGGTCGAGCCGTTGGTCCAGGTCGAGCCGATGTTGGTGCAGTGGCCGGCGGTCAGGAAGTAGTAGGTGGAACCACTGCGCACGTTGAAGCCGAGCGAGCAGCGCGCGCCGCTGACGTAGATGGCGTCGCCGCCGGAGATCGTGGTGCTCAGCGTGCCGGGGGCGGCCTCGAGGCGGGCCTTGTCGCCGAACTTGGCGACGATCGCCTGGACGGCGGCGAGCTTGGCGCCGGTGACGGTGGTGTCGTAGGAGACGACCATCTGGTTGGACACCGGGTCGACGCCGAACGCGGTGCCCGGCGTCTTCAGGGCGGACTTGAGGCTGCTGTCCACGGCGGCCAGCTCGGTGCCGGTGTGCGCCACGAACCGGGCAGTGGCCCCGGCCGCCGTGACCGACCTGGCGGTCGCGGCATCGGTGACGTTGACGACCACCTTGCCCGCGCCGTCGACGTACGAGCCGGCCGTCTGCGAGCCGAGCTGCGAGTCGATCTTCGAGGCGAGGGCGGAGGGTGCGAACGAGGCGTCGCCGGACGGGGCGGCCGACGCGGGTGACGCGACGAACGCGGAGCCGACGAGGATGCACGCGGCGAGGCCGACGATCGGTCGGCGCAGCTTCCGAGTGAGCACTTGGTTCCTCCCAGGGGGGTGGGGGGTACGCCGGTGGCGTACCGTGCCCCCGCAGTATCGAGAGTTCTCAATATGCACACAACCCGGGCGATTGTTTCGACGATGACCATCAAAGCAGTCCTGACCAGCGGAAACACCCACGTCATACCGTCCGGATTATGACCGAACCGGGATGAATTATTTACGCCTGTCGATCAATGCAAGGGCCTGAGAGCGGATTTCCGGTACGGCGGTGGTCTCCCAGCGGGCGCCGCGGCGCAGCGGCCCGATCAACCAGAGGTCGTCGCGCACCCGGCCGCCGGCGCCCACCAGCCGGCCGCGGGCGTCGATGTCCAGCCCCAGCCCGTGCGGGCCGACCCGGGCGTGACCGTCGTCGAGCAGGCTGCGCGCGAACGAGCCGGCGGCGGCCGGGAGGCGGCCGGGACCGGCGCAGTTGACCACGGCGCCGAACCACTGCACGCCGGCCTCGAGCTCGACGAGCAGCCCACCGGCCGGCGGCGCGACCATCGAGCGGATGCCGCCGGAGCGGACCTCGAAGCGGCCCTCTTCCCGCAGGGTGTCGATGCGCGCGCCGACCGGGGGCGCCATCCGGTGCCGGTGGCATTCCCAGGGCCGGGCCAGATGACGAAGAAACGCCTCCTGCTCCGTTGCCGTCAAATTTCCCCACAAGAGGTCCATGCTCGGGCGCAGCCCGTCCACGACCGTGCGCCAGTCCCCGGCCCGGGCCGCCTCGGCCCGCACCTGCCGAACCAGGTCGCGCAGGGTGTGCGGGTTCGTGTGCGGGTTGTCGAGGTCGAGCGTGGCGGGCGGCCGGGCCTCGGCGGCGTGGGTGAGCGGGAGCTGGCCGCGGCGGCTCACCGCGGTGATGGGCGCGTCGCGGTTGCCGTCGGCGGTCAGCGTCAGCACCACGTCGACGGCGGTGAGCCCCGCCCCGACCAGCAGAACCGGCACATCGGACGGGATCGCGTCGAGCACGCCCGGCCGCCACGGATCGGCGATGTAGTCGGGGTGATCGGGCCGGGCCGCCGGTTGGGCGGAGGCGGGATTCCCCGTGGCGACAATGACCTCATCAACCGGGATCTCGCCCGATTTTTCGGTATAAATCCGGCCAGCGAGGTTCGCGCTCCCGGCATGAGCCGCGCCCCCAGCGCGAGCGGCACCAGCGCGAGCGGCGGCGCCGGGCGCGAGACGCGTCGCCCGATCCCGCACGACCTCGAGCCGATCCCCGTGCTCTGCCGCCGCGGCCGCGAAGACCGACCGCAGGTACTCCCCGTACTCGGCGCGCGGCCGGAACTCCTCCGGGCGACATTTCGCCCAACGGGCGTAATGCCCGGGATCGGAGGCATCGGCGCTCATCGCCCCGGCCCTCGAGTTCAGCAGGTGCCAGGGGCGGGCCGACCCGTAGGCCAGCCCTCCCCCCGGCTCCCCCGGCTCGATCAGGATGACCCGATCGTCGCTACATCGCAGCAGCTCCCGGGTGGCCAGCACCCCGGCGCAGCCACCGCCCACCACCGCGACCGTCCGCCGTGCCATTCAGCCCTCCGTCACCGTCACGGCCGCCTCGTCGGCCAGCCGGTACCCGAGTCCGTACACCGTGGTCACCACGTCGGGGTCGTCGAGCTTCGTGCGCAGCCGGCTCACGTGCACGTCGACCGTCCGGTTGGTGGTGTGCGTGTGCCCCCACACCTGGGCGAGCAGCTGACTGCGGGTGAAGACCTGCCGCGGGTGACGCGCCAGGAACAGCAGCAGGTCGTACTCCAGCCGGCTCAGGTCGAGCCGCTCCCCGTCGCGCAGCGCGGTGCGGGCCCGCGGGTCGAGCCGGATCCCGTCCCCGACCGGCGAGACGTCGACCGCGACGGTGGCACCGGCCGCGTCGACCAGGTCACGCAGGGCGGCCAGGACCCGGTCGCGGCCGGGCGCCGCGCCCCCGGAGACGCTGATGGTCACGGTCACCGGGGGTTCCGCCGGCAGGTCCGGTACGGGTCGCAGGTGCACGCGTCGCGGGTGAGCGACGGCTAATGCGGACATGGCTCCTCCTCCTGGGATGGGCCGAACAATACATCTCCCATCTGTTAGATGGGATTATCGACACGCAGAGACGGCAGGTTCACCACGATGGCCTCCTGCGTGGTCCGTGCGATCACGACCACGGCCTCGTTCTCCGGGTCCGGGTTCTCCTCGCGGTGCGGCACCCACGGCGGCACGAAGATGTAGTCGCCGGGCTTGGTCTCGAGCCGCTTCTCGGTGTCCGACTCCTGGTCATGAAACACGAAGACCGGATTTCCCCGTACGACGTAGATCGCCGTCTCCGATTCGCCGTGGTGATGGTTCGCGGAGGCCGTCGAGGCCGACACGTGGGTCTCCCCCATCCAGAGGGCCTCGCTGCCGACGGTCTTGCCGCTGATCGCCTCGACCCGGGTCATGCCCGTGGTCTGGGCCGTGTCGCCGGAGAGCCCGGTCGGCACGACGTGGTGCAGTTTCGGATGAAAGCTCATTCGGTGACTCCCAACTCGCCCAGCAGGGTCCCGCGCAACGTGGCGAAGGACGCCGAGCCGCGGTCACGGGCGCCCGGCGGCACCTCGTGCACGGCCGCGATCCGGCCGTCCCGCATCGTAAGCACGCGATCGGCGAGCAGGATGGCCTCGTCGACGTCGTGGGTGACCAGGAGCACGGCCGGCCGGTGCCGGGCGGTGAGGTCGCGGACGAGCTTGTGCATGCGGATCCGGGTCAGCGCGTCGAGCGCCGCGAACGGCTCGTCGAGCAGGAGCAGCTCCGGCTCCCGCACGAGCGCCCGGGCCAGCGCGACCCGCTGGGCCTCGCCGCCGGACAGGGTGACCGGCCAGGCGTCCGCGTGGTCGGCGAGACCCACCTCCTCCAGCGCCGACTGCGCCTTGGCCCGGGCCGTCGCGCGCGGCAGCCCGATCGCTACGTTGCGCCAGACCCGCCACCAGGGCAGCAGGCGGTGCTCCTGGAAGACGACCGTCCGGCCGGCGGGGACCGTGAGCCGGCCGCCGTCGACCGGGTCGAGGCCGGCCAGCGCCCGCAGCAGCGTCGTCTTGCCGCAGCCGCTCTTGCCGAGCAGGGCCACGAACTCGCCGCGCTCGATCGCGAGATCCAGCCCGTCCAGGACGGTGCGTTCGCCGTACCGTCGCGTGATCTTCTCAAGCAGGACCGTGCTCACAGCTTCACCGCGTGGTCGGCGATGTTGATCTTTCCGCTGAGGACCTTGTGGTCGGTGAGCCAGTCGGCGCCGGCCTGCAGCTGCGCGATGCCGTCGTCGTTGATCAGGCTCCAGGTGACCTGGACGTTCGCCTTGACCAGCTTGTCCACGACGGCCTGCGGGTACTTCGAGACGGCGTTGCCGATCTTCTGGGCCTCGGCCGGGTTCGCGTTGGACCAGTCCTGCTCGGCCCTGTAGGCGGCGATCACCTTGCGGATGGTGTCGGCCTCCTTCTTGGCGTAGTCCTCGCGTACGAGATAGGTGGAGAAGTCGATCTGCTTGTCCAGCTCGTCGCCGTCGGTGAAGATCCGCTTGGCGTTGTACTGCACCTCGGCCAGCTCGAGCGGGCCGGACCAGATCGACCACGCGTCGACCTTGCCGCTGCCGAACGCGGGCGCCGCGTCCGGCGGGTTCAGGTAGGTGAAGGTGACCGAGTCGCGCGGCACCCCGTACTTCTCCAGGGCCGCCACCAGCAGGAACTCGCCGAGGCCGGCCTTGTTGACGGCCACGTTCTTGCCGGCCAGGTCCTTCACCGAGGTGATGCCGCTCTCCGGCCGCACGATGATCGAGCTGGTCCGCGGCTTGGACGAGGCCCACGCGACGTAGACCAGCTTGTTGCCGGAGAGCAGCGCCTGGTCGGCCGGGGTCGAGCTGCCGCCGAAGCTGAAGTCGGCGGTGTTGGTGGCCACGGCCTGCAGGGTCGGCGCGTGGTTCGGGAACGGGCCCACCCACTCGACGTCGATGCCCTGGCTCTTGAGGGTCTGCTCGAAGACGCCCCGGGTCTTGGGAACGGAGATCGCGCCGTAGGTGAGACGGACCTTCTTGCGGCCACTCGCGCTCGCGGCGGCGTCGTTGCCGCAGGCCGCAAGGAAGGGCAGGGCGAGAGAGGCGCCGAGCAGCTTGCGACGGGACAGACTCACTTTGTGTCTCCTCGATAATTGGGGTGCCAGGCCAGGAGCCGACGCTCCAGGCCGCGTGCGATGAGGTCGGTGGTGAGACCGATGAGCGCGTAGAGCACGATGACCAGCACGATCACGTCGGTCTGCAGGAACTCGCGGGCGTTGGTGGCCATGAAGCCGATGCCGGCCGGCGCGCCCACGGTCTCGGCGATCACCAGCGCGAGCCAGGCGTTGGTCAGCGCCAGGCGCACGCCGAGCAGGATCGACGGCAGCGCGCCGGGCAGGATCGCGGCCCGCACCAGCTCGAGCCGGCCCAGGCCGACGACGCGGCCCATCTCCAGCAGCTTCGGGTCGACCTGCCGGATGCCGAGCACGGTGTTCAGGTAGATCGGGAAGCTCGTGCCCAGCGCGACCAGGAAGTAGCGGCCGCTCTCGCCGACCCCGAACCAGACCATGACCAGCGGCAGGATCGCCAGGAACGGGATCGCGCGGATGATCTGGATGTTGCGGTCGATCAGCGACTCGGCCAGCCGGGAGAAGCCGGTCAGCACGCCCAGCACGAGGCCGACGGTGCCGCCGATGACCAGGCCGATCGCCGCGCGCTTGAGGCTTTCCCACAGGTGCCGCGGCAGCTCGCCGGTCTCGGTCAGATGCCAGGCGGTGGTGCCGACCGAGCTCGGCGCGGGTAGCACGTTGGACGCGATCAGGCCCGCCCGGCAGGCCAGCTCCCAGACGAGCAGCAGCAGGATCGGCACGACCCAGGAGATCGTCCGGTAGGGCAGGGAACGCCTTGTGCGCGGCGTCGCACCGGTCTGGTCGGCGACGGAGGGGCCGGCGATCGCGGTAGTGGACATGGCCGCAACTCTGACTGCCTCAAGTCCGCCATGTCAACCATACTCTCTAGGATTACTAGGATATGGGACGGCCATTGACTCAGCCCGGTTTCACGACGGATCGTGATTCACGGTTGCCCACTTTCCCAATAAGTGGACAGCGGAAAGGATCCAGGCATGACTGTCGAGTTCGTCGGCATGATCGGCACCCGCGACGTCTCCGAGACGCGGCCCGCGACCGGCCCGCAGGTCGACCCCGCCTACGTGCGGCGCTTCGCCCGGGCGCACGAGGACGGCGGCTTCGACCGCATCCTCATCGCGTACGGGTCGTCGACGCCGGACGCCACCCAGGTGGCCGCCTACGCGGCCGCGAACACCGAGCGGATCGGCCTGCTGATCGCGCACCGGCCCGGATTCGTCTTCCCGACCCTGGCCGCGCGCACCTTCGCCACCCTCGACCAGTTCTCGGGCGGGCGGGTCGCGGTGCACACGATCACCGGCGGCTCCGACACCGAGCAGCGCCGCGACGGCGACTACCTGGCCAAGGACGACCGGTACGCGCGCACCGACGAGTACCTCGGCATCCTGCGCCGGGCCTGGTCGTCGCCCGAAGCGTTCTCGCACGAGGGCCGCTTCTACAAGTTCGAGGACTTCTCGGCCGGCGTGCAGCCGGCCCACCGCATTCCGCTCTACTTCGGCGGGTCGTCGGCGGCGGCCTACCGGGTCGGCGGCGCCCGGGCCGACACCTTCGCGCTCTGGGGCGAGCCGCTGGCCGAGACCGCCGAGCAGATCGCCTCGGTGCAGCGGGCGGCGGCCGCGGCCGGGCGCGGGCCGCTCGGCATCAGCGTCTCGTTCCGCCCGATCCTGGCCGCCACCGACGAGCTCGCCTGGGAGCGCGCGGCGGGGATTCTCGCCAAGATCAAGTCGAACGGCCCGTTCGCGGGTGTGCTCGGCGGGCGCAACCCCGAAAACGTCGGCTCGCAGCGGCTGCTGGCCGCCGCCGCTCGTTCGGAGCGCCACGATCGCGCACTGTGGACGGCGACGGCGGCGGCCAGCGGCGCCCAGGGCAACTCGACCGCGCTGGTGGGTTCGCCCGAGACCGTGGCCCAGGCCCTGCTCGACTACGTCGACCTCGGCGTCAGCACGATCCTCATCCGCGGCTACGACCCGGTCGACGACGCCGTCGACTACGGCCGGCACCTGATCCCGCTCGTCCGGCAGGAGCTGCGTCACCGCGCGCTCGCCGGCGCCTCTCGCTAGTCGTCAGGAGGAACCGTGACCGTGACCTCGATCGTGGACGCCGATCTCTTCCGGGCGCTGCTGCGCCGCCACGCCGCCGCCGTCGTGGTGATCACCGCGCCCGGCGAGCCGCCGGCGGGCTTCACCGCCACCTCGTTCACCTCGGTCTCGCTCGACCCGCCGCTCGTCTCGTTCTGCCTGGCCAAGACCGCCTCGGCGTGGCCCGCCGTGTCCGGCGCCGACCTGGTCGCCGTGCACGTGCTCACCCAGGAGCAGGAACACGTCGCCCGCACGTTCGCCACCCGCGGCATCGACCGGTTCGCCGCGCACGGCGCCTGGCGGCCGGGCCCGGGCGGGGTGCCGCTGCTGGACGGCGTGCTCGCCCGGATCGTCTGCCGGATCGAGCGCCGGGTCGAGGCCGGCGACCACACGATCGTGCTGGCCTCGCCCGAGGAGGGCGTGCACCACGAGGACCTGAGCGCCGCGCCGCTGGTCTACCACGACGGGCACTACGCCCACCTGCGAAGGGCCGCCTAGATGCCGTTCCACTGGTTCCTGCCCACCGCCGGCGACAGCCGCGACATCGTCGGCGGCGGGCAGGCCCGGCTCACCGCCGACACGTCGCGGCCGCCCGACCTCGGCTACCTCGCGCTGGTGGCGCGGGCCGCCGAACGGGCCGGCTTCGCGGCGGTGCTCACCCCGACCGGCACCTTCTGCGAGGACGCCTGGCTCACCACCGCCGCGCTGCTCGGCGAGACGACCCGGCTGCGGTTCCTGGTCGCCTTCCGGCCGGGCCTGATCTCCCCCACGCTCGCCGCCCAGATGGCCGCCACCTACCAGCGGATCTCCGGCGGCCGGCTGGCGCTCAACGTGGTCACCGGCGGCGAGGCGACCGAGCAGAAGCGCTTCGGCGACCATCTCTCGCACGACCGGAGGTACGCGCGCACGGCCGAGTTCCTGGAGGTGGTGCGCGGGGCCTGGTCCGGTACGCCGTTCACGTACCGCGGCGAGTTCTACGACGTGGAAGACGCCACCGTCCGGGCCGTCCCCGACCCGGCGCCACCGGTCTTCTTCGGCGGCTCGTCGGCGGCCGCCCTGCCGGTCGCGGCGCGCCACGCCGACACCTATCTCACCTGGGGCGAGCCGCCGGCGGCGGTGGCGGCCAAACTGGATGCCGTGCGCACCCTCGCGAAGGACGCCGGCCGCCATCTCACGTACGGCATCCGCCTGCACGTGATCGCGCGGGACACCGCCGACGAGGCCTGGCGGGTGGCCCGCGGCCTGCTCGAGCGGGTGCCGCCGGCCGAGATCGGGCGCGCCCGGCAGCAGTTCGCCCGCACCGAGTCCGAGGGGCAGCGGCGGATGGCCGCGCTCACCACCGGCGACTCCCTCGAGGTGTCGCCCAACCTGTGGGCCGGCTTCGGCGTCGTCCGCCCCGGCGCCGGCACCGCCCTGGTCGGCAGCCACGCCGAGGTCGCGGCGCGCATCGCCGAGTATCAGGCGCTCGGCATCGACCACTTCATCCTCTCCGGCCAGCCGCACCTCGAAGAGGCGCTGAACGTCGGGGAGAACGTCCTGCCACTAGTCAACTCGGGAGAGTCATGAGCCGCATCGTCGTCGTGTCCGGCAACCCGCGCCCGGGGTCGCGCACGTCCACCCTGGCCATCGCCGTCGGCGAGGCCCTCGCGGCCCGCACCGGCGGGTTTCCGCCGACCGTGATCGAGGCCGGCGAGCTGGGTGCGGGCCTGCTCACCCCCGGCGACGAGGCGACGGCCGCCGCGGTGACGCTGCTGCGCGAGGCCGAGCTCCTGGTGGTGGCCACCCCCACGTACAAGGGCAGCTACACCGGCGTGCTCAAGGTGCTGCTCGACCAGCTCCCGGCGCAGGCCCTGGCCGGCAAGCGGGCGGTTCCGGTGGTGACCGCCGGGGTGGCGCCGCAGGCGGAGGCGGCCGTAACCCTGCTGCGGCAGCTGCTCATCGAGCTCGGCGCCGATGTCGCGCCCGGCCTGCCGGTGGTCGAGGCCGACCTGCCGGAGACGAAGGCGATCGCCGAGCAGTACGCCGAGAACGAACACAGCGGTCACACAGGACGATGACAGCCGATTGACACCCTGCGGGCCTATCGTGAAGACAACTCGGCCCCGCTCCGACGATTCCCGTGCCCCCGGGTCGTCGAAGCGGGGCCGTCCGTTTCCTTACTCCACCGTCAGCGCGAGCGTCGCCGCCTTCTTCATGCCCCACTTGTCGGTGAAGGTGACCGTGAAGGTCGCCGTGCCGGCCGCGGCCGGCACGCCGGTGATCGCGCCGGTCGCCGCCAGCGTCAGCCCGGCCGGCAGCGCGCCCCCGGTCAGCGCCCAGGCGCCGAGCCGGTCGGCCGCGAGCTGTGCCGAGTAGTCGGCGCCCGCCGTGGCCGCGGCCAGCGACGTCGTCGTGATCACCGGGGCGGTCTTGCGGACCGTGATGGTGACGACCTTGGTCACGGTGTTCGGCACGTAGTCGACGAACCGGACCTTGACGGCGGCCGATCCCGGCGCGACCGGGGTGCCGGAGATGACGCCGTTCGCGGCGAGCTTGAGGCCGCGCGGCAGGGCGCCGGCGATCACGCTCCAGGTGCCGCGGCGGCTCGTCGAGAGCGCCATCGTGCCCTTGTACGCCGTCCCGGCCGTCACCGTGATGGCCGAGGTCTTGATCGCCGGGGCCTTGGCCGGCGCCGGGACGAACAGCAGCTTGTTCGGCGAGCCCTTGGGGTCGGTCACCTTGCCGGTGGTGGCCTGCGCGACCAGGTAGTTGCGCACCTGGGCCGGGGTGTAGCCGGGGGCGGCGTCGAGCACGAGCGCGGCCGCGCCCGCGACGTGCGGGGACGCCATCGACGTGCCGCTGTAGCTGGCCGTCGCGGTGTCGCTGTTCGCCACCGAGGAACGGATGTTGACGCCGGGCGCGAACAGGTCGAGCACGCTGCCGTAGTTCGAGAACGGCGCGCGACGGTCCTTGATGTCGGTCGCGCCCACGGTGATCGCGGCGGGCAGACCGGCCGGGCTCTCGTTGCTGGCGTTGGTGTTCTCGTTGCCGGCCGCCACCACGTAGGTGACGCCCGAGTTGATCGACTTCTGCACGGCGGCCTCGAGCGACGCGCTGTACGAGCCGCCGAGGCTCATGTTGGCGACGGCCGGCTTCACGGCGTGCGCGGTGACCCAGTTGACGCCGTCGATCACGCCGGAGAGCGTGCCCTCGCCCTCGCAGTCCAGCACCCGGACGGCGACCATCCGCACCTTCTTGGCCACGCCGTAGTGGGTGCCGCCGATGGTGCCGGCCACGTGGGTGCCGTGCCCGTTGCAGTCGGCCGCGACCGCGTCGCCGTCGACGAAGTCGTAGCCGTAGGTGGCCCGGCCGGCGAACTCGCTGTGCGTGATCCGGATGCCGGTGTCGATGACGTACGCGTGGACGGCGCTGCCGTCGTCCATCGGGGTGTACGTCCTCGACGCCTTGACCGGCCGCTGGTCGATGCGGTCGAGTCCCCAGTCCGGGTTCTTCTGGGTCGACTCGATGTGCAGGATCCGGTCCTGCTCGACGAACCGGACGTCCGGGTCGGCGGCGAGCTTGCGGGCCTGCTCGGCGGTCATCGTCGCGCTGTACGACGTCGAGCCGACCTCCTGCGCCGACATCCCGCCGCGGGGGGCCTTCATCGTGACGATGTACCGGCCCGGGATGGCGCCCGGGACGCCGGCGCCGATGATGGTGCCCTCCGCCGTGGCGGCCTGAGCGGGGACGGCCGTGCCGGCGGCGGCGATCGCCGCGGCGGTGAGCAGGGTGCCGAAGACTCGCATTCGCATGGCCGCATCGATCGGCCCGCGGGGTGCCTACTTGAGCTTCCCGTAGAACTCGATCATGTCGGCGACCAGCAGGTCGGGCGACTGGGTCGCCGCGAAGTGCCCGGATGTCTCGTATTTGTTCCAGGACACGACGTTGGCGTGCAGCCCCGGGACCAGGCGGCGAACCGGCTTGTAATCGTCCCGGAACTGAGCCGCGCCCAGCGGCACGGTGGTCGGCGTGCCCGGTTTGTCCATCAGGGCGAACTCCCGGTACAGCCGCATCGATGACCCGGCCGTTCCGGTGAGCCAGTGGATCGAGACGTTGTCCAGCACGTAGTCGTCGTCCACGCCGTCCCGGTAGATCTGGCCGTGCCAGCCCAGCAGACCGACCGGGGAGTCGCTCAAGGCGTACGCGAGCGTCTGGGGTTGCTGCTCCTGGAGGAGCTGATAGGCGCTCATGTTCGCCTCGACCCAGGCCAGGTCGTCGAGGGCGCTCTGCTCCTCCGCGGTCGGGTTCTCGATCGACCCGTCGTGGTCGGTCCAGAGCTGCGTGACGTGCACGCCGACCACCCGCTCGGGCGCGACCCGGCCGACCGCGGGCGAGATCGTCGAGCCCCAGTCGTTGCCGGCCGCCCCGAACCGCTCGTAGCCGAGCCGCCCCATCAGCTCCACCCAGGCCCGGGCGATCCGGTCGACGTTCCAGCCCCGCTCGGTGGTCGGCCCGGAGAAGCCGAAGCCCGGCAGCGAGGGCACGACCAGATGGAAGTGGCGGGACAGCGGCTCGATCACGTCGAGGAACTCGGCGACCGTCCCCGGCCAGCCGTGCGTGAGGATCAGCGGCAGCGCGTCCGGGCTTTCCGACCGGGCGTGCAGGAAGTGCACCGGCTGGCCGTCGATCACGGTGCGGAACTGGGGGTACGCGTTGAGCCTGGCCTCGGTGCGGCGCCAGTCGTAGCCGCGCCGCCAGCGCTCGGCGAGCCGCCGGACGTACTCGCCCGGAACGCCGTAGTCCCAGCCCGCGCCGGGGATCTCGGCGGGCCACCGGACCCGGTCCAGACGGTCGTGCAGGTCGTCGAGGTCGCGCTGCGGAATGTCGATGCGGAAGGTATCCATGCCTCCATGACGAACGGCCGGCGCCGAATCGGACCGTGAAATAACGGAAGGTGGTCCGGCGTTCTCGAAGGCACAGGAGGTTCACCATGAAGGTTCGTAACTCGCTCAGGTCGCTGAAGAGCAAGCCCGGTTCCGTCGTCACCCGCCGTCGCGGGCGTCAGGTCGTCATCAACCGGAAGAACCCGCGCTGGAACGGCCGACAGGGCTGACGCCACGCCGCGGAGATCACCGGTGAAAACCGGGATGACGCGATAGCCTTTAATAGCAGCAAAGGCCGGAGACCCGCCGCCACGGATCTCCGGCCTTTCTCTGTCTACCCGCGCTGATTGGCGAGCAACGCCAGGCGTACGCGATTAGGGCAGTCGGTCTTCGTCATCAGCGCCGTGATGTGCGTCTTCACCGTGGTCACGCCGATGTGCAGCCGCTCGGCGATCTCGGCATTGGACAGTCCCTCCCCGACCAGGCCGAGCACCGCCCGCTCGCGCCCGGTGAGCCCCGTCACCGGCCGGGCCGGCTCGCCCCGGCTCGCCACCGCCCGGTCGACCAGCCGCCGCAGCACGTCCGGGCTGAACGGGCTGTCCCCCGCCGCCGCCCGCCGGATGCCGTCCAGCAGCTCGGCCGGGGGCGCGTCCTTGAGCAGGAACCCGCACGCCCCCGCCGTCAACGCGGGGTAAAGATGGTCGTCGTCGCCGAACGTGGTCAGCACCAGCACCCGGGTCGCCGGCCGTGACGACAGGATGCGGCTGGTCGCGCTGATCCCGTCGACGCCGGGCATCCGCAGGTCCATCACCACCACGTCCGGCGTGAGGCGCTCGGCCATGGCGATCGCCTCCCGGCCGTTGCCGGCCTCGCCGACCACCTCGAGATCGGGCTCGGCGTCGCACAGCATCCGCAGCCCGGCCCGGATCAGCTGCTGGTCGTCGACGAGCAGGACCCGGATCACGCGATCGCCCGGGGAAGGATCGTCCGGACCCGCCAGCCGCTTCCGGACGGGCCGGCGCTCAACCGCCCGCCCAGCACCTCGACCCGCTCGCGCATGCCGATCAGGCCATGGCCACCCTTGGGTGCGGGCGGCGCGTCGCCTCCGTCGTCCGCCACCTCCCAGCTCACGGCCCCATCGGAGACGGTCACCGAGAGGCGCGCGCGAGCGGTCGGTCCGGCGTGCTTGGCCACGTTGGTCAGCGCCTCCTGGGTCAGGCGGAGCACGGCCAGGCCGCGTACCGCGTCGAGCTCGCCCACCGCCTCGTCGATGTCGGCCTCCACGGTCAGCCCGGTGCGCCGGGCCGTGTCGACGGCCGCGCCGAGCGCCGCCGGCAGCGAGCCAGGCTCGATCGCCGTGATCGCCGCATCGCCGCTCACCCCGGCCGGGTCGCGCAGCACCTCGACCAGCTTGCGCAGATCGGTCAGCGCGGTGGTGCCGGTGGCGTGCACGTCGTCGAGGACGGCGGCGAGTCGCGGGTCGAGGTCGGGCACCACGTGCCGGGCCACGCCGACCCGCAGCACCATCGACGCCACGTGGTGGGCCACCACGTCGTGCAGCTCGCGGGCGATCGCGCCGCGCTCGTCGGCCCGGGCCGCCCGGCTCTCCGACTGCGCCCGCAGCTCGGCCTGCCGGCCCAGCTCCCGGGTGGTGCGGATGACCAGCCCGAGCAGCAGCGGCAGGCCGATCGGCAGGACCAGCACGCCGAACAGCTCGCCGCGCATCCCGCCGGGCGCGCCGATGACGTCGAACACCAGGTAGACCGCGAACGTCGCGGCCGTGCAGAGCCAGATCGTGCGGGTGGCCGCCGCCCACAGCCCGACCTCGGCCAGCGCCCAGCTCGACCCGACCTGGTTGATCGTCGGGTCGTCGAGCACGCACAGCGCGACCGCGAGCAGCGCCAGCTGGATCATCAGGTTGACCACCGGCCAGCGGCAGAACGCGACGATGGCCACGAACGCGGCGACCGCGATGACCCACTGGGCGGTGGTCGTGTGGCGGCCGTCGTCGCTGCCGAAGACCAGGTAGCTGAGGCCGCTCAGGTCGAGCAGCACCATCCGGACCCACGTGTCCCGCCGGTCGAAGAGCCGCCCCACCCACCCCATGCCGGTCACCCTAACGCCCGCGTACGGCCAGGTAGACCCCCAGACCGAGCGGACCGAACAGGATCGTCAGCACCAGGATCGGGGCCAGCACGAGGTGACGGATCTTGCGGTCCCGGCCGTCGAGCCAGATCCAGCGCCCGGCGAACAGGTCGAAGGCGATCATGTGCGCCCAGGCCGCCGCCGCGCCGTTCGCGGAGCCGAGCAGCTCGCGCACCCCGTCGAGGGACGGGCCGAGCACGACCGGGAGCAGGTCGGGGAGCGACGGGATCACCAGGATCGCGTAGATGAGCAGCACCGGGACGACGATCAGCGGGCTCCTGATGATCCGCTCGGTGAGGCGCCACCCGGGGAGCAGGATCATCAGGGCCCAGAACGGCGCGGCCACCAGGAACGTGAGGCCGAACAGCGTGCCGGTCACTTCTTGAGCACCAGCGCGACGGCGGTCGCGGTCGCGGCGACGAGCGCCGCCCACGCACCCACGGTGAGGGCGTCCGGTTCGAGCAGCGGTTGCCCGCGCAGCGCCTGCCCGGTCAGAAGCAGCGTGAGTACGCCGTAAGCACCACCCGCGACCAGGATCAGCCGCGCCCTCCGCGTGGCGTCCAGCGACGTGCGGCCGAGCAGGAAGGCCAGCAGCGGCAGGGCCTGCAGCGCGTGCAGCCCGACGAAGTGCCCGATCCGCAGGTCGCCGCCCGTGGTGCTCCAGCCGGTCAGCGGCATGCCCGGCCCACCGTCCGGCACGCCGACACTGTGCGCGCCGGTGATGTCGTCGACGCCGGCCGGCGCCTGCCCCGGCAGCACCATCGGCACGGCGGCGAGCATGCCGAGAAGCGACAGACCGAGGCCCAGGCGGATCCCGTACGCGTTGGCCCGGTCCTTGATCTTCTGGCGCATCGCCACGATCGCGATCACCGCGTGGGCCACGAACAGCACCAGGATGGCCTGGCCCATGGCCTGCCAGAGGGCCGCGTTGAACGGCGAGGTCTCGTTGTAGTGGCTGGTCGTGCCCCGGGCCGCCTGCAGGATGATGATCCCCACCTCCACGAAGGCGACGCCGACGATCGCGACCGCCGCCCACTCACCGACCCGGCTGCGGCGCGGCAGGATCGACAGCATCCAGGCGAGGGTAAGGCCATAGACGGCGAACGAGATCGAGAACTTGAAGGGCTTGAGCCAGGCCGGCGCGCCCGTGATCACCCGGTGATCGGCGAAGATGCCCACGGCGGTGACCAACGCGAACAGGGCCATCCCGGCGGTGAGGACGATCAGGGGCCGTTGGCGTCTTACTGTGCTGCTCGTGGCGGTTGTCATACCAGCAGCCTCGGCATCGAGAGCCGTCATTTCGTCCGCCCACGGTCCGCACCTCCGGCCGGTGGTCCGAGCCCGCCTCCTCCCTTGGTAGGAGACCGGCCCCCTACGGGCGCGATAGCCTCCGCAGATGGAGACCGCCGGTGTCGTGCTGGCGGCCGGTGGCGGGCGCCGGTACGGAATGCCCAAGGCCCTGGTCGCGTACGGGGGAAAGCTGCTGGTGGAACGCGCGGCCGCAGTGTTGCGGGACGCCGGTGTCGCACCCAGCCTGGTGGTTCTCGGCGCGCGGGCGCCGGAGGTGCTCGACGCCGCCGCCGGCCTGCCGCGGACGGTGATCAACCCGGACTGGGAGAGCGGGCTCGGATCGTCGCTGCGGGTCGGCCTGACGGCCCTGGACGACGACGTCGACGCCGCGGTGGTCCTGCTCGTGGACATGCCCGGCGTGACCGCAACCGCCGTACGCAGAGTGACCGCCCTGGCCGCCCCCGACGCCCTGGTGATGGGCGGCTACGGCACCCGGCGTGGCCATCCGGTGCTGCTCGGCCGTGCCCACTGGCCCGGCGTGATCGCCGCCGCGACCGGCGACAAGGGCGCCCGCGACTACCTGCGCGCGCACGCCTCGCTGGTGACCGTCGTGCCGGTCGGCGACGTGGCCGACGACCTGGACCTGGACGTGCCCATCTCGGGAGGGTGATCACGTGAACCTGCGCTCGCTGCTCGACCACCTGTACGCCGAGGGCAAGGCCTTCGACGCGGCCCAGGTTGATCGCCGATCCCGGCGCCGCAACCTCTCGCCCGACGCCGCCGAGCTGCTCACGCTCGTCCTGCGGATCGGCAACTGCCGCGACATCGTCGAGATCGGCACGTCGAACGGCTACTCCACGATCTGGCTGGCCGACGCGGCCCGCGCGGTGGGCGGCTCGGTGACCACCGTCGACATCGCCGCCGTCCCGGCCGCCGTCGCGAACGTGTCCCGCGCCGCCCTGGCCGACCACGTGGCCTTCGAAACCGCCGACGGCGGCGCTTTCCTGGCCGCCCGCGCTTCCGCCAGCGTCGACCTGCTGTTCCTGGACTCCGAACGGACGGAGTACCCGGCGTGGTGGCCCGACGTCCGCCGAGTCCTACGCCGCGGCGGCGTCCTGGCGATCGACAATGTCCTGTCCCACCCCGACGAGGTGGCCCCGTTCCTGACGCTGCTGGCCGCCGACCCGCATTTCACCGGTTCGACCATCGCCGTGGGCAAGGGCTTGTTCGTCGCCGTGCTGGCCCGGGCCTAGACCACGCAGAACTCGTTTCCTTCCGGATCGAGCATCAGCATGTGCCCGAACTGCCCGTCGTACCGATGCTCCCGCACCACCGTCGCCCCCTTGTCGACGAGCTCGGCCACCTTGGCCCGCACCGCCGCTTCGCCACCCACCCGAATGTCGATGTGCATCCGATTCTTGGTCGTCTTGACCTCCGGAACCCGCAGGAACCCAATGGCCGGCCCGCTCCCCGAGGGGTCGACGATCGAGGCCCCGTCGGGTTCGTCATAGCCAGGCTCATCGACGTAACCAAGCGCAAGGGCCCAGAAGGAGGCCAGCGCGCGTGGATCGGCGGCGTCACACCCGAGTGTCCACATCACCGCACCATATGTCGGTTGGAGGGTGGCCGCTGTGCGTCGCCTGCCTCGCGCCGCCCGCCTGCCTCGCCGCCCGCCTCGCGCCACCCGCTCCGCCACCCGCCTGCCTCGCGCCGCCTGCCTCGCGCCGCCTGCCTCGCGCCGCCCGCCTCGCGCCGCCCGCCTCGCGCCGCCCCGCGCCGCTTGTCCCGCGCCACACGCCCGCGCCGCCAGGCGCCGACCGCCTGCCTCGCCGCCCGTCACCCGCCGCCCGCGATGTCCGCCCGGCCGGCCACGCTTTGCACCCGACGCCATCCCGCCCAGCTCGGCCCATCTCCACCCCACCCGGTCACTGGGTGGGGGAAACGTAGCGGCGACCTACGACAAAACCTGCGGTCTGTCCACAACCGGCACGCGATGTCCGCCCGACCGGCCACGCGTCGCACCCGGCGCCATCCGACTCAGCTCGGCCTATCCCCACCCCACCCCCGTCACTGGGTGGGGGAAACGTAGCGGCGAGTTATGACAGTTTTCGCCGGCTGTCCACACCCCAGGCCGCACGGCATTCGGATGGGCGTGGCGCCGCGACGCAGCGCCGCGGGCCGCGGCGTTGCCGGCTGCGGGCGTCGTCACCCCGCCGCCCCACGCCACCCCCACCCCAGTCCTCGGATTCCATGGGTCGTTGCAACACTCGATCGACGGGTGTTGATGATGGGGTTTTGAGGTCCGGGACCGTTCGCTCCCGCAGCGTGGTCGGCCGTTGCTGCGGGAACGGGCGGCTTACCTTGCCCTGGTGGAGCAGGGGACGAACTGTTCGCAGGCGGCCTAGGTAGTCGGGATCAACCCGCGGACCGGTAAACGGTGGCGGCACGGCCCGAACCCGATCACCACCACCGCCCGGCGCGCGGTCCGGGGGCGATGGATTCCGGAACAGATCCTGGCACGCGTACGCCGCGAGCATCCCGACCGGCCGGAGCCTTCCGTGACACCCGAAACCATCTACCAAGCCCTCTACGTCCAGGGCCGCGGCGAACTGCGCCGCGAGATCGCGGCCGCGCTGCGCACCGGCCGGGCGATACGCCGCCCCCCGCCCGGGGAGCGCAGCAGCGCAGCCCGCGGATGGCCACGCCGATGGTGCTGATGAGTGAACGAGCCGCCGAGGTCGACGACCGGGCAGTGCCGGGGCATTGGGAGGGCGATCTGATCATCGGCAAGGACAACCGGCCGGCGATCGGGACGCTGGTCGAACGGCACACCCGTCATGTCCTGCTCGTCCACTTACCGGCCGGGCGCAGCCCGGAGCTGGTCCGAGACGCCCTGATCGACACCATCGGCGGGCTGCCGCAGCAGTTGCGCCGGTCACCGACCTGGGACCAGGGCAGCGAAATGCACCGGCACCACCAATTCACCCTAGCCACCGACATGACCGTCTACTTCTGCGACCCACACAGCCCATGGAAACGCGGCTCCAACAAACACTTCCCGAAATCCACCGACCTGACCGCGCACGACCACGACCACCTGGACGCCGTCGCTGCGCAACTCAACGGCCGACCCCGGACACTCAACGGGGACACCCCCGCCGAACACTTCACCACCCTCCTCGCACAAGCCAGCTGACCAGCCATGTCGCGACGACCCCCAGAATCCGCCAAAACGGGGTGGGGTGACTTTACGAGCCGCCTACGACAAATTCTGTGGGCTGTCCACAACCGGCACGGCGAAGGGACGCGCACGTAAGCGGCGCAGCATGCGGGCGTCGGCGAAGCCCACCGCGTGGGCCGCGCCCTCTACCGTGGCGCCGTGGGCGATCAAGTACTCGGCTCGTTCTACTCGCAACACCTGCTGGTAGCGCAGCGGGGTGCGGCCCGCGGCGGTCGTGAACAGCCTCGTCAGGGTGCGCTCGCTCACCCCGGCGTCGGCGGCCAGGGACGCCAGCGGCAGCGGTGAGGCGAACGCGGCGTCGATGCGGTCCTGCACTCGGTGGACCACGTCGGACAGGTGGGCTCGGTGCCGGAGCATCGCGCTGTCCTGGGGCTCGTCGCCGTTGCGGCGGCCGTAGACGACCATCTCGCGGGCCACTCGGGCGGCGACCGCCGGGCCCTGGCGCAGCGCTACCAGGTGCAGGGCCAGGTCGATGCCGCTGGCGATGCCGGCCGACGTGACCACGCGGTCGTCGCTGACGTAGAGGACGTCGCGCACCACGGTGGCCAGCGGATAGTCGAGGGCCAGGCGGTCCTGCAGGTCGTGATGGGTGGTGCAGCGGCGGCCGTCGAGCAGGCCGGCCCGGCCCAGGGCGTCGGCTCCCGCGCAGACGCTCGCCACCATGCCGCCGGCCTCGTGATGGGCGGCGATCCGGCGCAGCGTGCTCGCGTGAAAGGCGCCGTAACCGTCGTGCCAGCCGGGGATCAGGACGAGGTCGTCGCGGGACAGGGCGGGCCAGTCCCGCGACGCGTTCAGGGAGACGCCCTGCCAGGTGGGCACCGGTGACGCCTCGGCGACGTAGCTGACCTCGTACCCCTCGGCCGTGGTGAACACCTGCGCGGGGCCGGCCAGGTCGAGCAGGTGCACCTGCGGCGTCAGCACGAACACCACGCGGCTCACGATCCGGTCACGCCTCCAGGTAGTCGTCCGTGTTGCGGACCGCGGCGAAACGGCCGGCCAGAGCGTACTCCGTGCGGGCCACGACGTCGGCCGCGGAAAGCGTTCGGGGGTCGGCGAGAAGCTCGGCGACCGTCTGGTCGGCGGGGGCGTCCCAGTGCGGGATCGGGAAGGTGCCGGTCGCGTCGGTGACGAACGTGACGTCGTACCCGAAATCCGAGGCCACCCGTGCGGTCGTCTCGACGCACTGCTCGGTGCGCAGCCCGCACACCGTCACCGACGTCACCCCGGCGGTCGTCAGCACCTGGCCCAGGTTGGTCGTCGTGAAGGCGTTGTGCGAGGTCTTGGCCACGAACGGCTCGTCCTTGGCCGGCTCGAGCTCGCCCACCACCCGTACGTGCCCGTTGGCCGGATCGAACTCGCCGCCGCTTCCCGGCTCGGAATGCACCACCCAGACCACCGTTTCGCCGTTCTGTCGGGCCGCCTCGACGAGGCGCGTGACATTGGCGATGAGCGATGGATTGTTCAGCGTCTCCCAGAGCGGCCGCACCCGGAACGATTCCTGCACGTCGATCACGATCAGCGCGTTTGTCATGACTCGATTCAACGCCGCGGCCGGGCGGCGAGAAAGACACCATCGGGACCGTGGGCGGAACGATCTGGTCACGTACGGGAAAAGCCCTCGGGGTCATTCCGGATTAACCGCCCACCGGTGATCGACCAGGATCGAACCCATGAATTCCTTCCTCAGCGTCCTGCTGGCCGCCGCGCTGCCGGTCCCCGCGCCCGCGGGGGGCGCGCTCGGCTGGCACACCTGCGGCGACGACCGGGACGCCCAATGCGCCACCCTCACGGTGCCGATCGACTGGGATCACCCCGGCCGCGGCACCATCGACCTGTCCGTCGGCCGGCGCCTCGCCACCGATCAGGCCCACAAGATCGGCACGCTGGTGTGGGGACCGGGCGGCCCGTGGGATCCGGGCGTCAACCGGGTCGTCAACGACTACGGCCGGTTCAGCGACACGATCCTGAGCCGCTTCGACATCGTCGGCTTCGACCCGCGCGGTTCGAACGGCAGCCACGCGGTGACATGTCCCGACGCCGGCGAGAAGCCCGCCCCGGTGCTGACGAGCCAGGCCGACTTCGACGCGACCCTGGCGTACAACCGAAAGCTCTGGAAAGGCTGCCGCGCCGCGACCGGCCCGGTGTGGGACCACGCCGACATGCTCAGCAACGTCCGCGACGTGGACGCGCTGCGGGCCGCGCTCGGCGAGCGGCAGATCAGCTTCCACGGCAGCTCGTACGGCACGCTGCTCGGCGAGCAGTACGCCGAGCGCTACCCGGGCCGGGTGCGGGCCATGGTGCTGGAGAGCGTCGACGACCACAGCGTGCCGACCACGGGCGCGTTCCTGACCAGCCAGGCGGCCGCGTTCGAGGACGCGTTCGACGATTTCGCCGACTGGTGCGACGGCGCCGGAACGGCGTGCAGCCTCAACCAGCGTGGCGGCGCGCGCCCGGTCTGGCACCGGCTGATCGGCACGCACAACCGGTTCGACCTGCTCGCGGTGAGCCTGAAGCGGCTCAAGGACGCCGATTACGCCGTACTGGCCGATTATCTTTCCGCTGTGGACGCCGGCGGTCCGGCTCTACACGTCACCGACCTCGGCGTGGTGATCCCGGCATTCTGCGGGGATTGGGCGCTTCCAGTCCGGAATTACCCGGAATATCGGGCATTGCTCGACAAGACAGCAAGAATCGCGCCAACAACCGGCTACCCGCCGCAGATCTTCGCGCTCACCCTGTGCCTGGGCTGGCCACACCCGGCGAACCCGCAGCACGTGCTCAGCGTCCACACCAAGACACCGATCCTGCTGCTCAACGCGAAGCACGACGCGGCCACGGGACTGAACTGGGCGAAAGCGGTCGAGCGACAGCTGGGTCGGCACGGGGTGCTGGTCACGTACGAGGGCGCCGGCCATGGGTCGTACACGCTGAGTGATTGCATGAAAAAGACCGCCGACGATTACCTCGTCGCGCTGAAGGTGCCGGCGCGGGGCGCCACCTGCCCTATCGCCTGATGTCGCCGCCGGTCAGTGCCGCCAGCTCGGCCCGGTCGGGCAGGCCCTCGCAGTCGCCCGGGACGGTGACCGCGAACGCGCCCGCCGCGATCGCCGTGCGGAGGCACTGATCGGCCGGGGCGCCGGCCAGCCGGTCGGCGAGGTAGCCGGCCACGAACGCGTCCCCCGCGCCGACCGGGTCGATCACCGTCACCGGCAGCGCGGGGACCTCGTGGCGTACCCCGTTGATCTGCGCGACGCAGCCGCGGCCGCCGTCCTTCACGATCACCTCGGTCGGCCCGAGCTTGGCCAGTCCGCCCAGCACGTCGTCGCCGTCGACGAACAGCGCGGCCTCCTCGGGGCCGGCGAAGACGATGTCGGCCATCGAGACCAGGTCGCGCAGCACCGGCGCCGCGTCGTAGCTCGACCACAGCTTGCTGCGGTAGTTCACGTCGACCGACACCGGCACGCCCGCCGCCAGCGCGGTCTCGACCGACTGGAAGACGGCGGCCCGGCAGGTCTCGCTCAGCGCCGGGGTGATGCCGGTGACGTGCACGATGCCGGCCTCGCGCAGCTCGGCGCCGGGGACGTCGTGCGGGGTGAGCCGGGAGCCGGCGCTGCCGGCGCGGTGGTAGTCGACGTGCATGAACTCGCCGGACCGCTTATAACGCACCATCAGGCCGGTGAACATGTCGTCGGGGATGGTGAGGGCGCGCACGCCGGCGTCGGTGAGGCGGCGGCCGATCAGCTCGCCGGTCGCGTCCGGGCCGACGCGGCCGAGCCAGGTGGATTTCCCGCCGAGGCGGGCCACGCCGATCGCGACGTTGCTTTCCGCGCCGCCTATCCCGAACGAGAAGCTGCGGGCGTACGCGAGGGGGCCGATGCCGTCGGCCGCGACCAGCCCCATCGTCTCGCCGAAGGTAAAAAGCCCGCCGCTCATGACCGGCCTCCGCTCATGATCGGGCGAACGCTACCGCGCTGACCGCGTGCCGGGCGCGCGCCGCGAGCGCCTTCATGCTGCCGCCCTGGGTGGCGTCGCCGACCAGCGGGCTGCCCACGCCGACCGCCTTGGCCCCGGCGAGCAGCCAGTCCGCGATGTCTTCGATCTTGATGCCGCCGGTCGGCATCACCTTGATCTGCGGGAGCGGGCCGCGCACATCGCGCAGGAAGCGCGGGCCGAGCCCGGCCGCCGGGAACAGCTTGACCAGGGGCGCGCCCGCTTTGTACGCCTCGTACATCTCGGTCGGGCTGGACGTGCCGGGGTAGAACGGCACCGACGAGCTCGCCACCAGCGACACGTCGAGCACGGGTGAGACGAGGAAGGCGGCGCCGGCGTCGACCGCGGCCTTCGCGTCGTCGGCGGTGAGCACGGTGCCGGCGCCGACCGCCACCGTGGACGGCAGCTGGCGGCGCAGACCGGCGAGCGCGTCGAGGGCGCCCCGCGAGGTCAACGTGACCTCGAGCGCGGTGATCCCGGCGCCGATCAGAACGTCGGAGACGGCGGCAAAGCTGTCTGCGGTCGGCGCGCGAAGGATCGCCACGATCCCGCTGCGGATGACTGCGTCAGTTACATCGTCATCGGTCACGACTTAGATCCTGCCCGATATCGGCAAGATCATCCAGGGGCGGTTTGCGCAGAAAGGACCGGGCGCGGCCGTTGAGCAGGTGCGGCTTGGCGGGTGCCTGGGTATCAATGCCCAATTCATCCCGTACGGCCGCCTCGAACTGCTGCATCACGAGCGGCACCTGGGTGAGCAGCTCGCGGAAATGGATCTGCGGTTGCACGCCCGGCACCCCGGCGGGGTTCATCTCGCCGTGCAACTTCTGGAGCAGCACGTGTACGGCGAGAGCGGCGCTGCGCACGGGACCGGACGCGAGCAGCCGCACTTGCATCAGCGCCGGCCCGACCTCGTCGACATAAGCGAGCGCCGAAGCCGGCTTCTCCCCCGCGTCGTAGGCGGCGCGGAGGCGGTAGGTATCACGTTCAAAAACGGAGAGCAGGCCGACGTACGCGTCCCTGCGCTCCTCGTACCACCGTTTGGTGCGCTTGCGACGGCTACGCACGAGCTCGTCACGGGCCGTGACGAGCACCGCCGCGGCGGCGCCGAGCAGCGCGAACAGGAGAGCGGTGAGGGGAAGGCCCCACCACGGGATCTGAGACACGCGCTAACCGTAGCGAGGTCGCGCCCGGGGGTCATGTCCGGCGGAGCACCGACACAACTTTCCCGAGCACGACGGCGCGGTCTCCGTCGATGTTCTCGTACGCCGGGTTGCGCGGTTCCAGCACTACGTGCCCCGCCCGCCGCCGGTACACCTTGACGGTCGCCTCGTCGTCGATCATCGCGGCCACGATGTCCCCGTTGAACGCCTCCGCCTGCTGCTTGACCACCACGATGTCCCCGTCACAGATGGCGGCGTCGATCATCGAGTCCCCCCGCACCCGCAGCCCGAACAGCTGACCGCGCCCGACCAGGTCCAGGGGAAGGGCCAGCACTTCGTCCGAGTTCTGCTCGGCGAGAATCGGCGTCCCGGCCGCGATGTCCCCGAGCACTCGCACGGTGGTGGTCACGCTTTCGGGACGCGGGCTCTCGGCGGGTTGCAGAAACAGGCGCACGTCCACGGGCCGGGTGGCGGCCCGCCCGCGGCGCAGATACCCATGCTCCTCGAGCACGCGCAGATGCCGCCCGACGGTCGAGGCCGAGACGGCCCCCAGCGAGTCGGCAATCTCCCGGGTGGACGGCGAGTAGCCGTACCGCAGCGCCCACTTCTGAATGACGCCCAGGATCTGCCGTTGGCGCTCACCGAGCACGGACGTGTCAAGTTCCTCCAGCACCCCAAGATCCTGCCAGATCGGGGTCGCGGGTGTTCGGAGCCACACCGCTGGGGTGGGCTGTCGCCTTGTGGATTGGCCCTGATTTTTGTCGTAGCTCGCCGCTAAATTCGGCCCCACCCAGTTATCGGGTGGGGACCAGACGGGCCTGGATCGAGGGGACTGAGCTTGGGCCTGCTGTGCGGGTGAGCTTCGCGAGCCGGGCCGAGCCGGGCCGAGCCACGCGAGCCGATCCCGGTGAGCTGGGCTGAGCGCGCCGAGCCGAGGAGCCGACCCCCGCGAGCCGGGCTGAGCGCGCCGAGCCGAGGAGCCGACCCCCGCGAGCCGGGCTGAGCGCGCCGAGCCGAGCGAGCCGAAGCCGAGCAATACGAGCCGACTGGCCGCACGGGCGCGGCCTGGGCCGGTCGCGCGGGGTGAGCTTGGGGCCGGTCGCGCGGGGTGAGCTTGAGGCCGGTCGCGCGGGGTGAGCTTGGCCGGTCGACGTTCGACTCGGGCCGGCCGGAACGGCAACGAGCCCAGGGCAGCGCGCACCTCATTGGATCCCGTCATGCGCGTAAGGCACAGCATCGGCAACCAACCCGAACCCCAAAACGCGCAAAATGGGCCGACCCCCACCATCAGGCCCCGGCCCACCCCGCAAGCGATCACACCCAGCCGATCAACCCCGGCTACCTGCGCAAATGCCCAGCAACCCCCTGCAAAACCGACATCGAACTACTGCTGTCGCCGCTGCTCAGGATGCTCACCAGCGCGCCCCCGCAGATGCACAGGATGATGACGCCCACCACGGCCAGCAAGATGATCTGGAAGACCGCGCCCGGCCACTTCTGTGGCGGGGTGCCCAGGGCGCCCTTGAACCAGATTGCCATCGGGGCTCGGTATTCGAGCTCCAGCGTCTGGCCCGGGTACACGTTCACCGGCAGGTCGGCGGGGCCCATCCGGGGCGGCAGGAAGTACGGGATGTGCACGTGCAGCATGTACTGGCCGGCGGGCACCGGGATCACCTGACGGCCCCAGGCGTTCGCCACCACGTGGCCGTTGATCTCGGTCTGCGGCTTGAACAGGGCGAGCAGGAAGGCCAGCGGGTGGTATTTCAAGGTGAGCGCGATGGCGCCGCCCGCCGGTGGTGGCTGGTAACCGGGCTGCTCGTACGACATGGTTCCTCCCCGTCCTTGATCGGCTGGCGAAGGATACGACATCGGCCGGCGCGGGCTACCAGGCGTCAGGACGGATATTCGGTCCCGGGGGCGGCCGCGATCAGGACGTCGGCGACCGGGTGCCAGCCGAGCGCGGCGTAAAGGCGCTGGCCCGCCTCGCTCGCGATCAAGAGGCCGTGCCGGGCGCCCGATGCGAGCGCGGCCGAGGCGAGGGCGCTCATCACCACGCCGCCCAGGCCGCGCCGGCGATGATCGGGGTGGGTGAGGATGCGGTCGGCGACGGCATCCGAGCCGCTCAAGCCCATGGTCCCGTGTGCGGCCTCGACCGAGGAAGAAAAGACCGCGGCGGTGACGACCTGGCCGGATACGTGGGTCTCCAAGCGGTACGGTCCGGCGAGCGCACTCTGCGGCTGTTCACGCAGATCGACCGCCATCAGCCGTTCCGCGCGTTTGAGCAAAACGAGCCCGGAATCTGTCAGTACCTCGGCCGCCGCCGAGGGTGACGGGGTCGGCACTGTCAGCCAGGTGGTTGCGGTTTCGCCGAGCACCAGCTCGGCCAGCCCGGGGAGAGCGGACAGATCGAGGGCGAAGTATTCAACATCGCGTCCGAGCTGCTGTGTGAGCACGCGAAGCCCGCCGGGGACGGGAACGGCGGCGGGCAGGCCCCGGGACGCGCCCCAGCCGCGCTGCCACCGAACGACGACATCGCGCAGGTCGGTCACCGGGAAAGTAGATCACTCGCGTCTGTCGGCTTGACGACGACCAGGCGGAATAACGATTGAGATACAGGACAGCACCCCTGGCCTGCACCGACTACTGTCGCGGACCTCTGAACCTGAACCTTTCCTGATAGGACCTCGACCGTGTCGTACCCGCCGCCGCCCGAGCAGCAGCAGTACCCGTCGCAGCCGGGCCAGCCGCAGTACCCGAATCAGCAGCAGTTCCCGACCCAGCAGGGCCAGCCCGGCCAGCAGCCGGGCTACCCGCCGAACTTCCAGGCGCCGCCACCTCCGCAGCAGGGCCGCAGCGGCCTCGCGATCGCCGGCTTCATCCTGGCGTTCTTCATCGCGCCACTCGGCTTCATCCTGAGCCTGATCGCGATCTTCAAGACCGGCGCCGGCAAGGCCAAGGGCCGCGGCCTCGCGATCGCCGGTGTGATCATCTCGCTGGTCATCATGGGCATCTGGACCGCCGTGATCGTCGCCATCTCGAGCTCGACTGTCGCCGACCCGGGCTGCGTCTCGGGCAAGGCCGCGATCATCGCGAGCGGCAGCAACGTCGACGAGGCGTCGCTGACCAAGACCGCGAACGACCTCAAGGCGGCCGCGGCCAAGGCCAAGCACGACGACGTCCGCAACGCGCTCAACGCCGTGGCCGACGACTACGCGCAGATGGCCAACGCGGTCAAGACCGGCGACGTCCCGCCCGGCATCGTGGACAAGATGACCAAGGACGGCCAGGAGATCGACAACCTCTGCACGATCGGTTCCTGAGAAACGCGACGGTGACGGCGGCGCCGGAAGCGGCGCCGCCATCACCGGCCGGAAACATAGAGTGGCTTCCATGACCACGGGGAGCGAGCTCCAGGAACTACTTCAAGAAGCGATCAGCGCGTACGACGTTCCGGGCGCGGCGGTCGCGATCGGCCACGACGGCCGGCTGATCGAAGCGGCCGCCGGCGTGCTCAACAACGACACCGGCGTACGCGCGACGCCCGACAGCCTCTTCCAGATCGGCTCGGTCACCAAGGTCTGGACGACCGCGCTGGTGATGCAGCTGGTCGACGAGGGCCGGGTCGACCTGGACGAGCCGGTCCGCCGCTACCTCCCCGAGTTCGCGGTCGCCGACCAGGAGGCCACCGAGACCGTCACGGTCCGGCACCTGCTGACCCACACGGCCGGCTTCGACGGCGACCTGTTCGAGGACACCGGCCGCGGCGACGAGGCGATCGACCGCTACCTCGCCTATCTGCCGAAGGCGGCCGGCCAGGTGCACCCGGTCGGGGCGCTCTACTCGTACAGCAACTCGGGTTTCGTGGTCGCGGGCGCGCTCGTCGCCCGCCTGCGCGGTGGCATCTGGGAATCGGTGCTGCGGGAGCGGCTGATCGACCCGCTCGGCGTGACCCACATGGCCCTGCGCGCCGAGGAGGCGATCCTCTTCCGGGCGTCGGCCGGTCACAAGCGCGGCGGCGAGGTCTTCCGGGAATGGCAGCTGCCCCGCTCGCTCGGCCCGGCCGGAGCCACCCCCTGCGCCGCCCCGCGCGAGCTGGTGCGGTTCGGGCGGATGTTCCTGGCCGGCGGCGACGGGCTGATCTCGGCCGGCGCGGTGACCGCGATGACCACGGCGGAGTCGGCGATCCCCGGCGTGCCGGGACGATCGGCCGACCGGTACGGGCTCGGGATGAGCCTGTTCGACTGGAACGGCACCCCGGTCTTCGGCCACGACGGCGGGACGATCGGGCAGAGCACCGTGTTCCGGGTGCTGCCCGGGCACGACCTGGTCGTCGCGATGTCGGCGAACGGCGGCATGCCCGACGCCCTCTTCGACACCCTGCTCGACCACATCGTCGAGGACGCGGCCGGCGTCACCGTGCCGCCGCGACCGGCCCCGCCGGGCGGGACGGCGGACCCGGGCCCGGAGCGGTTCGCCGGTCGCTACGAGTTTCCCCTGTACCGCTTCGACGTGGCGGTCGCCGAAGCCGGGCTCGACGTGACCATGACTCCGCAGGTGTCCTCGAGATCGCCGGTGACCCGCCCACGACCATGCGGTGCGTGCCGCTGGACGGCGACACGTTCGTCACCGCCGAGCCGCTCGACGGGGCATATCGGACGATCACCTTCGTCGACGGCGGAAAATACCTGCACGAGGGCCGGGCCGCGCGGCGGATCTCTTGACCTGAACCTGACTTCAACTTGCAGAGTGCGGCAATGACAAGAGTGCGGCAATGACAAGAGTGCGGCCATGACAAGAGTGCGGCCATGAGAGCAGCCGTCTTCGACCGGTTCGGACCGCCGGACGTCCTCCACCTGACCGACCTGCCCGATCCCGAGCCGGGGCCGGGCGAGGTGCGCGTCCGGGTCCGGGCCGCCGGGGTGCAGCCGTTCGACGTCGCCGTCCGGCAGGGCCGGATGCCCTGGGCGAAGGTCGACTTCCCGCAGCAGATCGGCCAGGAGTACGCCGGGGTGATCGACGGCGTCGGCGCGGGCGTCGCGGGACTCGCGGTGGGCGACGCGGTCCTGGGATCCACGATGATGAACGGGTACGCGGAACTGGTCGTCGTACCGGCCGAGACGGTGGTCCGGAAGCCGGATCGCCTGGACATGCCCACCGCCGCCGCGCTCGTCGCGGCCTCGCAGACCGCGAGCGGGGCCCTGCTCGAGCTCGGCGTGAGCGGTGACGACGTGCTGCTGGTGCACGCGGCGGCCGGAAGCGTCGGGACGGTCGCCGTCCAGCTGGCCCGCGACGAGGGCGCCACCGTGATCGGCACGGCGAGCCCGGCGAACCACGACTACCTGCGGCGGCTCGGCGCGGTGCCGGTCGCGTACGGGCCGGCCCTGGTCTCGCAGATCCGCGCCCTCGGCCTCGCCCCGACGGTGGCGCTCGACGCGGCGGGCGGCGACGCGATCGCCCAGTCGGTGTCGCTCGGCATCGCGCCCGACCGGGTCGGCACCATCGTCGACGACAAGGCCGCGGCCGAGCACGGCGCCCGGGTGGTGCGGGCCGGCCGCAGCCCCGAACGGCTCGCCCGGGTGGCCGGCCTGGCCGCCCGGGGCACGGTCACGATGCCGGTCCGCGCCTATCCGTTCACCGACGTCGCCGCCGCCCACGCGGCCGTGGAGTCACGCCACGGCCGCGGGAAGGTCGTCCTGATCATCAGCTCGTGATCGTGTCCCACGAGTAGGCCGCCAGCGCGAACGCGGCGCCCAGCAGCGCGAGGCTGATGCCGCGGGCCGGGATGGGCAGCGCCGCGAGGGCGAGCAGGATGATGGCGATCACGTAAAGGACACCCTGAATGGGCATAGTCACTCCTCGATCGGTGGGGATGCGGCGACCCGCTTACCCCACCGGCGAGGACCGCTAAACCACCGGCAGCACCAGCGCCGACGTGGGCCGGATCGTGGTCTCGGTCGGGACCATCCGGGTGGCCGGCCCCGGCGGCTCGCCGGTGCCGTAGTTGCGCAGGTAGCGCGGGTGCGCCCCGCCCGCGACCAGCAGCCGGATGCGGTGGCCGGGCCGGAACCGGTGTCCCGCCGGGCCGAGGGAGACCACGACGCGGCCGGAAACCGCGAACCGCGTCAGCCCGTCGCAGACGTTGACCGACTTGCCGGTCGGGTCGACGTCGCAGAGGCGGGCGAACAGGTCACCGCTCGCCGCCGTGGTCGACGCGTCGAATTCGGCCCGCACCGCGCCCATCACCTCGACCGCCTCCTCAAGCGGCTCGCCGGTGAAGATCAGCACGTCGGCCCGGGCCTCGAGCTCCGCGTTGTCGTGCCGGCCCTGCGTCCGGGACTGCAGCGCTCCCCCGATCGACGGCGTCGGGTCGGCCGGGTCGTACCGGAAGCTGCGTTCCGCGTCGGCGAAGGACCAGCGCTCCTCCCGCCCGGGCGGCGGCCACGACGGCAGGTCGCGCCACTCCTCGGCGCCCCCGACGAACACCCGCACCCGGTCGGCCGGCGCCTCGCCCCGCAGGTGCCGCAGGGCCTGGCCGAACACCTCGTCCCAGCCCCGGTCGAGCGACGACGTGTGCGTCCACGGCCCGATCAGCAGGTCGGGGTCGTGCCCGGCCGCGCGCAACCGGTCGTACTGCTCGATCACCTGATGCGGCGCGAGGTCCCACCAGCCGGTGCAGAGGCTGACCGGCACGGCGAGCTTGTCGGCGACCGGCATGAGGTCGCCGTCGGCCCAGAACGACTCCTCGGGGTGCGCCACGAACTCCTCGAACGCCGGCCGGCGACCCCCGAAGATCGCCGGATAGGCGTCGAGGAGCGGGACCCGCCCGACCGCCTTCTTCCAGGTGCGCTGCATGCGGGCCATCGCCCAGGCGTAGTCGCGCGCCTTCAGCGCCTGCCCGAACAGCGCGATGCCGCCGACCAGCGAGCGCTCGAGCCCGAACGCGCCGCCCGGCCAGAAGAAGTCGCGCGGGTCGGAGAAGCCGATCTGCATGATCGCTCCCCGCCACTCCGGCGGCGGATCGATTCCCAGGGCCCATTGCGCGTACGCCATGTAGCTCCCACCCATGGTGTAAAGCTCGCCGGTGAACCACGGCTGGTCGCGCAGCCAGGCGACCGCGGCCTGCCCATCGGCCGGCTCGTTGCGCCAGACGTGGAACTCGCCGCCCGAGCCGCCGGTGCCCCGGCAGTTCTGCAGCAGCACGTGGAAGCCCTGCTCGGCGACGAGGACGCCGTAGAGGTAGTTGAACGGGAAGCCGGCGCGGATGTAGGGCGCCCGGATCAGGACGGTCGGGCACGGGTCGCCGGTGACCGGGGCGTAGTGGTCGGTGAGCAGCGGGCTGCCGTCGGCGGCGGGCACCGGCACGGCCGGCTCCCAGCGCACGTCGTACCGTGCGGACGGTCCCTTGCGGGCCCGCCGCCGCAACATCCGGGGAAGAAGAGGGAGTCGCTGCATGTCAGGCTCCTTTATCGTACGGCGTACTGAAAATAGTAGCAGGAGGTATCGATGGCTCGCGGACGACCGCCGCAGCACACCCGTGACCAGGTCGTGGAGGCGGCGATCCGGGTCGCCGACGCCGAGGGGCTGACGGCCGTCACGATGCGCCGGATCGCCACCGAGATCGGGGCCGGCGCGATGTCGCTCTACACCTACGTCGACACCCGGGACCGCCTGCTGGACCTGATGGTCGACCGGGTCGGCGCGACGACCCGGCGGGTGCCGCCGACCGGCGACTGGCGGGTGGACCTGCCGGCGCTCGCGGGCGCGCAGCGGGAGCTGATGCTGGCCCACCCATGGCTGCCGGCCGCGCTGCCGAACCGCCGGCTGACCGGCACGCACATGCTCGCCTACCTCGAGGAGGGGCTGGCCGCGCTGGCGCCGACGGGTCTGGACGGCCCGACCAAGATGGAGGTGATCGCGCTGATCACGGGCTTCGTCGCGGCCTACGTGATGGGTGAGCAGGCGAACGCGACGCCGGCCGCCGAGCAGGTCGCGCTGATCACCGGGGCGATCGCGAGCGGCGACTTCCCGCACCTGGCGGCGGCGCTGGCGGAGGGCGGGCCGGCGCGCGAGCAGTCGTTCGAGCGCATCGCCGCCTGGACGATCATCGGCCTTGTCGAGCAGGCCATTCACCACGGGGGCGCGCCGAGGTAAGCAGAGCCGGGCCGGGCGCCGAGGTAAGCAGAGCTGGGGGTCCGCTCTCAGGCGCTGACCGTACGCTCGATCCAGTGCGTGAGGTTCGCCGGCCGGTCGGCCTTGCCGTAGAACCAGCCCTGCACCAGGTCGCAGCCCTGCTCGCGCAGCCAGTCCCGCTGGACCTCGGTCTCCACGCCCTCGGCCACGACGCGGTGACCCATCGCGTGGGTCATGGCCAGCACCGCGCGGACGATCGGCTCGTTGGTGCCGGCCCGGCCGCAGTCGTCGATGAACGAGCGGTCGATCTTGACGATGCCGACCGGGAGCCGGTGCAGGTAGGAGAGCGACGAGTAGCCCGTACCGAAATCGTCGATGCAGAGGGTGACGCCCAGCGCATGCAGCGCGTTGAGGGTGAGCAGCGCCGCGTCGACGTCGGCCATCACGCCCGACTCGGTGATCTCCAGCCACAGCGCCTGCGGCGGCAGGCCGGTCTCGCGCAGGACGTCGTCGACGATCCTCACGAGCGTGCCGTCGCGCAGCTGCCGGACCGCGACGTTGACCGAGACGTGCAGCGGGCGCGCCCCGGGACCGCGGATGTCGGTCCACTCGAGCAGCTGGCGGGCCGACTCGCGCAGCAGCCAGGCGCCCATCTCCTCGATCATGCCGGTCTCCTCGGCGATCGGGATGAACTCCATCGGCGAGACGAAGCCGAGCTCGGGCGAGTTCCAGCGCATGAGCGCCTCGAAGCCGTCCAGGTCCTCGCCGGCCAGGTCGACGATCGGCTGGAAGTGCACGGCGAGCTCGCCGCGTTCCAACGCGCCGCGCAGCGACTGCTCGAGCTTGACCCGGTCGCGCACCTGCTCCCGCAGCGAGTTGTCGAACAGGGCGTACGCGTTGCGGCCCGAGCCCTTGGCCTTGTACATGGCGGTGTCGGCGTCGCGGATCAGCTCGAGCGCGTGCGCGCCGCCGGTCGACTTGGCCACGCCGATCGAGGCCGAGATGACCACCTCGCCGACCGAGAGCGCGAACGGGCGGGCGAACTCGGCCAGCAGCCGGTCGGCCAGCGACTCGGCCAGGCGCAGGTGCGAGGGGCTGGCCAGGGCGATCACGAACTCGTCGCCGCCGATCCGGGCCACCACGTCCTCGGCCCGCACCTGCTCGCTGAGCCGGGACGCGACCGCGCAGAGCAGCTCGTCGCCGACCTGGTGACCCCAGTGGTCGTTGATCATCTTGAACCGGTCGAGGTCGATGAAGAGCAGGCTGATCTCGAGGTGCTCGTCGGCGGCGCGGCCGGCCCAGCGCGCCACCGTCTCCGACAGCAGCTCGCGGTTGGGCAGGTCGGTGAGCCCGTCGTGGGTGGCCCGCCGGCGGGTGGCCCGCTCGGCCCGGGCCCGGGAGTTGTTCGAGCGCACGACCCGGGCCAGCACGCTGAGCACGATCAGGGCGCAGAGCGAGGCGCGGATCAGGTCGTTGCCCATCGGGCCGAGCGGCATCAGCGACGTCACGATCGTCGGCACCACGACCACGAGGCCGATCACGGCCATCCGCACCGGGCTCATGTCGCGGATCGCGATCTGCTGCGGCTCGACCAGCGAGCGGATCGACGGGTGCCAGGCGGCGGCCGGGATGAGCACGAACATGACCAGGAACAGCGCGTTGATCGGCAGCTGGTCGATGTGCAGGATCTCGGTGTCGCGCAGGCTGAACAGCAGGTCGGCGGCGAACATGGCGGCGGCCGCGACGATCATCAGCCAGAGCGCGACCGCGCGCACGCCGCCGGCGAAGAGCAGCTGGGCGACCAGGGTCACCAGGACCACGTCGATGATCGGGAACAGCGCGTCGATCAGCTGCACCACCGACAGGTGCTTGTCGGCGATCGACGGCGCGATCACGAAGGTCCAGGTCAGGAACGCGAACGCGAGGCCCATCAGCACGGCGTCGACCCGGGCGGGGTCGTCGTCGCCGGCGCGGCGCCGGCGCAGCATCACGGCAAAGGCATAACCCATGCAGAGGTACGCCGGGACGGTGATCAGATCGGGCACGAGCGCGATGGGCCGGGGCGGGGTCGCGAGTGTCTCGGGCACGGCGGCCCGGATCAGGACCGCCACGATGTAGAGGTAGCCGGCGACCAGCAGCAGGCGCCACGGGGTCCGGTCGGCCGGGGCCAGATTGAGCCGGGGCCCGACGTGGATCGCCGTCATGCCCACGATCAGCACCACCGCGGTGATCGGGGTCTGCAGCGACTCGGGGCCGAAGTAGAAAAGCGCGACCATGGCGAGGCCGCCGACGACGTGCAGCCAGGCGGCATACGCCCGTAAAGGGGCGCGGCGCGTGGCGGTGGCGTCGACTCTGGTCACGTCCTTCCATCGGCGGTGCGCATGCATTCTTTATCGAACCGCGGTGCCGGTCCAGACCGTACCCGAAATTAATTGCTTGGGCCTTTTGCCCGATTTTTTGAGACCAAATAACAAGACATAGTCCGTAATTTGCGGGACGCCCGGCGAGGAAGACGGCAACCTGGCACATGGCCGATCAACCAGTACCACGGGGGAATACGTGCGCCGGAATCGGACGAAGCGCCTCGCCGCGCTTCTCGCCATGATCTTTATTGCCGCCTATCCGGCGCCCGCGAAAGCCGCCGCGAATCCGGAAATGCAGACACTGGCCTTCCCGATCGTCGCGAAAAGGACGAAACCGTTCGGATTGCTGGGAATCACCTGGACCGATCCGGAAGCGCGGATCGGCGGGACGATTCAGGTCCGCACCCGCGACCGCCGTACCCGCCACTGGACCGCCTGGCGATCGCTCGAGGCGGACGGCACGGCGGCCGGCGACCTGCGTGGCTCGACCGACCCGCTCTGGGTGGGGCCGTCCGACGGCGTCGAGGCCCGGATCATCGGCGGCCGCCGGGTCTTGCCCGCGGGCCTGCGCGTCGACCTGATCAACCCGGACGCCGAGCGGCCGTCCGCGCGCATCGAGTCGGCCCCGGCTCGGACCGCGGCGCCGATGCCGGCCCGCCCGGTCCCCCGCATGGTCACCCGGGCCGGCTGGGGCGCCAACGAGGCGATCGTCCGGGCCGCGCCCTCCTACACCGGCCCGGTCCAGCTCTTCTTCGTGCACCACACGGCGACCGGCAACGGCTACTCCTGCCGCGACTCGGCCGCCATCGTCCGCGGCATCCAGGCCTACCAGGTGCGCACCAAGGGCTGGGACGACATCGGCTACAACTTCCTGGTCGACAAGTGCGGCACGATCTTCGAGGGGCGCGGCGGCGGGGTCGGCCGCAACGTGCTCGGCGCGCACACCCTCGGCTTCAACACCGATGCCAGCGCGGTCGCGGTGATCGGCACGTACGACTCGATCGGGGTCTCCCCCGCCGTGCGCACCGCGATCGCCACCGTGGCCGCCTACAAGCTCGGCGCCGCCGGCAACCCGCCGAACGGCAAGGTCGCCTACGTCTCGGGCGGTAGCAACCGCTATCCGCTCGGGCAGCGGGTCACGCTCTACCGGATCTCCGGCCACCGGGACGCCGGCCGCACCGACTGCCCCGGCGACTCGCTCTACCGTCAGCTCCCGCAGATCCGGGCGATCGCCGGCGCGCCGCCGATCGGGCTGCGGCTCCTGCGCATGCCGGGCGCGGTCAAGCTCGGCCCGCTGCTCTACACCCGCGGCCTGATCCGCCCGCTCTGGAACGTGTCGACGCCGAGCGCGCTGATCGCCCGGTTCGAGATCTGGGTCGACGGGAAGCTGGCGATCGCCGCGCCCGGCTCGCACCGCACGACCGCGCTGCGCCTCGCCCCCGGCGGCCACACCGTCGCGGTCCGGGCCGTGCACCTCTCCGGCCGGGCGGCCACGTCCGCGGTCCGGGTGGTGGCGGACGCGACCGCGCCGGTCTTCGCCTACGGGCCGGACGTCGCCCTGCGGGTCGGCTCGCTGAACGGCTCGGTGCCGATCCGGCTCGGCTGGCGGGCCACCGACGTGAACGGGCTCTCGGCGGTCCGTCTGCTCCGGCCGACGTCGGTCGACCTGGGCATCGCCGCACGCAGCCGGACCGGCACGATCAAGCCGGCCGTGCCCACGACCTTCGGGCTGCGGGCCACCGACCGGGCCGGCAACGCGGCCGGCGCGTCGGTCACGCGTACACCCCTCGTGGTGTCGGAAGCCGCCGCCCGCCGCACCGGGATCTGGCACGCCCTGAGCAACCCCGGCTATCTCGGCGGCGTCGCGCTCGGCAGCACCGCCGCCGGATCCACCGCGACCTGGACCTTCACCGGGCGCTCGGCCGCGCTCGCGGTGAGCCGGGCGGCCGGCTCGGGACGGATCCGGATCGGGGTGGACGGCGAGGACCAGGGCACGCTCGATCTGCGCGCCCCCCAGACCCGCTACCGCCAGGCGGTCTGGACGCACTACTGGTCCTCGGCCGGGACACATACGGTTCGGGTGAGCGTGGAACGCCCGGGCGTCGTCCTGGACGGGCTCGTCTTTCTCAAGTGACTGACAGAAGGTGTCAGCCTTTCCGGCCAGGATGAGGCGCATGACTGGAATCGCGACTCTCGCAATGATCAACCTCGACGCCGCGGACCCGGGTGCGCTGGCCACCTTCTACTCCCAGGTGCTGGGCTGGGAGGTGCTGCACAGCGAGGGCGACTACGCCATGATCGGTGACGGGACGACGAGCCTCGGCTTCGGCCGGGTGCCCGGCTACTCGGGTCCCGGCTGGCCCGACGAGAAGTCCCCGAAGCGCTACCACCTCGACCTCTACGTCGACGACCTGGACAAGGCCGAGGAGCAGGCGCTCGCGCTGGGCGCCACCAAGCCGGCCGAGCAGCCCACCCCGGATCGGTGGCGGGTGCTGCTCGACCCGGCCGGGCACCCGTTCGACATCTGCCTGCGCTAGATCTTTTCCTGGACCAGCGCATAGTCCGCGAGCGTGATGGCGTCGGCCTTCGCGAGCTGCTTCTCGAGCATGGCCCGCATCGGCCGGCGACCCATCATGCGCATCGAGGTCGCCCGCATGCGGATCATCAGGCGGCCGTTCGGCGCGAAGCCGCCCATGCCGCCCGGCGGCAACTGCGTCCCGTCGGCGACGTAGGCCGCCATCTGCCGCTGGTACGCCGCGAACGCCTCTTCCGGGGTGTTCGCGGCGGCCAGCTCGCCGGCCAGCACGTAGGCGCCGACCAGGCTCATGCTGCTGCCGAGGCCGGCCAGCGGGGAGCCGCAGTAGCCGGCGTCGCCGAGCAGCACGACCCGCCCCCGGGACCACGTCTCCACGTGGACCTGGCTGATCTCGTCGAAGTAGAAGTCGTCGGCGTCCCCCATCGCCTGGAGAAGCGCCGGCACCCGCCAGCCGACGCCCCGGAAGCGTTCCGCCAGAAGGGCGATCTGCCGGCTCTTCTCCATCCGGCGGAACGGCTCGGTGGTGCGGAAGCTCAGGCTCGCCTTGGCGGTCCCGCCGCGCTCGGGCCGGATGCCGGCGACCCGGCCACCCGGCGCGTTGAACATCTCGAACCACCGGTCGAGGTCCCCGGGATCGGGCACGGAGAAGTAGGACGTCCGGCCGCCGAGCGGGCGCACGAACTGCTCGTGCGGGCCGAACGCCAGCTTCCGCACTCCGGACCGGACCCCGTCGGCGCCGGCCACCACGTCGAAGCGCTCCCGGCGCCCACTGGCGAAGGTGACGTCCCCCGCGCCGGACAGCTCGGTCACGTGATCGCCGAACCGCCAGTCGACGTCGCGGGCGGTCGCGTCGTGCAGGATCCCGGCGAGATCACCCCGGGCGATCTCGATCTCGGCGACGATCCCCTCCCCGCCGAACAGGTCGGCCGGCATCGTGGCCATCTTCCGGCCGCGGGCGTCGACCAGGGCGAAGCCGCGCTCGTCCACCTGCCGCTCCCGGATCGCCTCGCGCAGGCCCATCCGCTCGACCACAATGCGCGCGGCGCCGCGGATGTCCACCGCGTGCCCGCCCGGGCGCGGCGCCGCGGCCCGCTCGACGATCGTGACGTCGGCGCCGGCCCGGTGCAGCCAGAACGCCAGGGCCGGACCGGCGATGCCCCCGCCGGAGATCAGAACACGCATTCCCCGCTCCTCCGCCTTTGAATCGAATCTGCGTACGATGTACGTGCGTACTAGTCGCAGCGTAAGAGCCCTTATTGCCCGGAGCAAACTGCACTAGTACGGTGGTCGCGGCAGCCGGGAGGTGTACTAGTGCATCCGTATCAGCGGATCGTCGACGACGTGCGGGGGCGCATCGAGGCCGGCGAGCTGCGGCCGGGCGACCGCGTGCCGTCGGCCCGCCAGCTCACCAAGGACTGGGGCGTCGCGATCGCCACCGCCACCCGGGCCCACGCGGCGCTGCGCGAGGAGGGTCTGACGATCAGCCGCGCGGGCGTCGGCACGGTGGTGGCCGGCCCCGCGCCGCGGCGCGACCACGAGCTCACCCTGGCGCGCATCGTGACCACGGCCACCGAGATCGCCGACCAGGAGGGGTTCGCCGAGCTGTCGATGCGGCGCATCGCGGGCCGGCTCGGGGTCTCGACGATGGCGCTCTACCGGCACGTGCCGAGCCGCGAGGAGCTGACCCTCGCGATGATCGACGCGGCCCTCGGCGAGCTGCCGCTCCCGGACCGGCACCCGCGCGGCGGCTGGCGGGCCGCGCTCGACCTGGTCGCCCGGCTGGAATGGGCCGGGTTCCAGCGGCACCCGTGGCTCGGGCCGGCGCTCTCGATCACCCGGCCGCAGTTCGCGCCGAACGCGATCCGGCTGACCGACTGGGTGCTGGCCGCCTTCGACGGCACCGGGCTCAGCCTGCAGGAGCGGATGTACGTGCAGATCACGCTGTTCACGTTCGTCCGCGGGGTGGCCAGCGGGCTGGAGCCGGAGGCCGAGGCGGTCCGGGACACGGGACTGACCAACGACCAGTGGATCGAGGCGCAGACCGTGTCGTTCGCGGCCGAGATGCGGGCCGGCCAGGTGCCGCACATCCAGGAGCTGACCAGGGAGGAGTTCGACTTCGACCTCGACCAGCTCTTCGAGTTCGGCCTGGCCCGCCTGCTCGACGGGCTGGTTCCCTACGTCGTGCGGCGGTAGACGACCGCCTGCCACGGCGCCATGGTCAGGCCCTGCGGTTCGGCCACGTTGGTGAGGACCAGTTCCGCGTCCTCCCACGCGATGGCGTCGTCGAGCTCGGCGCGTACGGTATCGCCGGAGAAGTTGCCGATGACCAGCAGCTCGGTGTTTCCCAGGCGGCGCGTGAACGCGTACAGCCGCTCGTCGGCCGGCAGCAGCATGGTGAAATCGCCGTCCACCACCGCCGGCTCGTCGTGCCGCAGCTGGATCAGCTTGCGGTAGTGGTGGAAGACCGAGTCGGGATTTGCCCGCTCGGCCGCCGCGTTGATCTCCGGGTAGTTCGGGTTGACCGCGAGCCACGGCGTGCCCGCGCTGAAGCCGGCGTTGACCGAGTCGTCCCACTGCATCGGCGTCCGCGCGTTGTCCCGCCCCCGGGCCCGCAGCACGGTCAGCACGTCCTCGGGGCTCTTCTTCTCCAGCTCGACCGCCTGGTGGAACTGGCCGAGCGCCTCGATGTCGCGGAAGTCGGCGATCGTGCGGAACGGGAAGTTGGTCATGCCCAGCTCCTCGCCCTGGTAGACGTAGGGCGTGCCACGGTGCAGGTGCAGGACCGTGCCGAGCATCTTGGCCGCCGCCACCCGGTGCCCGGGCGAGTCGTCGCCGTAGCGGGAGACCACCCGTGGCTGGTCGTGGTTGTTCCAGTAGAGGCTGTTCCAGCCCACCTCGGCCAGGCCGGCCTGCCACCGGCCGAAGATCCCCTTCAGCACGGTGAGCTGGAGCGGGATCAGCTTCCACGGGTCGCCGCCGCGGTCGGCCCAGACGTGGTCGAACTGGAAGACCATGTCGACCTCGTGCCGGTCCTGGGCGGTGAACTTGATCGCCTCGTCGACGGTGACGCCCGGCATCTCGCCCACCGTCAGCATGCCTTCGCGTCCCGCGAAGACCTTGTCGTTCATCTCGCGCAGGAACTCATGGTTGCGCGGCCCATTGATGTACGCGGCGGAGCCGTCCCCATAGGCGGCGCCGGCGGTGACCCGGCCGTCCGGCAGCGCCGTGTCCTTCGAGATCATGTTGATGACGTCCATCCGGAAGCCGTCCACGCCCCGGTCGAGCCACCACCGCATCATCGCGTAGACGGCCTCGCGGACCTCGGGGTTCTCCCAGTTGAGGTCGGGCTGCTTGGGCGAGAACAGGTGCAGGTAGTACTCGCCGGTCTTCTCGTCGTAGGCCCAGGCCGGCCCGCCGAACGCCGAGCCCCAGTTGGTCGGCTCGGCCCCGGGCGTGCCCGGCTCCATCCCGTCCCGCGCCGGCCGCCACCAGTACCAGTCCCGCTTGGGGTTGTCGCGGCTCGACCGGCTCTCGGCGAACCACGGGTGCTCGTCGGAGCTGTGGTTCACGACCAGGTCCATGATCAGCTTCATGCCTCGCGCGTGGACGCCCGCGAGCAGCTTGTCGAAGGTCTCGAGGTCGCCGAAGAGCGGGTCGATGTCCTGGTAGTCGCTGATGTCGTAACCGTTGTCGTCCTGCGGCGACCTGTAGATCGGCGAAAGCCAGAGCACGTCGACGCCGAGCTCGGCCAGGTGGTCCAGATGGTCGATGATCCCGCGCAGGTCACCCATGCCGTCCCCGTCGGCGTCGGCGAAGCTGCGGGGGTAGATCTGGTACACGACCGCGCTTTTCCACCAGAGATCCGTCATGCGTCTTCTCTAACACGTTCTCTCCGACGACAATGCCTGGGCATACTAAACGGGTGTTAACTACCGATTTCAGGCCTTTGTCATGCGGGTAGCACTGCTGGGCCCGATCGCCTGGCGCACGCCGCCGCTGCATTACGGCCCGTGGGAGACGATCACCAGCCTGCTGGCCGAGGGCCTGAGCGCGCGAGGCATCGACGTGACGCTCTTCGCCACGCTCGACTCGATCACGAAGGCGGCGCTGGACGGGGTCGCGCCGGCCGGTTACGAGGAGAGCCCGGAACTGGACGGCCGCGTCTGGGAGGCCCTGCACGTGGCGCACGCCTTGTCCCGGTCCGGCGAGTTCGACCTGGTCCACAACCATCTGGACTGGTTGCCGCTGGCGTTCTCGACCCTCTGCGCGGCGCCGATGCTGACCACGATCCACGGCTTTTCCGGGCCGGCCATCCTCCCGGCCTACGAACGCTCCACGTCCCGGTTCGTCTCCATCTCCGACAGCGACCGGTCGCCCGCACTCTCCTACGTCGGGACCGTCCACCACGGGATCGACCTGTCACTACTACCGGTGTCCGGGGTGGCCACGCCCCTCTCGCTCTCCTCCCTCTCTCCTGCGCCCCCGCCCTCCCCCTTGCCCTCCCCCTTGCCTTCCCCCCCGCCCTCCCCGTTGCCCGATTTATTGTGCTTTGGCCGCATCCATCCGGACAAGGGGACCGACCTCGCCATCGAGATCGCCCGCCGGGCCGGGCGACGGCTTCTCCTCTGCGGAATCGTGCAGGACCATTCGTTCTTCGCATCCCGGGTCGAGCCACACATCGACGGCGACCGGGTCGTCTACCTCGGGTCGGTCGGGCCGGCCGATCGCGGGCGCATTCTCGGATCGTGCGCGGCGCTGCTGCACCCGATCCGGTTCGCCGAGCCGTTCGGCCTTTCCGTGGTCGAGTCGATGGCCTGCGGGACGCCCGTCATCGCGTACCGGAAAGGCTCGATGCCCGAGGTCGTCGACGAGGGGGTGACCGGACGCCTGGTCGCCGATGTCGACGAGGCCGTGGCCGCGGTGGCGGAGATCGAGTCGATCGACCGGCTCGGCTGCGCGGCCCGTGCGCGCCAACGCTTCTCGGCCGACCGCATGGTCGACGACTACCTGGCGATTTACCGCAAAATCGTCAGGTCAATAGGCGTTTCTTGTTAACGTCGCAATGTGAATTGCACGTTAATCGGGGCAATTTCCCGAAGCGTCGCAATGACGCTTGCGCGCGGCTGGAACTGCCTCTCCCGCGCGCGATGAACCGTGCTGCGGGGAGGCAGCCGCGTGAAGAGAAAGGCCCTGTCATGCCCGCCACGTACGGTTTTCTGAGCACGTACCCGCCAACCCAATGCGGTTTGGCCACGTTCAATGCCGCACTCGCCACCCAGCTGAATGCCGGGGGCGGCGCCGGGGTCGTCCGGCTGCTCGCCAGCGACAACGTGAGCGGCGGCATCGACCTCGACCGGGCCGCACCGCGGGTCGTGCACACCTGGCACACCGACAATCCGGGCGGCTGGACGGCGGCGGCCAACGCGCTCAACCGGTTCGACGTGGCGATCATCCAGCACGAGTACGGCATCTACCCGGGCGACGCCGGCGCCGAGGTGCTGCCGCTGCTGCGCGCCCTCAAGGTGCCGTCGATCGTCGTGCTGCACACCGTGCTCAGCAGCCCCGATTCCTTGCAGCGACAGGTGCTCGAGCGAATCGCCGCGACCGCCGACGCCCTGGTCACGATGACCGACACGGCCCGCCGCCGGCTGATCGCCGGGTACGACGTCGACTCCCGCAAGATCTCGGTCATCCCGCACGGCGCCGGCAGCCACGACACCGCGCCCCGCGAGGACCACGACACGCCGCACCTGCTGACCTGGGGCCTGCTCGGGCCGGGCAAGGGCATCGAGTGGGCGCTGCGGGCCCTGGCCCTGGTGCGCGACTCGTCCCCGGCGCCGGTCTACACCGTGGCCGGACGCACGCATCCCAAGGTGCTCGAGCAGTTCGGGGACGCGTACCGGAACAGCTTGAAAGCCCTCGCCGGGTCGCTCGGGGTGACCGAGGCCGTGTCCTGGCGGGACGAGTACCTGGACCAGGCCGAGCTGTTCCGGCTGATCCGCTCGGCCGACGTGGTGGTGCTGCCGTACGACTCGACCGAGCAGGTCACGTCCGGCGTGCTGATCGAGGCCGTGGGCGCCGGCGTGCCGGTGGTGGCGACCGAGTTCCCGCACGCGGTCGAGCTGCTGGCCGACGGTCCCGGGCTGCTCGTGCCGCACCAGGACCCGGAGGCGATGGCGGCGGCGATCCGGCACCTGATCGACGAGCCCGATCTGGCCGGCCGGCTGGCCGGGATAGCGGGCGGACCGACCCTGCGGTGGCCGGCCGTCGCGGCCCGGTACCAGGCCCTGGCCGGACGTCTCCTGGCCGCGCCCGCTCCGGCCCCCGTCACTGCTTCCGCCGTACCGGCATGAGTGTTGGTCTGCGGCTTGTGCCGCCCCCGATCCAGCTCTCCGACGCCCCACCACCTTCGTTCAGCCACCTCGCGCGGATGTCCGACGACACCGGGCTGCTCGAGCACTCCCGCAACGCGATCGCCCGGCGCGAGCACGGTTACTGCGTCGACGACGTCGCGCGCGGGCTGATGGTCGCCTGCCGGGAACCGCGCCCGGGGCCGCAGGTGGTCGGGCTGGCCGAGCGCTACCTCGCGTTCCTCACCCACGCGCAGGCTCCGGACGGCGCCTTCCGCAACCGGATGAGCTTCGACCGGCGCTGGACCGACGAGCCGGGTCTCGGCGACTGGTGGGGACGCGCGCTCTGGGGGCTGGGTACGGCCGCGGCGCGCTCCACCGTGCCCTGGATCCGGCGCGAGGCGCGATTGGCCTTCCGCTTGGGGACGCGCCAGCGCTCTCCATGGCCGCGAGCGATGGCGTACGCGGGCCTGGGCGCCGCCGAGGTGTTGCGGGCCGACCCCCATTGCCCCGACGCCGCGTCCCTGCTGCGAGACGCCGCCGAGTCGGTCGGCCTGCCCGGCCCCGACCCGGCGTGGGTCTGGCCGGAGCCGGTGCTCACCTACGCCAACCCGACCATGGCCGAGGTGGTGATCGCGGCCGGCGACCTGCTCGGGGATGAGCCTCGTCTGCTGGCCGGTCTGCGGATGCTCGCCTGGCTCTGCCGGGTCCAGGAGAACGACGGCCATTTGTCGACGATTCCGGTCGGGGGTCTGCGGCCGGGGCAGCTCTCGCCGGTCGCCCCGCTCCCCTCCTTCCCGGCGCCCGCGTCTCTTTCGGCGCCGGTCGCTTTCTCGCCGCCCACCCGGTCCTCGCCGCCCACCCGGTCCTCGCCGCCCAGCCGGCCCTCGCCGCCCACCCGGTCCTCGCCGCCCAGCCGGCCTTCGCCGCCCACCCGGTCCTCGCCGCCCAGCCGGCCTTCGCCGCTCGTCTCTGTTTCGGCGCCGGGTGCTCTCTCGCTCGTGCGTGATCGTTTTGATCAGCAGCCGATCGAGGCCGCCGCGGTGGCCGACGCCTGCGCGACCGCCGCCTCGATCACCGGCGACGACCGCTGGGATTCACCCCTTTTCATGGCGATCGCCTGGTTTCTGGGCGACAACGACTCGCAAACCGTGATGTATGACCACCTAACCGGCGGATGTTATGACGGATTAACGGCAGATGGTCCTAATGTGAACCAAGGTGCCGAATCCACTCTCGCGCTGGTCTCCACGCTGCAGCACGCCCGCACGCTGGCGGCCTCTCGCGCGACCCGACCGTCAGGCGGCCTAGCGTGACCGCAACCATGAATTCCAAGACCTTCCTCACCCGTCACGACATCGTCATGGAGCCGGACGACCGGCGCGTGGTGATCAAACTGTTCGTGCCCGGCGAGGACGCCCAACTGGTGCAGAACCGGGCGTCCAGCCTCATCGAGCGCATCCTGCAGCTCGACGAGGCGGAGACCAGCCGGCTGCTCGACGACGTGCTGAATCGGTTCGCCGGGCGGCATCACGACCTGTTGTCGGTGTTCCAGCATCACTACGAGCTGGTGCAGCACCGCGTACCACCGGAAATTGAGCTCTCCCCGACGGCCCGCACGTTGATCGGCGCGTACTTCAGCCACGAGTTCTCGGTCGAGGCCGCCGCGCTCTGCAACCCGTCGATGGTGCCGCACCCCGACCAGTCCGGCCTCGAGGCGGGCGAGCTGCGGGTGGCGATGAGCATGCGCCAGATCGGCGAGGGCCACATCTCGTCGATCGGCTTCTGCTCGGCGATCCTCGGCCCCGGCGAGCAGATTCGCCTCGACGAGCGCGGCGGCCCCCTCATGATCGGCCAGCGCGTAGGCGCCATGCACATGCGCTTCCAGCTCTCCGCGGCGCTCATCGACGCGGAGATCGACAACGAGGCTTCGGCGTACGTGGTGTCGGCCCTGCCCGAGCGCTACAACGATGAGGAGTTCGAGGACGTCATCGGTCACGTGCCGGCCGAGTTGCAGGCCCGGCCGACGACGCAGGAGACTCTGGACCGCATCCGCCACATCGTGAGCGAGGACTACGCGGTCGCGTTCCCGTGCGCGTCCCCCCTGCACCAACGGGTCATGTGGCCGGCGACGCGAGCCGAGAGCAACGGCATGGAGGACGCGCGCTTCGTGCAGGTGCTGGACCCCGACGGCCGGCTCGCCTACCAGGCGACGTACACGGCCTACGACGGCCGCCACATTTCCGGCCGGGTCATCTTCACCCGCGACCTGCGGCACTTCGAGGTGACCCAGCTGCACGGCCCCGCCGCCCGGAACAAGGGAATGGCCCTGTTCCCGCGCTACGTCGGCGGCCGCAAGCTGGCCCTATGCCGCTCCGACGGCGAGACCCTGGGCCTGAGCGTCCGCGACGACCAGCACCGCTGGCAGCACGCCGTGCCGTTGCTGGTCCCCCACCGAGGCTGGGACCTGATCCAGGTAGGCAACTGCGGCGCCCCCGTAGAAACGGAGGCCGGCTGGCTGGTCCTGACCCACGGCGTGGGCCCGATGCGCCGCTACGCCCTGGGCGCCATGCTCCTGGACTTGGAAAACCCCGAGCGGGTAATAGCCGACCTGCCGGACGGTCTCCTGTTCCCCGACGACGTGGAACGCGAGGGTTACGTCCCGAACGTCCTCTACTCCTGCGGAGGCATAGTCCACGACGGCCGCCTGTGGCTCCCCTACGGCGCGAGCGACGTGCGGGTGGGTTTCGCCAGCATCGACCTGGACCAGCTCCTGAGCCGAATGGTCCCGACCGGCTTCTAGCCCCGCCCAGCCCGGCTCGGCCGACCGCCCGGCCTGGCCGACCGCCCAGCTCGGCCAACCGCCCAGCTCGGCCAACCGCCCAGCTCGGCCAACCGCCAGCCCGGCCCACCGCCCCAGCCCAGCCAACCGCCCAGCCCGGCCGACCGCCCAGCCCAGCGCGGCCGACCGCCCAGCGCGGCCGACCGCCCAGCCGGGCCCGATCGCGCCCGACCCTGCGAGGCCCGCCGCCGATTTCCCGGTGGCGGGCCTTCGCGCGCCTCTCCCACCGCTCAGCGCGAGTCGAGCACCAGGACCGCCACCTGCACCCGATTGCTCAACGCGAGCTTCGTGAAGATGCGCGTCATGTAGGCCTTCACCGTCGCCGTGCTCATCATCAGCTCGGCGCCGATCTGCTGGTTGGTCCGCCCGTCCGCGAGCAGCTGCGCCACATCCCGCTCGCTGGGACTGAGCCGAGCCAGCTGCCGCCGAGCCCGATCACGCCGCGGATTCTCGTCGGTCGCCCCCGCCAGCCCCATCACCTGCCGCAGCACCGACGGCGTGAAGATCGGCTCCCCCGCCGCCGCCCGGCACACCGCCCGGGCGATGTCGGCCGGCGGCTCATGCTTCAGCAGAAAGCCGCTCGCCCCCGCCCGCATGGCCCGCTGCACATGGTCATCGGTGTCGAACGTGGTCAGCACGATCACCTCGGGCGGATCCGGCCGGCCCCGCAACTCCGCCGTAGCCGTGAGCCCGTCCTTGCCCGGCATCCGGATGTCCATCAACACGACCTGGGGCCTGACCTTGTTGACCGCCGCCGCCACCTCGGTGCCGTCCGAGATCGCCCCGACCACCTCGATCTCGTCGAACGCCCCCAGCAACATCGTCAGCCCCTGCCGCACGAGCGCGTCGTCGTCAACAATCAGCACCCGCACCGGCCGCGCACCATCCACCGCCGCCGCGCTCCCGCCCACGGTCCCCGCCGACGTCAGGTGTTCCACGGCAGCCACGCTCGCAGAGCGAACTCCCCCGACGCCGTCGGCCCATGCTCCAGCTGCCCGCCCACCAGCTGAACCCGCTCCCGCAACCCGGCCAGCCCCGCGCCGGCGCCGGGAATCGCCTCGGCGTGCACCCGGCGGGAGCTGAAGACGAAATCCGGCCGGTTCCAGACCAGGTCGTTGTCGACCCGCACATCGAGCCCCCGCAGCCACCGAATGTCGACCTTCACCCGCACCGCCGAACCCGGCGCGTGCTTGAGCGCATTGGTCAGCGCCTCCTGGATGATTCGGTAGGCGTGCCGCCCGATCTGGTCAGGCACCTCGTCGCCGTAGTCCTCGTCGCCGTAGTCCTCGTCGCCGTAGTCCTCGTCGTCCAGCTCCGCCTCATCGAAGAACGCATCGTCGGCAACAAGCTCCCGGCCGCCCCCAAGCTCCCGGCCGCCCCCAAAGTCTCGGCCATCCCCAAGCTCCCGTTCGTCCCCAGAGTCACGGCCGCCCCCGACCTCCCGGCCGCCCCCAAGCTCCAGGTCATCCACAAGCTCGACGTGGTTCCTAAGCTGCAGGGCGTCCCCAAGCTCCACGCCGACGGCCCCCGAGCCGGATCGCCCCGGTCGATCGTCGTGAAGCGTGAAGACGACGTCGGCGCCGGCCGAGCGGGACTGTGCGACCAGGGCCGGCACGTCGTGCAGCGTCGGCTGGGGCCGGTCGTCCGCCGGTCCGCGCAACATGCCGAGCAACATCCGGAGGTCTTCGAGCGCGTCGTGCGCGCACTGCCGGATCACCCCGGCCGCCTGCCGCTCGTCGGCCGACGCGTCGCGCCGCACCTCGAGGGCGCCCGCGTGCAGGGCCAGCAGAGACACCCGGTGGGCGAGCACGTCGTGCATCTCGCGGGCGATCTTTTCCCGCTCGGCCAGCCGCGCCTGCTCGATGCGGAGCCGCTGGCCCTCCTCGGCCTGGCGCGCGCGATCGGCCCAGGAGGCGACCAGAAGCCGGTGCGCACGGATCAGCATGGCCACCGCGACTAGGCTGACGTGCAGAAGAACCATGAAGGCGACGGTCTCGTAGTAGGTGCGGGTCAGCCCGAGCGCCAGGCCATAGAAGACACAGACGGCGCCGGCATGCGCGGCGGCGACCGCGATCGTGACCCGGGCCGGACGGTGCAGGGCGACCGAGAACAACGCGAACGGCAGCACACCCATCGGCATCCCGAGCGTGATGCCGAGCGGGATCAGCGCGAGCGTGAGCGTGACCGGACGGGTGCGGCGGAACAGAAGGAGGCCGATGACGGAGATGAGGCCCGCGACGGCCTCGACCGGGATCGGCGCGCCATCGCCCTCCGACACCGACTGCGACGTGAAGAAGAGCCCGAGCAGCAGAGCAGCGACTGCGAGGGAGCCCTCCAGCAGCCACGTCGGTGCCGTTCGCCGATTCATGCCTCGAAGCTACCGGCGGGCGGCCTTGGTCGGCAGTCGACTTTGGTCTATGGGAAATCGCCTTGAGTCGGTATCGGGCAGGCCCGACCAAGGCGAAAACTCGACGCGTGCTCGAACAGACGACGACCGTACCGACCCCGTGGTGGGCCAGGATGCTGGCGTGGCTCGGCCTTCCGCTGGCCGGCGCCGCACTGCTCTTCCTGGCCGTCCGCGTGGCCTGGTGGCTGCCATTGCCCGGCCCGCTCGGCCTGATCCGCGAGCTGCCCGGCATGGTCGCGGCGATCAGCGCGGCCGCGCTAGGTGGGTTCCTGGGCCTCGTGCTGGCCGGTCTGGCCGATCGAGAATCATTGACCGTACGCATCACCCGCACCGAAGTGGTGCTGACCCGCCCCGGCTCGACCGTCTCGGTGCCGCGTTCCGACGTCGCGGTGGCCTTTCCCGACCGCGACCGATTGATCCTGCTGGGCCGCACCGGCCGGGAGCTGGCGCGCGAGCCCAGCCACCTGTCGGCCAAGCGGCTGCGGCCCGCCTTCACCGGGAACGGCATCGCCTGGGCGGATCAGGATCCCTACCTGGCGTCCTACCGCCGCTGGGTGCCCGATCTTCCCGAGCTCCCGGCCACCGCGCACGCCTTGCTCAAGGCCAGACAGAAGGCCATCGACGCCGGCGACGAGAACGACCAGCGCGACCTGCGGGACGAGCTGGCGCGGCTCGGCTACGTCATCCGCGACGACCGCAAGCGACAGCATTGGCGCCGCGCCGATGGCTAGCCGCACGCCCGCCGCCCGGGCAAGAAGGAGCCGAAGCTCGGGCGAGGCGAAATGCGCGCGGGCAAGCCGAAACGCGGACGGACCGAAGCGCGAGCGAGCCGAAGCGCGAGCAGGTCAAGGCACGCGGGCAAGCCAAGGCACGCGGGCAAGCCAGAGCGCGCAGGCAAGCCAAAGCACGCAGGCAAGCCAAAGCGCGCAGGCAAGCCAAAGCACGCGGGCAAGCCAAAGCGCGCAGGCAAGCCAAAGCACGCGGGCAAGCCAAAGCACGCGGGCAAGCCAAAGCACGCGGGCAAGCCAAAGCACGCGGGCAAGCCAAAGCACGCGGGCAGGCCAAAGCACGCGGGCAGGCCAAAGCACGCGGGCGCGCCGGAGCGCAGGCGGGCGAGACGCGCGGGGCCCATAGCGCGCGTGGGCTCGTCGTGGAGGGCTCGCGGCGCGCGTGGCTCGTCGTGCGCGGGGGTCGCGGCGCGGGGGTGGGCGTGTGTTGGTGGGCTGGTGGGCGGTGCGGCGGAGGGTGGGCGGCTTGGTGCACCCTTGATCGGCGAAGCGGGCCTGGTTGTGGCAGGCTCTTCGGAATGAGTGACGCGGTTAAGTTCGGGCTCGTTGGCTACGGCACCGGTGGACGCATCTTCCACGCACCGCTTCTCGCCTCGGCTGGGAACGTCGAGTTTCTCGGTGTCGTGACCAGGTCAGTTGAGCGCCGGGCTGAGCTTGCTGCCAAGCGTCCCGCGCTGACTGCCTTTGATGACCTTGCGGCGCTCAAGGCGGCGGGGGCCGAGGCGGTGTCGATCTCGACGCCGGCCGCTACGCACGCCGAGGTTGCCAAGGAAGCTATCGCGCTTGGGCTGGCCGTGGTTGTGGACAAGCCGTTCACGCTCGATGCGGCCGCCGCTCACGAAGTTGTCGACGCGGCGGCGGAGGCCGGCGTGCTGCTCAGCGTCTATCAGAATCGGCGCTGGGACTCCGATCTGCTGACCGTCCGCAAGCTCATCGGCGAAGGGCGGCTCGGCAACGTCCGGCGGTTCGAGTCCCGGTTCGAGCGGTGGGCGCCGGATCGCAAGCCGCCCGCGGCCGGTGGGGGCACGCTGCTCGACTTCGGGTCGCATCTGGTTGACCAGGCGCACCTGCTGCACGGGCCGGCGGGGCGGGTTTACGCCGAGCTTCGCGGCAGCGGCGAGCTCGACGACGACTTCTTCGTCGCCATCCATCACGTGAGCGGGGTCGAGTCGCACCTGTGGGGCAGCTGGCGGCAGGCCGCGCCGGGGCCGCGTTTCCGGATCACGGGCACGACCGGCAGCTACATCGTCAGCGGCATCGACGGGATCGACCACCAGGAGGCGCTGCTCAAGGCGGGCAAGTCGCCGTCGGGGCTGGGCGAGCGGTGGGGCGTCGAGCCCGAGCACGGCTGGGGGCGGCTCTACCACGGGTCGACCAGCGCCCCGGTGCCGACCGAGCGCGGGCGGTGGGACACCTATTACCCGGCGTTCGCCCGGGCGGTGCGGGGCGAGGGGCCGCTGCCGGTGGACCCGGCCGACGTCCTTCGCAACATGGCCGTCCTCGACGCGGCGCGCGAGTCCGCTCGTACGGGAAACGCGGTCCGGCTCTAAAAGACCCGCAAGCCGTCCAGCGCGAGGCCGAGCACGCGATCGCGCTGGGCGGCGTCGACGAAGGCCGCCGACGTCAGGCCCGAGACCAGGCGGATGACGTCGTCGAAGGTGGCGTCGGGACGCACCTCGCCGGCCTCCTGCGCGCGGGCCAGCAGCGGCTCGCCGGCCGCGTACATCGACTTGCGGCAGGCCGCGAACATCGGCGACTCCCGGTTCAGGGCCTCGATGATGGCGCGCTTGGTCGCCGCGTACTCCACGAACTGCCGTAGCCAGGCGGTGAGCGCCTCCCACGGGGGCAGCGACGCCACCGCCTCGGCCACCTCGCTCAGCTTGTTGATCTCCTCGACGTAGACCGCCTCGAAGAGGTCCTGCCGGGCCGGGAAGTTGCGGTAGAGGGTGCCGATGCCCACGCCCGCCCGCCGGGCGATGTCCTCGAGCGAGGCATCCGTCCCGTTCTCGGCGAACGCGTCCCGGGCCGCCGCGATCAGCGCGTCGAAGTTCCGCGCCGCGTCGGCCCGCTGCGGCCGGCGCACTTCGGCCATCGGAGACCCTCCTCACATCATGCCGGTTGCTATTCGCTTGCAATCCGGAGGCACCCCTCCACTAAGGTGGAGGCATGCCTCGACTTTATCAGACATCGCCGCGAGTGACCTTTGCCGTGCTCGCGGCCGCCGCTGCCGCGTTCGCGCTGATGCAGTCGCTGGTGACGCCGGTTCTTCCGACCATCCAGCAGGACCTGCACACCGACACCGGCACGGTCACCTGGGTGCTCACCGCCTGGCTGCTCGCCGCGTCGGTGGCCACCCCGCTCATGGGCCGGATCGCCGACATGATCGGCAAGGACCGCGCGCTGCTGGTCGCCCTCGGGTCGATCGCCGTCGGCTGCCTGGTCGCCGCGATCGCCCCGACCATCGGCATCCTCATCGTGGCCCGCGTCCTGCAGGGTCTCGGCGGCGCGATCTTCCCGGTCGCCTTCGGGATCATCCGCGACGAGTTCCCGCCGCACCGGGTCACCTCCGCGGTCGGCGTGATGGCGGCGGTCATCGCCTCCGGCAGCGGCCTCGGCATCGTCCTGGCCGGCCCGATCGTCGGCGCCCTCGACTGGCGCTGGCTGTTCTGGATCCCGATGATCGTCGTGACGGTCGTCGGCGTCGGCGCCTGGTTCGTGATCCCGCAGTCACCGCACCGCAGCCCCGGCAAGGTCAACTGGTTCGCCGCCGTGCTGCTCTCCGGCTGGCTGGTCGCGCTGCTCCTGCCACTGAGCAAGGCCACCACCTGGGGCTGGGGCTCATTCCGTACGGTCGGACTGCTCGTTCTCGCCGTTGGTCTTCTGGTCGCCTGGATCGTCTCCGAGGTCCGCTCGGCCAACCCGCTGATCGACATGCGGATGATGCGCCTGCCCGCGGTCTGGACGACGAACGTGGTGGCCCTGCTGTTCGGCGCCTCGATGTTCGGGGTGTTCGCGTTCCTGCCGCAGCTCATGCAGGTGCCGGCGGCCTCCGGCTACGGCTTCGGCGCGAGCGTCACGCAGGCCGGCCTGCTCATGCTGCCGATGATGGTCACGATGGCGCTGTTCGGCTCGATCAGCGGCCCGCTGACCCGCTGGGTGAGCAGCAAGATCCAGCTGGTGCTCGGCTCCGGGCTGGCGGCGGCCGCCTGCTTCTCGCTGGCCACCGCCCACGGCACGCGCCCGATGGTCGCGCTGGCCGGCGGCGTCTTCGGCATCGGCCTGGGCCTGGTCTACTCCTCGATGATCAGCCTGATCGTCCAGAGCGTCCCGATGCACCAGACCGGCGCCGCCTCGGGCATGAACACCAACATCCGCACGATCGGCGCCAGCATCGGCACCGCGATCGTCAGCTCGGTGATCACCAGCCACCCCGGCGTACAGGGCCTGCCCGCCGAGTCGGGTTACACCGAGTCGTTCCTCATCCTCGCGGTGGTGGCGGTGGCCGCGATCGGGGTCGCCCTGCTGGTGCCGTCGGCCAAGGCCAAGGCCAAGGCCAAGACCGAGCCCGAGGCCGAGGCCAAGGCCGAGAAGGCCGCAGCCCCGAGCCCCGAGGTGCTGCCCGAGCTGTCCCCCGTCGAGGTCTGATCCCCCAGCGGCGCGACCAAAGACGACCGGCGCGGCTAAGAGGCCGCGCCGGTGGCGGCGTCGACGTGCCCCCGCAATGCCGCCACGATCGTCCCGAAGTTGTCCATCAGCGACAGGTGGCCCTCGCCCGGCACCAGGTGCACCTCGGGCGACGGCAGATGCGCGGCCAGCCACCGCCCGTGCGCGAACGGCACCATCCGATCCTGGTCGCCCTGCCACAAGGCCAGCGGCACGGTGATGCCGGCGAGCGGGAACCCCCAGTCCGCCGCGAACGCGAGGTCGTCCTCCCGCCAGCCGGCGATCCCGTGCGAGATGGCCGCCCGGAACGATTCCGCCAGATAGTCGGCGAAACCACCGACGAGGGCCTTCTTGTCCACCTCGGAGATCAGGTCGCCGAAGGCCGCGATCATGTCGGCGGCGCGCACGTCGCCCAGTGGCTTCGCCGCCTCGGTCAGGAACTTGTCGAGCTCGTGCCGGCCCGCGACGGCCGCCGAGAACTCCTCGACGTTCTCCGCGCCCATGCCGTCCATCCAGTCGAGCCCCTCGGCGTCGTACGGCGCCACGCCCGCGATGGTCGCGGCGGCAACACACCGCCCGGGCAGCAGCGCCGCACAGGCCAGGGCGTGCGGGCCGCCGCCCGACCACCCGACGGTCACGAACGAGGTGGCCCCGATCGCGTCGAGCAGGGCCGCGGTGTCACCGGCGACCGAGGCCACGGTCCGGCCCGGGTGCGGGGTGGAGGCGCCGTAACCGGGCCGGCTGGCCTGCACGACCCGGAAGCCTTCCGATGCGGCGGCCTCCACGATCGGGCCGTAGAGGACCGTCCCCGAGGGGGTTCCGTGGTGCAGCACCAGCGGCACGGCCCCGGCGGGCCCGTCGACCAGGTACTCCAGCGTGCGACCGTCCGGCAGTGTCAGCAACTCCATGACCCAGCAACCTACGCGGGAGCGGCTCCGGCGGCGAGGGCGGCCGCAGAACCTACGCGGGAGCGGCTCCGGCGGCGAGGGCGGCCGCAGAACCTACGCGGGAGCGGCTCCGGCGGCGAGGGCGGCCGCGGGGCGGCCGGGTGCGAAGATCTCGATCCGGTTCTTGCCGGCCGCTTTGGCCGAGTACATGGCGATGTCGGCGCGACGCGTCAGCTCGGTGACGGACACGCCGGGTTCGGCCACCGCGACGCCGATGCTGGCGCCGACGTTGACCGTGGCCGCGGCCAGCACGACCGGCGCGGCGAGGGTCGCGCAGAGCAGCTCCGCGACCCGCCCCGCCTCGTCCGGGCCGGCGAGATCGGTGAGCAGCACGGCGAACTCGTCGCCGCCGAAGCGGGCGGCCATGCCGCGCCCGGCGGCCACCGCGGTCAGCCGGGCCGCCACCTGCACCAGCAGCTCGTCGCCGGCGGCGTGCCCGAAGCCGTCGTTGACCTGCTTGAAGTCGTCGAGGTCGACGTTGAGCACGGCGACCGCGCCGCCGTCCGCGATCGCCTCGGCCAATGCGTGGTGGAACTTGGCCCGGGTCGGCAGCTGGGTCAGGTGGTCGTGGTGGGCGCGGTGCTCGAGCTCGGCGTGCGCGTGGCAACCCTTCTCGGCCAGCACCACCTGGTGCGACAGGTTGCGGAACGCGTCGAGCACGTCGGCCGGGATCCGGCGCCGGCCGCCCACGGCGATGAAGACGTCGGCGGTGGCCGGGTCGGCGCCGAGCGAGTCGAGGTGCCAGGCCCGGAAGTCGGGCAGCGCCTCGGCCAGGAGGTCCGGATCGGCGATGACGTCGATGCTCAGCTCCCGGTCGCGCACGCCGTCGGGCGCGCCGGCGGCCGTGGAGACGTGCAGGACGCCCCCGGGCCGGCGGCGCAGGGCCAGCATCGTCACGCCGGGCGACAGCGCGGCCAGTTCCTCGGCCGTCCGGCGGCCGACGGCGCGGATCTGGCCGGGGTCGGTGACGCCGAGCATCGCGAGCCCGGCCCGGGCCAGCAGCGCCTCCCGGGCGGCGGCGCGTTCCTGGCGAAGGGTGGCGAGGTAGATGCCGCGGGTCAGCACGGCCATCAGCAGGACCTGGGGCAGGACGCCCATCACGGTCGGCGAGTTCCAGGTCATCACGCGGTCGCCGGACATCGGCGAGATGGCGACCGCGGCGGGGATCGAGACCAGCGCGCCGAGCAGCCGGGCCGTCCAGAGCCGGCTCGAGCCGTAGAGCGACAGGACGATCGTGGAGGCCAGCGCCAGTGCCGTCGTCGCGACCGGGTCGTAGAGGCCGGCGCCGCCGACGACGACCAGCGCCGGGATCGGGATGACGCTCCACCAGGTCGACCGGCCGCGCACGACGGTGACGGTCAGCACCACGAAGAGCGCGACGATGCACGCCGCGGCGAGCCGGTTGAACTCCGGCGACCGCAGCGCGTTGCCGATCTGCCCGAGCTCGCTGAGCAGGGCGAGACCACCGATGCCGGCGGCCACGAACCGGGTCCGGTTCAGGCTGCCGTCCGTCAGGAGCGCGCGCCATTTCCACACTGAGGCATCTTCGGTAGCGCGAAGCGGGACCTGAGAGCCTGTCGGATGAGTGACCACCACCGGTGAAAAGGGAGGCTGGTGAGTCAACATTTGCCGCATGAAGCCCGCGCAGATGGAACGCACGCCCTTCTCCGACCTCGACAGCCAGCCCAGCGAGATGACCGCCATGCTGCTGGCCGCGCTCGAGGCCATGGGCCGGCATCCGGAGATCAAGCGCGTGCGCCGCACCGCCATGACGGCGCTGCGTCCCGAGCCCGGGGACCGGCTGCTGGACGCGGGCTCCGGTGCGGGTGACGTGGCCCGGCGGCTCGCCGCCGAGGTCGGCCCGGACGGCGAGGTGATCGCGCTGGACTACTCGGCCGCGACCATCGCCGCCGCCGTCCGGCGGCACGACGGCAGCAACGTGCGGTACATGACCGGCGACGTCTCGGCGATGGATCTGCCCGCGGACAGCGTCGACGGCGTCTGGTGCGAGCGGGTGCTCCAGCACGTCGACGACGCGGACGTCGCGATCGCGGAGCTGATCCGGGTGACCCGGACCGGCGGGCGGATCTGCCTGATCGACACCGACTGGGAGTCGCTCGCGTTCGACGGCGTGCCCACCCGGCTGGGCGAGTCGGTGGTGGCCCACATGCACGGCCGGCTCACGCCGCAGCAGCTCGACATGGGCCGCACGCTGCGCCGCCGCCTGCTCGCGGCCGGCCTCACCAACGTGACGGCCACCCCGGTGACCTGCGTCTTCGACACGCCGTCGTCGGCCGCGGTGGTGCTGCCGATGGTCAACCCGCTGATTCCGGAAAAAGCATGGATGACGCCCCCGGGCGTACGGGACAAATGGTTCTCGCATGTCGACGAGGCCGGCGCCCGCGGCGACTTCCTCGCCATCCTGACGATCTGGGTGGTGACCGGGACCAGGTAAAAGGGGCCCGCGTGGACGACCGCGGGCCCCCCTTCTTACCTCGGGAGCGGGCTAGTTACGGACGATCGTGAACGTGGAGGTCTGGTTCTCGATGTCCCGGTAGTTGTTGCTGAACTGCAGGTTGGTGAAGGTCACCGACCCCACCGCCGGGCCCTGACCGGACTCGGGCAGCGGGTTGGCCCAGAGGCCGAAGCCGGACTTGGCGTCGAAGGCGTCGCCGCTCTTCTGCGCCCCACTGATGGTGATGTTGGTGAACGTGGTGTCCTTGATCGGGTTCTGCGGCTGGCCGCCCACGTAGTTGGTCTGGAACATGATTCCGGAGTAGGTCGGATCGACGATGTCGACGTTGCTGACCCGGATGCCCTGGAAGACCTTCGACGCGCTGAACACCCAGATCGCCGGGAAGGTCTGCTGGCCCCAGAAGTGGCCACCGGCCCGGACGATCGAGATGTTGTCGAACACGGTCGGCGGCGAGGCGCCGAAGCCGTTCATCGGATAGCCGAAGTCCAGCGAGCTGATCGTGATGCCCGAGTAGACCAGGGTGTCCGCGATGTAGATGTTCTTGAAGGTGTTGGCGTACCCGCCGTAGACCGCGACGCCCGCCGCCCGCCACGTCAGGATCGACGTGAGGTTCGAGTAGGTGTTGTTGATCTCGTCGGAGCCGCCGGCGTCGATCGCCGAGAACAGCGCGAAGCTGTCGTCGCCGGTCGCCCGGGCCTCGTTGTTGTCGACGAGGTTGCCGGTGCTGCCGTTGGTCATGTTGATGCCGTCGGCGAAGGTGTCCCGGATGCGCGAGTTCTTGATCACCATGTTGTCGGTGTTCGCGCCCCAGTACAGGCAGACCACGTGCTCGGCCCAGATGTTGTCGATCGTGATGCCGGAGACGTTCGCGAAGTCGAAGACCTTGCCGGGGCCGTCGATACGGGTCGTGTAGTTGCCGAAGAACGCGAAGTTCTTGAACGTCGAGCCGTTCGCTCCGTTGTCGGCCCGGAAGCCGGCGTCGGTCTCGGTCTGGGTGGATGGCGTGAAGAAGCGCGTGTACCAGGGACCGGCGCCGGTGACGACGATCGGCCGGCCGTACACCTGGAGCTTGCTGGAGACCTGGTAGTCACCGGCCGGCAGGTAGACGCCGAGCTTGGTGGTGTCCTGCCGGGCCGTGTCCAGCGCGTTCTGCACCGACTGCTGGTCGAAGCCGGTCGGCACCACGTACTTGGAGGCGTCCGGATTACCCGAAGCAGTTACCTGCTCGAGGTTGATGAAGTCGATGGCGATATTTCCGGAATTGGAGCCGTCCTTTTGCAGGCGCAGGGTGGTTCCGGCCGGGAACGACCCGGTCAGCAGGATGTTCGCCTCGTCGTAGATGTGGCGCGGGTCGGAGCCCGAGTTCTGCGGCGCCGTCTCGTTGCCGTACAGCCAGGCGTACTTGGACGTGAGCGGCAGGGTCTTGTTGAGCGACCCGTTGACGTACACGTTGATCGAGCTGGTCGTGCCGTCCGGGATGGAGAAGCGCGCCACCAGAGTGTTGGTCGCCGCCCGGGTGGTCCACTGGACGTACGCCCCGGTCTGGTTGAGCGTCACGGCCTTGCGCCCGGACGCCTCGCCGGCCAGGTCGCCGACGGTGCGGTTGGGGCCGACGATCGCCGCGCCGCCGCCGAGAGCGCCGTCCTCGGCCTCGTACATGTCGTAGGGCATGTTGGCCCCACGACCGACGAAGAACGGCTTGTCCGACGTGTTGTTGGCCTGCTTGACCGACAATTCGTTGGCGTCGACCGCGACAACCGTCCGAACCGTATATTTCCCATTTACGGCCGTCCAGGTCCCGAGGGAGAGCGCCGGCGACGACGCGCCCGCGGCCAAGACACCGCTGTACGAGCCGGTCAGCGTCTTGATCACGGTCGACCCGGACAAAATGCTCAAAGTAACCCCGTGAGCACCGGACGCCGAGGCCGCGGAACCCTGGTTCTTGATGGTGACCGAGAACGAGACCGTGTTACCCGCCGACGGGTTGCCGGGCGACCAGGAGACGACCGAAGCCACGAGGTCGGAGCTGGAAACCGGCGTGACGGTCAGCGACGAGGGCGAATTGTACGAATTGTTGGCTTCGTTCGTCTCGACAACCGTGTTCGCCTCGTCGACCTTGGACGAAACAGCGTAGGTGCCCGCGTCCCGAGCCCCGATGTTGGCGGACACGGTCGTCGAAGCCCCTGCGGCCAGCGCGCCCACCGAAGCGGTGCCGACCTTGGTCGTACCCAGGTAGAAGTTGACGTTGGTGGCGCCCGAAGCCGCCGTCCCGCCGTTGCGCACCGTGGCCGACAGGGTCACCGCGTCGGTCTCGACCGGCGCGGCCGGCGAGGACGACATCGCGGTGATCGAGAGGTCCGGGTTCGGCGCCGCGACGCCGATCACCTGAAGCTCGGCCACCTGGCCGCTGGGCGCGCCCGTGTTCGCGGTGAAGGAGAGTCGGAGGTCCGCAGCGGTTCCGCTCACCGGGATGGTCACGGTGTTGCCCGAGGCCGGGTTGAAGGTGTACGTGGCCGACCCGACCAGCGTGGCGAAGGTCGACGAGCTCTGCTCCCGGCCGAGGACCGAGAACGTCTGCTGCCGGGTGCCCCAGCTGCTGTCCGGGTTCAGCTTGACCACGACCTGCTGGAGCGACGCGTTGGCGCCCAGCTTGACCGTGAGCGTGGCCGGGTACGCGCTTCCCTCCCAGTAGGTGGCGGTGTTGTTGTCGTTGGCGTTGGTGGCCACGAAGGTGAAGACCGTCGACGACGCCTCGATCGGCTTGTTCAGCGCCAGGTTGGTGCCGGTGCCGCCGGTGCCGGTGCGGGTGACGGTGTTGCCGGCCGCCGACACGTTGCCGGCCGCGTCCCTGGCCTTGACGTAGTAGGAGACGGTCGCCGAGTCGGGCTGGCTGTCGGTGTAGGTCAGCACGCCCGCGCCCACGCTGGTGCGCAGCACGTTGTTGGCGTACACGTCGTAGCCGGTGACGCCCACGTTGTCGGTCGACGCCGACCAGGTGAGCTTGATCTGCCCGCTCGCCGGCTGGGTGTAGGCGAGGTTGCCGGGCGCGCTGGGCGCCTGGGTGTCGCCGGTGACCGGGCCGTAGACCTCGAGCTCCGACAGCTGCCCGGCGGGCCAGCCGGTGTTGCCGGTGAAGTTCAGCCGGACGAAGCGGGCGGTCGCCGTCGTGAGGTCGACGGTGACCGTGTTGCCCGAGGACGGGTTGAAGGTGTAGCCGGCCGACGCCTTCAGCGAGCTGAACGACGAGCCGTCCGAGCTGCCGGTGACCGACAGCGTCTCGGTGCGGGTGGCCCATGCGGTCGCCGGGGGAAGCTTGAGCACGAGCTGGTTGACCGCGACGGCCGAGCCGAGGTCGACCTGGAGCCACTGCGGGAACGCGTTGTTCTGGCTTTCCCAGTAGGTGTTGGCGTTGCCGTCGCCGGCGTTGCCGGCGCCGTAGACGTCGGCGAAGCTGCTGGCGCTGAAGGTCTTGCCGGCGGCCAGGTTCGGGCCGGCCGCCGACGCGACGGTGGGTGCGGAGATGAGTGCGGTCACGACGCCCACGGCCGCGGCGGCCGCGAGCAGGCGTTTTCTGATTCGAGACATGGCGGGAGCGGTGCCTTTCTCGGGTGAAAAGCCCCCGGGGATGTGCTTCCTCCTGCTCTGAGGGGCGCCGGCGGCGGATCCCGCGCCCCCAAAAGGATCAACTCAAGCGCAGCCAGACGGCGGTGTCCGGGGGGAGGCGGTCACCGTCGAGCGGGCCACTGGCGAGCAGGGAGGTCTCGTGGTCCGGCAGGTCGATCGGGGCGCCGGACATGTTGACGACGCAGGCGAACTTCGCGCCGCGACAGAAAGCAAGCACTTGCGGATGTACGTCGAGCCAGGCGAACGACGACAGATGGAGACCGGGCTCGGCGCGGCGCAGGCGGATCGCGTCGCGGTAGAGCTCGAGCATCGAGGCCGGATCGCCGGTCTGGGCCTCGACCGTGAGGCCCTTCCACTCTGCTGGCTGGGGCAGCCAGGGCTGAGCGGTGCTGAAGCCGAACGGCGGCTCGTCGCCGCTCCACGGCAGCGGCACCCGGCAGCCGTCGCGGCTGTGCCCGCGCCGCGCCCACATCGGGTCCTGGAAGGACGACGGCGGGATGTTCTCGTTCTCCCAGAGCCCGAGCTCGTCGCCCTGGTAGATGTAGGTGGCGCCGGGCAGCGAGAGAGACAGCAGGGCGGCGGCCCGGGCGCGCCGGGTGCCGAGCTCGAGGTCGACCGGGACGCCGTCGAGGTTGTTCTCGAAGCTGAACGTGGTGTCCTCGCGGCCGTAACGGGTGACGTGCCGGGTGACGTCGTGGTTGGACAGCACCCAGGTGGCCGGGGCGCCGACGGCCGCGTGCGCGTCCAGCGTCCGGTCGACGCACTGCCGCATCAGCGTGGGATCCCAGGCGCAGCCGAGGAAGTCGAAGTTGAACGCCGCGTGCAGCTCGTCCGGGCGCAGGTAGTTCGCGAACCGCTCGACCTCCGGCATCCAGACCTCGCCGATCAAGGCGCGATCTCCGCCGTACGAGTCGGAGACGCGCCGCCAGGCCCGGTAGACGTCGTGCACCTCGTCGAGATCGTGGAAGGGGTGGGGCTGCCCCTCGCGTACCTCCGGAAAGGTCGTGTCCTTGAAGAGCAGTGCGGCGGAGTCGATGCGGATGCCGTCGACGCCCCGGTCGAACCAGAACCGCAGGATGCTCTCGAACTCGGCCCGCACGTCCGGGTGGTCCCAGTTGAGGTCCGGCTGCTCGGGCGTGAACAAATGCAAGTACCACATGCCATCGGGCGTACGGGTCCAGGTCGTGCCGCCGAACTCCCCTCGCCAGTCCGTCGGCATCTCGTCGCCGTTCTCGCCACGCCCGGGGCGGAACCAGAAGTAGTCGCGCTCCTTCGCGGTGGGCGACGCCAGAGCCGCCTTGAACCACGGGTGCTCGCTGGAGATGTGGTTCGGCACGATGTCGACGATCATCCGGATGCCGACCGCGTGCGCCTCCTCGATCAGCGCCTCGGCCCCGGCCAGCGTGCCGAAGACCGGGTCGATGTCCCGGAAGTCGGCGACGTCGTAGCCGGCGTCGGCCATCGGCGACGGGTACCAGGGGCTCATCCAGATCGCGTCGATGCCGAGGTCGCGCAGGTGTGCCAGGTGCGAGCGGATGCCGTCGATGTCCCCGATGCCGTCGCCGTCCGAGTCGGCGAAACTTCGCGGGTACACCTGGTAGATAACCGCGCCACGCCACCACGGACCACTGTCTGTTGTGGACACGAGCACCTGCTTTCTGCATGAGGAGCTGGGCCCGGCGTACCGGACCCGGATTTTTGCGAATAATTCGGTAAAAAGGGCTATTAGCCCTTGAGGCTACCGGTGGTCAGGCCGGACATGATGTTCCGCTGGAACAGCAGGAAGATGATCACGGTCGGGACCGCGGCGATGACCGAGGCGGCGATCACGACGTTCATCGGCGTGCCACCGGAGAAGTTGTAGATGCCGACGCTGAGCGTGCGGGTGTCGGCCGACGGCATGACCAGGTTCGGCCAGAGGAAGTCCTTCCAGACCGCCGTGACCGAGAAGATCGCGACGACGCCGAGGATCGGGCGCGACATCGGCAGGATGATCGACCACAACGTACGCAGCGGGGACGCGCCGTCGACCATGGCCGCCGCGATCAGGTCCTCCGGGATCGAGTCGAAGAACCGCTTCAACAGGAAGATGTTGAACGCGTTGGCGACCAGCGGCAGCCAGATCGCCCACGGCGAGTCGATCAGGCTCCAGTGCACGAACGGCAGGCTGATCGCGGTCACGTACTGCGGGACGATCAGCACCATCGCCGGGATCATGAGCGTCGCCAGCATCAGGCCGAGCACCACGTTGCCGAACGCCGGACGCAGCTTCGACAGCGCGTAGGCCGCGGCCGTGTCGAAGACCAGCTGGAAGACGACCGCGCCGGCCGCGTAGTAGAACGTGTTGAACATCAGCTTGCCGAGGTTCAGGTTGTTCCACGCGTCGACGTAGTTCTGCGTCTCGGGGTGCTTCGGGAACAGCGTGGGCGGCGTCTGCGCGATCTCCTGGCCCGACTTGAGCGCGCCGGTGACCATCCAGTACAGCGGCCCGATGAAGACCAGGGTGAAGCCGGCGACGACGATGAGAAGCAGCGTCCAGTAGAGGAACTTGCCCCGCCCGCGCCGAAGCTGAGCCTGCGAGATGAGGGTCCGGGTGCCGGAGTCCTGTGCCATGGGTCGTCCGTCCTAGTCCTGCTTGGTGGTCAGCCGCACGTACACGGCGGAGAACGCCGCGAGGACCAGCAGCATGATCACGCCGAGGGCCGCGGCACCGTTCAGGTCGGCCTGGAAGAAGCCGTGCTGGTAGATGAGGTAGGCGACCGACGTCGCCGAGTCCTGGGCGCCCGCGCCGTTGGCGAGGATCAGGGGTTCGATGAACAGCTGCATGGTGGCGACGATCTGCAGCATCGCCAGCAGCGCCAGGATCAGCCGGGTCTGCGGGATCGTGACGTTCCAGATCCGCCGCCAGATTCCGGCGCCGTCGAGCTCGGCCGCCTCGTACAGCTCGCCCGGGATGTTCTGCAACGACGCCAGGTAGATCAGCACGGCGCTGCCCATGTTCATCCAGGTCGACGCGATCACCATGGCCGGGACCGTCATGGTCGGCGACTGCAGCCACTCCGAGGTCGGCAGGTGGAGGAACTTGAGGATCGCGTTGAACAGGCCCGCGTCGCTGGGGTCGTACGCGTAGTACTTGAAGAGGAAGAGCGCCGAGGCCGGCGGCAGCATGACCGGCAGGTAGACCAGGATCCGCAGGTACCCCTTGGCGTGCCGCAGCTCGTTGAGCAGGATCGCCACGAAGAACGGGATCGCGTAGCCGAGGATGAGCGCGAGGACCGTGAAGTAGAAGGTGTTCTTCCACGCGGTCCAGAAACTCGGGTCGTGCACGATGCGGACGTAGTTGTCCCAGCCCACCCACGTGGTCACACCGCGCTTCGTGTGCTGGAAGCTCATCACGACGCCACGGATCATGGGGTACCAGGAGAACAGGGCGAAGCAGAAGATCGCCCCGATCAGGAACGCGTAACCGGTGAGGTTGTCCCGAAGCTTGCGGCCGCGGCTCGTCCGGCCGCGCCGGGCCGGCACCGATACCGAGCGGCCCCGCTGCCTGGCTGCGTCCGGGACGGTGGTGATCGCCAAGGGAAACTCCTGCGAAAGTCGGTGGCCAGGTTTGCCGCGGCGGATGCGGGGGCCGATGCCGGCCCCCGCATCCGTCCGGTCAGCTACCCGAGGCCAGGAGCTGGTTGACCTTGGTGTCGGCGGTCTTCAGCAGGCCGTCGATGTCGGCGTTGGGGTCGGTCAGCACCGCGGACATCGCACCGTCGAGCACCGCGTAGATCGCCTGCGCCTGGGTCGGCTCACCCTTGATCGGAACCGGGGTCGCCTCGAAGAGCGCGAAGTTCTCGGTCGGCAGGTTCTGGTTCGCCTTGCGCTGGTCGAGCTCCTGCTTCTGCGCGTCGCTGCCGTTGGTGAACAGCAGCGGCTGGGGCAGGCCGACGGGCTGGTTCTGCGGCTTGGCCCGGGCGTAGTCGAACTGGCCCTTGCCCGGGGTCAGCTTCTCGTACGCGATCCACTTCAGACCGGCCTTGACCTGGTCGTCGGAGAGGCCCTTCTTGAAGAAGTAGCCCTCGCCGCCGCCCAGCGTGCCCTTGGCGGCGCCGTCCTGGCCCGGCATCGGGGCCATCGCCCAGTCCTCGTACTTGCCGGAGAACTTGGTGACGATCGCGGTGGTGGCGTCCGGGGCGCCGATGAACATGCCGACCTTGCCGGCGCCGGCGTTGGTCAGCAGGTCGGGCCACCCGAGCAGCTGACGGCTGCCCATGCTGTTGTCGGTGTAGCGCATGTCCTTGAGGTTCTGCAGGACCTGCTTGCCCATGGCGTTGTTGAAGTCGGCCTTCTTGTTGTCCGCGGTCAGCATGCCGCCGCCCTGCGAGTACAGCTCGGCGGTGAAGTGCCAGCCGCCGGTGTTGCCCGCGCTGTAGTCCGAGTAGCCGGCGATGCCGCCACCGAGCGCCGAGATCTTCTTGGCTGCGGTGCGAACGTCGGCCCAGGTCTTCGGCGGGTTGCTGACGTCGAGGCCGGCCTTCTGGAAGAGCGACTTGCTGTAGAGCAAGCCCATCGAGTAGTTCTTCGTCGGGATGGCGTAGATCTTGCCCGAGTCGGTGAAGACACCCTTGAGCGCCGGGTCGACGCTGTCCCAGGTGGGGATGGTGTCCTTGTTGATGTACGACGTGATGTCCATCGCCTGGCCCGAGTCCAGCACCTGCTGGAGGTCGGTCATGTACCCGTAGAAGACGTCGCTCATCGTGCCGCCGGTGAGGCGGGACGTGAAGTCCGGCGGGTTGTCGCACTGCGCGCCGACGCTGACGCTCTTGATCGTGATGGTGGGGTTCTGCTTCTCGAACTCCGCGACGTCCGCGTTCCAGTTCGCGAGCAGATCCTTCTGGGAGCCGTCCGGCTGGCAGTCGACGGTGATGACCGTCTTGCCGCCGGCGTCCTTCGAGTCGTCACTGCTCTTCGTGGAACACGCCGCGATGCTGAAACCCAAGCCGGCCGCGAGGGCGATGGCCGCGACCCTCCGGTACTGCGGTACGGACATCTGTCCATCCCTTCGGGAACGAATATTGAGGAACTTCACTGGTCTGCGAGGTCACCGCGCGAGCCCCTGTGACCTGGGTCTCGTCGCCATGTTTCGTGGAGGTGACGATACAAAGTCAAACGGTTCCCCGCAAGAAGCCGACTGCAAGAAGAAAAAACGCGACGCTGTCTTAAAAACTCGGGGACGACGAAGGGCGGGCCGATGGCCCGCCCTTCGTTTAGGAGAATTACCTGGTCAGCCCCGCGGCGCTGTGCTGCTACCGAGCCTGGTCCGACGGACGGCCGGATTCCGGCGCCTTCGGCGCCGGCGCGGTCGAGCCGCGCACCACCAGCTCCGGCTCGAACAACAGCTCGTCGGGGGCGACGCCGCTGCCCTCGATCTGGTTGACCAGCAGGTCGACCGCGGCCTGGCCCATCATCTCGATCGGCTGGCGCACGGTGGTCAGCGGCGGATCGGTGCAGGTCATCAGCGCCGAGTCGTCGAAGCCGACCACCGAGACATCGCGCGGCACGTCGAGGCCGAGGCGGCGGGCGGCCCGGATCGAGCCGAGCGCGAGAACGTCGGACGCGCAGATCATGCCGGTCACGCCACGCTCGATCAGCCGGGCCGCGGCCAGCCGCGCGCTCTCCATCGAGAAGTTGGTGCGCTCGACGAACCAGTCGTCCCCCGCGATCTTCTCGAGCCCGGCCAGCTTGCGGCGGGACGGCATGTGGTCCTCCGGGCCCATCACCATGCCGATCCGGCGGTGGCCGAGGGACTTGAGATGCCCGTACGCCTGCTCGACCGCGACCGCGTCGTCGGTGCTGATGTGCGGGAAGCCCAGGTCCTCGACGCCCGCGTTGACCATGACGACCGGCATCCGGCGGTCGGTCAGCGCCCGGTAATGGCTGTGCTCGGCGTCGGCCAGCGCGTACGACCCACCGGCGAAGACCACGCCCGACACCTGGTGGTCGAGCAGCATCTCGATGTAGTCGCGCTCGGGCACGCCGCCGATCGTGCGGGCCGCCAGCAGCGGGGTGAAGCCGCGCTGCGCGAGCGAGGCGGTCACCACCTCGGCCAGCGCCGGGAAGATGGGGTTCTGCAGCTCGGGGAGCACGAGGCCGACCAGCCGGCCGCGCTCGCCGCGCAGCTTGGTGGGTCGCTCGTACCCCAGGACATCGAGCGCGGTGAGCACCGACGCGCGGGTGGCCTCGGAGACGCCACTGCGTCCGTTGAGCACCCGGCTGACCGTCGCCTCGCTCACGCCCGCCTTCTTGGCCACCTCGGCCAGACGTTTGGTCACGGCGGAATCGTACGCCAGATTCGCGCAAGAACTGAACTTGGACTTGCAGCGTCGTCGGGAGGCTCCGGTTGTGCTTGCAGATGCCGTCACCGCCGCGATCCCGGAGTTTCCGGAATGTTGCGGGCGGTAGCCACTCGCCGAGGCGGCTTCCTGCGGTGAAGCGATTAAGTCGTCGCGCTCCGCGACCATCATCGACTTACACCTCGGTTACATAACGGCACCCGAAACCGGGCGCGGCTGGGACGCGATGGTGCGATGGTGGTGACGAGCACCGAAGGGGTGGGCGTCATGACCGAATGGGATCAGCGGGACTCGGTCCATCGGCTGGCCAGCGTCAGCAGCGACATGGCCACGGCGACCCGCTCGGCCGTGCGCGCGGCCCAGACCGCGGTCGCGGTGATCCAGCGGCTCGAGACCAGCGGCACCGAGATCGGCAACGTGGTGCAGCTGATCGCCACCATCGCCAAGCAGACCAACCTGCTCGCCCTCAACGCGACCATCGAGGCGGCCCGGGCCGGCGAGTCGGGCCGCGGCTTCGCGGTCGTGGCCAGCGAGGTCAAGGACCTGGCCAACGAGACCGCGACCGCCACCAACCAGATCGGCACCCAGGTCGGCGGCATCCGCTCGGACACGCAGAACGCGGTCGAGGCGATCGAGGAGATGCAGTCGCTGATCGAGGAGCTGGACCGCTGTCAGCAAGTGATCAGCGGGATCGTCGCCGAGCAGCAGGCCGGCTGACAGAATCGGACGCATGGCTCGACGAACGAAGACGGTCACCGACTGCCCGTGCGGGCGCGGTCTCGGCTACGACGAATGCTGCGCGCCGGCCCATCGCGGACACCCGCCGGCCACCGCCGAGGCCCTCATGCGGTCGCGCTACTCGGCATTCGCGCTCGACGACGACGCGTACGTGCTCAGCTCCTGGCACCCGGACACCCGGCCGGCCGCGATCGAGCCCGACCCGCACCTGCGCTGGACCGGCCTCGACATCCTCGCCACCAGCGGCGGCGGCATGTTCGACGCCGAGGGCCAGGTCGAGTTCCGGGCCCACTACCGCGATCACGGCAAGCCCGGCGACATGGTCGAGCGCAGCCGCTTCGTGCGCCACGACGGTCAGTGGGTGTACTGGGGGCCGATCCTTACCAACGGCTCACTCGCCAACATCTGACCAGGTGTGATCTGCTTCAAGGGTGGAGAGCAACAGTCGACCGCTCGAGGACGGCATCGTCCGCGACTTCAAGGTCAATCTCTCGTACGGGCGCTACCTGCACCTGGACGAGATCCTCAACGCCCAGCACCCGGTCAGCACGCCCGAGCACCACGACGAGCTGCTGTTCATCCTCCAGCACCAGACCTCCGAGCTCTGGCTCAAGCTGGTGCTGCACGAGCTGCGGGCGGTGCAGCGGAAGATCGCGGCCGATGAGCTGCGCCCGGCGCTGAAGGGCCTGGCCCGGGTCAAGCACATCCAGCGCACGCTCACCGAACAGTGGTCGGTGCTGGCCACGCTGACCCCGAGCGAGTACTCGGAGTTCCGCTCGTTCCTGGGCACGTCCTCGGGCTTCCAGTCGTACCAGTACCGGGCCGTCGAGTTCACGCTCGGCAACAAGGACCGGCGGATGCTGTCGATCTTCAACGACGACCCGTCGGCGCTGGCCATGCTGACCGAGGCGCTGGAGAAGCCGAGCGTCTACGACGAGTTCCTGCGCTACCTCGGGCGCCACGGTTACGACGTACCCGTCGAGTTGCTGCAGCGTGATGTGACGCTGCCCTGGCAGTTCCACGAAGATCTCGTGCCGGTGTTCGTCGGGATCTACTCCGACCCGGAGAAGCACTGGGCCGCCTACGAGACCTGCGAGGAGCTCGTCGACCTGGAGGAGAACTTCCAGCTCTGGCGGTTCCGGCACATGAAGACCGTGGAGCGGACCATCGGCTTCAAGCGGGGCACCGGCGGGTCCAGCGGCGTGGGCTTCCTCAAGGCCGCCCTCGACCTGACCTTCTTCCCCGAGCTGTACGCCGTCCGGACCGAGATCGGAGCGCCCCGTGAATCTTGATCCCGCCCCGCTCGACGCTTCGGACCCCCTTTCGAGATTCCGCGACGAGTTCCTCGCGCCGGACGACTTCGACGTGATCTCGTACCTCGACGGGAACTCGCTGGGCCGGCCGCTCAAGGCGACCGCCGCGCTGCTTTCCGACTTCGTCCGCGAGCGGTGGGGCGGGCGGCTCATCCGGGGCTGGACGGACGAGTGGATGGAGTGGCCGATCACGCTCGGCGACCGGCTCGGCCGGGTGGCCCTGGGCGCGGCCGCCGGGCAGACGGTGATCGGCGACTCGACCACGGTGCTGATCTACAAGCTGGCCCGGGCCGCCGTCGACGCGCGGCCGGGGCGCAACCGGGTGGTCCTCGACACCGACAACTTCCCCACCGACCGGTACGTGCTGGAGGGCATCGCCGCCGAGCGCGGGATCGAGTTGGTGTGGATCGATACCGACCCACTCGCCGGGATCCATCCGGCACAGGTGGCTGACGTCGTGGACGAGCGGACCGCGTTGGTGCTGTTCAGTCACGTCGCCTATCGATCGGGATGGCTTGCCGACGTTTCCTCCATCACCCGGATCGCACACGACGCCGGCGCCCTGGCCATGTGGGACCTGTGCCACTCGGTGGGATCCGTGCCGATAGATCTGGATGAATGGGGCGTGGACCTCGCCGTCGGGTGCACGTACAAGTACCTCAACGGCGGCCCGGGCGCGCCGGCGTTCGCCTACCTGAGCTCGCGGTTGCTCGGGTCGGTGCGGCAGCCGATCTGGGGCTGGATGGGGCATCGGGCGTCGTTCGAGATGGGACCGGGGTACGAGCCGGCGGCCGGGAGCCGGGCGCTGCTGAGCGGGACGCCGGCGATCCTCGCGATGGTGCCGCTGCACGCCAACCTCGACATGCTCGAGGCGGCCGGGATCGGCGCGGTGCGCGAGAAGTCGCTGCTGCTCACCGGGTACGCGCTGGACCTCGCCGACGCGTGGTTGGCGGCGCACGACGTCGAGGTGGTCAGCCCGCGCGACCCGGCACGGCGCGGCGGGCACATCACCCTCAAGCGGGCCGGCTTCGAGAAGCTGCTCGAGCCCCTGTGGGAGGCCGGCGTGATCCCCGACTACCGGCGGCCGGACGGCCTGCGCATCGGGCCGGCGCCGCTGAGCACCAGCTTCGCTGAGGTGCACCGCGGGCTGTCGGTGTTGCGCTCGTTGCTCGAGAAGTGACCTCGTACGTCGCGGCCGCGTCACTCTGGTGGGACGGCCGCTTCCGCCCCGGCATGGCCCTGCGCCTCTCCCCCACCGGCGCCGCGCTGGTTCCCCTCACCGACATTTCTGATTTGTCGCCCAGCAGGACGCTCCCGGGAACCCTCTTGCCCGGCTTGGTCGATGCGCATGTCCATTCCGGACTGGTCGACCTGGCCACGGTCCGAGCGGGCGGAATCGCGGGCGTCTGGGATCTGGGCAGCGTCCCGGCCACCGTCGCCGAGCTCGCGTCCCGCGCCCAGCTCGACCCCACCCGCGCCCAGCTCGACCCCACCCGCGCCCAGCTCGACCCCACCCGCGCCCAGCTCGACCCTGCCCCGTTGTCCCGCGCCCTACTCCACCCCACCCCGTTACTGGGTGGGGGTGAAAGTACGGCCCGGGTACGACAGTTTTCGCGCCCTGTCCCCAGGGTCCGGTACGCGGGACCGTTTCTGACCGCGCCCGGCGGCTATCCGAGTGACCGCGCCTGGGCCGCGCCCGGCAGCTGGCGCGAGATCGACTCGGCCGACCAGGCCACCGAGGCCGTCCACGAGGCGCACGCCGGCGGCGCCACCCTGATCAAAATGACCGCGCACGCGGGCGGTCCGCTGCCGCGGCTGTTCACGATGACCGCCGTCGCCGACGCCGCCCACGATCTCGGCCTCGACGTCGTCGTGCACGCCGAGGGCCCGGGCACGGTCGCGATGGCCTACGAGGCCGGCGCCGACCTGCTCGCCCACACCCCGTGGACCGAGCCGCTCGACCGCGGCCTGGTGCGCGCCTGCGCCGAGCGGATGCGCTGGATCAGCACGCTCGACATCCACGGCTGGGGCACGCCCACCCCCGAGCAGGAGACCGCCGTCGGCAACCTGCGGCGGTTCCTCGAGTACGGCGGCGGCGTGCGCTACGGCACCGACCTCGGCAACGGCCCGCTGATCCCCGGCGTGAACCCGCGGGAGATCCGCGCCCTCCAGTCGGCCGGCCTCACCCCCGCCGACATCCTCGCGGCGATGACCGGCGACGACGTCACCTGGATACCGGGCGGGCTCGACCTCGACCCGGCCCGCTTCGCCGACGTGCTGGCCACCGCCCGCGTGCTGGACGACTCGGTCCGCCCGCGGTAGCTCAATCGGCGTACCCCGTCGGGCTTACGTGGCCGATCGGCGCGGTCGTCCGGGCATATGCTCCGGAGATCGGGCGGGGGAAGCCATCGAATGAGGTTGATGTGGCGGGCGCGGCACGACAGGGCAATCTCCCGGCGGAGCTGTCGAGCTTCGTGGGCCGGGCCGGCGAGCGCGCCGCGCTCAAACGCATGCTGACCGCCTCCCGGCTGGTCACGGTCACCGGGGTCGGCGGAGTCGGCAAGACGCGTACGGTGCTGCGGGTCGCGGCCGAGGTGCAGCGGGCGTTCCCGGACGGGGCGTGGTTCGCCGACCTGTCGTCGCTGACCCAGGCCGACCTGGTGGCCGAGGCCGTCGCGCAGGCGATCGGGCTGCACGACCAGTCCACCCGGCCGATGGCCGAGATCCTCGCCGAATACCTGGAGTCCCGCCGCCTGCTGCTGGTGCTGGACAACTGCGAGCACCTGGCCGAGTCGTGCGCGCAGCTGGCCGGCTCGCTGCTGCGGTCGTCGGCCGGTCTCCAGGTGCTGGCCACCAGCCGGCAGCCGCTCGCGGTCGAGGGCGAGCACGTCTTCCCGCTGCTGCCGCTGCCGGTCCCGGCGGCCGGCGACCACGGCGCGTCGAGCGACCGGGATCGCGACGCCGCCGTGGTGCTGTTCGCCGAGCGGGCCCGGGCCGCCTCGCCCGCCTTCGCGCTGACCGACGACAACCAGGACGCGGTGGCCCGCCTCTGCCGGGGACTGGACGGCATCCCGCTGGCGATCGAGCTGGCCGCCGTCCGGACGCGGGCTTTACCCGTACGGCAAATCGCCGATCTTCTTGAAGGTCGGCTCGCCGACCGGTTCGCGCTGCTGTCCGGCGGCGTGATCACCGGGCGGCACGAGTCGCTGCGCACCGCGATCGACTGGAGTCACGGGCTGTGCACGCCCTCCGAAAGCCTGCTCTGGGCGCGGGTTTCGGTATTCGCCGGCGACTTCGACCTCGCCGCCGCCCAGGAGGTCTGCGCCGGCGACCGGCTCGCCGCCGCCGACGTCCTGCCGCTGGTGGCCGGCCTGGTCGACAAGTCGATCCTGCTGTCCGAGGGCGGCCGCTACCGGCTGCTGGACACGATCCGCGAGTTCGGCCTGGAACTGCTGCGCGACACCGGCGACGAGCAACGGCTGCGACGCCGCCACCGCGACTACTACCGGCGGCTGGCCGAGCGCTTCGACGCGCGGTGGTGCGGCGGCGACCAGATCACCTGGTACCAGCGCCTCAGCCGGGAGCAGTCCAACCTGTGGGCGGCGCTCGACTTCAGCCTCGCCGACCCGGCCGAGTGGGCGGCCGGCCTCGAGCTGGCCGCGGCGCTGCTGTTCTTCTGGGTCGCCTGCGGCCATCCGCGCGAGGGCCGGCTCTACCTCGAGCGGGTTCTGGCGCTGAAGCTCGCGCCGGGGCGGGCGCTGACCAAGGCGCTCTGGGTCTGCGGCTGGATCTGCGCGATGCAGGGCGACATGGCCGCCTCGGAGGAGCGCCTCGCGCAGAGCCGGCCGCATGCGCGGGAGCAGGGCGACATCGCGGCGCAGGGCTGGATCGCGTACGTCGCCAGCGCCGGCGCGGTCTTCCAGGGCGAGCCCGTACGCGCGCTGGAGCTCGCGGAGGAGTCGGCGCGCCTGCACCGCGACGGCGGCGACGCCGGCAGCGGCCTGCTCGTCGCCCTCTCCTCGCAGTGCATCGCGCTCGCGTTCGCCGGCGAGTTCGATCGCGAGATCGCGGTCACCGAGCAGGCCTGGGCACTCTGCGACGAGTACGGCGAACGCTGGATGCGCTCCTACGTCGACTACATGCGCGCGCTCGCCGAGATGGGCCGGGGCAACGCCGGCGCGGCCGTCGGCTACGCCCGGGACGCGCTGCGCTTCAAGCGGCAACTGAGCGACAGCACCGGCTGCGCGATGGCGGTCGACGTGCTGGCCACCGGCGCCGCCACGCTCGGCGAGGCGGAGCGGGCCGCCCGGCTGCTCGGCATCGCCCACCGGATCTGGGCGACCGTCGGCCTTCCCCAGCTGGGCTCGCCCGACCTCGTCGCGGCCCGCACCGCGGTCGAGAAGCTCGCCCGGGCGAAGGCCGGCGACGCCGGGTTCGACGCCGCCTACGCCGACGGCCTCGGTCTCGGCCTGGAGGCGGGCATCGACTACGCCCTCGACCGGCCGACCCCGGCTCTCGACCGGCCGGCCGGCACGCCGTCGGCCGGCAACTGGGCGCCCCTGACCCGGCGCGAGCGCGAGGTCGCCGTGCTCGTCGCCGAGGGCCTGACCAACCAGCAGATCGCCGACCGGCTGGTGATCGGCCGGCGCACCGCCAACACCCACGTCGAGCACATCCTCACCAAGCTCGACTACACCTCGCGCGCCCAGATCGCCGCGTGGGTCCCGGCCCAGCGCCGCGAGCCCTAGGTCAGCTGCCTGGCTCGGCGTGCATGCGGCGGCCCGGCGAGGTGGCGAAGAAGTCGTCGAGGCCGAGCGCGTTCAGGATCGGGCGGGTCGTCTGCGGCGCGTGGCTGACGGTCAGCGTGCAGTCCGCGGCAATCGCGTCGAAGACCAGGTCGTACAGCAGGCGGACGCCGGTGAGGTCGATGAAGTCGAGCCTTTTCAGGTCGAGCCGGATCGTCGCCGGCCGCTCGTCGAGCAGCGTCGCGCGGACCCGCTCGGCCAGGACGCCGGCGGTGAGCGCGTCCAGCTCGCCGGCGACCGCGAACCGTACCGTGGCCGGGCTCGCCGCCGTCATCTCCACCCGCAGGGGTTGCTCGTCGGCCATCCCACTCCTCCCTCGCGGCGCGTTCCCCGGAAATCGTCGCGAACGAGCGGCCCGAGCGAATCGGTCAGATGACCGATATCGGCGGCGCCTTCACTTGAGTGGAACTTTCACCCCGGTCGAGAACAACGACTCGTGCAGGACCACCGACGTCAGCTTGCGGCCGACGGGAACATCGAAGACCAACCGGCCGCGTACGGTCTGGCCCGGATCGATCGGCTGCAGGAAGCCCTCGAACTCCTTGTTGGCGTACGCCCCGGCGGTGGAGTCGACGGCGTATTCCGCGCCGGTGCCGTCGTAGCCGTTCTGGGCGAGGTCGGAGAACGCCTCGGCGGCCGAGCCCGAGTTCGTCACCGCGATGTCGACGAGGCAGTACTGGCCCTGCGCCCGCTTGCCCTTGCCGGCGGCATCACCCGCGCCGACCTGCCGGGTGCCGCAGGCCATGCCGGTGACGGTGAACTTGAGCTGCCCGTCGGTCGCGGTCTGGCCGACCTTGCCGTCGACCGCGTTCTCGGCCTTGGCGTCGCCGCCGAACGCGTCCATCACGGTCCCGGCGCCGCCGAGCAGGTAGGTGAGAAGCCCGGCGAACCCGAGCACGCCGACGACCGCGGCGACGACGGCAACGATCGGCCACTTCGACCGGGAGCGAGTCGAGATCGACATGGCATCACCCAACGGCCATCTTTGATCTCGCACAGTCACCCGTCCGGATCATGGTGTCGGACGATCAGTCGGCATCCGCGCACCGAAAGTCACCTGGCGGTCGGACACCTCGCGTACAAAGGACATATGGGTTTGATCGTTGTCTCCGGCGCAACCGGTCGGCTCGGCGGCCGCGTGGCCCGTCGTCTCGGCGGTGACCTGCGGCTTCTCGTCCGCGACCCGGCGCGGGCCCCCGCGGTGCCGGGCGCCGGGATCGCGGTGGCCGAGTATTCCGACCGCCCGGCGATGCGCGCCGCGCTGCACGGCGCCGAGACCGTGCTGATGGTGTCGGGCGCCGAAACGCCGCAGCGGGTGGCGCAGCATCGGGCCTTCGTGGACGCCGCCGTCGCCGAGCGAGTAGGTCACCTGGTCTACACGTCGTTCGCGGGCGCGGCGCCGGACGCGACGTTCACGCTGGCCCGCGACCATTGGGCCACCGAGCAGTACATCCGGGCCAGCGGGCTGGAGTTCACGTTCCTGCGGGACAACCTCTACGCCGACTTCCTGCCGATGATGGTGGGCGAGGACGGCGTGATCCGAGGCCCGGCGGCGGACGGCCGAGCCGCGGTGGTGGCACAGGACGACATCGCGGACGCGGCGACAGCGGTCCTGCGCGACCCGTCCCGTCACGAGGGCCAGACATACGACTTGACCGGCCCGTCGGCGCTGACGCTGACCGAGGCGGCCGCAATCATCGGTACGGCCAGTGGCCGGGAGGTGCGCTACCACCCCGAGACAATCGAGGAGGCGTACGCGTCAAGGCAGCGCTACGAGGCGCCGGGCTGGCAGGTCGACGCCTGGGTAAGCACTTACACCGCGATCGCGGCGGGGGAGCTCGCGGCGGTGACCGCAGACGTCTCGGCGTTGACCGACCACCCGGCGACGTCGTTGCAAGACCTGCTGTCCCGCGGATACCGAGCTAGGTGACCGGCACGTCCGCTCCACCGCGGGGGTCGCGCCACCGCGGCCGCCCGCATGCAGTCCACCGCGGCTGCCCGCAGCTCGTCCACCGCGCCCGCCCGCAGCTCGTCCACCGCGCCCGCCCGCAGCCCGTCCACCGCACCCCGCCCGCAGCCCGTCCACCGCACCCCGCCCCTAACTGGGTGGGGCTACTTTACGGGTCTCCTGTGACATTTTTCGTTCGCTGTCCACAGGACGGCGGCCATCCACAATTGATCCAAGAATGCCTGATAAATGTGGCACGGAATGGCATGATCGAATACTGACCGAGCGATGCCCTGGCGCGGGATAATTGCTTATGCGACAGCTTCAGTTGTTCACTTCGGCCGAATTGGCTGGAATGCGTGATCGAAGGGCGTCGCGTTCATTTTCGTCCGGCGGTGACGAGTTCCGTCGGGCACACGAGCGCCATCGCGCGTGGGGACTCAGGCGCCGTCATGCTGGACGCTTGCGCCCCGAAAGCCGGCGTCCCCAGCCCAAGGGCCCGGAGCCCGTGCGCTCGGAGCCCGTGCAACCCGAACCCGTGTGCCCGGAGCCCGTGCGCTCGGAGCCCTTCCGCTCGGAGCCCGTGCAACCCGAACCCGTGCAACCCGAGCCGCAGGCACCCGAACCCCACGGCGCCGAAGCCCCCAGCGCCGAAGCGAAGCACCCCGAACTGCAGCACCGCGAACTGCAGCACCGCGAACAGCAGCACCGCGAACAGCAGCACCGCGGACCCCAGCGGCCCGAACCCCAGCGGCCCGAACTCCAGCGGCCCGAACTCCAGCGGCCCGAAACCGCCGGTCCCATACCGCGATGGCTCAAGAAGGTCGGCGGACAAGAGCGTCGAATTGTCCCATCGATGAGGCGCCAGAGGGTGAACGCATTTGAAAGACGCATGGCGGCGATGGCATGGCCGGCGCCCGCGGGAGCGAGGGCCGCGAGAAACAATATGCGATATTCAGGTGAGCCGAAACGTCACCGAGTGGAATTTTGCCTCCGCTATTCCTGGCAATTCTGGACGCGCGTGGCAGCCGGGCCGCCGTCGGCAGGTGAGGGCCGGGCGGGTGAGGGCCGGGCGAGTGAGGGCCGGGCGAGTGAGGGCCGGGCGGGGGCCGGGCGAAGGCCGGGCGAGGGCGGGGGGCGGGGGCCGGGCGAGGGCCGGACGAGGGCCGGGCGGGGGGGGCCGGACGAGGGCCGGGCGGGGGGCCGGACGAGGGCCGGGCGGGGCGAGGGCGGGGTCGGGGGAAATCGGCACAGCAAACTGCCGCCGGCAACGCGGCCGGCGGCAGGCGGATGGAGCTGGTGTCAGGCCTGGGGCTTCCAGACGTCCTGGTTGGCCTCGTACATCTCGCGCAGGATGGCGGGCACGTCGTAGGTGAGCTTCCACTCGGGGTAGTGGTCCTCGAAACGGCTCAGGCCGCTGATCCACCACTGGTGGTCGCCTACTCGGTTGTCCTCTACGTAGTCGGTCTTGGCCTCCAGGCCGGTGATTTCGGAGGCCAGCTGGAAGGCCTCGATCACCGAGCAGTTCGAGTGGCGGCCGCCGCCCATGTTGTAGACCTCGGCTACCCGGGGGGCTCGGTGGACTGCTTCGAAGGCCGACACCAGGTCGCTCGAGTGGATGGCGTCGCGGACCTGCTTACCCTTGTAGCCGTAGATGTGGTACTGGCGCTGTTCCATCACGCAGCGCATCACGTACGCCAGGAAGCCGTGCAGTTCGGCGGCCGAGTGGCCGGGGCCGGTCAGTGTGCCGCCGCGGAAGACGGCGGTGGGCATCGAGAAGTAGCGGCCGTACTCCTGGACCATCACGTCGGCCGCGACCTTCGAGGCGCCGAAGACGGAATGCAGGCACTGGTCGATCGACATGGTCTCGTCGATGCCGGCGTACCACTTGTGGTCCGTGGGCAGCTCGTAGCGCGTCTCGTGCTCGATCAGCGGGAGCGAGTTGGGCAGGTCGCCGTAGACCTTGTTGGTCGACGTGAAGATGAACGGGGCCTCGGCGCTGTGCTGCCGGACGGCCTCGAGCATGTTGAGCGTGCCGACCGCGTTGACGTCGAAGTCGGTGAACGGCTCGCGGGCGGCCCAGTCGTGCGAGGGCTGCGCGGCGCAGTGGATGACCAGGCCGACGTTCTTGCCGAGCGAGGCGAAGAGCTTGTCCAGCGACGCACGGTCGCGGATGTCGATGTCGTGGTGCGTGTAGCGCTCGCCCACTTCCTTCCGCAGCCGGTCCAGGTTCCACTTGGTGGAGCCGTCCTTGCCGAAGAAGTAGCCGCGCATGTCGTTGTCGACACCGACGACGTCCATGCCGAGACCGGCGAAGTGCCGGACCGACTCGGAGCCGATCAGGCCGGCGGAACCGGTGACGACGACCACACTGCTCATCAAAGACCTCCGCGAAGGCTGCATCGGAGCGAAAGAACGGCCCGAGGTTACAGGGTGTGCGCACCTTGCCGGGCCGCCGGGCGTCATGTCGAGCCCGGCCATGCTTGGTCCGTGCGCGAAATGGGCACGTCACATGTTCGGCACATTCGATGGCGAGGCTCCGGACGCAGGGCAGCCATCACCCGGGAGATAGGGGCGGACTCGATGACTGAGTCGCACGCGGCCGCGGCCACCGAGACGGTAGCGGCCCAGGACCTCACGCTCGGCGTCGAGGAGGAACTGCACGTCGTCGACCTGGTCACCCGTGAGCTGGTGCCGCGGGCCCCGGACGCGCTGGCCCGGCTCGACCCGGACCACTTCTCGGCCGAGCTGCACCGCTCCGTGGTCGAGACCAACACCCCGGTCGCGGCGACCCTGGACGACCTGCGCGACGGCATCGTCGGCCTGCGGCGCGAAGCGATCGGCGTGGCCGAGTCGCTCGGGCTCGGCCTGGTGGCGGCGGGCACGGTCCCGCTCGTCGACCTCGAGTCACTCCCCGTGACGCCCACGTCCCGGTACCGGCGGATGCTCGACGACTACCAGCTGCTCGCCCGGGAGCAGCTGATCTGCGGCGCCCAGGTGCACGTCGGCGTGCCCGACCGGGACGAGGCCGTCGCCGTCACGCAGCGTGTCACCGGGGCGCTGCCCGTGCTGCTCGCGCTCTCGACCAGCTCGCCGTACTGGATGGGCGAGGACTCCGGCTACGCCAGCGTGCGGTCGCTGGTCTGGATGCGCTGGCCGACCGCCGGCGACCCGGGCGAGCTCCGCAGCGCGGAGGAGCACGACGCCCTGGTCGCCGACCTGATCGCGTCGGGCACGATCACCGACCCCAAGATGGTCTATTTCGACGTCCGGCCGTCGGCCCACGTGCCCACGGTCGAGCTGCGGGTCACCGACTCGAGCCCGGACGTGGACACGGTGGTGCTGATCGCGGGCCTGTTCCGGGGGCTCGTGCTGCGCGCCCGCCAGGAGTACCGGTCCGGACAAAATACGAAGAAGACACCTCCCCCGCTGCACCGGGCGGCGATGTGGCGGGCCGCCCGCTCGGGACTCGAGGGCGAACTGCTCGACCTGCCGAGAAGCCCGGCCCCGGTCCCGGCCGCGGCCGCCGTCGAGCGGCTGGTCGGCGACCTGCGGCCGCAGCTCGAGGAGCTGGGCGACTGGGAGCAGGTGTTCGACCTGTCGGTGCGGGCGCTGAGCCGGGGCAGCTCGGCCGCGCGGCAGCGGCGGGCGATGACCCGGCGCGGCCGGATCTCCGACGTGGTCGACCTGCTGGTGGCCGACACCCGGGGCGGCGCGACGGGGATCGGCCCGGAAGGCCAGTCGGTGCCGGCCGGCCTCTTCCCGTACGGGATGGATGGTGATGAGGCGTTCCCGGGCGGCGACGTCGCACCGGCGTACGCGGGAATCCTGAATGTCCTGAGCGCCCTCGGCTCGGCCGGCCTGCGCCGCCGCGAGGACGCGCGCGACGACGAGCAGCGCGCCCGGGGCATCACCTTCAGCGTGGCCGGCGAGGCCGCGACCCGGCTGTTCCCGTTCGACCTGGTGCCGCGGATCGTGCCGGCCGACGACTGGGACCGGCTCGGCGCCGGGCTCGTGCAGCGCGTACGGGCGCTCGACCGGTTCGTGAGCGACGTCTACGGCGAGCGGGCGGTGGTCCGCGACGGCGTGGTGCCGGAATGGGTGATCGACGGCTCGCCCGAGCTGCGGCCCAGCGGCGCCCTGGTCGGGCACGACGGGGTCCGCGCCCAGGTGGCCGGCGTCGACCTGGTGCGGGACGTGGACGGCAACTGGTGCGTGCTCGAGGACAACCTGCGGGTGCCGTCCGGGATCGGCTACGCCATGCAGAACCGGCGGCTCACCGAGAGCGTGCTGCCCGAGCTGCCGATGCCGGAAGGGCTGCTCTCGATCGAGGGGACGCCGCGGCTGCTGCTGCGGGCGCTGCGCGACTCGGCCCGCCCGTCCGCCGGCGACGACCCGGCGGTCGTGGTGCTGAGCCAGGGGCCGGACGACTCGGCCTGGTTCGAGCACAAGATGCTGGCCGAGGAGATGGGCGTGCCGGTCATCCGCAGCACCGAGCTGTTCGTCGAGGGCACCCGCGCCTTCCGGCTGCGGAACGGCAAGCGCTACCCGGTCGACGTGATCTACCTGCGGCTGGACGAGGACAGCCTGGTGCACTCGCCGGGCGCGGACGGCATGCCGCTGGGCCCGAGCCTGGTGGCCGCGCTGCACGCGGACACGATCACGCTGGCCAACGCGCTGGGCAACGGCATCGGCGACGACAAGGCGGTGTACGCGTACGTGCCGCGCCTGATCGAGTACTACCTCGGCGAGAAACCGTTGCTGGCCGACGTGCCGACCTACCTCTGCGGCATCCCCGAGCAGCGGCAGGAGGTGCTGGCCCGGCTCGACGAGCTGGTCTGCAAGCCGGTGGACGGCTACGGCGGCGATCGCATCGTGATCGGTCCCCACGCTTCTCCCGAGGACCTTTCGGCCGTACGCCGCCAGATCGTCACCGCCCCGCACCGGTGGGTGGCCCAGGAGGTCGTCCGGCTCTCCACGCACCCGGTCTTCGACGGCCATCAGCTCGCGGCCCGCCACGTCGACCTGCGCGCCTTCGTCTTCAGTGGCGCCGAGCCGGTGGTGGCGCCGGCCGCGCTCACCCGCGTGGCCCCGGCCGGCAGCATGATCGTCAACTCCTCGCGAGGGGGTGGCTCGAAGGACACCTGGCTGCTGTCCCACTGAGAATCGCCGAAGGAGAGACATGTGTGGAATCGCCGGTGAGATCCGGTTCGACTCGCGGCCGGCCGACGAGGAGGGGGTACGGCGGATGCTGCCCCGCCTCGCGTCGCGCGGCCCGGACGGGGAAGGCCTGTTCACCCGCGGCCCGGTCGCGTTCGGCCACCGCCGCCTGAAGATCATCGACCTGTCCGACGCCGGTGGGCAGCCGATGACCGACGAGGAGCTGGGGCTCACCCTGGTCTTCAACGGGTGCATCTACAACTACCAGCAACTGCGGGACGAGCTTTCCGCGTACGGCTACCGGTTCTTCTCCACCTCGGACACCGAGGTGATCATCAAGGCCTACCACCGATGGGGTTCCGCGTGCGTGCGGCGCTTCCTCGGAATGTTCGCGTTCGCGATCCTGTCGCACGAGACGGGCGAGGTCATGCTGGCCCGCGACCGGCTCGGCATCAAGCCGCTCTACCTCGCCGAGACGCCGGGCCGGCTGCGGTTCGCCTCGACGCTGCCGGCGCTGCTGGCGGCCGGCGACGTGGACACCTCGATCGACAAGGTGGCGCTCCAGCACTACATGACGTTCCACTCGGTCGTGCCCGCCCCGCGAACCATCATCAACGGAGTCCGTAAGCTCCCGCCCGCCACGATCCGGACAATTCGCCCCGACGGGACCTTCTCCGATGAGGTCTACTGGGAAGCCTCGTTCACACGTTCCGTGGCCGCGGACGACTGGCCCGCTCTCATCCACGAGAAGCTCGCGGAAGCCGTCAAGCGCCGGATGGTGGCCGACGTGCCGGTCGGGGTGCTGCTCTCGGGCGGCATCGACTCCAGCTACATCGTGGCGCTGCTGGCCGAGCAGGGGCAGCGCGGCCTCACCACGTTCAGCATCGGGTTCGAGGCGGCCGGCGGGGAGAGCGGCGACGAGTTCGCCTACTCCGACCTGGTGGCCAAGCAGTTCGACACCGTGCACCACCAGATCCGGATCGGGCGCGACCGGTTCCTGCCCGCCGTCGACCGCACGGTCGCGGCCATGAGCGAGCCGATGGTCAGCCACGACTGCATCGCGTTCAACCTGCTCAGCGAGGACGTGTCGAAGCAGGTCAAGGTCGTACAATCGGGTCAGGGAGCGGACGAGATCCTGGCCGGGTACAGCTGGTATCCGCCGCTCGCCCACGTTCCGCGCGGTGCGGCCGTCGACGCGTACGCCCAGGAGTTCTTCGATCGTCCGCACGCCGACCTGGCCGCTCAGCTCAATCCCGAGTGGCTGCTCGACGACGACGTCAGCCGGGAGTTCGTGGCCGCGAGCTTCGGACGGCCCGGCGCCGAGACCGCCGTCGACGCGGCGTTGCGGCTGGACTCCCAGGTGATGCTCGTCGACGATCCGGTCAAGCGGGTCGACAACATGACGATGGCGTGGGGGCTCGAGGCGCGCGTACCGTTTCTCGACCACGAGCTGGTCGAGCTGGCCGCGGCCTGCCCGCCCGGGCTCAAGCTGGCGCACGGCGGCAAGGGGGTGCTCAAGGACGCCGCCCGCGGGGTGGTGCCCGACGAGGTGATCGACCGGACCAAGGGCTACTTCCCGGTGCCCGGCATCCGGCACCTGGCGGGACCGATGCTGGAGAAGGTGCGCGACGCGCTGCACGCGCCGGCCGCTGTTTCCCGCGGCCTGTTCCGGCCGGAGTACGTCGATCGGCTGCTGGCCGACCCGAACACGCCGCGCACGACGCTCGGCGCCAACCAGCTGTGGCAGCTCGCCCTGCTGGAGATGTGGTTGCAGGACAAGGGGATCTGAAGGGGGACCACATGACCGGTCAGCTCAACCGGATGGACGTCACGGTATTGCCGGCGAGCTGGACGAGGTCCCTACCTCCCGAGGCCGGTGGCAGCTGGTCGCCGGCTCTTTCCCCGGACGGCAAGCATTGCGCGTACGTGTCGGACCGTGGCGGGCGCCCGCAGGTGTGGGTGCAGCCGGTCGGCAGCGATCTCGCGTTCCTGGTCGACACCGGGCTCGCGCCGGTCGTGGCGGTGCAGTGGTCCAGTGGCGGCGGCTGGCTGGCGTGCGAGCTGTCGCCGGGCGGCGCGCCCCGGCACGAGATCTGGCTGGTGCGGCCGGACGGGTCCGAGCTGCACCACGTGGCCGGGTTCGGCACCGACACGGCGGAGAACATGCGCTGGCTGCCGGGCCGCTCGCTGCTGGCGGTGACCGAGAACCTGACCACGGCGCTGCTGATCGACCCGGTGGCCGGCTCGCGTTCGGTGGTGGCGAAGGGCACGCTGATCTCGCTGCTGGACGTGGCGGGCGATCGCGCGCTGCTGCGGATCGGCCCGCGCGGCGACCGGCGGATCGTGCTGCGCGACCTGCGGTCGGGCGAGGACACCCCGGTGGCGCTGGGCGAGCAGGCGGTCCTCGCGCCGGACGGCTCGGTCTACGCGCGGTCGGAGGCCGGCGAGTTCCCGGCCCTGATCCGGGTCGCGGCCGACGGAAGCGTGCAGGTGGTGGCGGCCGCGGCGCGGGCCGAGGTCGAGGGGTTCGCGCTGGTGCCGGACGGCTCGGCGGTGGCGGTGCTGTGGAACGTGCGCGGGGGCGAGAGCGAGGTCGAGCTCGTCGATCTGCCGGAGGGCGCTCGGCGGCGGGTCTCGCCCCTGCCGGGGACGGTGGTGTCGGGTCTCGGGTGGAGCTTCGACGGGTCGGGGCTGGCCTTTGCGGCCGAGGGGCCGGGGCAGCCGTACGGGGTGTGGGTGCACTCCGGGGAAGAGCTGCGGGCGGTGTCGGCGGCGCCGGCCGCGGCCGGGTCGGTGCGGCCGACGCTGGAGACGTTCCCGGGGGATGACGGGCTGGAGCTGAGCGGGTGGTTGTTCCGGCCCTCCGGCGAAGGGCCGCACCCGACGGTGATCTGGCTGCACGGGGGGCCCGAGGCGCAGGAGCGGCCGGGGCACGGGCCATTGTTTCAGGCGCTCGTGCGGTTGGGGATCGCGGTGTTCGCGGCCAATGTCCGGGGGTCTTCGGGGTTCGGGAAGAGCTTCGTGAACGCGGACAATGGAGCGTTGAGGTATGCCGCTGTTCGGGACGTCCGGTCGTGCGTTGAGTATCTGGTCGGCTCACACATTTCGGACAAATCGCTTATTGGGTGTATGGGGCGGTCGTATGGGGGGTATCTGACGCTGGCCGCGCTGACGTCGTTTCCCTCGCTCTTCGCGGTCGGTGTCGACGTCTGCGGCATGTCCAACTTTTTCACCTTTTATCAACACACAGAGCCCTGGATCGCGGCCGCCGCGGTGTCGAAGTACGGCGACCCCGTCGCCGACGCCGACCTGCTGCGCGACCTCTCCCCGCTGACCCACATCGACCAGCTCCGAACGCCCCTGATGATCGTCCACGGCGAGAACGACTCGAACGTCCCCGTGATCGAGGCCGACCAGGTGGCCGCCGCCCTCGCCGAGCGCGGCGTGCCGCACCGCTACCTGCTCTTCCCGGACGAGGGTCACGAGCTGCTGCACAGCACCTCGCGGGCCGAGTACCTGCGCGAGACCCTGGATTGGCTGACCGCCCATTTGCGGCCGGAAACTGACCGCATGGGGTCATAGCCTGACCGCATGACGACGCTCAGCCGCAGGGCCTTGGGCCGCGCCACCCTGGCCCGGCAGCTCCTCCTGGACCGGCACGCCCTCCCGGCGCTGGACGCCATCGAGCGCCTGGGCGGCATGCAGTCCCAGGCGCCGCTGGCCCCCTACGTCGGCCTGTGGACCCGCCTCGACGGCTTCGACCCGGAGGAGCTGTCCAAGCTGACCGAGGACCGCCGCGTGGTCCGCACCCACATGATGCGAGCCACGGTCCATCTGGTCAGCGCCCGCGACTGCCTCGACTGGCAGGCTCACTTCCGCGCCCGCCACGCCGCCGCGATCGCCCCGCTCGTCCGAGGCCTCGCCGTCGACGCGGGCGCCGGCCGTGCGGATGGGCGGCCGCTCGCGGAGAGCGCCCGACCGCGGACCGAGGCCGGCGCCGCCCGCGCGGAGGGGACGTCGTCCGCGGAGGGCGCCCGGCCGCGGACCGGGGCCGGCGACGCCCGTGCGGATCGGCCGCCACTCCCGGAGCGCGCCCACCCTCGGACCGAGGCCGGCGCCGCCCGTGCGGAGGGGACGTCGTCCGCGGAGGGCGCCCGGCCGCGGACCGATCCACCGACCGTGGGCGTCGATCTCGGCGAGCTGCGCGCGGAGGCGAGGCGGCTGCTGACCGAGCGGCCGAGCACCCGCGTGGAGCTCGGCCGGCTGCTTCGTTCGCGGTGGCCCGAGGCCGACGCCGGCGAGCTGGCGTTCGCGGCGGCCCGGGAAGTTCCGATCTGCCAGGTGCCGCCGCGCGGGGTCTGGGGGCGCACCGGGCCGGCCGCGTGGACGCCGGTGGAGACGTGGCTGGGCGAGCCGCTGCGGGTGACGCCCGTGGACGACCTGGTGCTGCGCGGGTTGGCGGCGTTCGGGCCGGCCAGCGTCGCCGACCTGCAGATGTGGTCGGGCCTGACCCGGCTCGCCGAGGTGGTGGCGCGGCTGCCGCTGATGGCGTTCACGACCGAGAGCGATCAGACCGTCTACGACCTGCCCGATGCGCCGCGCCCGGGCGAGGACGTGCCGGCGCCGCCCCGGTTCCTGCCCGAATACGACAATCTGCTGCTCGCCCACGCCGATCGGACGCGCTTCAACCCGGCCGGCCGGCGAGTCCCACTGCCCCCGGGCCCGGGCGCCACGACTGGAACGTTCCTGCTCGACGGCGAATGGCGGGGGACGTGGCAGGTCCGCAACACCGGGGCCGGTTCCCAGCCGGGCCGGGTGTTGGAGCTCATGCCGTACGGGCGCGGTGAATTTGATCCGCTCCTGGCGGAAGCCGCCCGCTTGCGCGACTTTCTCGCGCCCGGCGCCGAGGTTCGGCTAGCGCAGGAGTAGGCCGTCGACCAGCAGGCCGACCATGCGGCGCGCGTCGTAGCGGGGGTCCTTGTCGGCGCCGATGCAGAGGTTGCCGATCGCGTACATCAGCTCGAAGGGCTCCGTGCCGGGCCGGATCTCGCGGGCCTCGACGGCGGCGGCCAGGAGTTCGCCGCATACCGGGACCAACCGGTCGAGGAAGTAGGCGTGCAGGCTCTGGAAGGACGCGTCATCGGATTGCAGCGCCTCGGCCAGGCCGTGCTTGGTGATCAGGAAGTCGACGAACAGGTCAACCCACTTGGCCAGCGCGATGTGGGGTGTGGGGCCCTTGGCGAGCAGGGCCGGGCCGGCCTCGGCGGTCGACTCGACCTGATGCCGGTAGACGGCGACGATCAGGTCGGCGCGGTTGGGAAAATGCCGATATATCGTGCCGACTCCGACGCCGGCCCTCGCTGCGATGTCCCGCACCGGCGCGTCCACGCCATGCGCTACGAACTCGGCCGCCGCCGCATCGAGCAGTGACTGTTTGTTGCGGCGCGCGTCGGCCCGCTTCGACCCCTCGTTCACACCGCTCCTCTTGTGTTCCCCCGGCGTCCACGTCGGAGCCGGCCTGCATGTCGCCCGGCGCCTGCGTCGGCGCCGGCCTGCGTTTCCCGGCACCCGCATCGGCGCCGGACTGCCTCCCCCGGCACCCGCATCGGCGCCGGACTGCCTTGCGCGACACCCGCGTCGGCGCCGGACTGCCTTTCGCGGCGCCTGCATCGGCGCCGGCCTGTGCCGCCCGGCGCCTGCGTCGGTGCCGGGCCGGTGTCGTTCGGCGGGCGCGTCGGGCCTGCCCGCTTGGCCTCCCTGGCCGTGTCCGACCTGCGTTCGTCTGGCCCCTGCCCACGCGAGGGCCGGTCGTTGTTCGGCGGCGCTTGGCAAAACGGAACCGGGTTCCGTATCGTCTAAACGGAACCGGGTTCCGTTTACTGCGGTAGCGGAACCGGGTTCCGTTTGCGAGCCATGCTAGACGCGGGAGGACCACTCATGCAGGTCGGGATCATGACGGCGCCCATGCAGGTTGGCTACCGGGACATTCTGCGGGTCTGGGAGGAGGCCGACGGGGTTCCGGAGATCGGGCACGCCTGGCTCTTCGACCATCTGATGGCGATCGGCGGGGATCCGGACGGGCCGATCATGGAGGGCTGGACGCTGCTGTCGGCGCTCGCGGCGCGGACCGAGCGGCTGCGGCTGGGACTGCTCGTGACGAGCAACCGCTTCCGGCCGCCGGCGATGCTTGCCAAGATCGCGACGACCGTCGACATCGTCTCGAGTGGGCGGCTCGACTTCGGCATCGGGGCGGGGTCGCGGCCGAGCCATCCGCTGGCCCGGCGCGAGTATGCGGGGCACGGGCTGCCGTACCACGACTTCGGGCATTCGGTGTCGGCGCTCGCGGAGGGGCTGACCGTCATCCGGAGGCTGTGGACCGCGGACGAGCCGTTCGACTTCGACGGGGAGTTCGTGCAGGTGGAGGGCGCCTTCGGGAACCCCAAGCCGGTGCAGCGGCCACACCCGCCCGTCATGATCGGCGGGCGGTCGGCCAAGCTGCTGCGGGTGGTGGCCGAGCACGCCGACCTGTGGAACATTCCGGGCGGCGACCTCGACGACTGCATCGAGCGCAGCGCGCTGCTCGACCGGTACTGCGCCGAGATCGGGCGTGACCCGGGCGCGATCACCCGCTCGATGTTCCTGCCGGTCTCCTACGACGAACCGGCGGTCACCCGCGAGGCGATGAGCCGGGCCCTCGAAGCCGGCTTCGGACATATCGTGCTCGGGCTCAACCCGCCCTATCCGGCCGGCGCGGCCCGCTGGGTGGCGGATGAGCTGATTCGGCCGGTGGCCGGGGCGGAGGCGACGCCGGCACGATCCCGCAACTCGACCCGAGCCGGCACGATCCACACCTAGGTCCGCCGCCGGCACGATCCGCACCTAGGTCCGCCGCCGGCACGCCGCTGCTGGCACGCCGCCGGCACGCCCGCCGCCGCCGGCACGCCCGCCGCCGCCGGCACGATGCCGCCGCCGCCGGCACGATGCCGCCGCCGGCACGATGCCGCGGCGGGAGCGACTATCGCCCCAGAACCCCGACCAGCTCGTCGATCAGCGTCTCGTCGACCGGGTCGACGGTCGCCAGCATCCGGTACCACAGCACGCCGAACAGGATGTCGGCCACGGTCGACGGCCGGATCGTCGCGGGGAGGTCACCGCGGGCCGCGGCCCGTTCGACCAGCACGGCGAGCGCGTCGCGGCGGCGCCGCAGGAAACCCTCGCGGAAGCGCTCGCCGAACGCCGGGTTGATCTGGGCCTCGGCCATCAGCGCCCGCAGCACCTCGATGACCTGGCCCTGGCGGCCCAGCGCGAACGTCGCCGTCAGGAACGCGCGCAGGTCGGCCGGGTAGCTCCCCTCGTCGGGGATCGGGATGTGCAGGTCGGCCGTGACGGCCAGGGCATCGAGCAGCACGTCGGCCTTCGACGGCCACCAGCGGTAGATCGTCTGCTTGCCGGTGCCGGAGCGGGCGGCGATGCCCTCGATCGAGAGGCCCGCGTAGCCGACCTCGCCGACCAGCTCAAGAGCCGCCGTCAGGATCGCCTGCCGGCTCTCCTCGCTGCGTTTGCGTCCGGCCCGTTGTTGCGTCACGGGAACGATGCTAGCGTAAAAACAAAACGAGACGGTCCGGTTCGAAATGAAGAATGAGGAATGAGAAATGAGGAGCGACATGAGCGACACAACGGCTCTCGTGGTCGGCGGCACGTCGGGCATCGCCTGGCCACGGCCCGTCTGCTGCGGGAGCGCGGGGCAACGGTCCACGTCGTCGGCCGCCGCGAGCGCGCCGTCGATGCGGGGCTGATCGCCCACCGGGCGGACGGCGGCGACCCGGAGCAGATCGGCGCCGTCGTCGAGAAGGTCGGGCGGATCGACTGGCTGGTGGTCGCGCTCAGCGGCGCCCAGGGCGCGGGACCGCTGGCCGAGCTCGACCTGGGGACGCTGCGCGGGGCGTTCGACGCGAAGTTCTGGGCCCATCTGACCACCGTGCGGGCCGCGCTGCCGCACCTGGCGCCGACCGGCTCGATCACGCTGATCGGGGCGATCTCGGCGCGGGCCGCGATGCCGGGCACGGCGGGGCTGGCCGCGATCAACGGCGCGATCGAGGCGATGGTCCGGCCACTGGCGGCCGAGCTCGCGCCGATCCGGGTCAACGGGGTCTCCCCCGGCCTGGTCGACACGCCCTGGTGGGACGGCCTGCCCGAGGAGGATCGCCGGGCCTACTTCGCGCAGATGGCCGAGCTGCTGCCGACCAGGCGCATCGCCGCGCCCGAGGACGTGGCCGAGGTGGTCGCGCTGGCCGCCACCAACCCCAACCTCACCGGCACGGTGGTCGAGGCCGACGGCGGCGCGCTGGTCGCGGCCCTGCGTTAAAAGCCCGCGTCAAGCAGCGGGAAACAAGGTCACCGCGAGGATTCCGCTCGGCGTGGTGGTCAAAACCGCCAGCCCGTACGGCGACCCGTGCCACGTGGCGAGCACGGCCGGCTGCGCGTTGACGACCGTGGGGGTCATCCGCCAATCGCCGGGCGCGCCCATGAACGGGCCGGCGAAGGCCAGGCACGTGTCGCGGCCACGGGCCACGTCGGGCGAGCCGGCCTGCTCGATCAGGGCGTCGGCCCGCAGGATCTCGCGGAACGCGACCGGGTCGGCCGCCTCCCAGGCGGCCATGTAGCGGTCGAGCAGGTCGCGCGAGCGCGGGTCGTCCGGCTCGAGCACGTCGTCGCGGGTCGGGGCCACCGCGTCCATCCGGGCCCGGGCCCGCTGCAGCGCGCTCTTCACGGCCGGCACCGACAGGTCCAGGATCTCGCCGGTCTCGGCGGCCGAGAAGGCCAGCACGTCGCGCAGCAGCAGGACGGCGCGCTGGCGGGGTGGCAGGTGCTGGATGCCGGCGATGAAGGCCAGCCGGACGCCCTCGCGGGCGGTGACCGAGTCGGCCGGGTCGGCGGGGAACGGGCCGATCCAGTCGACCTCGTCACCGTCCGCGTCCGAGGGCAGCGCCCGGCGCTTGCGGCCGTCGAGGGCGGTGAGGCAGGCGTTGGTGGCGATCCGGTAGAGCCAGGTGCGCACCGACGCGCGGCCGTCGAAGCCGGACCACCCGCGCAGCGCCCGCAGATAGGTCTCCTGCACCACGTCCTCGGCGTCGTCGCGCGCGCCGAGCATCCGGTAGGCGTGCGCCACCAGCCCGCGGCGTTCCCGGGCGAACTCGGCGGTCAGGGTGTCGGTGGTGAGAGTGCCATCCATGGTCATGCAGACCCGCCGGGAGAGGAAAAGGAATCGGTCGCACGTTACCGCGCTGGTCCCGGCGTTAGTGAGCAGGCGCACGTGTGGTCTGGGACGCGATTCGTTGCCCCGGGACGGCCCGAGGAGAAGGCTTACTTCCGCACGCGTAAGTAAGCAAAACGGAAGGCGAGCCATGCCCCTGCGACCCGGCCGACGGGCCTGGGCGGTATGGGCCGCCGGGCTCGCCGCGTACATCATGGCCGTCCTTCATCGCACCTCGCTCGGGGTCGCGGGACTGGACGCGCAGGAGCGGTTCCACGTCGGCGCGGGCGCGCTGGCCTCGTTCGCGGTGCTCCAGCTTCTCGTCTACGCCGGCCTCCAGGTGCCGGTCGGGCTGCTGCTCGACCGGTTCGGCTCGCTGCGCCTGGTGGTGACCGGTGGCCTGATCATGGCGGCGGGGCAGGGCCTGATGGCCACGGCGCACGGCGTCGAGGGCGCGGTGCTCGCCCGCATCCTGGTCGGCGCGGGCGACGCGATGACGTTCATCAGCGTGCTGCGCCTGGTGCCGCAGTGGTTCCCGGCCCGGCGCGTCCCGGTGGTCACCCAGCTCACGGGACTGGTCGGTCAGGCCGGGCAGGTGCTCTCGGCCGTACCGCTGGCCGCCCTGCTCGCCGGTCCCGGCTGGACCACCGCGTTCCTCGGCGCCGCGGGCACCGGCGTCTTCGTGGTGCTGGCCGCGGCCGCCGCCCTGCGGGACACCCCGGAGCGGAAGGTCAGCACCGGCGCGCCGATCACCGTGCGGCGGCTCGGCGCCGACCTGGCCGGCGCGTGGCGGCACCCGGGCACCCGGCTCGGGCTGTGGTCGCACTTCACCACCCAGTTCACCGGCACGGTCTTCGCGCTGATGTGGGGCTTCCCGTTCCTCATCGCCGGCGAGGGCCTCGACCGCGAGACGGCGAGCACGCTGCTCACCCTGTTCGTGCTGGTCGGCATGGCGGCCGGCCCGCTGATCGGGGTGCTGGTGCAGCGGCACCCGCTGCGCCGCTCGTGGCTGGTCCTCGGCATCGTGGCGGCGAACGCGTCGGCCTGGACGGTGGTGCTGGCCTGGCCGGGGCACGCGCCGCTGCCGCTGCTGGTGATGCTCGTGGTCGCGCTGGGCCTCGGCGGTCCGGGCTCGATGATCGGCTTCGACTATGCGCGTACGTTCAACCCGCCGAGCCGCCTCGGGACGGCGACCGGGGTGGTGAACGTCGGCGGGTTCGTGGCGTCGCTGGTGACCATCGAGCTGATCGGGCTGATCCTGGACGCCCGCACCGGCGGCCGCGCCGACTACGACATCGGCGATTTCAAGGTCGCGATGAGCGTGCAATATCTCATCTTCGCGATCGGGCTCGTCGCGATCCTGCGTAACCGCAGGCTGGCCCGGCGGCACCTGGCGGCCGAGGGCATCGTGGTGCGCCCGCTGCGCGAGGTGCTGGCCGAGCGACGGGGTTTAGCGATCGGCCGTGCGGTAAAGGCGAATAGCTCACGGCCACAGGAGTAAGGGCAGAGGAGGACATGACTGAGCACGCACCGGACCGGATCTGGTCCGGCATCGACATTCCCAAGACCATCGCTGGTGTGCTGGCCGCGCTTTCGGCGGCAGTGATCGGCTCGTACATGGGCGTCGCGGGAACGCTCGCCGGCGCCGCCGTGGCCAGTGTGATCGGCTCCGTCGGCACCGAGATCTACCAGCGCTCGCTCCGGCGCGGCCACCAGAAGCTGGTCGGCACGTTCACGGCGGCTCCGGCCGCGGTGGGCACCCCGCCGGTCGCGGCCGCCGCCGACGCCACGATGCCGTTGCCGGCCATGGACGCGTCGCCCAAGAAGGTCCGCTGGAAGCGGGTGGCCCTCGTCGCCGGCGCGCTGTTCGTGCTGGCCATGGGCACGCTCACGGCCGCCGAGCTGGTCTCGGGCCGGTCGATCGCGGACGCCACCCGGGGCGGGCAGGGCGATCGCTCGACGGTCTCCAGCATCTTCGGCGACAGCAGCGGAAAGTCTGACAAGTCAGACAAGTCGACCCCGGCGCCGTCCTCCAGCGCGACGCCGACCGACCAGCCGACCGACCAACCCACCGACCAGCCGACGCAGCAGTCCACCACCGAGGCGCCGGCGCCGAGCGACGGCGCGACGACCGAGGCCCCGGCCACGGACGCGCCGACGACGGACGCGCCCACCCAGGACCCGGCCGCCAACACCGGCGGCGGCGCCGGCAGCGGCGATGGTTCCGGCGCTCAGCCGCAGAAGGGCGCGGATACTCAGAACCCGGACGACGGGACGGAGTAAGCAGCATGGACGCCAAGGACATCCTGACCGAAGGACTCGGGCGCATTCCCGACCTCGTGCACACCGCCGTGCACGACCTCACCCCCGAGCAGTTGCGCTGGTCGCCGGCGCCGGGGGCGAACTCGATCGGCTGGCTGGTCTGGCATCTCACCCGGGTGCAGGACGACCACGTGGCCGACCTGATCGACGGGGAGCAGATCTACGTCACCGGGGACTGGGCGCCCCGCTTCGGGCTCAAGGCCGACCCGTCGGACACCGGGTACGGCCATTCGTCCACGCAGGTCACCCGGGTCGTCCCGGAGAGCGCCCAGGCGCTCGTGGACTACTACCGGGCGGTCCACGACCGCACGCTCGAGGTCATCGCCGGGCTGACCGAGGCGGACCTCGACCGGGTGGTGGACACCGCCTGGGACCCGCCGGTCACGCTCGGCGTGCGGCTGGTCAGCGTCATCGACGACGATGCGCAGCACGCGGGCCAGGCGGCGTACGTCCGCGGGCTGCTCGAGTAGTCAGCCCACGGGCAGGCACTTGCCGGCGTTCGCGACCTGACGCTGGTCGCGGTGGGCGGCCTTGCCGTCCAGGCGGTAGCGGTAGGTGAACGTCAGGTCGGGGCAGGCGTTGTCGCTGTGCGCGTCGACCCCGTAGGCCTTGATCACCACCGCGCCGCCGTCGACCCGCAGCCCGACCACCCATGGCTGGTCGTCCGGGCCGACGTCGGTGAGCAGCGTGCCGAGCCGGGTCGGGGCGTTCGCGTCGGAGACGCCGTCGAAGATCTCCACGGTCGACGGCCAGTACGAGGTCCGGGCCTCGCAGCTGCGGGCGACCAGGGCGTCGTAGGTGCCGTCGTGGTTGACGTCGCCGGTGACGACCTTCTGGACGATCGGCTTCTGGCCGGCGTTGGGGCAGGGCTTGACCAGCGACTTCCAATCGGCGTCGGTGCCGCGGCCGACCAGCATGTTGCCGTCGCCCGGGTCCGAGGCGAGAGTCGGGGTCGCGGTCGGCGCGCCACCGCCGCCGTGGCCCGAGGTCTGCGTCGGAGCGGCGGCCGGAGAAGTGGCGGCCGGAGAAACGGCGGCCGGGGAAGTGGCGGCCGGAGAAACGGCGGCCGGCGGGGTGGCCGCCTGGGCGGTGCAGCCGGCAAGCAGGACGAGGGCGGCGAACGGAACAACACGCTTCATGCGCCACAGCGTATGGATCTTCCGGGAGCGCTCCCTCACACCTTCGTGCCAACGATCAGCGAGCGAGCCGATACACCGAGACATGGGATCCGGAATCGGCCGTGAACGCGGCGCCGGACCAATCGGCGTGCCGGGACTCCCGCTCGAAGCCGGCCAGCTGGGCCATCAGGTCGAGCTCGGACGGCCAGATGTAGCGGTGCGGGGTGCGGCCGACCGTGGCCTCGCGGCTGCCGTCGACCCGCTCGCCGAAGCGGAAGTGGTGCGAGACGACCTGCTGGTTCAGCGGGTCGTAGGTGTCGACCAGGATGTAGCCGGGCTCGGTCACCACCGCCACGCCGCCGAGGCCGGGCGTCAGCTCGCGCAGCTGGGGCAACCACAGCTCGATCACGAAGCGGCCGCCCGGCTCGAGGTGGCGGGCGGCGTTGCGGAAACAGTCGACCTGCTCGGCCTGGGTGAGCAGGTTGGCGATCGTGTTGAAGACCAGGTAGGCGAGCGTGAAGCGGCCCGGCGCGGTGGCCGTGGCCATGTCGCCGGCGATCACCGGGATCTCGGCCTCGGTCGCCTTGGTCCGCAACTGGTCGATCATGGCCGTGGAGAGCTCGATGCCCGTGACCGGCACCCCGCGGGCGGCGAGCGGAATCGCCACCCGCCCGGTGCCGATCGCGAACTCGAGCGCGGCGCCCTCCCCCGCCAGCGCGGCGAGCCGGTCGACCGTCGGCCCGAGCACCTCGGGGGCGAACATGCCCTCGCCCGGCGTGTCGTAGCGCCGCGCAACGTCGGCGTCCCACAGAAGGTCTTGTCGCACGCCGTTCACGATCCCCGGGCGTACGCCCGAGGTCTAATGAATTAAGCCGACGCCGGCTCCGCCACCGGAAGCCGGACCATGAATCGCGTGTCGCCGGGGTGAGAGTCGAGCACGATGTCGCCGCCGTGGCCGTTGACCACGATGCGGTAGGAGATGTCGAGGCCGAGGCCGGTGCCCTCGCCGACCGCCTTGGTGGTGAAGAACGGCTCGAAGACCCGCTTCTTCAGGTCGTCGGGGACGCCCGGCCCGGTGTCGCCGATCGAGACGATCACGTGGTCGTCCTCGCGGTACGTCTTGATCGTCAGCGTGCCGACGCCGTTCATGGCCTGGACCGCGTTGTCGATCAGGTTGGTCCAGACCTGGTTGAGCTCGGCCGGGTGGGCCGGGATCTGCGGCAGCGTACGGTCGAAGTCCTTCACGACCTTGATCCCGTTGCCGATCTTGTGGTTGAGCATGACCAGCGTCGACTTCAGGCCGCCGTGCACGTCGATCCACTGGTGTGCGGCCCGGTCCATCTGCGAGTACTGCTTCGCGGCGTTGACCAGCGACGACACCCGTCCCGTGGCGTCCTCGATGTCGCTCATCAGCTGCTCGGTCTCGAGCGCGTACCCGAGCCAGTGGATGGCCTGGTCGAGCAGCTCGGTCGCGCCGACCCGGGTCTCGATCTCGTTGAGGCAGTCGATGTCGAGCCCGGCCTGGGCGAAGACGGGCGCGAGGTCCCAGCCGCCGGTGACGTTGTGCTCGTCCATCCAGTCGCCGAGCTCGTCCTCGCGGTCGGCGGTCTGCATGGCGGTGAGCGTCGGCGCCTTGGCCGCCCGCTCGATGACGTCCTCCTGGAGCTCGACGAGCGCCACGAGCCGGTCGGTGGGCACCTTGCCGGCGGCGAGCATGCCGAGCTTGTGCCGCATGCCGGCGACCCGCTGGCGCAGCGAGGCGGCGGCCCGGGAGGCGGCCGCGGCCGGGTTGTTCAGCTCGTGCATGAGCCCGGCCGAGAGCGCGCCGAGCGCCGCCAGCCGCTGCCGCTCGCTGATCGCCGCGGCCGTGGTGCGCATGCCCAGGGTCAGGCCCTCGAGCAGGTGGATCGCCATCGGGAACCACTCGCGCATCATGTGGCTGAAGTCCGCCGACGAGAGCACGAAGAAGTCGGAGTCGTCGAGCGCGCGCATGCTCGCCATGTAGTTGCGGGGCACGCCGTCGTCGCGCAGGTAGGACTGGGTCGCCCCCATGTAGACGCCGCGCTGCTCGGTGCGGGTCGTCTGCACCTCGTCCTGCCCGACCTTGCGGCTCAGCGCGATGGTGCCGCTGAGCAGCACGAAGAACTGGTCGGCCGGGTCGCCCTCGCGGATCACCACGCCGCCCGCGGGCATGTGCATGGTGCAGCCGTGCGCGGCGATCCAGGCGAGCTGCTCGTCGGTCAGCTTCTCGAACAGGAACAGGGTCTTGAGCTCGGCGGGGGTCAGCGCGCCCGGCTCACAGGGCACCAAGCGCACTTCTTCGACATCGGCCATTACTGCGCCTCCAGGTAGCGATGGACCAGCGTGACGGCCATCGCGCCCTCGCCGACCGCCGAGGCCACTCGCTTGACCGAGTTGGCCCGGACGTCGCCGGCGGCGAAGATGCCGGGAACACTGCACTCCAGGTAGAACGGATCGCGCTCCCGATCCCATCCCTTCGGACGAGATCCACTTGCCAGCAGATCGGGACCGGTGAAGACGAAGCCCTTGTCGTCCCGCTCGACCGTCTCGCCCAGCCAGTCGGTGCGCGGCTCGGCGCCGATGAAGACGAACAGCGCCCCGCACTCGACCGTCGTCTCGAGGCTGCCCTTGTTCTCGCAGATGGTGATGGCCTGCAGATGCCCGTCGCCGTGCGCCCCGATCACCTCGCAGTTGGTGCGGACCTCGATGTTCTCGGTGCGCGCCAGCTGCTGGATCAGGTAGTACGACATCGACGACTCGAGCGCCTGGCCACGGACCAGCAGCGTGACCTTCTTGGCGTAGCGGGCGAAGAACAGCGCCGCCTGGCCGGCCGAGTTGGCGCCGCCGACGATGAACACGTCGGCGCCCGCGCAGGCCGGCCCCTCGGTCGAGGCCGAGCCGTAGTAGACGCCCGAGCCGGTGAGCCGGGCGATGCCGTCGGCCGCGAGCGGGCGGTAGGCCACGCCGGTCGCCAGCACGATCGAGTGGGCCGACACCTCGCCGCCGTCGGCGAACGTCAGCGTCCGGGCCGAGCCGTCCAGCCGCAGGCCGGTCACCTCGCGGGTGTTGAGCACCTCGGCCTCGAACTTGCCGGCCTGCCTCCGCGCCCGGTCGGTCAGCTGCGCGCCCGAGATGCCGTCCGGGAAGCCCAGATAGTTTTCGATCCGGGAGCTCTGCCCGGCCTGGCCGCCGACCGCCTGCCGCTCGACCAGCAGCGTCTTGAGGCCCTCGGAGGCGCCGTAGACGGCGGCGCCGAGCCCGGCCGGCCCGCCGCCCACGATGATCAGATCGTAGAAGTCGCGACCGGGGGTGGTGGTGAGCCCGGCCGCCTCGGCCACCTCGGTGGTGCTCGGCTGGGCCATGGCCCGGCCGTCGGCGGTGACCACCAGCGGCACCGACTCGGGACCGACGCCGGCCGCCTCGAGCAGGCGACGACCCTCGGGCTCGTCGGCGGCGAGCCACCGGTACGGAACCAGGTTGCGGGCCAGGAAGTCGCGCAGCTGGTAGGACGGCTCGCTCCAGCGGTGCCCGACGACCCGGATGTCCTCGAGCTCGCGGTCGCCGGTGGCCTGCCACGCGTCGAGCAGGGCGTCGATGACCGGGTAGAGCTTCTCCTCCGGCGGGTCCCAGGGCTTGAGCAGGTAGTGGTCGACGTCGACCACGTTGATCGCCTGGATCGCGGCGTCGGTGTCGGCGTACGCGGTGAGCAGCGCCCGCCGGGCGTTGGGGAACAGGTCCATCGCCTGCTCCAGGAACTCGATGCCGTTCATCTGCGGCATCCGGTAGTCGGCGAGCATGACGGCGACCCGGCCGCCGCGGAGCTTGATCTCGCGCAGCGCGTCCAGGGCCTCGGACGCCGAGGAGGCCCGCAGGATGCGGTACTCCTCGCCGTACTTGCGGCGCAGGTCGCGAGCGATCGCCCGGGAGACCGAGGGGTCGTCGTCGACGGTCAGGATGGCGGGATGGCCCATGTGTCAAACCCCATCTGATAGCAGGTCGGAGAACTCGGGGTGGCGTTCGAGGTAGCCGCTGACGAAGGGACAGGTGGCGACGACCGGGGTGGCGCGCGAGCGGGCGTCCTCGAGGGCGGCCGAGGCGAGCCGGCCGGCCAGGCCCTGCCCGGCGAAGGTCTGCTCGATCTCGGTGTGCATCAGCTCGATGAGGCCGCCGTGCCGCCGGTAGTGCAGCACGCCGGCGACCTCGCCGCCGAGCAGGATCTCGTAGCGCTGGCGCTCGAAGCTGTCGACCACCACCGCGTTGTCGGCCGAGTCGGAGGGGCCGACCTGGGCGCTGCCCTCGACCCGCAGCTTGCGCCGGGCCCGCTCGTAGAACGAGGTGTTGCCGAGGCGTACCACCAGGGCGGCGGCCGGCACCGGCTCGATCTCGAGCTTGTCCTCGGGCGCGGCGTAGCCCTCGATGATGCCGTCGACCTCGATCGCCAGACGGCCGCTCGGCGACAGCACGGCCAGGTCGAGCCGCTCGTCGAGCGCCAGCATGAGCGAGCGGTTGAACGAGGAGTGCGCGGCCGCGGCGCTGACGATCAGGCCCTCGACGTTGGGCGAGACGATCGGGCCGCCGGCCGAGAACGAGTACGCGGTGGAGCCCGTCGGCGTCGACACGATCACCGCGTCGGCCGCGTAGTTGACGAAGCTCTTGCCCTCGACCCGGATGCCGACCGCGGCCAGCCCGTCGCCCGGCACCCGGACCAGCGCGATGTCGTTGAAGGCCGAGACCTCCTTGCCGTCGGGCAGGACCGTGCGCACCGCCGTCCGCGACTCGATCGTGAACTTGTGCTCGTCGATCGCGGAGAGCGCGCCGGCCAGGTCGGGCAGGTCGACCTCGGCGAGGAAGCCGAGCCGGCCCACGTTGACCCCGAGCACCGGCGTCTTGCGGCCCTCGACCAGGCGCATCGTGCGCAACATGGTGCCGTCGCCGCCGAGGCTGACCAGCAGGCCGGCCCGCTCGACCATCTCCTCCTGGCTGACCGCCACGGCGTCGCAGTCGATCCGGTTGATCTCGTCGTGCAGACCGAGGACGGTGACGTCACGCCGGTTGGCCCACGCCACGATGGCGTCGATCGCGGAGCCGCAGTCGCGCCGCGGATGCAGCACCAGCCCGACGACTTTGATCATGCCCATGGCCCCGTGTCCCCATCGCTCGCGCATCTGGAAGTTCCCAGCCTCGCACGGGCGGCCCGGTGACGGCGAGGGCAGGCGATACAGGACACGTTGGTGCGTCCGGGCAGGTTTCCGGAAGGTTTCTTGACAGCGTTGTCACAGATAGACAGACTCCGATCTAGAGAGCGCTCTCCTTCCTCCGTTCCCCCTGCGTCTCACGTGTGGAAGGACTCCCCGATGGGCCGAAGACTGCTCGCGATCGCCGCCGCGGTGATCACGACCGCCACCCTGACACCCCAGCCCGCTTCGGCGGCGCCACCGAAATTCGACCTCGCGCCCGGCATGCTCGCCGCCATGCGCCGCGACCTCAAGCTCGACGACGGCCAGATCGCCGTGCGGTTGCGCACCGAGGCGGCGGCGCCGGTGGTGGAGAAGCGGTTGCGCGCCCGGCTCGGCTCGGCCTTCGCGGGCGCCTGGATTCCCGCGGGGGCGACGCGACTCACGGTCGCGGTGACCGCACCCTCCGCCGAGGCCGCCGTACGGGCGGAGGGCGCCACCCCGGTGCTGGTGGCCCACTCGGACGCCGACCTCGCCGCGGCGCGCACGCGACTCGACCGCCACGCGTCCGGGGCGGCCCGGGCCGCCGTCCGCGGCTGGTATGTCGACGTGCCCGGGAACCGGGTCGTCGTGCTCGCGAAACCGGGCGCGGAAGGCGCGGCGCGAAAGTTCGCCGAGGCCAGCGGCGCCGGCGCGGTCACCGTCCAGGCCATGGCCGAGCAGCCGCGCACGATGTACGACATCCGCGGCGGCGACCAGTACGTGATCAACGGCAACACGCTGTGCTCGATCGGCTTCGCGGTCGCGGGCGGCTTCGTCAGCGCCGGGCACTGCGGCGGCGCGGGCAGCCCGACGCTCGGCTACAACAACGTCAGCCAGGGCACGTTCGCCGCCTCGTCGTTCCCCGGCAACGACTACTCGTGGATCCGCACCAACGGCAGCTGGACGCCGCAGCCGTGGGTCAACAACTACGCGGGCGGGAACGTCGTGGTCGCGGGCTCGCAGGACGCGGCGATCGGCAGCTCGATCTGCCGCTCCGGCCGCACCACCGGCTGGCGCTGCGGCACGCTGCTCGGCCGCAACGAGACCGTCGTCTACGCCCAGGGATCGGTCTCCGGGCTGTCCCGCAGCAACGCGTGCGCCGAGCCGGGCGACTCCGGCGGCTCGTGGATCACCGGCAACCAGGCGCAGGGCGTCACCTCGGGCGGCAGCGGCAACTGCTCGTCCGGCGGCACGATGTGGTTCCAGCCGGTCAACGAGATCCTCGGCGCGTACGGGCTGTCCCTGACCACGAGCGGCGGCGGCTCCTCGACCTCCTCGCTGATCAGCGACTGGAACGGGACCTGCATCGACGTGCCCAACTCCAACTTCTCCGACGGCGTGCCGCTGCAGACGTGGGGTTGCAACGGCTCGGGCGCGCAGAAATGGACGTTCGTGAACGGGACGCTCCAGACGTCGAACAACAAGTGCATGGACGTGGCGTGGGGCTCGACCGCCAGCGGCGCGGTCATCCAGATCGCCACGTGCAGCGGCAACCCGGCCCAGCAGTTCGTCCTGTCGGCCGCCGGTGACCTGGTGAATCCGCAGGCCAACAAGTGCGTCGACATCAAGGACTGGAACGGCAACTGGGGCGCGGCGCTGCAGACGTGGGACTGCGCCGGCACCGCCAACCAGAAGTGGCACCGCGGGTAAGCGCCACGGGGCAAAGGGGCAGAGGCACCTTAAAGGAACTGTAAAGACCTGTTCGTTGATGTCGGTTCCTTTTCAGGATTGCTTCGTCCCTGTCCCCCGATCTTGGAGCAACCTTGCCTCGCAAACGAACACTCCTTCTCACGGCCGGCGCCGCGGTGGCGGCCGCGGCGACGACCTGGTTCGCCCTTCCCGCCTCGGCCGCGGCGCCGACCGCATCCGTGCGGACGGTCTCCGACTGGGGCAGCGGCTGGCAGGACGAGGTGACGGTCAGCAATTCGGGCGCGGCCGCCATGACGTCCTGGAAGGTGGAGTTCGATCTGCCGGCCGGGGCCTCGATCGGCAGCTTCTGGGACGCGCAGGCGGTCGTGTCTGGGCAACACGTCACCTTCGCGAACCGGGATTGGAACGGGTCGGTGGCCGTCGGCGCCACGACGAGCTTCGGGTTCGTCGGCGCCGGCGGCCAGCCCGTCAACTGCAAGATCAACGGCGTACCGTGCAATGGGGTTGTCGTTTCGCCCACCGCGACCACCACCGTCGCACCGGCCCCCGCTCCTTCTTCGCCGGCCGCCACTTCTTCGCCGGCCGCCACCAAGGAAGCCGACATTCCGCCTGCTTCGGACACGCTTCCGGTCACGGTCAGCAACAAGACCGGGCGAAACGGGACGGTCTTCCTGTACGTCCTCGGCACCAACCTGTCGACCGGCAAGCTCGGCTACGTCAACGCCGCCGGGGCCTTCACGGCCTGGACCGGTGGCGCCACGGTGCCGGTGCCGGCCCCGGACGTCTCGATCCCGCTCACCGGGGCGAGCACCACGATCAAGATCCCGCGCGGGCTCTCCGGCCGGCTCTACATGTCGTTCGGGCAGAAGCTCGACTTCCGGCTCACCACCGACGGACTCGTGCAGCCGGCGCCGTGGGCCGGCGGCGACCCCAACCACGACATCCTCTTCGACTGGAGCGAGTTCACCCTCGACGCCGGCGGCCTGTTCCTGAACAGCTCGCAGGTCGACATGTTCGCGGTGCCGCACATCGTCAGCGTCACCGGCGGCAACGGGACCGTGACCTCGACCGGCGAGCTCAAGTCCGGCGGCCGGCAGAAGGTCATCGACACGATCAAGGGCTCGCCCGACTTCGCCAAGAGCGTGGTCACCGGCGCCGACGGAACGGTCCTGCGGGTGCTGGCGCCGGGCAAGGCCGCCGACGCCGGGCTGATGAGCCCCACCTACCTCGATCCCTACATCAACAGCGCCTGGAGCGCGTACGCGAGCAAGACCCTGACCGTGGTCCCGTTCGGTGACCGCCCGGACACCAAGTTCCTCGGCCGCACCGCCGGCAACGTCATGAACTTCACCGACGCCGCCGGCAATGTGGTGGCTTCGTTCAACAAGCCGTCGACGGCCAACGTGTGGGGCTGCGACGGCGCGCTCGGCGCCCCCAACGACCAGGTCGTCGGCCCGATCGCCCGCACCCTGTGCGCGGCGCTGCAGCGGGGCACGCTCGGCAAGCTCGACACCCAGCCGAGCGGCACGGCAGCCGACTTCTACCAGGGCGACCCGGCGAACCTCTACGCCAAGGTCATCCACGAGAACATGGTCGACGGCAAGGCGTACGCGTTCGCCTTCGACGACGTGCAGAACCAGGAGTCCCTCGTGCACGACGGCGACCCACGGCTCGCGTCCATCACCATGACGCCCTTCTGATCGGACCTTGTCAGGGGGAGAAACCGGCCCGGGCGGTAGCCATACCGCCCGGGCCGGAGTAATGATTGCAGTGTGCAATGAAATGGTCCGAGCGATGACCGGGAGGCCGTCATGAGCGCTGCACGCCCCGATATTCCCCGCATCGACGACACGGTGACCGCGGAGAACCTGCACGAGCGCTGCGAGCTGATCGCGGTGCCGAACTACGACTGGATCAGCATGCCGGTGATCGCGATCGTCGACGGCCTGATCCACGTCGACCCCGACGACGAGCCGCCGGCCCGGGAACGCACCGCCGCCGAGCGCCTGGCCGCCGGCCGCCGCACCGGCCGGCGCACCGGCCGCTAGGGATGCGGGCGCTCGCGCCGCCCGCCCCGCCCCGCGGCCTGCGCCGCTTCCTGCTGCGGCTGCCGCTCGGCGTCTACCGCTGCGGGCTGGGCTTCGTCTTCGGCCACCGCCTGGCGCTGGTCGAGCACGTGGGCCGCCGCACGGGCCGCAAGCGGGTGGTGGTGCTCGAAGTGGTCGCGCACGACCACGGACGGGTCACGGTGGCGTCGGGTTATGGCGTTCGCTCGGATTGGTACCGCAACCTGCTGGCCACGCCGCACGCGACGATGACGCTGGGCCGCCGCGCGACGGGGGTGGTCGCATCGCCGCTGAGCCCGCCGGAGGGCGCGGAGACGCTGCTCGCGTACGGCCGCCGCCACCGCCGCGCCGCCCGCCTGCTGGCCCGGCACATGGGCTACGAGATCGACGGCGGGGACGCGGATCTGGCCGAACTCGGCCGGACGTTGCCGTTCCTGCGCCTGACCCCGGTGGATTTCGCGCCGGAAGTGTCGTAGGCGTTCGCTAGTCTCCACCCCACCCAGTCACGGGTGGGGTTTGGTTATCGCCCGCTCGATCACCGATGAGTTCCCGCCGCCGCGGCGGTCTCCACTGGTATCCGAACCCGTGGAGGAGACATGCGAAGGCGAACTCTCTTGACCGGCGCCGCGGCGCTCGGCACCTCGGCGCTGGCGACCGGTGTCGTGCCGGGCGGTCCGGCGCAGGCGTCGGCCGGTGGCCCGTGGCGGGCCGGGCTCGCCCGCCTGCACGACGCTCTGGCCGCCCGGGTGGCGCGGGGCGAGCTCGTGGGCGCCGTCTATCTCGTCGCGCACGGCGGGCGGCTGCACGTCGACACCGTCGGCACCGCGACCCTCGGCGGCGGCGGGTCATTGCGGCGAGACACGCCGTTCCGGATCGCGTCGCTGACCAAGCCGATCATCGCGGCCGCCGCCATGATGCTGGTCGAGGACGGCCGCCTGCGACTGGACGAGCCGGTCGACCGGCTGCTGCCCGAACTGGCCGGCCGGCGCGTGCTCACCCGGATCGACGGGCCGCTCGACGAGACCGTGCCGGCGACGCGCCCGATCACCGTCGAGGACGTGCTGACGTTCCGGATGGGGCACGGCATGATCTTCGAGCCCACGTTCCAGCCGCCGTACCCGATCATCACCGCGGGCGCCGAGCTCCAGCTCCAGCTGGACCAGCCGGACCCCCGTACGCCGCTTCGCCCGGACGAGTGGATCCGCCGCTTCGGCACCCTGCCCCTGATGTGCCAGCCCGGCGAGCGCTGGCAGTACAACACCGCCGGCCTGGTGCTCGGCGTGCTCGTCGCCCGGGCCGCGGGCGTGCCGCTCGAAGACTTCCTCCGCCGGCGGATCTTCCGGCCGCTGGGCATGGACACCACCGGCTTCTCGCTGAGCGCCCCCGACGCCGCCCGGCTTCCCGGCCTCTACGCCACCGATCCCGCGACCGGCCAGTTGCGGCTGCAACCCGGCTCGATGCCCGACGAGTGGACCCGGCCGCCCGCCTTCCCGTCCGGCGCCGCCGGGCTGGCCTCGACCGTCGACGACTACCTGGCGTTCAGCCGGTTCCTGCTCGACCGGGGCGTGCACCGCGGCCGGCGTCTGCTCTCGCCCGCGTCCGTCCGCCGGCTCACCACCAACCACCTCACGCCGCAGCAGATCGCGGGCGCCGGCGCGTTCCCGCTGACCGGGCGAGGCTGGGGCTACGGCATGGCCGTCAGCGTCGCCCCCGACGAGATCTCGGGGCCGGGCCGGTATGGCTGGGAGGGCGGATACGGCACCGTCTGGTTCAACGACCCGCACCGCGACCTGATCGGGATCGCGCTGACCCAGACCGTCGACTTCCTGTTCAACGGCGCCGCGGACGAGTTCCAGCGCCTGGCCGCGGCGGCCGCGGGCCCGCGATAGAACCGCACCCGGGCGGCACCCGCCGTCGCAACCGGCCCGGCCGACCGGATCGGCATGCAGACGCTGCTCTCGTATGTGGCCACGCCGGTCGTCGCCGGTCTCGCCGGCATGCTCGGGATCTACGCGACCGAGGATGTCCTCGGGCGCCTGCGCCGATCCGGGCGGTGCCCGCGCCGCTGGCGCTGACGCCGGCCGGTCGCGTCGCTGGCCTTGACCGGGTCATGGCCGCCGATCTCCTCGGCGTCCGACGCATCTACGTCGAGCTGGTGGCTGCCGAGCTCGCTGGGGCATCAGCTTCCGGGCCGGGGCCACGCGGAGCTGCCTCGCGGGGCGGGGTGCTGGCGCGGTTGTGGGCTGGCCGAGCATGCGGAGCTGGGGACAACCGACCGAAATTGTCGTAGGCGGGCCGTAAAGTCTCCCCACCCAGTGACCTGGGTGGGGTGGAGTAGCGGCGAACCAACGAGCGGCGAACCAACGGCGGACCAACGCCGAACCAACGGCGAAACAGCGACAGACCAGCGGGTCTTCAGCTGCTGACGATCATTTCGGCGACCGCTTTGGCGGCCATCGCCGGGTGGGTCTCGGGCCGCGTGACGGCGTGCGCCAACACCCCGTCGATCAGGACCAGCAACTGGAGGGCCGCGCTCTCCGGGTCGGGGTGACCCAGTTTGGCCAGCTCCTCGGTGAACAGCGCCGCCAGCCGGTCCTTGTAGGCGCGGATCTCCACGTGCGCCGGATGGGCGGGGTCGGGGAGCGCCAGCTCGGCCGCCGTGTACCGGCATCCGCGGAAGTCCGTCCGGGACGTGACCGCCTCCAGCTCGTCGAAGACGGCGAGGATGCGGGTGCGCGGGTCGGCGCCGGCCGCGGCCATCACCTCGCGGTAGCGGTGCTCGTTCGGCGTCTCGCGCAGCATCGCCGCGATCAGGCCGTCCTTGCCGTCGAAGTGCTGGTACAGCGACTGCCGGGCGACGTCGGCCCGTTCCAGGATGGCGTTGACGCCGACGTTGACGCCCTCGGCGTAGGTGACCTCGCGGGCGGCCTCGAGCAGGCGTTCGCGGGGTCCGGGACGGTCGGTCATGCCGCCATCCTAGACAAACCGTTCTATCTACCGGTCGCACGACAAACAGCAGCGTGTGATCAGCATTACGAAGGGGCACCACGGCGGAAGAAAGGCGGACGCCGGGGCGCTGGTCATGACTCGTGGATAGATCTCGGCGTCTCTCGGTCGTGCTCGTGCTCGGCTTCCTGAGCGCCCTCGGGCCGCTGACCATCGACATGTACCTGCCCTCGCTGCCGACGATCACCGAGGACCTGCACGCGAGCGCCGCGTCGGTGCAGCTCACGCTGACCGGCACGCTGTTCGGGCTGGCCATCGGGCAGCTGCTGGTGGGTCCGCTCTCGGACGCGTTCGGGCGACGGCTGCCGCTGCTCGCGGGCATCGGGGTGCACGTGCTGGCGTCGGTGCTGTGCATCGTGGCGCCCAACCTCGCGGTGCTCGGCACGCTGCGGGTGCTGCAGGGGCTGGGCGCGGCGGCGGCCTCGGTGGTGGCGCTGGCGATCGTGCGGGATCTCTACTCGGGGCTGGCCGCCGCGCGGCTGCTCTCCCGGCTGATGCTGGTCGTGGGCGTCGCGCCGATCCTCGCGCCCACCATCGGCGGCCTGGTGCTGCGCTGGTCGTCGTGGCACGGGGTGTTCGTGGTGCTCACGCTGGTCGGGGCCGCGATCATGACGGCCACCGCGCTGCTGCTGCCCGAGACCCTGCCGGCCGGAGCGCGCCGGAAGCAGAACGCGATTCGCGGCTACGGGCGGCTGTTCACCGACCGGGCGTACGTCGGGCTGATCCTGGTGGCCGGTCTGGCGATGGCGGCTCTCTTCGCGTACGTGAGTGGATCGAGCTTTGTCTTCCAGGACCAGTTCGGCATGAGCGAGCAGCAGTTCGCCTTCGTCTTCGCCGGCGGGGCCGTCGGCCTGATCGGGGCCACCCAGCTCAACGTGCGGCTGCTGCGCCGATGGACGCCGCAGCAGATCCTCGGCGGGGCGCTGACCGCCGGCGTCGGTGGTGGCCTGGTGCTGTTGCTGCTGGCCGCCACGGGCATCGGCGGGCTGGCCGGGATTCTGGTGCCGCTCTGGTTCGTGCTGGCGACGGTCGGGCTGGCCATGCCGAACGCGCCGGCGCTGGCGCTCTCCCGGCACGGCGAGGCGGCCGGCACCGCGGCGGCCCTGCTCGGCGCCGTGCAGTTCGGGGTGGGCGCGCTGGCCGCGCCACTGGTCGGGATGCTCGGCGTGGGCGCCTCGGCGATGGCGATCGTCGTCTTCGGCGGCATGGTCGCGGCCTCGCTGGTCTTCTGGCTGGTCGTGCGCCCGGGCCGCCTGCCGGTCGAAATGGCGGAGGAGATCGAGCCCACTCTGGCCCCGGCGCACTGAAACCACCAGACTGCCTCCATGCACGATCGTTCTCGCCGGTGGGCGTGGCTCGGTGTCCTGGTCGTCGGGCTGATCCTCTATGTCGTGGTGTTGCGGACGCTGGTCCACACCCAGAACCCCAACTTCGTGCCGTCGCTCATTCTGCTCGGCGCGACCGTGGTGCCGCTGTCGTTCCTCACGTTCGCCCAGGCCCGCACCGGCCGCTGGCAGGTGCCGGCCTCGGCGCTCGCGATCGCCGCGTTCTTCGGCGGCGTGATCGGCATCGTGGTGGCCGGCACGCTCGAGTACAACACCCTGCGCGGGCTGGGCATGCTGCCGATGGTGTTCGTCGCGATCATCGAGGAGTCGGCGAAGCTGATCGTCCCGGTCGCGCTGCTCTTCACGATCATGGCGCGGCACGAGCGGCGGCTGCCGTCGGATGGCCTGATCATCGGGGTGGCGTCGGGCATGGGCTTCGCGGCGCTCGAGACCATGGGGTACGCGTTCACGGCGCTGCTCAGCTCGAACGGCAACATCGGCGCGGTCGAGCAGACGCTGTTCATCCGCGGGCTGTCGTCGCCGGCCGGGCACACCGCCTGGACCGGGCTCACCGCGGGCGCGTTGTGGGCGCTGCTGGCGGCGCCGACCGGCAAGCGCACGCTCATCTTCATCGGCACGTTCGCCGGGGCGGTCGCGCTGCACGCGGCCTGGGACACCTTCAACAATCTCTGGGCGTACGTCATCCTGGGCGTCATCAGCATCGGCTGGCTCTTCTTCGAGCTCTCCCGCTACCGCACGTTCAGCGAGCACGCCGTGAAGCTCGGACCCCTTACAGTCTGAGCCCATGCGAAGTCCCACCCAGCGTGAACTGTCCGAGAAGGACATTGCCGAGGTCGTGTCCGAGGGCCTGGCCGCCGGTATCGCCGGCGCCCACGAGCTGAGCGGCGGCACGTTCGCCGCGGTCTGGTCGGCCGAGCTCGACGACGGGCGCCGGGTGGTGGTCAAGGTCGGTCCGCCGCCGGCGGCGCGCATGCTCCGGTACGAGGCGGGCCTGATCCCGGCCGAGGCCCAGTATTTCGCGATGACCGCCGGCCGCGCGCCCGTGCCCGAGGTGCTCGCGGTCTCGGATGACGAAAGGCGGCCGTGGATCATCACGTCGCTGCTGCCCGGCCGGCCCCTCACCGAGGCCGACTCGCCCCGGGCCCGCGAGCAGCTTGGCGCCGCCATGGCCCGGGTGCACGAGATCACCGGGCCGCACTACGGCTACACCGGCCCACGCGCCTCCGGCTCGGACTGGCCCACCGCGTTCGGCGCGATCATCCGGGCGCTGCGGACCGACGCCGCCGAGTGGAACGTGCCGCTGCCGCCGCTCGACGGCGTGGTCGAGCGCCACCACGACGTCCTGGCCGCGGTCACCCGGCCGGCGCTGCTGCATTTCGACCTGTGGGACGGCAACGTGCTGGCCGGGCCGGACGGGGAGCTCACGGGGCTGGTCGACGGCGAGCGCTACCTCTACGGCGACCCGCTGCTCGACTTCGTCTCCCCCGCGCTGCTGCGCCGCATCGAGGACCTGCCCGACCACCCGTTCGTGGCCGGCTACCGGCCGGACCCGTTCGACGATGCCGCCCGGATCCGGCTCGCGCTGTACCGCGTCCACCTCTACGTGCTGATGATCGCCGAGGGGCCGAGCCGGGGAATCGCGATCGCCGACGGCCGCCACGACCACCTGACCGGGCTACTGACGCAGGAACTCGCCGACCTGCCGTAGCAGCCGCTCCTCGGCCTCGGGCGGCAGCGGGTCCTCGCCCGGCTGGTGGTTCGCGTGCAGGTCGGCGATCGTCTCGGTGATCGGCCGGTTGACCAGGCCGGCCCGCCACGCGCGGCGGCCGTCGACCTCGTTGGCGGCCGTCCACTCCGGATCGGCGATCCACATCGGGACGCCCATCCACGGGTCGACGCCGGCCGCGAGCAGCGCCTCGTCCGGCGCCCAGACCAGCTCGGCGGGCGGAAGGCCGGCCGGCCCGCCGGCGGCGGTCCGGGCGGCCTCGAGCACCTCGGCCATCGGCGTCTCCGGGCCGACCGTGTTGAACACGCCGGTGGCCTCGGCCTCGACCATCCAGGCGCCGAGATCCCGGACGTCGATGAACTGCACCGGCGCGGCCGGATCGCCGGGCGCGAGCACCCGTCCGCCGCGGGCGAACCGCCGCGGCCAATAGGCCAGCCGCTCGGTCGGGTCGTGCGGGCCGGTGATCATGCCGGGCCGGGCGATCAGGGCGCGGTCGCCGAACGCGTCGAGGACGACCCGCTCGCAGGCCGCCTTCCGGCCGCCGTACGAGTCGTCGGCGAGCATCGGCGCGCCCTCGACCGGCGGGACGGACTGGTCGGCGTACACGGAACAGCTGGAGACGAAGGCGTAGCGCCCCACGCGGTCGCGCAACGCCTCGGCCGACAGGCGCACCACGTCGGGGTGGTAGCCGGCGCAGTCGACGACCCGGTCGAAGTCGCGGCCGTCGAGCGCGGACAGGTCCGTCTCGCGGTCGCCGACGACGGTCTCGGCCTGAGGGTAGAGGCCGGGGTTGGTCCGGCCGCGGTTGAACAGGGTGACGTCATGACCGGCGCTCAGGGCCGCGTCGACGACGGCCCGTCCCACGAATCGGGTGCCGCCGAGGACCAGGATGTGCATGATCGGCGAGCCTAGCGGCTGTGCGCGACCTGAGCTGCCCTCAGACCGGGCACAGCCACCCCCGTCGATGCTTCCGGTCATGTGGACGATGCGGAACTGGCCGGTGTGGTCGGCCTGGGCGGCGGCCGGATGGTCGCTCGGCTACGGCGCGCTCGGCGTGTACTGGACGGCCGGGGGCGGCGGGTTCCCGTTCGCGCCGATCGAGGACACGTACCGGTCGGGCTCGATCCTGGAGGGCAGCGGCGCCGCCGTAGTGGCGCCGATCATGGCCGCGGCCGGGCTGGCCGGCGCGATGGTCGCGGTCCTGATGGCCCGGCGGCGGGCACACGTCGCGCTCGTCGTCGTCGGCTGGCTGATGGCCGCCGCCCTGACGCTGATCATTCCCGACTACACGATGCTCGCCCTGATCGCGTTCGCCCCGCTGCTGCTGGTCTTCGCGTTCACCGGCGTGCCCGGACCGCAGGACGGCATCGGCGACATCCTCTACTGGCATCGCACGAACCTGATCGTCATCTTCGTCGGCGGCCTGATCTGGGCCGTCGCCACGCTGGCCTACCAGCGGCGGCTGCGCGGGGCGTGCGAGCACTGCGGCCGCCGGCCGGGCACGAGCGAGCTCTCGCGCGACCAGCTGCTGCGGTGGGGACGGTGGGCGGTTGCCGTCGCGGTGCTGGCGCCGCTGCCGTACGAGATCACCCGTGTCTCCTGGTTTCTCGGCGTCCCCCTCGGGATCGACCGGGAGTTCCTGCGCATGATGCAGCAGACGCCCGGCATGCTCGAGGTCGGTCTCGGCTGCGCGGTCGCCTCGACGATCGGCGGGGTGCTCACCCACGGCCTGGTGCGCCGCTGGGGCGAGGTCTATCCGCGGTGGATCTGGTTCCTGGCCGGCAAGCGGGTGCCGCCGGCGCTCGCGATCGTGCCGGCGTCGATCGTCGCCGTCACGGTCATCCCGGCCGGCCTGATGATCCTGTGGACGATGGACGTGCGGGACGGCTGGGCGCTCTACGTGCCGAGCCTGCTCTGGCTGGCCTGGGGCGCCGGCCTCGGCGCCGCGACCGTCGCCTACCACCTGCGCCGGCGGCCGGTCTGCCGCTACTGCGTGGTGCGCGCCGCCCCCGACCTCACCGCCATGGCCAGGAAGTAGTCGTCCGCGTCCTCGTAGCGGGCCAGCCTCCAGCCCGCGGCCGTGAGCAGCGGGCCCAGGTTCGCCTCGTTCAGCGGCTCGTCGGGGCGCAGCGTGCGGCCGTGCCGGGCGGCCAGCGCGACCCGGCCCGACGGGTGGAAGATCATGAGCCGGCCGCCGGGGCGGGTGACGCGGGCCAGCTCGACCAGGCCGGCGGCGGGGTCGGGCAGGTGCTGCACGAGGCCGGCCGCGAAGACCAGGCCGGCCGCCGCGTCCGGCAGCGGCAGGCGGCGGGCGTCGGCGAGCACGAGCGAGGCGCAGCCGTCGCGGCCCGCGTCCCGGGCCGCCTGCAGCATCGCCGGCGTGAGGTCGAGCCCGACCACGCGGCCGGTGGGACCGACGGCGGCGGCCAGCGCGGGCAGGGCCCGGCCGGTGCCGCAACCGACGTCGATGGCGAGGTCGCCGGGGCGGGGCTCGGCCGTCTCGACCGCCTTCGCGTACGCCGGCAGGTCGTCCCCGAACTTCGCGTCCCAGCCCGCCGCCCGCGCCCCGAAGAAGGCCCGGCTCTCGGCCAGATACCACCGCTCGGGGTCGGCCAGTCGCGGGTGAACATGCCGGATGACCGGCCACTCCGGATCGTGGTGGTCGATCACCACCTGCGCCCGGCGCTCGCCGTCGCCGTTGGACCGCCGCCCGCGCGGGTCCGAGCGCAGGTAGACGATGACCCGGTCGGCGGCCGGCTCGAGCACGTTCAGCGCCGAGTCGGACCGGCCGCCGGCCGGGCCGCTGAGGCCGAGCACGGCGTCGACCGTCCAGGCCCGGGCCGATGGCGGGAACGCCGCCGCGAGCCGGGCCGCGAAGGACGCGGCGGCACCGTGGTCGCCCCCGTCGACGATGACGGTGAGCGGCGCGCGGGGAGCTAATACCTCGGCGAGGAACGCGGTGACCTCGCTGATCCGTTCCGGCACGCCGTCCAGCATGCCGCCGCGCAGGTGAACTCTGCAACGGTTCCGCATCTGCGAGTCCCCCGCGCTGTAATGCCTCGCATCTGCGGCCCTAGAGTGATCCCGTGACGACCTACCGCATCGGGGAGGCGGCCGAACTGCTCGGCGTCAGCGTGGACACCGTGCGGCGCTGGGTCGATTCCGGACGGCTCGCGGCCGGCCGGGACGAGCACGGGCATCGCAGCATCGCCGGCGCCGACCTGGCCGCGTTCGCCCGCTCGATGGCCGACGATCCCGACCCGGGCACGCGTCGTTCGTCGGCGCGCAACCGCCTGCCCGGCATCGTCACCGCCATCGCCCGTGACTCGGTGATGGCGCAGGTCGACATCCAGGCCGGCCCGTTCCGGGTGGTCTCGCTCATGAGCCGGGAAGCGGTCGACGAGCTCGGGCTGGAGGTCGGTTCGACGGCGGTCGCCGTGATCAAGTCGACCACGGTGGTCGTGGAACGAGGAGACGACAGATGAAGAAGATATTGGCCGCGGTCGCGATGGTCGCCCTCCTGGCGGGCTGCGGCGACAAGGCGGACGACACCCCCACCACGTCCACGGCGTCCAGCGCGTCCGGCGTCACCGGCAACCTCACGGTGCTGGCCGCGGCGTCGCTGACCGAGACCTTCAACCAGATCGGCAAGGACTTCGAGACCGCCAACCCCGGAGTCAAGGTCACTTTCTCGTACGGCGGAAGCTCCGGCCTGGCTCAGCAGATCACCTCGGGCGCCCCGGCCGACGTGTTCGCGGCCGCCAGCCCGGCGACCATGAAGACGGTGACCGACGCCGGCGACGCCACCGGCACGCCGGCCGTTTTCGTCAGGAACCAGCTCGTCATCGCCGTGCCCAAGGGCAACCCGAAGGGCGTCAAGGGCCTGTCCGACCTGACCAAGCCCGACATCAAGGTGGCGCTCTGCGCCGAGCAGGTGCCGTGCGGCGCGGCGGCCAAGAAGGCCCTCGACGCGGCCGGCGTGAAGATCACCCCGGTGACCCAGGAGCAGGACGTCAAGGCGGCCCTCTCCAAGGTCAAGCTGGGCGAGGTGGACGCGGCCCTGGTCTACCGCACCGACGCCAAGTCGGCCGCGTCCGACGTCGAGGGCATCGAGTTCCCGGAGTCGGCCGGCGCGATCAACGACTACCCGATCGTGGCGCTCAAGAGCGCTCCGAACGCCGCGGCCGCGACCGCGTTCGTGTCCTTCGTGCAGACCGAGCCCGAGCTCAAGGTTCTCACCGACGCAGGGTTCCAGAAGCCCTGAGCAAGCACCGCCCGAAGGTTCCGCCGGCCCTGGCGATCCCCGCGATCGCCGGGCTGGCGTTCCTCGTTCTCCCCCTTCTCGGGCTGCTCGTGCGGGCGCCCTGGTCGACGCTGCCGTCCCGCCTGAGCGAGCCCGGCATTCTCGCGGCGCTGCGCCTCTCGCTGCTGACCGCCACCCTCGCCACCGCCGTCTGCCTGGTGCTCGGCGTGCCGCTGGCCTGGCTGCTGGCCCGGGTCGAGTTTTCCGGCCGGCGCCTGGTGCGCGCGCTGGTGACCGTGCCGCTGGTGCTGCCGCCGGTGGTCGGCGGCGTCGCCCTGCTGCTGGTCTTCGGCCGGCGCGGCCTGGTCGGCGGCTGGCTCGACTCGACGTTCGGCGTGACGCTGCCGTTCACCACGGCCGGCGTCGTGGTGGCCGAGGCGTTCGTGGCGATGCCGTTCCTGGTGATCAGCGTGGAGGGTGCGCTGCGCGGCGCCGACGCCCGCTACGAGGAGGCGGCGGCCACGCTCGGCGCGACCCGCTGGACGGCCTTCCGCCGGGTGACGCTGCCGCTGATCGCGCCCGGGGTGGCGGCCGGCGCGGTGCTCTGCTGGGCGCGGGCGCTCGGCGAGTTCGGCGCGACGATCACGTTCGCCGGCAACTTCCCCGGGCGTACCCAAACCATGCCCTTGGCCGTTTATCTCGCCCTCGAACAGGACGTCGACGCCGCCATCGTGCTGAGCCTGCTGCTGCTCGTCGTCTCGGTCGGCATTCTGGCGGCCTTGCGGGACAAGTGGGTCGCCGCATGATGCTCGACGCTCGTATTGTCGTCCGGCGGCCCGATTTCACGCTCGATCTGGCGCTCGCGGTCGAGGCCGGCGAGGTGGTCGCGCTGCTCGGGCCGAACGGCGCCGGGAAGACCACGGCGCTGCGCGGGCTGGCCGGGCTCACCGGGCTCGACGACGGGCACGTCACGCTCGACGGGGCCCGCCTCGACCGGGAACCGCCCGAGCGCCGCCGGATCGGCGTGGTCTTCCAGGACTACCTGCTGTTCCCGCACCTCTCGGCCCTCGACAACGTGGCGTTCGGTCCCCGCTGCCGGCGCGTGCCGCGCCGGGAGGCCCGCGATCGGGCCCGGGAGTGGCTGGTGCGGGTGGGGCTGGCCGAGCACGTACGCAAGAAGCCCCGTCAGTTGTCGGGCGGGCAGGCGCAGCGCGTCGCCCTCGCCCGCGCGCTCGCCGCCGAGCCCAAGCTGCTGCTGCTGGACGAGCCGCTGGCCGCGCTCGACGCCCGCACCCGGCTCGACACCCGGGCCCAGCTGCGCGGGCACCTCTCCTCGTTCCCGGGCGCGACCGTGCTGGTCACGCACGACCCGCTGGACGCGCTGATGCTCGCCGACCGGCTGATCATCGTGGAGGACGGCCGGATCGTGCAGACCGGGGACGCCGCCACGATCACCGCGCAGCCGCGCACCGACTACGTGGCCCGGCTGGTCGGGCTGAACCTCTACCGCGGCCGGGCGGACGGCAACAACGTGCACCTGCCGGACGGGTTCACGATCGTCACCTCCGTACGGCAGGAAGGTGATGTGTTCGTCGCTTTTCCGCCCGCCGCCGTGTCGCTCTTCGCCGACCGTCCGGACGGCAGTCCCCGCAACACCTGGCCGGCCACGGTGACCGCGATGGCCCGGCACGGCGACGCGCTGCGGATCGAGCTGGCCGGGCCCCTCGCGGTCGCGGCCGACGTGACGCCGGCCGCCGCGGTGCAGCTCGAACTGGCGCCCGGCCGTGAGGTGTGGGCCACGGTAAAGGCCACGGAGGCCACGTCCTACCCCGCCTGAAGTTAGGTTGGCGGGATGGAGGCACTCGAGCTGACCGACTATCGCGCCGCCGTCGCCCGCATGTATCTCGACTCTTCCGATCTCGGGGAGTTCCGGGCCCAGCGCGACAAGTTGTTCGCCACCCACCCGCAGTCGCCGATTCCCGCTTCGTCCCGCTCCTCGTTCACCGGGCTGCGGTATTTCGACTTCCGGCCGGACGCGGTCGTCGAGGCGGTCTTGACCCCGGCCGATGGGGAGATCGACATCGACACCGGCGGTCCCGACGGGGTCGTGCACTACAAGCGGGTCGGCATTCTCGAGACTCCGTTCGGTCCCCTGTCGCTCTGGTGGATCTCGGCGTACGGCGGCGGCTTGTTCCTGCCGGTTCGGGACGGCACGTGCGGGGTCACTACTTACGGCGGCGGGCGCTACCTGACCGACACCGTGAAGGGGACGCACGGGCGCGGGCTCGAGGTGCTCTCCGGCGAACGGGTGCGGCTCGACTTCAACTACCTCTACAACCCCTCCTGCGCGTACGACGACGCGTGGCTCTGCCCCTTGGCGCCGCCCGAGAACCGGGTGTCGGCGCCGATCGAGGCGGGCGAGCTCACGTACCACGTCGTTTAACCGAGGCGTCGTTTTTCCAGCCCTTCCAGCAGCAGATCGAGGGCGAACGCGAACTCGCCGTCGTCGTCGCAACCGCCGAGCGCGCCCTCGTGGGTGACGGCGGTGGCGAGCTCGACGATGTGCGGCATCGTCCCGGCCCAGGCGGCGACCGCCTCCGGTGGCGGTGACGTCTCCGGGTCGTCGTCGAACAGGTCCTGGCTGAAGCCGAGGATGCGGCTGCCCAGCAGGTGCAGCGCGTGGTGGCCGAGGTCGACCGGGCAGCCGCCGGCGCGCATGATCGCGAGCACCCGTTCCAGGTGCATCATCACGGCCGGGGTCGGCGTGTCCCGGCCCTCGATCACCCGGGCCGCCCACGGGTGGCGCAGCATGGCCGACCGGGCCGCCATGATCAGGCTTCGCAGCCGTTCGGTCCAGGGGCCCTCGCTCTGCGGGACCTCGATCCCGGCGACCACGGCGTCGGCCATCGCGGCGAGCAGGGCGTCCTTGTCCCGTACGTGGTAATAGATCGACATCGGGTCGACCCGGAGCTCCTGCGCCAGCCGTCGCATGCTCAGGCCGGCCAGTCCGTCGCGATCGGCCAGCTCGACCGCCGTGGCGACGATCCCCTCCCGGCTCAGCCGCTTCTCGCGGGTCGGGCTCTCTGCTTTGGCACGTCTGGGCACTCCCGGATCCTACGCCGTAGGGTTTACTCTACGGCGTAGGTCTACAGCGTAGGTTTGTCAAGGAGGCCGTCATGTCCCGCCCATTCCTGTCTCGCCCATTCCTGTCTCGCCCATTCCTGTCTCGCCCATTCCTGCCGCCGAGGTGGTTCGTCCGCGGCGCCTGGCGCACCCACCGGGCCCTGCTCCGCGTCACCCGCGACCGGGTCGGCCTGCGGCCCCCCGCGCCCGGCCGCTGCGGCATGCTGCGGCTCACCACCACCGGTCGCCATTCCGGCGAGCGCCGAGCCGTGGTGCTCTGCTACATCGAGGACGGCGACCGCCTGGTCACCCTGGCCATGAACGGCTGGGACCGGGCCGACCCGGCGTGGTGGCTCAACCTCCAGGCCGACGCGTCCGCGACCGTCGACATCGCCGGCCGGGGCTCGCACCCGGTGACCGCCGCCCGCGCGACCGGCGACGACCGCGACCGGTTGTGGGAGGCCCTGCACGGCTACGAGGGATACGGCGATCTCGACGCGTTCTCCGCCCGCCGCGGCCGGGAGACGGCGGTGGTCGTGCTCAACCCCGCTCTTGTCGCTCCGACCACGACTGCGTCCCCGCGAGGTTGACCGCTCCCCCGGCGCGAACGGCGCGGTAGGCGGCCCGGGCCAGGGGCTCGCCCCACTCCGACCGCGGGCCGCCGTAGGGCGCCGGTGGGCCGCCGGGCGGGCACAGCACGCAGACCGCGTCGGTGGCGGTGCCGGTGGCGGCCAGGCCGAGGTCGCGGATGGCCTGGGTCTTCGCCTCGGTGATGGTGGCGACGGCGTTGACCAGGGCGCCGTCGCTCAGCCGGCGCGGGATCCAGGCGACGACGTTGACCGTGCTGACCCGGTTCGGTGTCGTCGTCTCGGTCGGGGCGGCGGCCTGGATGGGAGCACCCAGGCCGACCGTCGCCCACAGGCGGACGCCGCCCTCGGTCTCGGTGACCACGTCGGCCACGTCGACGCCCGTCATCAGGCCGACGCCGGGGCCGGTGAGGCCCAGGTCGCGGGCGAGGCCGGCCAGGTGGTGGGCGGGGTCGTCACGGTCGTACGACATCGGGACGCTCGCGTTGACCACCCACCGGCACGCGCCGAGGCCGCCGCCGAGGGTGGCCGACGAGATCGCCCGGGCCGGGCCGTCCAGGCGCCAGACCAGCAGCGGGATGTCGTGGCCGTCCTCGGCGCGGTGGGTCAGGGTGGGTTCGGCGATCACCCGACCGACTCTAGGACCTGCGGACGGCCCGGATGACCGACCACAGGCCGGCCCGCTTCCTCGGCGTACCGGTCTTCGCGCCGGGCCGCGGCTGCGGGATCTGGGCCGGGTCGCGGGCGGGCTGGTCGACCCGGATCTCGGGGCGCACCCGGGCGTCGATGGCGGCCACCGATCGCGGGCCCCGCGCGGTCAGGGTCGGCTCGACCCGGATCACGATGCCGTCGGCGCCGATGACCTGGCGGGCGCCGTCCGGCCAGGCGCGCACCAGCACGCAGTCGTCGAACCGCACGGTCGCGGTGGTGCCGCCGGCGAACGCGCTGATCCCGTCGGCGCCGACCACCAGCCGCTCGACCGGGTCCGTCAGCGACGCGTACGTCGTGCCGATCACCGCCGACGCCGACTCGTGGGGCGCGACCGCGAGCCCGGCCCACTCGGCGTCGCACGGGGTCATGAGCAGTCCCGCCGACCAGGCCCGGGCCGCGACCTCGGCCACCTCGGCCACGATCACCGCCCGCGACTCCGCGACGACGTCCTCGACGTCCCGCACATCTCGGCCGCCGAGCAGGGCGAACGCCTGCACCGCCAGCCGCCCGCCGGTCTCCTCCCGGCGCCGCAAGATCTCCACCCGCTGATTGATCACCGCGGTCACGTCGGCCTCGTCGATCCGCCCCGCCCGCAGCGTGGCGAGGAGGTCGACGAACGCGCCGAGCACCGCGCCCTGCTTCTCGGGCAGCGCGTCGGCGACCGCGGTGATCACCACCCGGTCGCCGGCGATCGGCCGGAAGTCGGTCTTGATCGTGTACGAGAGGCCGGCCTCCTGGCGCAGCTCGCGGAACATGACCCGCTCGAGCAGACCGCAGAAGACGGCGGCGGTCGTGGAACGCGGCACGACCGTGTCCCACGCGATCACGCCGGGCGCGCCGGGGAAGAACGCGGGCGTGACCGGCAGCGCCGAGGACGGCTCGGGCGCCGGGCGGCGCTCGCCGTGCGGGAGGTCGAGCCGCAGGTCGGCGGGGATCGCGTCGCCGGCCACCCACAGCACCGCGTTCTCCGCGGTGAAGTACCGGGCCACCCACGCGCGCAGCTCGTCCTCGGTGATCGCGGGCAGGCCCCACTCGGGATAGCCGACCGTGCCGTAGTCCCGGGCGCCGTGCCGCCACAGCGCGAGCGGCTCGGCCACGCCCGGGTTCCGGCTGTTGGCCTCGGCCTGCAGCAGGTCCTTCTCCACTGCGAGCCGCCGCATCGGCAGGTCCCGCAGCGCGGCGCACACCCCGTTGAGGAAGGCGACGACGTCCTTCTCGGCGCCCTGCATGTGGAAGTAGGTGAACTCGACCCCGGTCGCGCCGTTGTAGTGGTAGTCGGCGATCCCCACCTGATGCAGCGCCAGGTGCTCGACCAGGTGGGTGATGCCCCGGCGGGCCAGCGGCTCGTCCGCGAAGCCGACCCGGAAGGCCAGCCCCGCGTGGGTGGGTCCGGTGGTCGGCGCCAGCAGCACCGGCACGCCGTCGACCTCCCGCCGTTCGATCATCGCCCGCCTCCCCCGGTCCCCAGCGCCCAGGCCCGGCGCGCCCGGATCGTCGCGGCCGCGTCGTGGTGCAGGTACGTCCAGGGCAGCTCGGTGCCGAGGTCGCCGAGCATCCGGAACATGGCCGCCGCCTTCTCCCGCTCCCGCAGCAGGCAGAACGCCAGCGCGAACCCGCTCACCACGTACACCCAGCCGTAGTCGCGCCCGAACTCCGGATGCAGCACCGACCGCGCTGCGGCCTCGTCGATCTCACCCCGGACGGTCCGCAGATAGGACGTGCCGCCGTCGCCCAGCTCCAGCCAGCGTTCGAGATGCCCACCCACGACGTGGTACGCGTCGAGCGCCCCCGGGCCGGCGGCCAGCATCACCTCGCGGGCCCAGGCGTGCACCCGATCCCAGGTGCCGCCCCACTTCGGGCAGATCTGCTGGAGATACTGCACCTGACCGGGCAGGTGGTGCGGATCGAGGGCGGCCAGTTTCCCGTACCGGCGCCCGCTCTCGGCCTGCCCCAGCTCCAGGCCGCGCCCCGAGCCGAGCCGGGCCACCCACAAGGCCGGGTCCTCCGGCCGCCGGGCGACACCGTCGAGCAGAACGATCTCGGCCCGGCGCAGCCATTCGTGAAAGGCCGCGACCTGCTGCCGCGACACATGCCGGGCGCGGTCGCCGGTCCGCGCGGTCCACCCCCGGTTGTTCAGATGCATGCCCAGCATGGCAACGGCGGCGGTGTCCTCGGGATCGCCCGCGACCACCTCCCGGAGGAAGCCCTCGAGCCCGTCCCCGTCCCCATCGGCGCCGAAGCGCAGCAGCGTCGATCGCCCGGTTGGCCCGGCCGCGTCCACGACCTCCCGCACGGCGGGCCAGTCCCGCACCGCGAGCGCCGCGCGCACCTTGGTCACGGCGGGGTAGGCGTCCGCCGCATCCAGCAGCACACGGTCCGACATGGCCAGCAAGCATAAATGAAGAAGATCATTCCAGGCGTCCCCCATGCCGCCACGTTGCGCGCGGCTCCGCTCGGGCGCCGCGCTCTCTCGGGCGCCGCGCGCTCTCGGGCGCCGCGCGCTCTCGGGCGCCGCGCTCTCTCGGGCGCCGCGCTCTCTCGGGCGCCGCGCTCTCGGCCGCCGCCCTCTCGGGCGCCGTGCTCCCGGGCACCGCACTCGTGGGCACCGCGCTCGTGGGCACCGCGCTCGTGGGCACCGCGCTCGTGGGCACCGCGCTCACAGGCCCGGCGTGAGCGGGCACCCCGCTCTCGGGGACCGCACGATCGGACGCTCGCGCATTCGGCACCGCACTTCGGGCACCGCACCTCGGCACCGCGTCTCAGGCGCGTATCGGTAAGCAGAGCGATTTCAGCTCTGCTTACACCGACGCGCGGGCCCGCTCGGCCGAGGCGCACGTATCGGTAAGCAGAGCTGCAGGTCCACGCCCCACCACGCGCGTATCAGTAAGCAGAGCTGCAGATCGACGCCCCGGCACGCGCGTATCGGTAAGCAGAGCGATTTCAGCTCTGCTCACACCAGCGCGCGGGCCCGCTCGGCCGAGGCGCACGTATCGGTAAGCAGAGCTGCAGGTCCACGCCCCACCACGCGCGTATCGGTAAGCAGAGCCGCAGGTCCACGCCCCACCACGCGCGTATTGGTGAGCAGAGCAAAGGGCTACGCGGCGGACTCCCGGCGGCGGGCCGGACGCAGGGCGGCGGCCAAAGCGGTGAGAGCGAGCACGATCCCGGCGGCAAGGAACGCCGGGGACGGGCCCACGCGATCGGCAAGGACGCCGGCCACGGCGGCGCCCAGGGCGCTTCCGGCGTTGGCCGCCACGTTGATCCAGGTGCCGGCCTCGGTGCCGTGGCCGGGTGGGGTCAGGTCGTCGGCGGCCAGGTAGGCGACGACGTACAGCGGCGCCACGGCCAGGCCTCCGATGCCCATCACTACGCCCAGCACGACCAGGCCGGGGGCGGCGGAGGCGGCCAGCAAACCGGCGGACAAGAGCGCCAGCAGGGCGGCGAAATGGGTCGAACGCGGGCGGGTGTGGTGGCGGCGGGACCACAGCAGGCCGCCGAGGATGCTGCCGGTGGCTACGGCGGCCTCGAGCAGGCCGGCCGCGCCGGGGTGGCCGTGTGACTGGGCCACGGCGGCCATTGCGGTGTAGGCGGCGCTGATTCCGGCGCCTACCGCCAGCAGGATCGCCAGGACGCTTCGCAAGCCGGGCGATCGGAGCGGGCCGATCCCGAACGGGCTCGGGGAAGACGACGAGGGCGGGGGCGGGGGCGGGGGCGAAGGCGGGGGCGAGGGCGAGGGCGGGGCGGCGGCGACCATTCCCACGGTGCCGAGCAGGAGCAGGGCCGCGGTGGCCAGGAGGGACCAGCGGGCGGGGGCCACGGCGATGCCGAGGCCGGCCAGGAGGGGGCCGGTCAGGTAGAGGGTCTCCTCGGCGATAGTGTCCAGCGCGTACGCCCGCTGCTTGAGCTCGGTGCCCTCGGTCAGGGTGCGCCACGTCGAACGCATGGCGGGGCCCAACGGCGGTGCGGCCAGGCCGGCCAGGGCCACGAACGGGACCGGCCACGGGGTGAGGGCGGCCAGCGACAGGAGAGTGGCGCAGCCGAGGGCCAGCCACGGCAGGATCCGGCGCTGGCCGTGGGTGTCGGCCAGGCGGGACTTCAGGGGCAGGGTGATCGAGGCCAGGCCGAAGGCGGCCAGGGCCAGGCCGGCCTGGGCGTACGAGCCGGTGGTCTGCTGGACGGTGAAGAGGGTGGCCAGCGGCAGGAGACCGTACGCGAGCCGGCCGCCGAGTGCGGGTACGAAGGCGCGCAGCGCTGACGGCAGCCGGAGGACGGCACGGTAACTCCCCGCCGATGCGGGGGCGGGCACGCTACTGCCACTCGGGCGCCAGCACGGCCCAGATCTCCGAGTCGTGGTGGACGCCGTTCCAGAAGAAATTCTCGCGCAGCGTGGCCTCGTGCCGCAGGCCCAGGCGGCGGGCCACGGCCGAGCTCGCCCGGTTGTCGGGGCGGCAGTGCCACTCGACGCGGTGCATGCCGCGCTCGCGGAAGGCCCAGTCGATCAGGTGGCGGGCGGCCTTGGTGATCAGGCCACGGCCGGTGCCGGCCGGCTCGAGCCAGCAGCCGACCTCGGCGACGCCGAAGGACGTGTCGAACGAGACGAACATGGTGCCGCCGACGAGGGTGCCGTCGAGCCAGATGCCGTAGAGCCGGCCGGTGTCGCGGGCCTGCATGTCGGCGTACCGCTGAAGGGTCGCCCGGGCACCGATCAGATCCGCGCTGCGGCTCGCCCACGGGATCCAGGGATCGACGGTTTCGCGCGCGCGATCCATGTGGGCCAGGAACTCCGCGGCGTGCCAGGGCTCGAGCGGTCGCAGTTCGGCGCCGCCCCCGAGATCGACGATGAACACCCGGGAAGCCTACGTCCGGCGTGCAGGCAGACTTCGCCGAGCGTCCACCCATTGACCACGATCACCGCAAAAGATTCACTCAGATCTATCGGTACGCGACGTGGGAGCGGGCATGATCTTCAGGGGAATCGCGGTCGGGGCACTAGTGGCGGGGCTGCTGGCGACGCCGGCGCAGGCGGCGCCGAGCCGGGCCGAGCTGGCGCTGCGCTGGGCGCCGATCCACTACCAGGACGTCGACGCGACCGGCAGCCACGCGCTGGCCGGCAAGTCCGACTTCATCACTCGGTACGACTACGACGGCAACCTGGCCGGTAAGGACAACTGGGACCACGCCGGGCAGAGCACCGCGGCCGCCGCCTACTACTCGGTGACCGAGACCAGCTCGCACTGGTTCATCACGTACTTCTACTTCCACCCCCGCGACTGGATCGACCACCCGTTCTTCGAGACCGAGCACGAGAACGACGGGGAAGGGCTCACCGAGATCATCGAGAAGGACGGTTCGGCGTACGGGATCCTCCGCGCCGCCGTCACCGTCGCTCACAGTGACTTCTACTCCTACGCGCCGGCCAGCAGCACCTGGGCCGACGGGAAGGAGACGATCGACGGGACCCTGCAGCTCAAGGGCTCGACGCACGACTCGTTCCAGCACCCGGTGACGGCCCAGGAGGCGAAAGGTCACGGGCTCAAGGCGTGGCCGCAGTACGACATCGTCGGCGACGGCATCGTCTACTACCCGTCGCTGACCGCCTCGGAGTCGCCGAGCGGCGCCGACGACCGGGACGTGCAGTACCAGCTGATCGACATCTTCGCGGACGGCGGGATGTGGGCGCAGCGCAACAACGCGAACCTGTTCGCCTCGCTCGGCACGTTCGCCGGAAACACCTCGGGCGACTGTGGCCAGGGCACCTGGCAGTGCACCACGAACTCGGCGAACGCGCCGTGGGGCTGGGACGACGGCAACGACGGGCCGGCCCGCGGCGAGATCGCGACCGACCCGGCGAAGCTCGCGGCCGGCTACTTCACGGTGCCGGGCACGCTGTCGCGCACGTACACCTACAACCCCTACGCCGGCTCGGCGGCCGCCCTCAAGAAGGCGGCCGACACGCTCCCGCGGACGATCGACTAAAAGAGATCAATGCGCTTCCCCGTCGGGACTGAACGCTGTGAGGAAGCGGTCACGGAACTCGTTCATGGGCCACACCGGCGCGTCCGGCGCCGGTGTGAGCCCGTTCGTCCAGCCCCAGCTCGCGACCCGGTCGAGCACCTTCGGGTCCTTGGCGACGATCGAGATCGGCACGTCCTTGCTCGCGTTCTGCCCGACCACGACCGAGGCCGGCTGGTGGTCGCCGAGGAAGACCATCACCAGGTTGTCGTTCCCGTACTTCTGCACGTACGAGATGAGCGTGTCCACCGAGTAGGCGATCGACGTGGCGTACGCCTCCTTGACCCGGTGCCCGTCCTTCCAGATGGTGCCCGCGCCCTCGGCCGACTTGATGATCGGCCCGTAGACCGAGCCGTCGCCGAGCTCGTCCCAGTCGAGCGTCTTGGGCAGTGGCGCCCACGGGGTGTGGCTCGACGTGAGGGTGACCTCGGCCAGCAGCGGGCCGCGGCCGGCCTTGCCGTACTCGAACTTGTCGAGCTGCCGCATCGCGTACTGGTCGGGCATCGTCGACCAGCTCAGCATCGGCCCGTGGTAGTCGAGCGAATGCACGTCGTAGACCTGGTCGTAGCCGTAGAACTGCCCCTCGGGCCAGGCATAGGTCACGCCCGGCTCGATCCCCACCGTACGGAAACCGGCTCGTTTGAAGGCCCGGGTGAGCGTGAGCCGATCGGTGTTGACGAGGCTGCGATAACGCTGTTGGTTGTCGATCCAGAGCCCGGACAGGAACGTCGAGTGGGCCAGCCAGCTGCCGCCGCCCGCGGTCGACGAGGTGAGGAAGCCGGTGCGGGCCGCGAAGCCCTTCGACGTCAGCTTGGCGTCGTCGGCCTTGAGCTGGGCCAGCACCGAGCCGTTGAACTCCGGGTTCTCCACCGCGTCCCGGCCGTAGCTCTCCACGAACCCGATGATCACGTCCTTGCCCCGCAGCGCCGTGAGCAGCTGGTTGTCGGGCAGGTTGCGGAACGCGTCGATCTGGACCTCGCGCTCGAAGTTCTTCCGGTCGGCGATGTCCTGCGGCACCTTGAGCGCGGTGTCGCGGGCCAGCTCGGCCGCGGCCTGGGCGGCCACCGGGACGCCGCCGACGATCTGCACCCCGAAGATCGTGAGCACGATCCAGGCCGAGGCGAAGGCGAAGGCGGCGTGCCGCGTCGGCCGGGCATGCTCGGCGAGCACGCGACTGACCCGGCGTACGGCCAAGGTCAGTGCGGTGAGCAGGGCCGCGACCAGGGCGATCGCCGCCACCGCCACCCCGAACGCGCCGGGCTTGCCGATCGAGTCCTCGAGGAAGTGGTAGCCGTCACTGAACAGCACCCAGTCGAGCACCGGGTCGAACTCGCGGGCCAGCACGTAGAAGAAGCCGATGTCGACGATCTTCACGACCGTGAGCACGCCGAGCGTGAAGCCGAGGAACGTCGCGAGCCACCGACGCGGACGCTCGGGCAGCGCGAGCAGCACGGCGACCGCGACGATGGCCTCGATCGGGATGCGGACGAGGGCGTTCAGCCAGAAGTTCCCCGGTGGCAGCCGCGTGATCTGGTCGGGGAGGACCAGCGCCAGGAAGACGATGAGCGCGGCGAGACTGGTGACCACCGCGCCACCGACATGGCGCAGATGGTGCTTGATCTGGGACAACTCGGGATTCCTTACCGCCGTTCAGGACCTGCCTCCAGGTACACGGCGTTTCCGCGGCTTCGGTTCAAGCCGGGCTCGTGGTCACCACCACCTTGCCACGGGTCGCGCCGGAGTTGAGATAACGAATCGCTTCCGGCGCCTGCTCGAGCGGGAACGTGCGATCGATCACCGGGCGCAGCCGCTGACGGACGAAAGGCCCCATCCCGTACGCGCGGAAGGTGCGCTCGAATCCGCCGAGGAACCGCCCCTTCCCGCCCTCGCCGCCGACGATGACCAGCGTGCCGGCCGGCGTGAGCAGCTCGCGGAGCACGCGCAGCGACCGGTTGCCGGCGGTGTCCACGATCAGGTCGTACCGGCCGGTGACCTCGGTGCCGGCCCCGAGCGAGCGCACGAAATCGAGCTTGGCCGGCCGGGCGACGCCGGTGACGTCGGCGCCGAAGCCGCGGGCGAGCTGCACGGCCATGTGCCCGATGCCGCCGGCCGCGCCGAAGACCAGCACCCGCTGCCCGTTCTCGACCCGGCCCTGGTCGCGCAGCCCCTGAAGCGCGGTCATCCCCGAGACCGGAATCGCGCCGGCCTCCTCGAAGCTCACCGTCGCCGGCTTGACCACGACGTCGTCGAGGGACACCCGGAAGATCCGGGCGATCTGAAAGGCCGTCTCCAGCGAGGGCGAGTACCGCCCCTGCTCGATGGCGATGACCGTCTGCCGGGTCATGCCGAGACGCCGGGCCAAATCGGCCTGGGTCATGCCGTCGGCGGCCTGTCGCAGCTCCCGGATCGAGTTCGTGATCCGGGTCGGCTTCACCACGCGTGCCGGCCGGGCAGGCCGTACCGGTAGGCGCAGACCCGGGCCACCGAGCCGAACGCCGCGGAGAGGATGAACCCTAGGTAGAGCACGTTGGCGATCCAGAAGTAGCCAGCCTCGGCCAGCGCCAGGATCAGCGCCGTGACGCCGGCGAGCACCAGGAACGCCTGCCCGACGTGCTCGCCGAAGACGGCGATCTCCCGGTCACGCTCGTCCTTCGGCTCGTGTTTTACACGGGCTGGGGCTGCGCGGCGGCCGTGAGCATGCCGGCGATGTCGGCGGGCTCGGACGGCCGGCCGAACAGGTAGCCCTGACCGTGGTCGATGCCGATGCGGCGCAGGGTCTCCCACTGCTCGTCGGTCTCGATCCCCTCGGCCACGGTCTGCATCTTCAGCGCCTGGCCGAGACCGGCCACGGCGTCGACCAGGGCGACGTCGTCCTCGTCGATGTGGACCTCGTCGACGAACGTCTTGTCGATCTTGATGACGTCGACCGGGAGCTGCTTGAGGTAGCTGAGCGACGAGTAGCCGGTGCCGAAGTCGTCGATGGCCAGGCGCACGCCGAGGCGGCGCAGCGCGTGCAGCGTCTCCTTGGCCGCCTCGATGTCGGCCATCAGCATCGACTCGGTGATCTCCAGGGTGAGCGAGGCGGCGTCGAGGCCGGCGTCGGCGAGCGCGGCGGCGACGTCGTCGACCAGGCCCGCGTACTGGAACTGACGGGCCGACAGGTTGACGTTGACGTGCAGCCCGGCCGCTTCCGGCGTCTCGGCCCGCCAGCGGGCCAGCTGGGCGCAGGCCTGGCGGAGCACCCAGCGGCCGAGCGGCACGATCAGGCCGTTGGCCTCGGCCCCGGCGATGAAGTGGTACGGGCCGAGCAGCCCATCGCGCGGGTGCTGCCAGCGGACGAGCGCCTCGACCGCCGTGAGCCGTTGCGTGTGCATGTCGACGACGGGCTGGTAGAGCACGCGGAACTCCTCGTGCTCCAGCGCGTGCTCGAGGTCGGCCCGCTGCTGCGCCTCCTCGAGCACCGACATGGTCATCGTCGGGTCGAAGATGGCGTACGCGTTCCGGCCGGCCCGCTTCGCCGCGTACATCGCCAGGTCGGCATTGCCGAGCAGTTGCTCGGCGCAGACCACGCCCGCGTCGGCGGGATCGCAGGACGGCGACGTGGCGATGCCGACGCTCAGCGTGCAGGTGATGTCCCGGCTGGCCAGCCGGATCGGCTCGCGGGCGGTGGCCAGCAGGCGCTCGGCCAGCCTCGACGCGTCGGCCGGGTCGAGGTCGCGCAGCAGGATGGCGAACTCGTCGCCGCCGAGCCGGGCCAGCACGTCGCCGGGGCGCACCTGGGCGCGCAGCCGCTCGGCGATCGTGGTGAGCAGGTCGTCGCCGGCGCTGTGCCCGAGGTTGTCGTTGACCAGCTTGAAGTCGTCGAGGTCGAGCAGCAGCACGGTGATCGGCTTCTCGCCGGTGGTGGCGACGGCCTCCTCCAGCTTGCGGCGGAACATGGCCCGGTTCGGCATGCCGGTGAGCGAGTCGGTGAAGGCCTGGCGGCTGAGCTGCTGCTCGAGCTCGCGGCGCTCGCCGATGTCGCGCAGGCTCACCACGACGGCCTGCAGGTCCGGGTCGTTGATCCAGTTCGTGCCCATGACGTCAACGTAGACCCACCGGCCGTCGGCGTGGCGCAGCTTCGACTCGGTGCGCTCGCTGCGGCCGATCGGCAGCCCGAGCATGGTGTTCAGGAAGTCGCGCACGCCGGCGACGCGGTCGTCGCCGATCAGGTCGTAGAGGCGCTTGCCGGTGAGGTGCGCGGCGGGGTAGCCGAGCAGCTGCTCGACCGACGGGCTCACGTACTTGAGTGTGCTGTCCCGGCCGACCGCCAGGACGGCGTCGGCCGAGGCCTCGAGCAGGGTCTCGGCCCGCTGCTCGGCGGCGCGCCGGCGGGCGTCGAGGCGGCCGCGGCTCTGCGCGTTGATCGCGGTGAGCGCGATGACGCAGCAGTACATGGCGAGCACGACGGCGGCCGTGGCCGGGCCCAGCCGCGCCTGGCCCGGCAGCAGCAGGGCGTAGCCGACGCCGGTCAGCACGCCGAGGAGCACGACGGTCCGGGGCGGCCAGACCGCGGCCGCCGCCATCAGCAGGAGCACGGCGGCCGGCACGTACAGCGTCATGCCGCGCGAGTCGGCGAGACCGAACAGGAACAGGATCGGCAGCTGGCCGTACCACCAGAGCATCAGCCGGGCGCGGAAGCGCTCGCTGCGCACCAGCCGGTTCCACGGGAGGCGGGTGGCGGCGACCTGGAGGGCGACCGCGGCGATGACCGGGATCAGCCACCAGTGCCGCTCGGCCGGCCAGCTCAGGGCGATCCGCAGCGCTCCGATCGAGGTGATCACGGCGGCGATCCACGCGCCGATGCGAATCTGGCGGGACCAGTAGTCCGCCGTGTGATCGTCAAACTCCAGTCGCCGCACGGGCCGTCAATCGGCCGGACCATTCGCTACTTGAGCGGAAATGCCGCCCATGACAAATGTCAGTGGCTGAGTGAGTGCTCGCTCAGTTAGAGTCTGCTCTCGTGGAGAACAGGCGTAGACGGGTCCCGGCGCTCGCGCCGGAGGAACGCCGGGCGGCGCTGATCGCGGCGACCATCCCGCTGCTGCACGAGCACGGTCTCGAGGTCAGCACCCGGCAGATCGCCGCGGCCGCGGGCGTGGCCGAGGGCACCATCTTCGGCGTCTTCGAAAGCAAGAACTCGCTGGTCGTGTGCTCGGTCATCAAGGCGCTCGACCCCGAGACGACGCTCGGCGGGCTGGACGCGATCGACCGGTCGCTGCCGCTGCGCGAGCGGATGTCCGAGGCGGCCGAGCTGATCCACTCCCGGATGGCCGAGAACGCGCAGCTGATGACCGCGGCCCGCAAGCTCATTCTGGCCGGGCAGAACGACCCGGACACGATGGCGCGGATGGCGTCGAGCCGGGAACGGCTGCGGGACGCGCTGGTCGCGGTGATCGAGCCGGATGCCGCGCTGCTGCGCCGCCCTCCACTGGCGGTGGCGCAGATGCTGCTGCTGTTCTGCGGCGCCAACACGTACGGGCCGTTCGGCGATCCGGAGAACTTCCGCGGGGCCGATCTGGTCTCGCTGCTGCTTGACGGGCTACTCATCCAAGAAAAGGACAAGCGGGGGGCTCAGTAGAAGTGCTCATCCAACTGCTGCGTGGCCACTTACGGCCGTACAAGAACGCGATCGGCCTGGTCGTGCTCTTCCAGTTCATCCAGACGCTGGCGACGCTCTACCTGCCCACGCTGAACGCCGACATCATCGACAACGGCGTGATCAAGGGCGACACCGGCTATGTCATGCGGATCGGCGCCGGCATGCTCGGCATCACAGTCCTGCAGATCGCCGCCCAAGCCGTCGCCGTGTACTTCGGCGCCCGTACGGCCATGGCGGTCGGCCGCGACGTGCGCTCCTCGATCTTCACCCGGGTCCAGCAGTTCTCGGCCCGCGAGGTCGGCCAGTTCGGCGCGCCGTCGCTGATCACCCGGACCACGAACGACGTGCAGCAGGTCCAGATGCTGGTGCTGCTCACGTTCACGCTGATGGTCTCGGCGCCGATCATGTGCGTCGGCGGCATCGTGCTGGCGCTCCGGCAGGACGTGCCGCTCTCCGCCCTGCTGCTGGTCATCGTCCCGATCCTGGTGATCGTGGTGGCGCTGATCATCGTCCGGATGCGGCCGCTGTTCCGCTCGATGCAGGTGCGGATCGACAAGGTCAACCAGGTCATGCGCGAGCAGATCGCCGGCATCCGGGTGATCCGCGCGTTCGTCCGCGACGAGCGCGAGCAGGTTCGCTACTCGGGCGCGAACGACGAGCTCACGGACGTCTCGCTCAAGGTCGGCAAGCTGATGGCGCTGATGTTCCCGACCGTCATGCTGATCGTGAACATGTCCAGCATCGCGGTGCTGTGGTTCGGCGGCCACCGGATCGACAGCGGCGAGATGCAGATCGGCGCGCTCACCGCGTTCCTCAGCTACCTCATGCAGATCCTCATGTCGATCATGATGGCCACCTTCATGTTCGTGATGATCCCCCGCGCCGAGGTCTGCGCCGAGCGCATCCGCGAGATCCTCACCACCGAGTCCAGCGTCGAGCCGCCGCGCGCGCCGGTCACCACGCTGAGCCGGCACGGTTTCCTGGAACTGCGCAACGTCGGCTTCCGCTACCCCGGGGCCGAGGCGCCGGTGCTCTGCGACGTCTCGCTCACCGCCCGGCCGCGCGAGGTCACGGCGATCATCGGCAGCACCGGCAGCGGCAAGACCACGCTGCTCAACCTGGTTCCCCGGCTCTTCGACGTGACCGACGGCCAGGTGCTGGTGGACGGCGTCGACGTTCGCGAACTGGACGAGAAGCTTCTCTCCCGTACGGTCGGGCTCGTCCCGCAGAAGCCGTACCTGTTCACCGGGACGGTCGCCACGAACCTGCGCTACGGCAACCCGGACGCCACCGACGAGCAGTTGTGGGAGGCGCTCGAGATCGCCCAGGCCCGGGAGTTCGTCGAGCGGATGGACGGCGGGCTGGACGCGCCGATCGCCCAGGGCGGCACCAACGTCTCCGGCGGCCAGCGGCAGCGGCTCGCGATCGCCCGGACGCTGGTCGCCGACCCCGAGGTCTACCTCTTCGACGACTCGTTCTCGGCGCTCGACTACGCCACCGACGCGGCGCTGCGGGCGGCGCTGACCGAGCACATCGCCCAGGCGACCGTGGTCGTGGTCGCCCAGCGGGTCAGCACGATCCGCGACGCCGACCGGATCATCGTGCTCGACGACGGCCGGGTCGCCGGCACGGGCACCCACGCCGAGCTCATGGACAGCAATTCGACGTACCGGGAAATCGTTCTTTCCCAGCTCACCGAGCAGGAGGCCGCAGCGTGACCGCCCCCGTTCGCCGTCCCGGTCCGCCCGTGGGCGGACCGCCCGCCGCTCGCATGATGATGGGCGGCGGCGCGCCGACCGAGAAGCTCCAGGACTTCAAGGGCTCCACCAAGCGGCTCCTCGGGCTGCTCAAGCCCCAACGCGCCCTGGTCGGCCTGGTGCTGTTCTTCGGCATCTGCAGCGTCGCGCTCTCGGTCTCCGGGCCGCGCCTGCTCGGCCACGCCACCGACATCATCTTCTCCGGCGTCGTCGGCAAGCAGGTCCCGGCCGGCGCCACCAAGCAGCAGATCATCGACGGGCTGCGGGCCCAGGGCGAGAACACCCGGGCTGACCTGCTCTCGTCGATCGACTTCACCCCGGGCCAGGGCATCGACTTCACCAAGCTGGCTCACCTGCTCGCCTGGGTGGCGGTCGTCTACCTGTGCGCGTGGGTGTTCGGCGTCCTCCAGGGCCGGCTGACCGCGACCGTCGTGCAGCGGGCCGTCTACCGGCTGCGGGAGGAGGTCGAGGCGAAGCTGTCCCGGCTCCCGCTGTCGTACTTCGACCAGCAGGCCCGCGGCGAGGTGCTGAGCCGGGCCACCAACGACACCGACAACATCGCGCAGACCCTCCAGCAGACGTTCGCGCAGCTGATCACGGCCCTGCTGATGATCATCGGCGTGCTCGGCTTCATGTTCTGGATCTCCTGGGTGCTCGCGCTGATCGCGCTGGTCACGGTCCCGGTGTCGATCCTCGTGACGACGTTCATCGGCAAGCGCTCGCAGCCGAACTTCGTCGCCCAGTGGGGCACGACCGGCAAGCTCAACGGTCACATCGAGGAGATGTTCACCGGGCACTCGCTGGTCAAGGTCTTCGGCCGGCAGAACGAGGCATTGAAGACCTTCGACGAGCACAACGACAAGCTGTACGCGTCGAGCTTCCGCGCCCAGTTCATCTCGGGCCTGATCCAGCCCAGCATGATGTTCATCAGCAACCTGAACTACGTGCTGGTGGCGGTGGTCGGCGGCCTCCAGGTGGCGTCCGGCAACCTGTCGCTGGGCGAGGTGCAGGCGTTCATCCAGTACTCGCGCCAGTTCAGCCAGCCGCTGACTCAGGTCGCCTCGATGGCCAACCTGATCCAGTCCGGCGTGGCGTCGGCCGAGCGGGTGTTCGCCCTGCTCGACGCCCCCGAGCAGTCGGCCGAGGCGCCCTCCGTCGATCTCGGCCGGGCCGAGGGCCGGGTGGCGTTCGAGGACGTCTCCTTCCGGTACGCGCCGGAGAAGCCCCTGATCGACCACCTGTCGCTGTCGGTCTCGCCCGGGCAGACGGTCGCGATCGTCGGGCCCACCGGCGCCGGCAAGACCACGCTGGTCAACCTGATCATGCGGTTCTACGACGTCGACTCCGGGCGGATCACGCTGGACGGGGTCAACATCAACGACATGCCGCGCGAGGAACTGCGCGAGCAGATCGGCATGGTCCTGCAGGACACGTGGCTGTTCGGCGGCACGATCGCGGAGAACATCGCGTACGGGGCCGACTCGTTCGACATGGACGCGGTGCGGGCGGCGGCCGAGGCGGCGCACGTCGACCCGTTCGTGCGCATGCTGCCGGACGGCTACGACACGGTGATCGACGAGGAGGGCGCGAACGTCAGCGCCGGGCAGAAGCAGCTGATCACCATCGCCCGGGCGTTCCTGGCCGAGCCGAGCATCCTGATCCTGGACGAGGCCACGAGCTCGGTCGACACCCGTACCGAGGTGCTGATCCAGCGGGCCATGAACACGCTGCGCAGCGGCCGGACGAGCTTCGTGATCGCCCACCGGCTGTCCACCATCCGCGACGCCGACGTGATCCTGGTGATGGAGCACGGCAGCATCGTCGAGCAGGGCAGCCACGACGAGCTGATCGCGGCGGACGGGGCGTACGCCCGCTTGTATTCCGCGCAGTTCGCCCAGGCCGTCGCCGAGGTGGATTGATCTATCGAATGCGGCGGGGGGGGGGGGGGGGGGGGGGGGGGGGGGGGGGGGGGGGGTGGGGGGGGGGGGGGGGGGGGCGTGCGAACTGAGGGGGGGGGGAGCAGAAGAA
>NZ_JBVJIU010000027.1:0-136089 GCF_055586105.1 Actinoplanes sp. NPDC051537
GCTGCGTGGGGGGCGCGGAGTCCGCACGACTCAAGAGTCCATGCGAGTATGGGGGGGGGGTGGGGGGCTCAGCTGCGGGGCGTTGCGCGCGCGCCCCCCCCGCCCCCCCCCCTCCCGCCCCCCCCCGGGTCCGTCAAGGCTCGGCCTCGCGCTGATCGACGACACCGTGGTCGCCCTGTGGACGGCGAGCCGAAGTTGTCGTACCCCGGCCCTAATCTCACCCCACCCACTGAACGGGGTGGGGGTTCGGTAACGGCGCCGACGACATCTCGGGGGATTTCACGGATGTCCTGCCGGTCGCGGGGCGGCCATGATGCCCTCGTGAGCAACGTCAGCTGGGCGCAATTCGCGCGGCTCGCGGGTGCGCCGGTCACGGTGACGCTGCGCGGGCGGGTGTCCTCCGCCGATGACCCGGCCGAGCGGGTCGTCTTCGCGCCGCCCGATCGGTGGCGGGTCACCGACGACGACGATCACCTGCGCTACCTCGCCAACGACGAGGGTCACTACACCTATCCGCCGGGCTCCGGCCAGGCCTGCTTCCAGCCCCGCCAGGACGGCGCCTGGCACTCGGGCGGCACCGTCTGCTCGGCGCTGATCCACCCCCGGGACCTCGACGCGGACGACGACGACTTCACCCGGCCGCTGGGGGCGGTCGAGGAGGTCGCGTTCCTCGGCCGGGAGGCGTGGCGGGTGCTGCTCGCCCCGCCGGCGCGCAAGCCGCGGCCGGTGTGGGAGATCCTCGACGTCGCCAGCGGGGTGACGCTGGCCTATCAGGCGCCGGACGGCGGCGTGCTGGTGGCGTTCACGGCGCTGCAGACCGGGGTCGAGCTGCCGGACGGGACGTTCGCGTCATGAGGGCGGTGGTCTACGACCGGTACGGGCCGCCCGACGTGCTGCGGCTCGAGGAGGTGCCGCGGCCCACGCCGGGGGCCGGGCAGGTGCTCGTGCGCGTGGCGGCGACGTCGATCAACCTCAGCGACTGGGAGACGTTGCGCGGCACCCCGGCGTACTCCCGGATCGGCGGCCTGCGCACCCCGGCGCGGCCGACGCTCGGCTCCGACATCGCCGGCTGGGTGGCCGAGGCCGGGCCGGGCGTCACGAGATTCCGGCCGGGCGACGAGGTCTACGGCGACAACCTGCAGATCAAGGGCGGATTCGCCGAGTACGCGGTGACGCCCGCCTCGGTGCTGGCCCGGAAGCCGCCTTCGTTGTCGTTCGCCGAGGCGTCGACGATCCCGCAGGCGGGCGTGATCGCGTGGCAGGGCACGGCCGGCGCCGCGGCCGGGCGGCGAGTGCTGATCAACGGCGCCGGGGGCGGGTCGGGCTCGTTCGCGATCCCCCTGGCGAAGCGGCTCGGCGCGCACGTGACCGGCGTCGACAACGCGTCCAAGCTGGACTTCATGCGCAAGCTCGGCGCCGACGAGGTGATCGACTACCGGGCGGCCGACTTCACCCGCACCGGGCCCTACGACCTCATCCTCGACCTGGTCGCGCACCGGTCGGTCTTCGCCTACCACCGGGCGCTGGCGCCGGGCGGCCGCTACCGCTGCGTGGGCGGCTCGGTGCCGACCCTGCTGCGCCTGCTGACCGCGGGCACGGCCGTCGGCCTGGCCACCGGCCGGCGCATCGGCGTGCTCGCGGTGCGCCCCGGCCCGGCGCACTTCATCCCGGTGGCCGACCTCTGCGTCGCCGGCGACCTGGCCATCCACATCGACCGCACCTTCCCCCTGGAGGAGACTGCGCGGGCGCTGGCGGTCGTGGGCGAGGGGCGCGCGCTCGGCAAAATCGTGGTGACCGTGGCCGGGCCGGAGTGAGATCGTGGGCGGATGGCGGCTCCGCGTGACCCGGGGGCGAAGCGTGACCGGGGGAGAAGAAGGCCCTGAGCTATGCCCGCGATCGCCGGAACGACTACGGCGAGAACGACAAGAGCTCCCGCAAGAACATCCGCCGCAACAAGCGCCTGCCGGTCCGCGCCGACCGCCGCCGCGCGCACCAGCTGCTCGCCGCTCGGGGGCCCGAGGCCGACGTGCCGCCGGCCCGGACGCGGTGGCAGAAGTGGCCGGACGCCCCGCTGGCCGACGTCGTGGCCCGCAAGCTCCGGCGCCGGGCCCGGGAGGGCATGCTCGACCCGGCCGAGGCCGAGGCCCGCATCGAGCGCATCCTCAGCCGCAGGCGGTAGTCCCGCCGATGCCGATGCCGATGCCGATGCCGAAGTCCGCTGCCGCCGCTCGCCGCCCAGCGCCGCCGCTCGCCGCCCAGCGCCGCCGCTCGCCGCCCAGCGCCGCAGTCCGCTGCCGCCGCTCGCCGGCCGAAGTCCACTGCCGCAGCTCGTCAGCCGCGCAGCTCGTCAGCCGCACCTCGCGGGGCGCAGCTCGCCGGGCGCAGCTTGCCGGGCGGCCGCGGCTGGGGTCGGGCGGCCACAGCTGGAGCCCGCTTCCGGAGGCTGCCGGCCGCGGGCGGAAGCCCCGCCGGCCGCAAGCGGCAGCCCCACCCGGGGGCTGAGGTCGGGCAGGGCTTCCGCGGTCAGGCGGCCTCGCGGCCGTTGTTGCGCATGTCGTCATCCTGGCCATTCACCCGGCCGCGGGACAGGCACGCGGCAGGCAACCCACCGGCAATCGACCGGCAGACGATGCGCGTATCGGTAAGCAGAGCTGAGCAGAGCAGAGCTAAAGGGCAGCCGCAGGCGATGAGCCCCGCCCGGGGGCTGATGTCGGACGAGGCTCACCGCGGTCAGGACAACCAGATGAAGTCGAACTTCTCCCACGGGCCGATCGCGGTGCCGCGCGCTCGCAGGTAGCCGTTGAGGTCCGGGTCCTTCTCGCCGACCTCGGCGCTCAGCCAGCGGTCGGCCTCGACGCTGCGGATGGCGTAGCACTCGAGGCTGCACCCCGACGCGCGTACGGTGTAGAACTCCTCCCAGATGTCGATGATCGTGCCGTCCGGCCGCGCCCGGACGTAGTCGCCGTCCGCGCGCTCCGTTGTCCACCAGCCGTTGTTGCCGTCCAGCGTCGAGTCGAAGGCCTCGGACGAGCCGCTGCGCCCGCCACCGATGATCTGGCAGAGGTAGAACCTCTCCCACGGTCCGATGACCCGGGCGCGGGCCCGCAGCAGGCCGTCGATCTTGCCGGGGTAGTTGACCTCGGTGGACACGTACAGGCCGTTCGCGACCGAGCGGAGAGCCACCTCGTGGCAGTTGTTGGCGGTGTACGCGGCGGCCGGCGACGGGAACACGGTCAGGCCGGCCGCGACCGTGATGACGGACATCACGGTCGCGAGGAGGGTGCGTGATCTGCGCATGGCCGCCATCTTCGGCAGCGAACCGGGATTGGGCCAGGCTGTTGCGGTTTCCAGCAGCCGTCCTCGACGCGGAATTCGGTTACGTCCGGTTACTGGCCCAGGAGGTCGGGGAACCCTATAGTTCAGCCTCGTGCCCCCGGATCATGTGATCATCGAGGCTGACGAACCCCCCGCATCACGAACGGGGGTTCTCGTGTCCGCGCCCGGCAGCGCACGGCCGCGCGCCTGGTCCACGCAGGTTCGCGCGCGGGTGGGCGTGCGGTTCCGGCGGGAGGCGTTCGGCGGGCTGGCCTACGTTCCCGAGCTCGACCGGTTCACGGCGCTCGACCACCGGGCGGCCGATCTGCTCGAGGGCAATCGCGCGCCCGTCGATCACGAAGAGTGGTTGCTCGCCTCCGAGCTGACGGCGGCCGGGATCCTCGACGGGCCGCCGCCGGGGGACTGCCGGCCGCGGGCGGGGCGGTCGCTCATCGGTGACCTCGGCGACCTGCCGGCGATCGGCGATCCCCTGGTGGTCAACACGTTCGCGACGGCGCTCTGCCCGCTGCGGTGCCGGTACTGCCACGCCGACGATCTCATGCAGCCGTTCCGGGCGGGGGAGTCCGAGGACGACCTCGAGCGGGTGGCCACGACGGCGGCGGCGATTCCGGCCATGGTCGCGGTCATCACCGGCGGCGACCCGATCGTGAGCCCGGAGCGCAGCGCCCGGCTGATCGAGCGGCTCGCGCCGGGCAAGGCGATCGTCGTGGACACGTCCGGGGCGGGCGACATCACGCCGCTGATTCCGCTGCTCAAGGGCGTGCAGGGGCACCTGCGGGTCTCGCTCGACAGCGCCGGGCCTCAGCTGCACGACCGGCTGCGGCCGATCTCGCCGCGCCTGCTGCCGCGGGGGACCAGCTCGCACGCGGCGGCCTGGGCGACGATCCAGCGGGCGGTGGAGGCCGACGTCGCGGTCACCGTGCAGACCGTCGTCTCGCGGGCCAACGAGGACGACGAAGCTCTGGTCGCCCTGGCCGAGAAGCTGACCCGCGCGGGCGTACGCAATTGGGTCCTTCATGTCGCGGTGGCCGCCGGGAAAGCCGCCGAGCCGCGCAACCGTGGTCTGCTCCCGAGCGAAAGCGTCGCCGGGGTGCTGGAGCGGGTCGTCGAGCGCGTCGGCGACGAGCTGCGCGTGCGGGTGACGGCGACGTACGCCAACCCGAACGCGGTGCTGCTGGTGGGCAGCCGCGGCGACGTCTACGTCGAGACGGGACCGGCCGGGAAGGTGCGGATCGCGGAGGCCACGGGCGACCGTGACGCGTTGCTGCGGCTCTTCCGCGACCACGTCGACCTGCGGGCGCACGCCAACCGCTACCTGGGCGGGACGGCCCCGTTCAGGACCAGCGACGCCGAGAGGTGACGGCGGGCCGTGGCGTAGAGCAGCGAATGCACCTGCGGCACGGCCGAGCGGTGCAGGGCGTCGGCGGGGGAGATGCCGCCGAGCGCGGGGTCGGCGGTGCGGAACCAGGCGAGCGTGGCCGCCTCCCCGATCGCGGGCGTGAGCAGCACGGCGATCCGGCGGGCGGTCTCGAGCCGGCCGCGGGCGAGCCGGGCGGCCTCGCCGGGAGTGGAGATCCAGGCGTCCATCTCCGGCGTGTGGGCGGCGCCTCCGACGTACGCGGTGAAGGCCCGGCCCAGCAGTGAAGTGCACTCGAACGTGAGCTGACCCATCTCGTCGGCCCACTTCTCGGCGTCGGCCGTCAAGTACCCCATGCCCGCAAGGCTACGTCACTCCTGCTCGCCGAGGAACCATGCGGACATCCGCCGGGCCAGCAGGTCGGCCAGCGCGGGCGAGGTCTGCAGCTCGCCGAGCACGTCCTGCCAGGCGTCGAACGTCTTGTCGCCGAGCCGGGCGCCGCCGCCGGTGCGCAGGTACTCGGGTAGTAAAAAGGCATGCCGGACAAGCCACGGCATATACCGATTCTCCCGGCGCCAGTTCTCCTGGCCGACCGCCCGCTCGACGTACGCGCGCAGGTCGGTGTGATGCTCCCAGCGGATCAGTCCCGAATCCTGGCTGAGGTTGACGATCCGCGGGTGGTAGAGGTGCCGGGTCGGCTCCCCGGTGACGGCGTGCCGGTGCCGCCACAGCGGGCGCTCGTCCTCGCCGGCCAGGGTCATCACCTCGTTCGCCTCCCAGCCGAGCAGCAGGTCGTTGAAGAGCGACCAGACCGCCGGCGCGGTGAGCAGCCGCTGCGCGCCCTTGGTCTTGAGGCTTTCCAGGATCAGCGCCGCCGACTCCTCGTCGGGCTCGATGTCCGGCACGATCTTCGCGGCCCGCAGCGTCTCGTAGGCGCTGGGCTTGCGCTGCCCGTAGTACTCCTGCAGGACCGCCCACGGCCGGGTCGGGCGGGAGCGCAGCCGCGGCGGGCGCTGCTCCTGCTCCTCGATCCAGCTGCGCAGCGACACCACGTCCGGCGCCTGGGCCTCGGGGATGCGGGCGAACCACTCGTTGACCCGCTCCTCGAAGTCGGCCCGCACGGTCGGCGGCTGGTCGCCGATGTCGTCGAGGGCGAGCACGACCCGGACGCCGTGGGCCGAGAGCGCGGCGGCGGCCAGCGCCTGGACCATGTGGATGATCGAGGGCGGCCGGAGGCGTACGGGCCAGAACAGCAACGCCGGCGCCGGGTGCGCGGGCCGCTCGAGCCGCCAGTCGAAGCGCTCGCCGAGCTGCCGCAGCAGGTCGCTGGCGCCGTCGGCGGGCGTGCGCAGCGGCACCGAGCCGAGCCCCCGGGCCATGTCGAGCTGCTCGAACAGCCGGGGGACGGGCACCCGGGGCAGCGTCGGCGGCGCGTCCCCGGCCGGGATCAGCGCGAACCGCACGGCCAGCTTCTGCAGCAGCACGTCGCCGTCGACGCCGCTGTGCACGACCACGTTGGAGCCGCCGCCGATCCGGGCGGCCAGCCCGCGGATGCGGGAGTCGTGGTCGGCGTCCTCGCGAACGCCCCAGAGCACGTGCGCGTTCTCGGCGACGGCGGCCTGGAGCACGGACGTGATGATCGGGTCGCCGCCGCGGTAGCCGAGCACGCAGATGGTGGTGCCGGCGAGCAGCTCGGTGAGCCGGTCGGCGGCGTCCCGGGGCAGGCGCGGGTCGCGCAGGTCGGGCAGGGGAGCGGTGCGCTGCTCACGGGCCAGCGGGCGCCAGTAGCCGAGCAGGTGCAGCACGTCGAGCTCGCCGGGCCGGCGCGACAGGGTCAGCGACGGGTGCGTGAACGGGGTGATCGGGTTGGCGATCAGGCCGGCCCGGCCCAGCGCCACCTCGATGCCGGGCTCGGGCGTGGCGGCCAGGATGCGGTGGTCGAGCTGGTCGGGGAAGGCGGCCGCGATCCGGCCGAGGGCCAGCAGCCCGGGGTCGACCCGCCACGAGCCGGCGGCCAGCTCCAGGATGCGGGCCGAGTCGTAGTCGAGCGGCCGGGCCGGGATCGGGTCGGGCAGCCGCTCGTCCTCGGCCGGGTGGTAGCGCTCGAGCACCATCCGCTGCACGACGACGTCGAACTCCTCGGGGCCGAGCCAGTCGTCGAACGCCTTGCGGTAGCCGGCGTAGCGCGTGGCCGGGTCGGTGGCGGCGACCCGCCGCAGCTCGCGCCGGAGGTCGTCGTTCTGCCGGAGCTGGGCGTACTCGCCGGCGACCCGGACGAGTGACCCCGGCCAGCCGCCGTCGGAGTCGACCAGATCCGGTCCGATCAGGAAGATCAGCCGGCGGTCCTCTTCGCGCAGTTCCCGGGTGAGCCGGACCAGAAGATCGTCCTTGTCGGCGAACCGCGCCACGACACCTCCTCACCGGCGAGAGCGACCATTGTCACTCATAGCCCAATGTGCGCTCGGAGACGGGGCCCTCCGCCACGAGTCGACCTTCGGACAGTTCGGCCTCGAGCTGGCGCGGGCCCCAGCCGTAGTAGCCGACGAAAACCCGCAGCCGGACGTCGCTGAGCCGGGCCGGCCGCGGGTCGGCGTTGAGGTCGAGCAGCCCGACCCGGCCGGCCAGCGGGCTGAACGCGGGCAGCGCACCCGGCCCGTTGTGGACCACGGCCACCCCGAAGGCCCGGTACGGGTCGAGCGGCCCGCCGGTGTAGAGGACCGGCGGATCGGTGACGACCTCGGCCCACTCGCCGAGCACCGGGCGCACCGGGCGGGTGGTGCGGTCGTCGATGCGCACGGCCACCGCGCCCTGGTCGGGCCGGTGGTCGAGCACCAGCAGCCGGGCCGCGGCCGAGCCGAGCGAGCCGTCCGGGCAGCTCAGCACCTGCCCGACGAGCAGGTGCCCGGGCTGGCGGGCGGCGTTGCGCACCAGGTGCAGCCCGGGGTTGTGGTCGCGCAGCTCGGGCAGCGGGCGGCCCTTGGCGTGCAGGGCGTCGCGCACGGTGCGCCAGATGGTCGCGAGGTCGAGCAGCTCGGGACCGCCGGGCAGGCCCGCCTTCAGGGTGCGGATCAGCTCGCCGGTGAACGCCGTGTGCTCCTCGTCGGCCGGCGCGTAGGCCGTGCTGTTGCGGGCGGACGCGACCAGCACCGAGGCGCGGTCGATCTCGACGACGGGCTCGGCCCCCATCCGCTCGAGCGCCCGCCCCGCGTAGCAGCTGTCGAGGATGACGACGCGGTGCCGGGCGCGGCTGGTCAGGATCCGCTCGCGCAACCACTCGTACGGGAAGGAGGTCGAATTGAGCATCGGACGCTGGGTGATGCGCACCGACAGATGCAGGGCGCCGCTGTCGGCCACCACCCCGTGGCCCGCGTAGTAGACGAGGAAGAGCCCGCCCGGTCCGACCTGGTCGGCCGCCTCGACCAGGGCGAGCTCCATCTCGTTCGGCAGGCTGGGGTTGGCCAGCACCCGGCACCGCTCCGGCGGCAGTCCCCAGTAGAGGTCGTCGCAGAGCAGGTCACGCAGATCGGTGAGGTTGCGCTCGACCGTGGGCAGCGCGTCGAGGTGCTCGTAGTCGGCGGCCCCGATCAGGACCGCGATCGACTCCTGCGGATCCGCGAGGTGGGGCTCATCGACCATGCCGCCAGCGTAGGGCAGCGACGCCCATCAGTGTCGCCGGCCGAACTCGTGGCCGAGCACGTACCGGGCCACCCCGTTGCCGATCTTCACCCCCTGCTCGTCCGCGGTCCGGAAGTGCACGCCGCCCCAGATGCGCGCCTCGACCACCTCGTCGAGCGCGGCCGAGAAGCTGTCGAAGTGCCGGACCGTCCCCGAGTCGGCGCTGTAGGCGCTGAACGCCAGGTCGTCCCGGCCGAAGTAGGCCCGCAGGGCGGCCATCACCGTCGCGGTCGAGCAGGTGTGACCGGAGGTGTAGTCCGGGAACGGCGGCGTCACCAGCAGCGGCATCCAGGCGGGGTCGCCGGTCGTCGCCGGGTTGCCGTCGTTGTCCGCCTCCTGCACCGCGGTCACCGGCCGCCAGAAGCTCCAGAACTTCTTCTCGTTGAAGCAGGCGATCAGCGAGTCGGCGTTGGCCACGTCGGCCATCGCGAACATCCGGGCCGTCTGCAGCGTGCTCAGGTGCTGCGTCCCGGCCAGCTGCCGCTTGATCTCCCACTCGGTGAGCCGCCGGTCGTGCCACCACCTGGCCGCCTCGGTCTGGTCCGGGGTGCGAACCGTGCTGGTCGCTCCGCCGATCGCCTTCACCTCGTTGACGTCCCGCGCGTACTGCCGGCTGGTCAGGGCGGGCGGGCCGGCGGTGCGGAACATGTCGTTGCGCGGGATCACGAACGGGCGCATGCCGCCGACCCAGGCGCCGTCGGAGGCGTTGGTGGGTGGGGTGGGCCGCCAGACGCCGGGCGTCGTGCCGGTCGTCCAGGTGGCGTCGCCGAACGCGCCGTCGTTCACCCGCGCGGCGATCATCGCGTCGGCCGTCCGCGCGCCGACCTCGATGCCGCCGGTCTTGCCGCGGCCGTCCGGGACGGCGGCGAGCGAGGTCGCGTACATCGCGTCGAGCGACGCCGACTGCTCGGGGAACAGCGAGGTCAGGACCCGGTAGGCGGCGGTGGCGACGGCGGCGTCGGTGCTGTCGCCGCGGTGGGTCCTGGGCGCGATCAGGTACGGCTGGTAGGGCGTCCCGGCGATGGCGTTGACCGCGTCGTAGACCGCGCCCTGCACCATGGCGAAGCTGCGCGGCGCCACGTACGGGCCCTGGCGTGCGACCTCGTAGATGGCGGTCTGCGCGTTGGTGTTCCAGACGACGACCGGATTCGTTGTCTCGTGCGTGACGGGCGCCACGGGCGTGGCGGCCAGTACGACGGCAAGGAGCAGTTTCATCGATGTCCCCCGTTCGATGTGTCGACGGACATCGAAACTGCCGGATCGGGCCGAGGGCAAGCGGCTCTATCCGATTTGGACAAACGGGCTTCTAGTGCGGTTGCGCCATTGCGGTCGCGGTCTGGCTCCCGTACGCGGAGAAGAACTTGTCCCGGAACTGCGACATCTGCCAGACGGGGGTGTCCGCGCCCGGCTTGAGGCCGTCGGCCCAGTTCCAGCCGGAGAGCCGGTCGAGCACCTCGGGGTCGTGCGCGATGATCGTGATCGGGATGTCGTGGCTGGGGCCGTTGTAGCCGCTCACCAGGGGCATCGGCTGGTGGTCGCCGAACATGATGACGACCAGGTCCTTGTCGCCGTACTTCTGCGCCCAGGAGATCAGCGTGTCGACCGAGTAGGCGATCGACTTCGCGTACTGGACCTTGGTGCGCTCGGCCGACTTCCACAGCGTCGACCGCGGCTCGAAGCCCTGCGTCATCCCGTTGTAGACGCTGCCGTCGCCGACCTCGTCCCAGTCGAGCATGCGCGGGATCGGGGTCCACGGCTCGTGGCTGGACGTCATGGTGATCTCGGCCATCAGCGGGCCGGTCTTCTTCGCGTACACGTTGTCCTGGAAGCTCTTGAACGTGTACTGGTCCGGCATGCGCGACCAGCCGAAGCGCGGGCCCTGATAGCCCATGTTCCGCGAGTCCCAGACCTGGTCGTACTTGTAGAACGACGCCTCCGGCCAGGCCACCGTGTTGCCCGGTTCCATGCCGACCGTACGCCAGCCCGCGTCGTGGAACGCGCTGGTGATCGTGACCCGGTTGCTGGCGGTCAGCTGCCGGTACCGCTGGGTGCTGTCGATCCAGAGGCCGGACTGCAACGTGGCGTGGGCGAGCCAGCTGCCGCCGCTGAACGTCGACGAGGTGAGCCACCCGCTCCGCGCCCCGAAGCCGGCCGCCTCGAGCTTCTTGGTGTCGACGGCAAGCTGTGGGTCGACGATCGAGCTCATGGCCGGCTCGGTCAGCGACGACCGGCCGTAGCTCTCCACCACCCCGATCACCACGTCCTTGCCGCGCAGGCCGGTGAGCATGTCCTGCGGCGGGACCTTCCGGTACGGGTCGGCGGCCGCCTGGGCCGCGAACTGCCGCTGGTCGCGCAGCGCCGCCGGCACCTGCTTGACCGTGCTCTTGAGCAGGTCGGCCGCGGTGTCGGAGGCGACCGGGGCGCTCGGGAACCAGGTCAGGCCGCTGATCGCGAGCGCGACCCAGGCGGCGGTGAGGCCGACCACCGAGCGGCGGGCCGGCCCGGGGTACCGGAGGGTGAGCTTGGTGAGCCGCAGCACGGCGAGGGTGCAGACGGCGAGCACGATCGCCGACAGCGCGACCGCGCCGACCACCGCGGCGATCGCCTTGCCCCGCCCGTCGGTCTCGGTGAGCGCGTTGAAGCCGTCGTGGAACAGCGGCCAGTCGAGGACCGGGTTGAACCGCCGGGCGAGCACGATCCGGAAGCCCATGTTGACGATCTTGAGCACGACCACGACGCCGAGACCGAGGCCGAACAGCGCCGCCACCGGCCGCCGCCACCGCTTCGGCAGCGCCAGCAGGACCGCCGCCCCGATGATGACCTCGATCGGCAGCCGGAGGAACGCCGACTCGGTCGTGGTGCCCTTCGGCGGCCGGGCGACCGCGTCCGGCACGATCAGCGCGAGGTAGACCAGCACGGCCGCGACGGACGTCAGCACCCACCCGGCGACGCGTCGCCAACGGGGAGTAGCCGGTCGGCTTTCGAGCGTCAAGATCTGAATCCTTCGGAACGGCGAACATGGGCGGCCGGACGCCACCCACCTTCAGTCCATACGAGGAAACTTCCCCGAACGGTTCACCCCCGACGGTGTGACGATCGCGAGATTCGGGTGGATCTCGTCCAAAACGCCCAGCGGGTGCCCTTCGTCAGTGGTTTCCGAGCCGGTCGAGGACCCGGGCCGTCCCGGGTGGGGTGAGGTGGCGCCAGGGGCGGCCCGACGCCAGGCGCTCGCGGACCTGTGTCCCGGAGGTCAGCTTCTCGGACCGCTCCCAGAGGACGTGCACCCGGTATCCGGCCGCGCGCAGCAGGCTCACCCGTTCCCGACCCCAGTCGTCGTAGACGGTGGTCGCCACCTGGTCGCAGGGCCCGAGGCTGTCCCGCAGCAGCGCCGGGGACCGCAGGTCGCAGGGCCGGACCTCGAGGGGCAGGGCGAGCCGCCCGAGGCTGCCGGTGATCATCAGCGTCCGCTCGGCGAACGAGTACGGGTTGGCGCCCGGACCGTCGCGGTGCGGCGCCCGGGCCGAGGAGAAGGCCCGTTCCGGGAACGGGTTGGTGACCCCGACCACGAGCTCGTCGGCCATCTCGGCGGCCGCGAGCAGATAGTCGAAGTGTCCCCAGTGAAAGGGCTGGAACCGGCCGATCGTGGCGACGCGCATCAGCCGGCGGCCACGGCGGTCACGTGCAGCCAGGCGATCTTCCGGCCTCCCCGCGACTCGTCGATCGTCCGCGTGCTCGCGACCGCGAAACCGTGCCGGTTCAGCAGCCCGGTCAGGCTGCCCGGCGAGAACAGCTGGTAGAACCGGTCGCCGAGCCCTTCCTTCGTGTCGATCAACGAGACACCGTCCCCGCTCTTGGTCGATACGTACAGCACGCCGCCAGGGCACAGCACCCGCCGGAACTCCGCCACGGCCTGATCGGCGCCGAGCCCGTAGGGCAGGACCGGCAGGTGGTGCAGGACGGCGTGGCAGCGCAGGCAGTGGATCGAGCCGTCGGCGACCTTCGACAGGTCACGCATGTCGGCGTCGACCACGGGCACCGGCAGGCGACGCAGGATCTCCAGGAAACCGGCGGCGTTCTCCACCCCGGTGGCCTGGACATCCGGCTCGGCGCCGAGCCGGATGAGGTCACGGCCGTGCCCGGCGCCCACGTCGAGGAGCCGCCACGGCTCGCCCGCGGGCACGTCGAGCATCCCGGCCCGGATCCTCTCCCGGACGAAATCCAGCAGCTCGGCATCGAAGTCGGGCTGGCCGGTGGACTTCCCCGACCGCGCGCCGGCGTAGACGAGTGCCTTCCCGGAGTAGTCCTCGCTCGTCCACCGGACCAGCTCGTCGACGGCGGCCGCCAGCTCCCGCTCGCCGACCGCCGCGTCGTTCCGCTGGGCCCGGACGATGATCTCGATGGCCTCCCGCGCGCTCATCGGCCGCCTTCCCGGGCCTCGGCCAGCGTCGCCGCGCCGACCGCGGCGCACAGGTCGACGTCGGTGCGAGCGGGGCGGCACGGGATCCCGCGGCGTTCGACCGCCGCCGGCAGCAGCGCGCCGAACGGCGCGGGCTCCATGTTCTTGCCGGTGAGGGTGAGCCTCAGGCCCGGCCAGAACGCGCGCAGGAAGCCGGCCGCCTCGACCAGGCCCTGTGCCGCGAGGTCGATGGTCCCGATCGCGGCCGGATGCCCGGCGGCGGCGGCCGCGCAGAGGTCCGGGAACGTTTCGCCGCCACCGCCCAGCGCCCGGTACGTCCGCACCATGTGGCCCGCGCCGACCAGGCCGCGCAGCGTGCCCCGCATCCCCGTTCCGGGGTGGACGAACGGCACCGGCCCCGCCACCGAGGTCACGAACCGGGCGAGGTTCATCGGGAGGGCGACCACCCCGGCCGGGCTCGCCACTCCCGCCGCCATCGACGTGCCCAGCTTCAGCGCGAGCACCGGGCCCTCGCCGGGGACCGCCTCCGCCGCCGCGGTCGCCTCTGCCGCCGCGGTCGCCTCGCCGTCTGTCCAGAGGCTGGTGGCCGGCACCGGAAAGGCCGGGCCGGGCACCGCCCGCGACGCCTTGAAGGCGACGCCCAGCGTGTGCACGCCGTCCAGCAGCCCGTCGAGCAGGGTCGCGAGCGGGGGATCGTCGCCGGGCTCGATGGCGACGGTCCGGCTCGCGGCGAGCCGGCCCCCGTCCAGGACGACGGTCCGGGCGTACGAGCCGCCGACGTTGACGCCCGCGACCCGCCCGCCTCGCCACGCCGTGGGCAGCGGGTGGACCGGCAGCGCGGCCGGCGCGGGCGCGGCATCGTGGAGCCCGCCGCCGGCCGCCGACTGCCGGAGATGCCAGGACGCCCACTCCCGCACCTGCCGGACGTCGTCGCGCGACGACCCGCCGGCGCGGATCCGGACCGGCGCCGGCCCGAAGACGGCGGTCAGGTTCACGATCCCCCGGACCGCCTCGGCGACGCCGCCGGCGACCCGGACGCCGCCGAATGCGGTCGTGAGCTCCCACATCCGCTACCCCTTCGTCTCCGGGTGGCTCCAGAGATATTCGAAGGACGCCTCGATCACCCGATATCCGTGCGATCCCGCCCGGTAGACGATCATCGGGAGCCGGACCGGGACGTCGGGGGAAAGAATGTTCGGCGAGATGAAGGCGATCTTCGGGAAGATGACCGCCGTGCAGTACGGCGCCGGCATGAACTGGCGAATCGCGACGAGATTGCCGACGCTCGCGTTGAGCCGTCCGACCTCGGCGATGACGTTGTCGATGTCGCGTTCGCCCTGCGATTGCGCTCCGGGCGCGAGATTGGCCTGCTCGACGGCGATGCGATCGCGAATTGCCGGGCCGTCGGTGCGCTGCACCAGGGCCCGCACGGTCACCCGCCCGTGCGCCTCCTCGAGCATCTTCCTGATGTCCTCGTGAAACGGGCCGAGGGGATGGAAGAAGACCCGCAGTGACGGGCCCATCATCCGGACCTCGCCCGCGGTCGTCTGGCGGAATGTCTCGGATTGATGCGTCTGCGCATTCTCGCGACGGGGGACGTACTCCCGATCCGGGTAGATGCGGTCGATGCCGGCGTCGGCCAGCTCCCCGAAGATCCGCCAGACCGCGTCGCCGACCCAGCGCTCCCGGATGCGGTCATAGGCGAAGGACACCAGGATCGGGAAGACGATCGCCGACCCGAGCGTCTGCAGGATCACCGCGGTGGCGATCAGGGCCGGCTGCTTGGTCTGGAGGCCGAGCGCGACACCGGCGGCGAGGGTCACCATCCCGCATGCCAGGGCGAGGTACAGGACACGGTTCAACGGCGAGCGGAAGTTCATGTAGCTCCTTTTCCACACCGGACTCTTCCCGGAACCCCCCGCTCCAGTTCGCCGATCACGGTTCCGATCGGCAGCAGTTGTTCGGCCTGTGCCGCGGTGGCGGCCAGCAGCAGCCCGCCCGACGTCTGCGGATCGGCCATGAGAAGTCGCGTGGACATCGGCGTGCCGCCCCAGTCGACCTCGTCGTCCAGGGAGAAGAGCGTCGTCTCGGCGTTGCCCGGCACCAGGGCGTGCTCCTCGACCAGCCGCCGCGCGTCCGCGATGACCGGCACCGCCGCCACGTCGAGGCGCGCGGCGCACCCCGAGGCCTTGGCCAGCGCCTGCAGGTGCCCGATGAGCCCGTATCCGGTGACATCGGTCGCGGCCCGCACGCCGGCCCGCACCGCCCGCTCGGAAGCCACCCGGTTGGAGGCGGTCATCACCGCCTCGGCCGCCGCGAGGTCCGCGAATCCCGCTTTCGCCGCCGTCACCACGACCCCGGTCCCGATCGGTTTGGTGAGCACGAGCCGCTGCCCCGGCTCGCCGTTGCGCAGGAGCATGACCTCTCCGGCGGATGCGGTCCCGGTCACCGAAAGGCCGAACAGCGGGGTGGGGATCTGAATGGTGTGGCCACCGGTCAGCGTGATGCCCGCGTCGTCGAGCGCGTCCCGGGTTCCGGAGAGCACCGCGTGAATCGTCTGGTCGTCGAGCGCGGCCGGCCAGCCGAGGATGCTCATGGCCGACGTGGGGGTCGCGCCCTTGGCATAGAGGTCCGACAAGGCGTTGAGGCTGGCGATCTTTCCCCACAGGTACGGGTCCGATGTCACCGGCGTCCCGAAATCGAGCGACGTCACCAGACAGGTGCCGTCCGGCAGCATCTGGATCGTCGCGTCCTCGCGAAGGAAAGAGCCCGGCGCGGCCATGCCGTCGAGGGTGGCCAGCAGCCATTCCATGCGCGGAAGCGACACCTTGCACCCGCAGCCGGCCGCCGGCGACATCGACAGGATGTCCCGCCGCTCCGGGCCGTGGTCAGGCATGATCGGATGCTCTCACTGTTCCCGGCCGACCGAAAGCGCCCAGCCGGCTGGTCAGAACGGGAACGCGCGCGGCGTGTCGCGCATGGTGATCCACTGGAGCTCGGTGAAGTCCTCGCTCGCGAACTGCAGGCCGAAGCGGCCCCACCCGGAGTCCTTGAGGCCGCCGAACGGCATGTGCGGCTCGTCGTTGACCGTCTGGTCGTTGAGATGCACGATGCCCACCTCCAGGCGGCGGGCCAGGTCGAGGCCGCCGAGGATGTCGGCCGAGATGATGCCGGCGGTCAGGCCGAAGCGGGACGCGTTGGCCCGGGCCAGCGCCTCGCCCGCGCCGTCCACCACGTCCAGCAGCGCCACCGGCCCGAACGTCTCCTCGAACGCGATCTCGGCCTCGGCCGGCACGCCGGTCAGCACCGTGGGCGGGTAGCACGGCGGCGCGGCGACGCCGCCGGTGAGCAGCCGCGCGCCCATCGCGACCGCCTCGGACACCCGGCGCTCGACCAGGCTCAGCGCCCACTCGTTGATCAGCGGGCCGACGACCGTCGCCGGGTCGCGGGGGTCGCCCACCGGCAGCCGCGCGACCTTGGCGACGAAGCGGTCGATGAACACGGGAGCGACCGCGCGGTCGACGATGATCCGGCGTACGCACATGCAGATCTCGCCCTGATGGACGAACGCGCCGTAGGTGGCCGCGTCCACCGCGAGGGAGATGTCGGCGTCGGCCAGCACGATCAGCGGGTTGTGGCCGCTGAGCTGGAGCACGGGACGCTTGAGGTGGCGGGCCGCGAGCTCGGCCAGCCGGCGGCCGGTCACCGTCGAGCCGGTGAAGCTGATCCGGCGTACCAGCGGATGGGTGACCAGCTCCTCGGCGATCATGCCGGCGTCCCCGGGGGCGTGACACACCACGTTGACCGCGCCCGCCGGCAGGCCGGCCGCGGCGAAGACCTCGGCCCACAGCGTGCCGCCGGTGATCGGCGACTCCTCGCTGGGCTTGAGCACGACGGTGTTGCCGAGCGCGAGCGGGCCGACGATCGCCCGGCCGGCCAGGGTGAGCGCGGCGTTCCAGGGGGCGATCGCGGCGACCACGCCGACCGGGCGGCGCACGGCCAGGGCCCGCGAGCCGGGCAGGTCGGTGGGCAGGATCTGGCCGGTCGGGGCGTGCGCGAGCCCGGCGGCCTGGCGCAGCAGGGCGAGGCTGAAGTCGAATTGCACGTTGGCGAAGTACGACCCGCAGCCGGTCTCGCGGGCCAGCAGGTCGATCACCTCGGCCCGGCGCCGGTCGAGCTCGTCGGCGGCCCGGATGAAGATCAGCTGCCGTTCCGTCGGGGGCATCGCCGACCAGGCCGGGAACGCGGCGTGCGCGGCCTCGATGGCGAGCCGGGTGTCCTCGCCGTCGCCGGAGGCCACCTCGGCCAGGACGTCGCGGCTCCACGGATCGAGGTTGGGATGACGGCGTCCGCTGATCGAGGCGACGCGCCGGCCGCCGATGTGGTGCAGCACCGTCCCGATCATGTGCCGATGCTAGACGGCCGCAGCGTGTACCCGACGGGTAGCAGCCGGAACGGCAGGCGGTCGTCGGCCAGGCTCCACAGGCCGCGGGGCAGGAACAGGGCGAACGCGATGGCCACCGCGCCGAGCCCGATCAGGTACCAGGCGCCGTACTGCGCGAACCGGTCCTGGAGCAGGAAGAACAGCACCGCGCCGAGGATCGGGCCCTCGTACGTGCCGATCCCGCCGACCAGCACCATGAACAGCATGTACGCGGACCACTGCACCCCGAAGATCGACTGCGGCTGGATGAACAACGTGTTGGCCAGGGTGAGCGCGCCCGCCGCCCCGCAGCCGAAGCCGGCCAGCACGAACAGCATGAACTTCAGCGGCATGATCCGTACGCCGAGGGACGCCGCCGCCTGCTCGTCGTCGCGGATCGCCCGGATCGCGGCCCCGCTGCGCCGCCGCAGCAGCAGGAAGACCAGCACCAGGAGCAGAAGCGTGAAGGTCAAGGTCAACCAATAGGTGTACGCGCGGCGCCAGTCCGGCGGAAGAGTGTTCAGCCCCCGCAGCGAGACGCCGGTGCCGCCGCCGAGGTCGCCGTCCAGCGCCACGAGCAGGGCCAGCGCCTCGGCCACCACCCAGGTGCCGACCGCGAACTGGCCGCCGCGCAGCCGCAGCAGCAGCGGCGCCAGGGCGACGGCGAGCACGGCCGAGGCGAGGGCGGCGAGGACGACGGCCAGGTACGGGTGCACCTCGTGCCGGGTGAGGAAGATGGTCCCGTACGCGCCGAAGCCGATGAACGCCTGCTGACCCACCGAGACCAGCCCGCCGTAGCCGGCCAGCACGTTCCACATCACCGCCATCATCAGCAGCGTGAAGAGGGTGGTGAGCTGCTGGACCACGTCGGTGCGGAAGCCGAACGGGACCGCGAAGAGCGCCGCCGAGAAGACGATCAGGACGGCGGAGGAGATCGTCGTGCCCCGGACGGACCGGGTCACCGTCCACTGCTCACTCATGTCAACCGCCGGGCGAACGGGCCGGCCAGCACGACGAGGAACACCAGGTGGCCGGCGAGGATCGAGTACTGCGGGTCGATGGTGGCGCCGAGGGTCTGCGCGACGCCGAGGATCATGCCGCCCCAGAGCGTGCCCCACAGCGACCCGAGGCCGCCGATCACCACCGCCTCGAAGGCGAAGATCAGCTGGGTGGGGCCGCTGGACGCGTCGAAGGTGGAGCGCACCGCGAGGAACACCCCGGCCAGGGTCGCGGTCGCGACGGCGATGGCGGTCGCCCGCGCGTACACCGCGGAGGCCGGCACCCCGACCAGCGTGGCCGTGTCCGCGTCCTGCGCCGTCGCGCGCATCTCCCGCCCGAACGCCGTGCGGCGCAGCATGAGGTGCAGCGCGCCGAGCACCAGCACCGCGGTCGCCAGGATCAGGATGCCCAGGTACGAGACGGACAGCCGATCGGTGATCCGCCAGCTGCTCGTGGCGATGTCGCCGGCCGCGCCGCCGAGCGAGCGCACGTCCGGGTTGTAGGCCTGCAGCAGCGCGTTCTGGATGACGATGGCCAGGCCGAACGTGGTGAGCAGCGGGGTGAGCGGGCCGCCGCGCAGGCTGCGGGCCAGCACCGTGCGGTGCAGCAGGTAGCCGACGCCCAGCATGATCGGCAGCGCCGGGACGAGCGCCCAGAACGGGCCGATGCCGGTCTCCGTGCTCAAGGTCCAGACCAGGAACGCGCCGAGCACCGCGATGTCGCCGTGGGCCAGGTTGATGATCCGCATGACGCCGAACATCAGCGACAGGCCGCAGGCGAACAGCGCGTACAGGCCACCGAGCAGGACACCCTGGACGACCGCGTTGACGACGGTCATGCCCGGGCCCCGAAGTACTCGCGGACGACGGCGTCGCGGGTCAGGTCGCCGGCGTTCGCGTCGAGGACGACGCGGCCCTCGAGCAGGCAGATCACCCGGCCGGCGGTGGCCAGGGCACGACCCAGGTCCTGCTCGACGAGCAGCACCGTCGTGCCCGCCTCGCGCAGGACGGCCAGGCAGGCGTACACCTCGTCGACGGCCTTGGGGGAAAGGCCGAGCGAGACCTCGTCGATCAGCAGGAGCCGCGGGTTGGTCATCAGCGCCCGCGCGATGGCCGTCGCCTGCTGCTGGCCGCCGGAGAGCCGGCTCGCCGGGCGTTTCAGCAGCGGCCGCAGCGCCGGGAACGCGTCGAGGACGGCCGGCAGGTTCCAGCGTCCGGGCCGGGCGCGACGGCCGGCCACGAGCAGGTTCTCCTCGACGGTGAGCTCCGGGAAGAGGCGACGACCCTCCGGCACGTACGCGATCCCGCGCCGCACCCGCTGATGAGCGGGCACGCCGGCCAGATCGTTCCCCTCGTAGTGGATCGTCCCGGCGGCCGGCGGATGCGCCCCCGCGATCGTCCGCAGCAGCGTGGTCTTGCCGGCGCCGTTCGCCCCGATCAGGGCGACCACCTCGCCGTCCGTGATCTCGAACGTCACCCCGCGCACCGCGTGCAGCAAGCCGTGCCGGGCATCGAGTGCGTCCACCTTCAGCATCAGCCGGCCCGCCCCAGATAGGCGTCGATGACCACCGCGTCGCCCAGCACCGCGCCGGGCTCGCCGTCGGCGATGACCCGGCCGGTGTCCATGCAGACCAGCCGGTCGACCACCTGGACCAGGACGTGCACGATGTGCTCGATCCAGACGATCGCGGTGCCGTTCTCCTTGACCTGCCGCACCGCCTTGACCAGCTCGGCCGCCTCGGCGTCGGTGAGGCCGGCGCCGATCTCGTCGAGCAGCACCACGGTGGGGCCGGTGGCCAGGCAGCGGGCCAGCTCCAGGCGCTTGCGGTGCAGCAGGCCGAGGCTCTCGGCGCGGCGGTTGGCCAGCTCGGCGAGGCCGCACTCGTCGAGCACCCCGGCCGCCCGCCGGTACAGGTCGTGGCCGGCGAGCCCGGCACCGTAGCTCGCGGCGACCACGACGTTCTCGAGGACCGTCATCCCGCCGAACGGGCGGGGGACCTGGAAGGCGCGGCCCACGCCCATCCGGCAGCGCTGGTCGGGGCGGGTCCGGGTGACGTCGCGGCCGGCCAGGCTCACCGTGCCGGCCGTCGGGCGCACCGCCCCGGCCAGCACGTTGAGCAGCGTCGTCTTGCCGGCGCCGTTCGGGCCGACGATGCCGACCGCCTCGCCCTCGGCCACCGCGAAGTCGACGCCGGCCAGCGCCACCAGGTCGCCGTAGCGCATCGCCAGGCGGCGGCCCTCGAGCACCGCGGTCACGCCGTGTATTCCTGGAGCTTGGCGGCGGTCGGCACGTTGGGGTCGGAGGAGTTCTCGACCAGCACGAAGTCGACCTTGTACTTCGGGTCGGTCGACTTGATCCACTGGCCGCCCAGGATCGGGGTCGCCACCACGTTGGCGTTCGGGCCCGTGCCCCACGCGAGGGTGCCGATCGGGGTGTTCACCTTGAGCGCGCCGATGGCCTTGGCGACGCCCGGTTTGTCCTTGGGGTTGCCCGCTTTGAGAGCTGCCGCGGCCACGTCGAACAGGGCGAGGCTGGGGCCGAGCTGCTGGTTCCACTGTTTACCGGTGGCCTCGTAACCGGCGCCGAGGTCCTTGCTGGTCAGCCCGGTCAAATCCGATTTATACGGAAAGGTGGGCGTCCAGTAGGCGCCGCCCGCGATGCCGACGCCGATCGGGCCCAGCGCCTCGACCTGGGACGGGAACAGGCCGGTCTTCGCCACCTGGCAGATCTTCGGGTGGTAGCCCTGCTGGGCGGCCTGCCGCCAGAACGTCGCGAAGTCGGGCGGGATCGGGAAGGTATTGAAGATCTCGCAGTTCTCGGCCTTGAACCGGGCGATCTGCGCCGAGAAGTCGTTGGTGCCGTCGGTGTAGGCGCCGGGGTCGACGATGGTGTAGCCGGACTGCTTGAGCAGCGGGCCCAGCGCGGCCCGGATCGCGTTGCCGTCCGAGTCGTTCGGCCACATCACGCCGACCTTCTTGTTGGTCGGCACCTGTGGCCACTCGTGCGTGTACATGTTGTGGAACTGCTCGACGCCGAAGCAGAAGTGGTACGTGAACTTGTAGGCGCTCTTGTCCGCGGGCTTGGCGCCGCGGCCGAAGTACCAGGCCTCCCACGGCACCACGGTGGACACGCAGGGCACGCCGGCCGCCTCGCACGCGTCCGACACCGGGTTGACCGTCTCGGGCGTGCTGGTGGTGAGCATCAGGTCGACGGCGTCGCCGTTGATCAGGTCGTTGGCGACCTGGGCCGAGCGCTGCGGGTTGGACTGGCTGTCCCGGTCGAGGATCTGCACGGCGTACTTCGTCCCGCCGATCTCGAGGCCGCCGGCGAGGGCCTTGCGGGCGAGTTCCAGCACGTACGCGTCGGGCTCGCCGAACCCGGCGGCCGGGCCCGTGCGCGGGCTGACGAAACCGATCTTGAGTGTGGCATTGTTTCCGCTTTTTTCGCCGTTTTTGCTCCCGAGGCCGCCGCAGGCCGAGAGCAGCGGGGCGGTGGCGGCGATCGTGAGAAGGGCGCGTCGCGTGGTTCCCGTCTTACTGACGTCCATGGATGGCCTCCCGGCGAGGGACTGGTGCCGAGGAAGGTAGGAGTGCGCCAGGTCACACGTCAATCGATTGTTCGAATATCTGGAACACCGGCCGATAGAGTGCAACGGCATGACGGCACCGTCGTTCTCGCAGTCCCTGGAGCGCGGGCTGCGCATCCTGACCGAGTTCGCCGACCGCGGACCGGTTCTCGGCATCGCCGACCTCTCCCGCGCCGTCGGCCTCAACCGCAGCACCACCCACCGCTACGTGGCGACGCTGACCAGCCTCGGCTTCCTCCAGCAGGACCCGGAGACGAAGAAGTACTCGCTCGGCCCGCGCGCCGCCGACCTCGGCTTCGCCGCGATCAGCTCGATGGAGATCACCGGGGTCGCGGCCGGGCACCTGCAGGCGCTCTCCGACGAGACCGGGTGCGCGGCCAGCATGGCGGTCCTCGACGGCGCCGACATCGTGTACGTGGAACGGCGCCGCTCGCGCCGGGCGGTGGGCCTCGCCGTCGACCTCAACCTGCACGTCGGCTCGCGGCTGCCGGCGTACTGCACGTCGATGGGCAAGGTGCTGCTCGCCCACCGCGACCCGGCCGGGCTGCGGCCGCTGCTCGACCGGATGGACCTGGCCCGGCGCGGCCCGCGGACGATCACCGTGCGCGAGCAGCTGGTGGCGGCCCTGGCCAAGGTGCGCGAGGCCGGGATAGCGGTCAACGACGAGGAGCTCGCGCCCGGCCTGCGGTCGATCGCGGCGCCGATCCGGGACCGCTCCGGGCACGTGGTGGCGGCCATCAACGTCGCCGTGCACCTGACGACCTGGACGGCGTCGGTCGAGTCGGTGATCAACCGGCTGGGCGGGCCGCTGCTCCGTACTGCCGCGGACATTTCGCACCAGCTGGGTTACCGTTCGAATATCTGAAACACCGCGTTGTCTCGCGCCCGTTTCGGGCCTAGATTCGGCGAACCCCTCGCCTGTCTGGAGGCCCCCGATGGCTCTGCTCGACTCGTCCCGCTGGAACGACCAGATCTTCGAGGGCGGCTCGTGGCGCCCCGGCGGCGGCGCCACCACCGACGTGATCGAGCCGGCCACCGGCGAGGCGCTCGGCCAGGTCACCATGGCCACCCCCGACGACGTCGCGCGGGCGGCCAAGGTCGCCGCCGACGCCCAGCGCGAGTGGGCGGCGCTGCCCCACCCGGCCCGGTCCGCGGTGCTGCGCAAGGCGGCCCAGCTGTGGGCCGAGCACGCCGAGGAGATCACCTGGTGGAACGTGCGCGAGGTCGGCGCCATCCCCGGCATGGCCGGCTTCGCCGTGCACGTGGCCGAGCAGGAGTGCTGGGAGGCGGCGTCACTGCCCAGCCGCCCGTACGGCCAGCTGGTCCCGTCGGAGGAGCCGCGGCTGTCGATGACCCGGCGCTACCCGGTCGGCGTGGTCAGCGTGATCAGCCCGTTCAACGTGCCGATCATCCTCGGCATCCGCTCGGTCGCGCCCGCGCTCGCCCTCGGCAACGCCGTGCTGCTCAAGCCCGACCCGCGCACGGCGGTCACCGGCGGCCTGGTCCTCGCCCGCGTCTTCCAGGAGGCGGGCCTGCCCGACGGCCTGCTCCAGGTGCTGATCGGTGGCGCCGACGTCGGCGAGGCGATGATCACCGACCCGCAGGTCGGCGTGGTCTCGTTCACCGGCTCGACCGAGGCCGGCCGCCGCGTCGGCGCGCTGGCCGGCAGCCACCTCAAGCGCGCGCACCTGGAGCTGGGCGGCAACTCGGCGATGCTGGTGCTGGACGACGCCGACGTGGACGCCGCGGTCAACCTGGCCGCCTGGGGCAGCTGGTTCCACCAGGGCCAGATCTGCATGACGACGGGCCGGCACCTGGTGCACGAGCGCGTCTACGACGACTTCGTCGAGCGCCTGGCCGACAAGGCGGCCAAGCTGCCGGTCGGCGACCCGGCCCGCGAGCAGGTGGCGCTCGGCCCGGTCATCGACGCCGGCCAGCGCGACAAGATCCACGACCTGGTCACGTCCTCGGTCGGCGACGGTGTGCGGCTGGCCGCCGGCGGCACGTTCGACCGCCTCTTCTACCAGCCCACGGTGCTGGCCGGCGTCACCACGTCGACGCCCGCCTTCGCGCGCGAGATCTTCGGCCCGGTGGCCCCGGTGGCCCGCTTCGGCAGTCTCGAGGAGGCGATCGCCCTGGCCACCGCCACCGAGTACGGCCTGTCCCTGGGCATCGTCACCCGCGACGCCATGCGCGGCGTCGAGCTGGCCGACAAGATCCCGACCGGCATCGTCCACATCAACGACCAGACGGTCAACGACGAGGCCAACGCCCCCTTCGGCGGCACCGGCGCCTCCGGCACCGGTTCCCGCTTCGGCGGCGCCCAGGCCAACATCGACGCCTTCACCGACACCCGCTGGGTGACCGTCCGCAGCAAGCCGGCCGCGTTCCCGTTCTGAGCGCCCACCCGTACCTTCAGGCCGGCGCGGGCACGCCCTCGAGGACGATCACCGGAAACTCCCGGTCGGTGTTCCGTTCGTAGGCCGAGGCGCCGTCGGCGACCAGGCGGTAGAGGCGGTCGCGCTCGGCGCCGGCCGTCACCACCGCCCGGGCCCGGTAGGAACCGTCGCCGAGCTCGACCGTCACGGCCGGGTCGGCGCGCAGGTTGTGGAACCAGGCCGGGTGGGCGGGAGCGCCCGCCTTGGAGCCGATCACGAAGACGCGGCCGCGGTCGTCGACCCCGAAGCCGAGCGGCACGGTCGTGCGCCGGCCGGTGCGCGCCCCGGTCGTGGTCAGCAGCAGGACCGGGAACGGCGGTGGGGTGACCCGGCCGTGATTGGCCCGGAACTCGCTGATGACGCCCCGGTTGTAGGTCCGGAACTCCTCGTCGGACGGCACGGCAGGCATGGCTCTCCCCGGTTTCTCGACGAACTCCCGGTCGTACCGACCCGCGGCGCGCGCGAAAGGAATCGGTCCTCGCGGTGCGTGGCCGTACGCTGACGGCATGGATCCCGGCGAACCGGCCACCGTCACCCTGGTCTCCGTCGAGAACCTGCAGGGGTACGTGCCGGACCGGTACCTCGGTCTCGTGCAGGCCCTGGCGGCGTCGGCCGCCGAGGCGACCAAGGCCCTCGAGGAACGTGCGCTCACCCGCGCGCGCCGGGCCGCCGCCGAGGCCGTGCGCCACCGCTCGCCGGTCACCGGCATCTATGTGGTGCTCGGCCTGCGCCTCTCGGCCGGCATCAACGCCAGCGGCCAGCCGGTGTGGGTGGCGTACGGGACGCTCGTCCGCGGCCACCGCGGCGGCTAGCCGGCCACACCTTCTGCGCGACCGGGCAGCATCGCTTGACTTGACGGCAGTCAATTTTTAAGACTGTTGCGCATTAACCCTCTCCCCGGAGGAATCCCCCATGCGCAAGTCCCGATTTCTCATCGCGGCGGCCGCCGTCGTGGTGGCCCTGAGCGCCGGTCTCACCGTCGCCTCCCGCAGTGACACGGCCGAGGCGGCCGTCGTCTGGAACGAAGACTTCAACGGCGCGGCCGGCGCCGGCGTCGACACGTCGAAGTGGAACTTCGACACCGGCGGCAGCGGCTTCGGCAACCAGGAGCTGCAGTACTACACCAGCGGCACGAGCAACGTCGCGATGGACGGCCAGGGTCACCTGGTCATCACCGCCCGCAAGGGCAGCGGCGGCCACAACGACTGCTGGAACGGCACCTGCCAGTTCACCTCGGGCCGGATCCAGACCGCCGGCAAGTTCACCCAGCAGTACGGCCACATCGAGGCCCGCATCCAGGTCCCCAACGGTTCCGGCCTCTGGCCCGCGTTCTGGATGCTCGGCGGCGGCAACTGGCCGGCCGACGGCGAGATCGACATCATGGAGGTCGTCGGCCGGGACCCCAACCGGCTGTACGGCACGCTGCACGGCCCCGGCTACTCCGGCGGCAACGCGTTCGGCGGCCAGCTGCTCGCCGGCTCGCCCTGGTACCAGGCCTTCCACAACTACGCCGTGGACTGGTCCTCGAACCTGATCGTCTGGACCGTGGACGGCCAGGAGTACTTCCGCGCCACCCCGGCCTCGCTGCAGGCGGCCAAGGGCAACGTGAGCTGGGTCTACACCCACCCGTTCTTCGTCATCCTCAACCTCGCCGTCGGCGGCAACTTCGGCCAGGGCAACCCGGCCGGCCTGCCGGCCGAGAGCAAGATGCTGATCGACTACGTGCACGTCAGCACGTCGACGACCACGCCGCCGCCGAGCGGCGGCAACGCGCTCAAGTCCAGCCTCAGCGGCCGCTGCATCGACATCCCCGGCGCCAACCCGGTCGACGGGGCCCGGCTGCAGACCTACGACTGCAACGGCACGGCCGCCCAGCAGTGGACCGCCGGCGGCGACGGCACGCTGCGCGCCCTCGGCAAGTGCATGGACCCGGCCGGCGGCGCGCTCGCCAACGGCACGCCGATCCAGCTCGTCACCTGCAACGGCAACCCGGTGCAGCGCTTCACCCTGTCGGCCGCGGGCGACCTGGTGAACGTCTCCGCGAACCGCTGCGTCGACGTGAAGGACCGCAACACCGCCAACGGCGCCCAGCTCCAGCTGTGGGACTGCACCGGCGGCTCGAACCAGAAGTGGACGCGGGCCTGATCGGTTCTGATCGACCGGAACGCCGGCCGCCCGCTGGGCTGCCGGCGTTCCGTGTGCCCGGCTACGATCGACGCCGGCCAGTCGATCGATGGGAGGCCCGGTGAAGCTTCTGCTCACGTCCGGCGGCGTCACGAACCCGAGCATCCAGGCGGCGCTCGTGCGGCTTCTCGGCAAGCCGATCGCCGAGTGCCACGCCCTCTGCGTGCCGACCGCGCAGTGGGGTCACCCGGCGTGCGGTCCGGCCTCGGTGCGGGGCTTCGTCGCCGCCGGGCCCGGATTCGAGCACCTGTCCGGCCTGGGCTGGGCGTCGCTCGGTGTCCTCGAGCTCACCGCGCTGCCCTCGATCGGGGCGGAGCGCTGGGTGCCGTGGGTCCGCGAGGCGGACGTGCTGCTGGTCGACGGCGGCGACACGACGTACCTCTGCCACTGGATGCGGGAGTCGGGGCTGGCCGACCTGCTGCCCTCGCTGCCCGGCGCGGTCTGGGTGGGCGTCAGCGCCGGCAGCATGGTGATGACGCCGCGGGTCGGGGAGTACTTCGTCGAGTGGCCGTCGGCGCCGGACGACCGCGCGCTCGGCGTCGTCGACTTCGCGATCTTCCCGCACCTGAACGCGTTCCCCGGCAACGGTCCGGACGACGCCGAGCGGTGGGCCGCCGGGATCGGCGTCCCGGCCTACGCCATCGACGAACAGACGGCGATCGTGGTCGCCGACGGAGCGGTCGAGGTGGTCTCCGAGGGGCAGTGGACGAAGTTCGCCTAGAGCGTCAGTCGAGGCCGCGCCAGGTGTCGCGGAGCACCTGACGGGAGATGATGTCGGCCTGGCGGGTCGGCTCGGGGACCCGGAAGTTGGCGCTCAGGGCGACCGCCAGCTCGGTCGCGTCGGCCAGGCCGATGCGGTGGCCGACCGACACGTACACGGGATTGACCTCGGTCTGGGTGCGGACGCTGCGGCCCAGGATCTCGCCGTTCTCGTGGAACGGCGCCCAGTCGCCGCGGCGGGGGCCGGGCGGGGCGTAGGTGCCGATGAACTCGGTCTTGGCGACGCCGAACGCCGGCACGTCCAGCAGCACGCCCAGGTGGCAGGCGAGCCCGAAGCGGCGGGGATGCGCCACCCCGTAGCCGTCGCACACCACCAGCTCGGGACGGTTCTTCAGCTTGCCGACGGCCTCCAGCAGCAGGGGCAGCTCGCGGAAGGCGAGCAGGCCCGGCACGTACGGGAAGGTGATCGAACCCTCCGCGACCGCGACCTCCCGCACCCAGAGGTCGTCCACCGAGATCGTGACCGCGGCGGCCACCGCGCGCCGGCTGCCGACCGCGTAGGAGATGTCCAGGCCGGTGACCGTGGCCGGCCGGGGGATCGGCGACGCGGGCAGCACCAGGCGCTTGCGCAGCTCGTCCTGGATCCGTTCGCCGTGCGCGGCGTCGGCCGGTGTCTCGAACGGCACGGCCGTCCAGCTGAAGCTCATTGCTCGTTTACCTCGGAGCGGCGGAACCGAAAAGTGCGAGCATCCCACCACAGGGCGCAAAACTTCCGGCCGACGGGGCCCTCCCGGCGAGAATCTCACGGCCCGATGTCGGATTCCGGCTACCGTGCCCGGTGCGGGGCGCCGCCCGCGTAGCGTCCGGGGCGATGGACTGGGACAAGGTGGAGCAGCACCTCGACACGTCCACCGGCACCGCCGCCGAGGGCACCTGCCGGTGGCAGGTGACGCTGCGGCCGGGGCCGGAGGGCGCCATCCTCCGGGAGGTACGGGCGGGGGACGAGCCGTGGGACCCGGCCGAGGAGACCATCTGGCCGGCCTGGTCGCCCAGCTTCGGGCAGGACGCGGGCGCGGGCGCGCCGCTGGCGGGCGCGCACGACTACTGGAGCGCCGCCGGCGACCGGCTGCGCGACTCGGCGAAGTGGCTGTCCGCCGTCATCGGCGCGTCGCTGGGCGTGCTGGTCGGCACGTCGCCGCTGGCCGACCTCGGGCAGCACCGGCCCCCGGGCATCGCCCTGGCCGCGGGCGCGGCCGGCATCGTGCTGCTCGGCACCACGCTGTTCCTGGTGCTGATGGTGATCCGGCCGACCTCGGTCTCGCTCGCCGACCTGCAGAAGGCCGACGGCAACAGCGCGCTCGGCCGGTGGCGGGAGATCGTCGAGAGGCAGCAGGACCTCTACCTGCCGACGGCGATCACCACGCTGACCGCGCTGCGCCAGTCGATGATCGTCGAGGAGGTCACGCTGGCCGCGCTGGCGAGCGTGCCCAACCCCGACGCCCGGTCGGTGCGGGCGGCACGGCTCAAGGAGCTGCGGGACGCGGCGGCCCGGGTGGCGACCATCGGGGAGTTCTACCGGGTACGCCGCCGCAGCACCCTGGCGACGACGGTGGGCCTGGCCTGCGGGCTGCTCGGCACGATCCTGATCGTCGCCGTGTTCGCGTGGCCCCGCGCCTGAGAAGCACTCACGATCCGCGATACCTTGTCCGTCGTGGAGATCGTGACGCGGGGGGACCGGCCGGACCTGCACGAGATGGCGTCGGCCGTCTTCCGGGAGCGCTGGCCGGAGTTCATCTTCCACGACGACGTGCCCAAGAAGTACCTGAGCCGCGTCGAGGAGCACTTCGGACGCTACGACATCATGGTCCTCGACGACGGCGCCGTGGTGGCCGGCGGCTGGGGCGTGCCGCTCGCCTGGGACGGCGAGGTCGCCGATCTGCCGTCCGGCTACGACGAGGCGCTGGTCCGCGCCGTCGAGGGCCGCGAGGCGGGCGTCGCGCCGACCACGCTGAGCTTCATGGCCGCCGCCGTCGGCTCCGGGCACGACAAGCGCGGCCTGGCGACCGTGGTGCTCGGGGAGCTGACCCGCCGCGCCGCCGAGGACGGCCTCGGCCACGTGATCGCGCCGCTGCGGCCGACCTGGAAGCACCGCTACCCGATCGTCGGCATGGACGAGTACGCCGGCTGGACCCGCGACGACGGCCTCTCGATCGACCCGTGGATCCGCACCCACCAGCGGATGGGCGCCCGGGTGCTGACGACCGCCGCCCGCTCGATGGTGATCGAGGGCTCGGTCGCCGAGTGGGAGACCTGGACCGGCCTGGTCTTCCCGGCCACCCGCGACTACGTGGTGCCGGACGCCCTCAACCTCGTGCACATCGACCGCGAGCGCGACCGCGGCGTCTACGTCGAGGAGAACCTCTGGGTGCAGCACCGGTAGGACCGGCCCGGCCCTAGACGTGGCCGAAGCGCGCGAGCTCGTTGCGGCCGGCGTTGAGGTCGAGGGCCAGCGAGCCCGCCGAGAGCCCGACGAAGAGCAGGCCGGCGACCTCGAGGCAGACGACCACCGGGTAGTGCACCGGGATGGTCAGTGCCAGCGCCCGGGTCTCCAGGTCCCAGACGCGGACGGTCCGGTCCTGGCTGCCGGAGGCGAGCATGAGCCGGTCGCCGACCGTCACCGGGCACAGGGTGGTCACCCGGTCGACGTGCCCGGCCAGCACCGCCGAGGCGTCGGCGGCCCGGTCCCACAGCCGGATCGTCTGGTCCTCGCCGCCGGTGACCAGCAGCGGTTCCGGGCCGGCCGGCACGGTCGTCATCGCCAGCACGCCGCCCTGGTGCCCGCGCAGGAGCCGGGCCTGCCGGCCGCCCGCGGTCCACAGCCCCACCGCGCCGTCGTCGCCGGCGGTGGCCAGGATCGGCGCGCCGCCGCCCCCGATCGGGCGCATCAGGCGCATGGCGCGCAGGTGGTCGTACAGCTCGTCGGCGATCCGGAACCCGCCCATGCGCCGTGACGTGCTCTTCCCGGTGTCGGTCCGGAAGGTGTAGAGCTTCGTCGTGCTGTTGGCGGCGGCCGCGATCGCCGTGCGGCCGTCGGCGTCCGGATAGGAGCAGAGGGCCCGCACTGGCGGATCCATCCGGATGTGGTGGGTGAGCTTGCGGCCGTGCACCGGATCCCAAGTCTGGATCAGCCCGTAGCCGGCCACCGACACCAGCGCGTCGCCGCCGCCCGGCGCGCTCGCCGTGCACAGCCCGGTCACGGTCTCGTTGAGGGCCTTGACCGACGCCGTCTCGGCGCCGGTCTCGACGTCGACGATCCGGATCGATCGCCGGTCGTCGGCCATCGCGACCAGGTCCCGGCGGCGGACCCGGACCGGGCAGGCGGCGGTGACCCCGCCGCGCCCGCCACGTTCCACCTCCGCCGTCGTCAGGTCCCACAGCCGGGCCGTCCGGTCCTGGCTGACCGTCGCCAGGTACTCCCGGCCGTCGATCGTGACCGGGCAGAGGGCGTTGACCGCGGCGGTGTGCGCACTGAGCAGAATGCTGTTGCGGCCCTCGAAGTCCCAGATCCGCACGGAGCCGTTCGCCGCGCCGGCCGCGAGCAGCGTGCCGCCGTCCCCGTCGATCGTGGTCATCGCCCGGACGGTGTCCACGTGCCGGCCGAGCCGGTTCAGGTCGCGGTCCCGGGTCAGGGCGTCCTGGGGGCGGCCCAGCGGCCAGCCGAGCACCTCGTGGCTGTTCGCGGCGGCCACCAGCCGGCGGCCGCCGACCGTGATCGGGCAGGCGGCGCGGACCATGTCGAAGTGGTTGTCGTAGTTGCGGAGCAGGACGCTGGTCTCCGGGTTCCACACCCGGGCGGCGTGGTCGTCGCCGCCGGTGATCAGCAGGTCGTGGCCGCCGCTGCGGACCACCGACAGGGTGCGGACCGGGCCGGCGTGCGCCTGGAACGCCCGGGGCCGGGGATCGCTGAGCCGCCAGAGGCGGACCATGCCGTCGTCGCTGCCGGCCGCCACGCAGACGTGGCCGCCGACCGACAGCGCGCAGAGGGCGCGGACCGCCGAGACGGGTCCGGCCAGCGTGCCGACGTGGCTGCCGTCGGCCGGGTCGACGAACCAGATCCGCCCCAGGCGGCCGGCCGCGGCGATCAGGTCGCGCTCGCCGTCCGGGACCGCGCACACGGCCAGGAAGCGGTCCGGCTCCAGCGCCAGCTTCCGGTGGGTGGCGTTGGCCGGGTTCCACAGGCGCACGAACGGGAAGTCGCCGACGGTGGCCAGCTGCGGCCGGTGCTCGACGGTGATCGGGCAGACCGAGCGGATCGCGCCCGGATAGCCCTCGAGCGCGCCGTAGTCCGACCGGCGGGTCACGTCGGCCCAGCGGATGCGGTAGGGCAGGCCGCGCCGGGCGGCGAACGTGGTCGGCAGCGACTCGATCTCCGCGGTGACGCCGAACAGCGCCGCCCGCTCGGCCGGCCGGGCCACCACGGCGCGCGGCGTGAGGCGGAGCATGCGGGCGCGTGCCACCCCTTCGGGCGTCGTGGCCTGCCCGGCCAGCGCGGTGAGCCGGGGCAGGTCGGCGTGCAGGAGGAACCCGTCGTCGAGCAGCAGCGCGTCGACCATGCCGGCGCGCACCGCGTACGCGGGAAGCGCCCGCAGCAGATAGTCGTCCGCCCCGGCCCAGCCCCCGTCGCCCTCGCGGCCGTGGCCGATGAACGCGGCCGCCAGCGCCCGCTCGTCGCTGCGACCCCGCCGCAGCGCGTCGTTGAGCGCCTGGTGGAACAGGCGGTAGCGGGGGACGCCGGCGTCGTTGCTGGACTCGACCAGGAAGTTCGCGGCCGACGAGCCGGCGAACGCGGTCAGCGCCTCCCGCGGGACGTGCACGTCGAGCGCCTCGAGCGCCACCTGCCAGAGGTCGATCGAGAAACCCGGGGCCTGGGCGTACGCGAGGGCGGTCAGCACCGTGGTGGCCGGCACCCCGCCGATCTCCGGCAGCCGGCGCAGGTACTCGGCCAGCGCCTGGTCGACGGTGGCGGTGAAGGACAGGGCATCGGGGTCGACGGCCTCGGCGTCGTACATGCCGTGCGAGCGGGCGATCAGGCCGGCGATGAGGAAGTTCGGCTCGGCGAGCTCGGCTATCCGGCCGGCCACCGGGCCGGCGACGGCCGGGTCCGCGTACGGGTTGCCGGGCCGCTCGTCGCCGAGCAGCGCGAGGGTCGCCTGGGCGTAGTCGGTGAGGTCGCGCAGGGTGAAGTACTCCTGCCGGTCGAGGTCGACGACCGCCGCGTTCCCGAACGCCCGCAGCAGGTCGCCGCCGTCGTCGGTGCGGCGGCTGCCGACCACCACCTGGGCGCCGTAGCGGGCGCACTGCCGGACCATCGGCACCAGCAGCGACTTCACCACGACCCGGGCCTGGGCCGGGCTGACCGCCTCGTCGAGGGCGTCGACCACCAGGTTGAACCGGTGCCGCTCGCGGTCGTGGGACATCCGGTCGAGCAGCGCCGGCACCAGGTCGCCGACGGTCCGCGGGATCCGCACCGAGGCGGCCCGGGCGACCTCGACGGCCACGTCGAGGGCGGTCTTGCCCTTGGCGTGCACGGCGCAGGCGATCGACCCGAGCGGCGTGCGCACATTGTGGTCGTCGGCGGGCAGTTCCCCGGCCACCTCCCGGTCGGCGGTGGTCACGATCCGGCCGAGCACCGCCGACTTGCCGACCCCGGGCGAGCCGGTCACCACCAGGACGCGGGGATCGGGCCGGTCGCGGGTCAGCCAGCCGACGATCGTCGCCAGCGCCCGGCCGCGGCCGCGGAAGCGGTAGCCGCTCTCCGTGTTGATCGACACGCCGCGCGCCCGGGGCTGCCAGTGCCGCGCCGCCTCGACGTCCTCGCGCAGCGACCAGCCCCAGGCCGCGAGCGCCGTCTCGCCCGCCGCCGCGACCGTCCACGCGGTCAGCTCGCTCAGCTTCTCGTCGGGCAGCGCCCGCTCGATCCGGTGCAGCGTGATCGCCTGGGCGTCGCCCGGGTTGTTGCCGCCGGTGCGGGCCGTGCCGACCAGCGCGACGATCGCGCCGTAGTCGGCCGACCAGACGCCGGCGCCGCTGAAGCCGGGGGTCACCGGATAGCGGGACAGTCGCTCGAGCCCGACACTGCCGTAGGAGAGCGGGCCACCGACCCGGCCGTGCGCCTCCGAGCCGAGCGGCGAGTCCCGCGGGAACCCGAACGACCACCAATGGTTGCCTTTCAGCGCGCGCGGTTCGGGGGAGCGCAGCGGCGCCGGGTGGGCCTCGGCCGGCGCCGGCTCGGCGAGCTCGAGCATCGCGAGGTCCTCGCCGGGGTGGCCGCGCACCTCGGTCACCGCGCGGCGGGCCTCCCGGGGGCCGCCCGACTTGGGAAAGGCCACGGTCAGCGGCCGTTTCCCGTCGACCACGTGCCAGCAGGTGAGGACCCGCCGCCGGTCGACCAGAACGCCGGCGCCGATCGGCGCGTCGGGCTGGCCCGCGGCGTACAGTGCCACGGTCCAGGGATCGTGGTCCGGCCCGGCGTGCGGCATGTCAGCCATCGGCGGCTACCATGCGTCGATACTTCCAGTACGCAATGCAACCGTCTATGCGACGTGAGTGACGATTTTCATCGAGGGCCACACGCGAGCTCGAAGGTGGCCGTGTGATCATGCTCCGAACCAATCGGCCGAAGCGGTGGAGGAACCGGTGGGCATGACGTCGCTGGTGTCCGCGATGCGGACTCAGGTGCTGGGGCTCGTCGCGCGGCGTTTCGCCGGCGGGATCGGGCCGTACGCCGGGCTGTCCATGTTGCCCGACAAGATCTTGTGGCCGCTGCACCGGGACGGGCTCGACCCGGTCCCGCAGATGGCGCAGTGGCGCACCGAGCGGCCGGTCAGCCGGCTGTCGGTCCCGTTCGGCATCCGCGCGTGGCTGATCACCGGCTACGAGCCGGTCCGGGCCGTGCTGGGCAGCGTCGACGGCTACAGCAACGACTTCGGCAAGTTCGCCGACCGGGTCGGCATCGGCATCGGCCAGGACCCGGGCGGCCTCGGGTTCGCCGACCCGCCGGTGCACACCCGGCTGCGCAAGGTGCTGACGCCCGAGTTCACCATGCGGCGGCTCGCCCGTCTCCAGCCGCGGATCGAGGCGATCGTGGCCGGCCGGCTGGACGCGATGGCCGCCCTGCCGGGCCGCACGGCCGACCTCTGGCACGAGTTCGCGCTGCCGATCCCGGCGCTGACCATCTGCGAGCTGCTCGGCGTCCCGTACGCGGACCGCGAGTACTTCCAGAAGCTGAGCACCGCCCGGTTCGACCTGGCCGAGGGCACCGGCGCCTCGCTGGACGCGGTGGGGGAGTCGCTCGCCTACCTCGGCGGCCTGATCGAGCAGCAGCGCCGGGAGCCGGGGGAGGGCCTGCTCGGCTCGCTGATCCGCGCGCACGGCGACGAGATCGACGACAAGGAGCTGGCCGGGCTGGCCGACGGCGTGCTCACCGGCGGCCTCGAGACCTCGGCCAGCATGCTCGCGCTGGGCGCGCTCGTGCTGATGACCAACCCGGAGATGGCCGCGCGCATGCGCGAGGGCGTCGGCGTCGACGCGATGGTCGAGGAGCTGCTGCGCTATCTGACGGTGGTCCAGGTGGCGTTCCCCCGGGTGGCGATCCGGGACGTACGCGTCGGGGACGCCGACATCCGGGCCGGCGACGTGGTGATCTGCTCGCTGAGCGGCGCCGACCGGGACGACCTGATCGGTCCCGGCCCGCACCTCATCGACCCGACCCGGGCGCCGAGCCGCTCGCACATGGCGTTCGGCTTCGGCATCCACCGGTGCATCGGCGCCGAGCTGGCCCGGATGGAGCTGCGGATCGCGTACCCGGCCCTGGTTCGCCGTTTCCCGGCGATGGCGCCGGCCGTCCCGCCCGCCGAGCTGAAGTTCCGCAAGGCCTCGATCGTCTTCGGCCTCGACGAGCTGCCGGTGACGCTTTCAGCAAACTCTTAGGAGCACGCTGCGAGGCTCGGCCGCCATGAGCGACCCCACCCTGACCTACCCCGAGGCGATCGTGATCGGCCTCCTGCAGGGCGTCACCGAGCTGTTCCCGGTGTCGAGCCTCGGCCACAGCGTCCTGCTGCCGGCCCTGATCGGCGGCCGCTGGGCGCGCGACCTGAGCCTGACCGCCGACAAGTCGCCCTATCTGGCGTTCGTGGTGGCCGTGCACGTGGCGACGGCGGTGGCCCTGGCCTGGCATTTCCGAGCCGATTGGGTACGCGTGATCCGCGGCCTGATCTCGTCGGTGCGCACCCGCTCGATCACGACGGCCGACCAGCGGCTCGGCTGGTTGTTGGTGGCGGCGACCATCCCGGTCGGCCTGGCCGGGCTCGCGCTGGAACACGCGATCCGCACGGCGCTGGGCCGGCCCGTGCCCGCGGCCATCTTCCTGATCGTCAACGGGGTGATGCTGGCGGCCGTCGAGCGGGTGCGCGCCCGGCGCCGCGCGGCCGCGACGATCGCGCCGTCCTGGGCCCGCGTTGCCACTGATCCCGACCGCCGGACTGGCGTCGGGAGCTCTGCTTACCCATACGCGCCGGCGGGGCCGGATCGCTCTGCTCACCCAGACGCGCCGGCGGGGGCAGATCGCTCTGCTCACCCAGACGCGCCGGCGGGGGCCGACCGCTCTGCTTACCCATACGCGCCGGCGGGGGCGGATCGCTCTGCTTACCCATACGCGCCGGCGGGGGCGGATCGCTCTGCTCACCCAGACGCGCCGGCTGGGCCGTACCGCTCTGCTTACCCATACGCGCCGGCGGCGGCCGACCCTGACGCGCGGCTGGCGCGGCAGAGCTGGGCGCAGGCGCTGCTGATCGGCGCGGCCCAGATCCTCGCGCTGTTCCCGGGCATCAGCCGCTCGGGCGCCACGATCGGGGCCGGGCTGCTGCGCGGGCTGAACCACGAGGATTCGGCCCGGTTCGCGTTCCTGCTGGCCACGCCCGTGATCGCGGCGGCCGGGGTGCTGAAGCTGCCCGAGCTGGCGGCGCCCTCGGCCCGGGGGGTGCTCGGCCCGGTGCTGGTCGGCAGCGTGGTCGCGGGCGTCGCGGCGTACGTCTCGGTGAAGTTCTTGACCAGGTATTTCGAGACCCGGACCCTGAACCCGTTCGCCGTCTATTGCGTGGTGGCCGGGCTGTTCTCGCTGGCCTGGCTCTCGTTCTGAAACGGGACGAGCCGCCCGGCATGATCGCCGGGCGGCTCGTTCTCAGGTCATCGGACCTGGACGTTGAACAGCGGGCTCGCCGCCAGCGTCCGGAACGTGGCGAGGCTGCGGGCCGAGCTGTTGATGCTGATGTCGCGGTCGCCGAACGCGTCCTTCTTCGTGTCGAAGTAGACGATCGCCTTGATCGCGGGGCGCTTGGCCAGCTCCGGCAGCACGCTGTTGAACTGGGCCGACTTGTCGACGACCTTGCCCACCCGGTGGTAGGCGCCCCACTCGGCCACCATGATCGGCTTGCCCTTGTGGTTGCGGACGGCCCAGTCGTAGAAGCCGGCGCCGTTGGGCGCGCGACGGTCGAGGAGGTCGCCGAACATGCCGTGGTGGTAGTAGCCCTGCTCGGCGCTCACGTACGAGTCGAGGCCGACCCAGTCGACGACGTCGTCACCCGGGTAGAGGTCCTTCCACCAGGACTGCGCCATCCACTTCTCGTTGCCCATGTAGGCCACGACGCTCACCGCGTTGGTGACGCCCTTGGCCCGCAGCCGCTCGATGACGTGGCGGAACGAGTTGTGGAAGTCCTTGGCGGTCATGCCCGAGCCCGCGTTCGGGCGGACGTCGTCCTCGGGCTCGTGGTTGAGCACCAGGAAGAACTTCTGGTTGTAGGTCGCCTTGAGCCGGGCCGCGAACGCGTCGATCCGCTTGTCGAGCTTGCCGGCGGCCACGTTCGCCCAGGTCGAGCCGTACTCGACGCGCCAGTTCAGCAGCAGCACCCGCGGGTGCGCCGGGTCCTGCGTCATCTTGATCTCGGCGGCGGTCGGGAACTTCTCGTCACCCTTGTGGTACGTGTGGAAGATCGTCGAGGTGCGTCCGCTGAGCTTCTCCCAGGTCCGCAGCTCCTGGTCGCGCGGCGCCTTGGTGAAGCCGCCGGCGGCGGCGCCCCACAGCACGTTGCAGCTCGGCACCAGCTTCGCGTCGGTCACACAGCCGGTCTTCGGCGCGACGGTCGACGGCGTAGCGGCCTGGGCGGCGCTTGCGGCCCCACCGAGGACGGCGCCGAAACCGGCGAGCACGGCGGCCAGCGAGTGCACGGACTTGCGAAACATTCAATCTCCCCCGCGTTGTCCGGCCGTTGTCGGCCGGGCATGGGAAAGAGATTCCAGGGCGTGCGGTGCGCGCCAAGTGCCCGCGGGGGTGCCGATGAGTTGCTCTGCCGGCCCGCTCCCGAGGGGTCGACCGTGGTGATCGGCGGGCGGGGGTCGTGCTTGAGACTTCCTACGACGCCAGCCAGTCGCGGACGCCGAGCAGCGCGCCGGGGCCGGAGTCCTCGGTCACCTGGCCGGCCAGGCCGTCGATCGTGACCGCCCGCAGCGCCGCGCGCCACGCCTGGTCGGCGGCGGTCATCGCGCGGTTGATCGGGCACGGCCGCAGGCAGGCCTCGGGCGGGGTGGCCAGCGGTCCCCGCTGCCGGATCTCGGTGCAGACAAAAGCGGCAGACGGGCCGTCGACGGCCTCGACCACGTCGAGCACGGTGATCTCGGACGGCGGCCGGGACAGCACGTAACCGCCGGCGTGGCCCTGCACCGAGTGGATCAGGCCGGCCCGGGAGAGGGCCTGGAGCTGCTTCGCCAGGTACGACCCCGAGACGTCGTGGAGCTCGGCCAGCCGGGCGGCGGGCACCGGGCTCTCGGCGGCGGTGAGCACCACGGCGCAGTGCAGGGCCCACTCGACCCCGCCGGACATCTTCATGGTCACACCCTACTTGACTCGGACAGTCCTTGTCCGAGTAGAGTTCCGGACAAGAGATATCCGAGTTAGGAGCGGGGAAACATGAAGGTCGTCGTCATCGGGGGTACGGGGCTCGTCGGCACCAAGCTGCGCAAGCTGCTCACCGAGGCCGGTCACGAGGCGGTCGCGGCGTCGCCGAGCACGGGCGTCAACGCGGTCACCGGCGAAGGGCTGGCCGGCGCGCTGGCCGGGGCCGACGTGGTGGTCGACGTGACCAACGCGCCGGTCTGGGGCGACGACGAGGTGCTGCACTTCTTCACCACCTCGACGGCCAATCTGCTGGCCGCCGAGAAGGAGGCGGGCGTCGGCCACCACGTCGCGGTCACCATCGTCGGGGCGGACGGGCTGCCGGACAGCGGCTACCTGCGGGCCAAGGTCGCCCAGGAGTCGCTGATCAAGGACGGCGGCGTGCCGTACACGATCGTGCGGGCCACGCAGTTCTACGAGTTCCTCGAGATGATCGCGAACTTCGCGACCGTCGACGGCGTCGTGCACGGCGCGACGGCCCAGTTCCAGCCGATCGCCGCCGCCGACGTCGCCGCGATCCTGGCCGACGTGGTCGCGGGCGCGCCGCTCAACGGCACGATCGAGATCGCCGGGCCGGAGTCGGGGACGATGGCGTCGTTCCTGCGCCGGTTCCTCGACGCCACCTACGACCAGCGCAAGGTGGTCGACGACCCCGAGGCCGGCTACTTCGGCACCAAGCTGACCGAGAAGTCCCTGGTCCCGCGGGACGACAAGGCCCGCCTCGGCGCGATGACCTTCCCCGAGTGGCTCAGCCGCCCCGAGGGCGCCCTCTAGAGGCCGAAGACGTGGCCCAGACCGGTCACCTCGATGGCCTTGCGGACCGGCGGGGACGGCTCGGCCAGGGTCAGCGTCACGCCCTTGGCGGCGGCGCTGTTGCGGGCACTGACCAGGGCGCCCAGCCCGTACGAGTCGATGAAGGCCAGCTCGCTCACGTCGACCCGCAGGTAGCGGCACCCGGGCACGGCGGCCGCCGCGGCGAGGCTGTCCCGGACGTCGTCGGAACGGTCCAGGTCGAGCTCGCCGGCGAGGGCGGCAACCACCAGGCCGTCGGGATCGGCCGGTTCGTACCGGATGGTGGGGTCGTTCGGCATTCGCCAGATGCTACCCGCCCTCGGTCGATCAAGCGCGCGGGAGCATCGCCAGCGCCTGATGCACCGACCGGACGGCGCTGGCGCCCTCGCCGACCGCGGCCGCGACCCGCTTCATCGACTCCGAGCGCACGTCGCCGGCCGCGAACACCCCCGGGATGCTGGTCTCGAACGGCAGCGGCGCTCGTCCCGTACCGGCCCATCGCTCGCCCAGCTGCACATCGGTGAGCAGGAAGCCCTTGGCGTCGACCGCGATGCCCGGCAGCCAGTCGGTGGCCGGGGTCGCGCCGATGAAGCAGAACAGGCCGAAACAGCCGCACGGAACGGCGTCCCCCGACAGGGTGATCTCGTCCAGGCGGTGCGTCCCGTGCAGCGCGGTGACCTCGGTCGCCGTCCGCACCTCGATGCGCGGCTCGGCGAGGATCCGGTCCACGAGATAGCTCGACATCTTGCTGTACAGGTCGTCACCCCGTACCGCCAAAGTCACCTGGCCGGCCCGCCGGGCCAGATAGATCGCCGCCTGCCCGGCCGAGTTCGCCCCGCCCACGACGGTGACCGGCAGTCCCGCCACCGCCTGCGCCTCGAGGTCGGTCGCCGCGTAGTAGATGCCCGACCCCACGAAGTCGGCCCACCGATCGAGCGGCAGGTTGCGGTAGGCGGCGCCGGTCGCGATCAGCACCGTACGGGTGGCGATCTCGGTGCCGTCGACCAGCGTCACCACATGCCCGTCGGTTGCCGATCGCAGCGATCGGACCCCGCACGGGCTGCCGATGTGCGCGCCGAACTTCAGTGCCTGCACCGCCGCGCGCCCGGTCAGCGCCGCGCCGCTGAGCCCGAACGGGAAGCCCATGTAGTTCTCGATGCGCGACGACGCGGCCGCCTGCCCGCCGATCGCCACCGCGTCCAGCAGCTGCGTCTCCAGACCCTCCGACGCGCCGTAGACCGCCGCGGCCAGGCCGGCCGGTCCGGCGCCGACAATCGTCAGATCGGCGACCCCCTTGGGCGTACGGCGATAAGTCAGCCCCAGGTGCTGACTCAGGATGCCCGTGTTAACCGACCGCAGGGTGCCGCGCGGGGTGACGACGGCGGGCAGATCGGCGCCGGTGAGGCCCTCGTCCGCCATCGTGGCCCGGCCCTCGGCCGAGTCCGGCTCCAGCCACAGGTGCGGCACGGCCTGCCGGGACAGGAACGTCTCCAGCGCCATCCCCGCGCCGCTCGCGCCGTCGCCGATCACCTCGAGATTGCGGCCGGACCGCTCGGCCAGCAGCAGCCGCCGGGCCAGAAAGGCACGCAGCAGCAGGTCGCTCAGCTCGGTGTCACGGGCCATGAGCAGCCGGAACGCCTCCGGCCCGATCCGGTGCACGGCGCCGTCGGCGGCAACCCGCGCCGACAGGATGCGGGTCTGCCCGGTGAGCAGGTTCATCTCCCCGACGAACTGCCCCGCGTGCGCGGTGAGGAACAACTCCTCGGGCGCGGTCGCGGTCGGCGTCCGGACCACCTCGATGGCGCCGGCCTCGATCAGAATGAGGTCGCAGTCCTCGTCGCCGACGTCGAAGAGGATGTCGCCGGCCTTGACCTCGTGCCGCGTGCCGTAGTCGGCGGCCCGGCCGAACCGGTCCGCCTCGAGGATCGGAAAGGCGGAGGCGGTCAGCTCGTCGTCGGTCTCACCCAGCTCGGGGAAGTTGGTCACCACGGGGGAAGCTTGGCAGAGCCCGTGCACGAAGCTCAACGCGCATCCGGTATGGTTTTCCTCAACGCGGACGTAGCGCAGCTGGTAGCGCATCACCTTGCCAAGGTGAGGGTCGCGGGTTCGAATCCCGTCGTCCGCTCTCTGTTTCTCTCTCCCGCCCGGCCTCTTGTGCCGGGCATTTTCGTGTCTTCGCGTCGGTGTCGTTTTCGTGCCGCCTTTCGTGCCGCCTTTCGTGCCGCCTTTCGTGCCGTCGCGGCGGGACCAGTCGTCCGGGGGTTGCGCACCTGATCTGGGGGCGGGGTGGTCCGGGTGCCGGGCGATTGTGGTTGGTGAACGCCCGTCGGACACGTCGCGGCCGGGCGTCGGCTGCTGTGGTCCGGGGTTGGCCGTTTGATGTGCGGATGGCGGTCGTAGCCGTCCCTACCCGGCCATCGGGCGACGGATCTGGTGGTGCCGGCGGGTCTGCGCTCGCGGCTGGAGTTGGGGACGCGGCGGCCGTGCTTACCGGCGGATGTCGCCCTCGGCTAGCACAGTTGGCGTGGTGGTGGGTCGTTGTCCACAACGGCTGGTTATCCACACTCTCAACGGCCGTCCACGCAGGTTGTCGCCCGTTTCCGCCACAATGATCGGCGGGGGAACCCCCAGTGGAGGGCGGGGTCTGCCGTGACGCCATGATCGGTGGCTTCTGGCCTGATGCGGTCCTTTGCGGGGTCGATAGTGGGCCCGGGGTGGGACTGCCATGACACGGTCTATGCCTGACGGCGCTTGGCGGGCCGGCCGCGGTGGTGATTTGGGGCAATTATCCGTTCGGCGGTCGGTCCTCCTCGTAAGCAGTGAAGAGTTTGTGCGCGCTACGAGCAGAAACTCTTCATTCCTTAGTGCGGTGGGGCTTGGCTCGCCGGGGTGGCGCGGTTGTGCCTGCGTGGACTTGCGGGGCGGGCGGGGCTGGGCTGGGCGGGGCGGTCCCGTGGTGCTCGGTGGTGTCTGACGCTCAAGCGGTCATCTGACGGTGGGTTGTTGGGCTGGTCTGGGCCGCCAAGGCACGGGTGACGCGGCTACGCGGCGGGTTTGAGGCTGAAGGGTGCCCGGCCACGGGACGGCGCGGCCAGGCTCGTGCGCTGGGCCCGTCGGCTCGGCGTTGCGCCTGCGTGGCCCGTGGACCTGTAGCTCTGCTCACCGATACGCGCCCGCCGGGTCCGCGCCGCGCCCGACGTCCCCGCGCGACGCCAGAAGCAGCGGACGCCCGGCTATCGGCGCGCGAGAGGCATTCAGCCTAGCCTCCTAGGATGCCAGAAGCGGGTGTGTCGCACGTGACGGCGACGATCGAGAGCGCGACCCCCATAGCGGGGGCGCCCGGGCTCAGGCGGGAACGGTCGAGTCGCGGATGACCAGCTTTGCCGGGTGCGGGTGCACTCCCGGCGACGGGTTGCCCTCGATGGCCTTCAGCAGGAACTCGGCCGCCGTGCGGCCCAGGCCCTCCAGGTCCATGTCGATGCTCGTCAGCGGCGGCCGGCTGGCCAGCGCGATCACGTCCCAGTTGTCGAAGCCGGCCAGGGCCACGTCCTGGGGGACACGGCGGCCGGACTCGCGCAACGCGTCGGCCGCGCCGCGGGCGATCTGGTCGCTGCCGCAGATCAGGGCGTCCACGTCCACGGACTGGGCGAGCAGCAGACCTACCGCCTGGCGGCCCCACGCCTCGCTCCACTCGCCGTACAGCGGGGGGACCACCAACGCCGTGGCCAGGCGGTCGGCGGCGGCGGTGGCGCGGACGCGGGCGGAATGGTGGTGCTCGGGGCCGGTGATCACGGCCATCCGGCGGCGGCCGACCGTGAGCAGGTGGTCCGCGGCGAGGCGGGCGCCGCCGGTCTCGTCGGGGACCACCGAGCAGTCCTCGGGAGACGACGAGGCCAGGAAGGCGTAGACCACGGGCACGCCGGCGGTGGCGGCCAGCGGCGGGCGGGTGCCGGCGCGGCGGCCGGTGACGATGATCCCGTCCACGCGGCGGCCCAGCAGCGTACGCAGATGGTGTTGTTCTCGTATCGGGTCGTCGCGGGCGTCGCACAGCAGGACCGACATCTCGCCCGCGCCGAGGGTGTCCTCGGCGCCGATCAGCAACGGGATGCTGAAGCGGCCGATGGTGTCGGTGGTGATCATGCCGACCGTGTACGTGCGGCCGGCGTGCAGGCTGCGGGCGGCCGGGTTGGGGTGGAAGTCGAGTTGCTCGGCGGCCTGGCGGACGCGGGACACCGTGTCGGCGCGCAGGGAGCCGCGGCCGTTGAGCGCCTTGGAGGCCGTGCCGACCGAGACGCCCGCGAGCGCGGCGACGTCGCGGATGGTGGCGATGCGCGGCCGGTGCATCCCTGCAACGTACCGTGCGATCAAGGGCGTGGGGGGGGGGGGGGGGGGGGGGGGGGGGGAGAGAGGGGGGAGGGGGGGGGGGAGGGGGGGGAGGGGGGGGGGGTGGGCCCCCCCCCCCCCCCCCCCCCCACGACGTCAGGTCAGCTGGATGTAGTCGAGTTCGGCGTAGCCGGTGCCGCCGGCGAACGACGGCGCGCCCTTTGCCAGACGAATCACGTTATATCCGGCGCGGAGCGTCACGCTGACGGCCACGGTCGACCCGAAGACGCCCCATCCGGCCGTCGGCGGGTAACTGACCGTGCTCCAGGCGCCGCCGTTGTAGGCCAGCCCCTGGGTCGAGGTCGCCCCGGTGCCGTTGGCATAGCCGACGGTCATCGTGTACGCGCGGGCGGCCGGCACGTTGACGACGAAGTCCACGTAGGAGTCCGTCCGGGCGTCCCCGGTGTTGTCGATCCGCCCGACGTAGCCGCCGTTCGACGCGCTCGACGCCGAGAGCCGCGAGGCCCGGAAGACCGACGCGTTCTCAGCCTCGTAGCGCTGCTGGTACGCCGGCACCCCGCTGGCCGGCTGGACGACCAGGTGGTACGCGCGCCCGGCGTCCATGTTCGGGACGGTCACCGTGATCGCGCCGCCGCTCACCGCGTACGTCGAGGTCGAGATCGCCGTGGGCGCGGTGACCGCGGTGAACCGCCCCGAGTTGGCCGCCGATTCGAGCGTCACCGAGACCGAGCCGCCGAGCGCCGAGAGCCCGGTGACGCGCACGTAGTTCGTGCCGGACTCGTTGCCGACGACGGCGTTGACGATCTTGCGGGTGCCGTCGTAGGCCGCGAAGCCGTCGAGCCCGGTCTGCGTGGCCGGCGCCGTCTGGACCATGGTGCCGGCCATGTCGCCGTACCACTTGTAGGGCCACCAGGTGCCGGTCGGCTGGCTGTTGTTGACGACCAGCCCGTTCATGGTGCCGTACTCGTACCAGAACGCCCGTTGCGCCGACTGCACGCCGGCCCGTTCGAGCTTCGCGATGTAGCTGGTCACCGACCCGGGCACGTCCACTTCGGACGTCGTCGCGTACTCGTTGATCACGATGGGCCGGGCGCTGATGCCGAGCGAGCTCTCGAGCGCCCGGTACGCGGCGACGTGGGCCGCGATCCCGGACGGTCCCGACAGCTCGTGCCAGACCGTGATGTCCGGCAGCGCGTTGCCGGCCTTGGCGTTGGACAGGAACGAGCTCATCAGGCTCTGGTTCCAGCTCGAGAACCCGGGTCCGGCGATCGGGGTCACCGCGTCGAGGGTCTTGATCCGCTGGTACGTGCGGACCCAGCCCGCGTTCCAGGAGCCGGCGGCCGCGGTGTTCCACGTCCAGTCCGGCTCGTTCCAGATCTCCCAGGCCTGGATGTTGCTGACCGAGGTGGCGTTCAGCCGCGCCCGGACCATGGTGTCGACCTTGCCCAGCCAGTCGTCCCAGCTCACCCACTTGTACGGGAAGTCGGGGTAGATGTCGGGCATCCGGATGATCTCGGCGCCGCCGACCCGGTCGGCCTGCGGCGCCACCTTGAGCGCGTCGCCGCCGGGCGGCTGCCCGTTCGGCTTCTGCCCGACCCCGGGTGCGGGCTGGGTGAGGGTGTTCATCCTGATCGGGAGCAGGGTCGCGTCGGCCGGCCGGCTGTTCTCGGCGAGCCCGTAGAGCCCGCCCGACGCGACGTGGGTGACGGGCCGGATCGCCGTCCCGGCGTTGACGGTGAGGGTGGTGCCTGCCGCCTGTGCCGGGCTGGGGAGCGCACCGACGGAGATGAGCAGGGCGGTCAGGGTCGCAGCGGACGCGGCTCTTCGCTGATGCTTCACGGGCACCTCGGGGGATGTGGAGGGGAAGCGGTCATTCCTCCCGCGCGGCGAGCGGCACCCAGACCCGCATCGGGCCGGGCTCCCGGTTCGCCCACAGGAAGTAGGGGATGGCCGGGACGGTCGCGGTGACCGTGCCCGGGGTCTCCGGCGCGAGCGGCCGGTAGAGCTGGGCGGCCTCGGCGGGGCGGGCCCGCAGCGTGGCCAGGAGGGTGACCGGCGCGAACCCGTCACCGACGGCCAGCGGGGCGGCCGCGTCGAGCTCGAGGTCCTCGAAGGCGACGCCGTTCAGCGAGACCGGCAGGTCGGCGTGCTCGAGGCAGTAGACGACCGGGCCGCGGGCCAGGGCCGCGCTGCCGCGGACGGCGTCGACCCGGGGGTGGGCGGCGACCAGGCGGGGCGGCATGGCGAGCACCAGCGACACGACGTCGCCGGCGTGCCAGGTGCGGGTCACGCGCAGGTAGCCCTCCTGCACGCCGGCGCGGACCAGCGAGCCGTTCACCGACAGGCGGGCGTCGCGGCACCACGACGGGACGCGCAGCGCGAGCGTCCACGGCCCGTCCCCGGCGGCGCGCACGGTGATGTCGATGCTCTCGTCCCACGGGTAGGAGGTGCGGACGTCGAGCTCGTACGAGCCGGAGACGACAGTGCCGGCGGCGTACAGGTGGAACTGGATGCCGTTCGGCGCCGAGGTCGCCAGGTAGCCGTGCAGCGATGCCATCAGGCGGGCCAGGTTCGGCGGGCAGCAGGCGCACGAGTACCAGGTCAGCCGCTGCGACGGGGTGTCCTCGTGGGAGCCGTCGTGGCCGGTGCGCAGCTGCAGCGGGTTGGAGTAGAAGAACGACCGGCCGTCGAGCGCGGTCGAGCCGGCGATGCCGTTGTAGAGCAGCCGTTCCATCTCGTCGGCGTAGCGGGCGTCGCCGGTGGCCAGCAGCAGCCGCCACGCGAGCTGGAAGCTGCCGATCGCGGCGCAGGTCTCGGCGTACGCGCGGTCGGGCGGCAGCTCGTACGGGTCGCCGAAGCCCTCGTCCTTGTGCCGTGAGCCCTGCCCGCCGGTCAGGTAGGTCTTGCTGGCCAGGGCCGACTCCCACAGCCGTTCGGCCGCCGCGAGCAGGGCGGGGTCCCGCGTCTCGACGGCCACGTCGACGGCGCCGGCGAGCAGATACATCTGCCGTACGGCGTGCCCGGTCGCCTCGTCCGCGTCCAGCAGCGGCTTGTGGTCCTGCCAGTAGCGCGGCCCGAACCGGCCCGGACCGAGCAGGCCGTGGCCGCGGCGGTCGAGGAAGTGCTTGGCCAGCGCGAGGTACGGCTCGTGGCCGGTGAGCCGGTAGAGCTCGACGAGCGCGGTCTCCACCTCGGGATGGCCGTCGATCAGGTCCTCGCCGCCCGGCCCGAACCGGCGTACGAGCAGATCGGCGAACTTGCGGGCCACGCCCAGCAACTGCGGCGAGTCGCCGGTGCGGGCGGCGGCGACGGCGGCCTGGATGAGGTGCCCGGCGCTGTACATCTCGTGGCTGAAGCCGAGGTCCGACCACTGCTCGTCGCGGTGGTCGCCCTGGTAGTACGAGTTCAGGTACCCGTCCGCGTCCTGCGCCTTCTCCAGCAGCGAGACCGTGTCGGCGAAGAAGTCGGCGTACCGCCCGGACCAGGCCGCGGCCTCCAGCGTCTTGTAGACGTCGGTGTCGGCGAACCACATGCCGGCGAACGAGGCGTCCGCGTCGCCGGTCACCCGGCGCAGGTTGGCGAGATTGCCGTACGCGGTGAGCTGGTCGATGCAGTGCGGCAGGGTGGCCGTGGCATTGCGTTCCTGCCAGCCGCCGAGCAGCCCGTCCGGGTCGAGCCGGACGGCGTTCAGCGGCAGCGGGCGCAGGGCGGCTAGCGCCGACGGGGTGGGCGCGGCGGGGCCGTTCATGTGGATCCTCAATCTTTCACGGCGCCGGCGGTGACGCCGGCGGCCACGTAGCGCTGAGCCAGGATGAGCAGCAGCGTCGCGGGGATGGAGGCGATGACGGCGGTAGCCATGATCGCGTTCCATTGCTGGTTGTTGTTGCCGATGTAGTGGTAGATGCCGAGGGTGATGGGCTGTCGCGTGCCGCCGCCGTCGAGCGTGGTGGCGAAGACGAAGTCGGACCAGGCCCAGAGGAACGCGAACAGCGAGACGGTGACGACCGCGTTGCGGCTGACCGGCAGCACCACCGACCAGAACGTCCGGAACGAGCCGGCGCCGTCGATCTTGGCCGCGGCGGTCAGCTCCGACGGGATGCCCGACATGAACGCCGTGAAGATCAGGACGCCGAACGGGACCGCGATCGTGGAGTCGGCGAGGACCAGGCCGGCGGCGCTGTTGAGCACGCCCAGGCGCAGGTAGATGGCGTAGAAGCCCATCGCCATGATGATGCCGGGGATCATCTGGGCCATGAGCAGCACGAACGACAGCGCGCCGCCGCCGCGGGGGCGCAGCTTCGCCAGCGAGTAGCCGGCCGGGGCCGCCAGCGCCACGGTGAGCGCCACCGTCCCGAGCCCGATCAGCAGGCTGGTACCGAGGTACGGAAGCTGTTGATCGAGCACCGCCCGATAGCCTTCGAGGGTGCCGTGCCAGGGGAACAGATAGGGCGGATCGTGGCGCATGTCGGTGTCCTTGGTGAAGGACACGTTGATCATCCAGTAAACGGGGAAGAGCATGATCGCGACGAGGATGATCCCGACGCCCGTTTTAAGGCGGCTTTTCATGACATCGATCTCCGCTGCGTCCGGATGTAGAGAAGCCCGAAGATCAGCGCCATCACGATGAGCAGGTTGCCGACCGCGGCGCCCGGCCCGAACTGGGGCAGCAGGTTGCCGAAGCTGAGCTTGTAGGACCAGGTCGCGAACGTCGTCGAGGCGTCGGTCGGCCCGCCCCTCGTCATGATCCAGATGATGTCGAAGACCTTGAGCGTGTAGACCAGCCCGAGCAGCAGCGTGATCGCCGAGACCGGCCGCAGCAGCGGGAACGTGACCCGCCAGAACCGCTGCCAGCCGGTGGCGCCGTCGAGCGCGGCCGCCTCGTAGATGTCGGCCGGGATGGCCTGCAGTCCGCTGTAGAGCACGACCAGGTTGAACGGGATGCCGATCCAGACGTTCGCGATGATCACGCTGGTCAGCGCCCACTGCGGCGAGGTCAGCCAGTTGACCGGATCGACGTGCAGGACGCCGAGGAACGCGTTGACCACGCCCGAGTCGCTGTTGAGCATCCAGGACCAGGTCGACGAACTGACGATCAACGGCAGCAGCCACGGTACGAGGAACAGCGCGCGCAACGTCGCCGACAGTTTGAAGTTCTGGGCGAAGAAGACCGCGAGCGCCATGCCGATGGTGAACTGGAACAGCAGCGAGACGCCGGTGAACACCACCGTGTGCAGCAGGGCCGGCCAGAACGTCGGGTTGTCGATGACGGTCCGGTAGTTGTCGAGCCCGCTGAACGGCGCGTTGCCCTGCACGAACGACCGGACCGTGTAGTGGCGCAGGCTCAGGTCGAGGTTGCGGTAGAGCGGGTAGGCGTAGAACGCGACCAGGTAGATCACGACCGGGGCGAGGAAGCCCCACGCCGCCCACTGCCCCGAGCGTTTGCGGGCGGGCCGCCCCGGGGTGGCCGTGGTGGCCACCCCGGAGCGGCTCAGCACGTCGGTCACTTGACGGCCGAGGCGGCCGTCGACTGGGCCGCGGTCATCGCTTCCTGGGGCTGCTTGCTGCCGGAGAGCGCGGCCTGGAACGCCGTCCACATCGGCTCCGAGATCTTCGGGTACTTGGTGCCGAGGTTGTCGCTGGTGCGGCCCTTCGCGGCGCCGACCGCCTCGACCCAGACCTTCAGCTCCGGGTTCGCCGCGACCTGCTTCTCCTGGACCGCCTTGGTCGCCGCCACGTACGACAGGGTGGTGTCGGTCGTCAGGGCGTTGTCGGGGTTCGTCAGACACCCGATGATTTTCTCGCTGGTCGCGTACCGCTTGGTGTCGTTCTGCACGGGAGCGGTCACGAACTCGCCACCGGTGGGCGCCGGGGCCGTGCCGCCCGCCTGCGACGGGATCGGGATGATCCCGTACTCGAAACCGGTCTTCTTGGCGTTGGCCAGCTGCCAGGTGCCGTTCTCGCTGAACGCGAAGTCGCCGGTCGCGAACTCCTGCCAGCTGGTGGTCTGCGTGTTGTTGAGGACGGAGTTGGGTGCGAGGCCCTTCTTGACCCAGTCGGTCCAGAGGGTGACGGCCGCGACGCCCTGCGCCGAGTCGAGCTGGGTGAGGTTCGCGCCGGCGCCCCAGAACCAGGGCAGGAACTGGAACGAGCCCTCCTCGGTGCCGATCGCCGAGAACGTGATGCCCTTCTTGCCGGCCGCCTTCACCTTCTCGAGCGCGGCGGTCAGCGACGCCCAGTCCTTGACCGTGGCCGGGTCGACCTTGGCCGCGTCCAGCACCTTCTTGTTGTAGTAGAGCGCGAGCGTGTTCGCGCCGATCGGGATGCCGTAGGTCTTGCCGTCGAGCTGCCCGGCGGCGAGCAGGTTCGGCTCGACCGCCGACGTGTCGATCTTCGTGTCGTCGGTGGTGGTCAGCACGCCGGCCTCGGCCAGCGTCGAGACGACCGGGTTGTCGACGATCAGCACGTCGGGGGAGTTGCCCTGCTGGGCGGCGAGCAGGGCCTTGTTGGTGAGGTCGGTGGTGTCGAACCCGGTGCGCTTGACGGTGACGCCGGCGTCGGTGCCGCACTTGGTCAGCAGCTTCACCCAGTCGGACGAGTCGTCGAACTGCGGGTACGGATCCCAGATGTTGTACGTGCCGCCGCCGCTGCCGCCGCTCGCGGTGTCATCCGACTTGTCGTTGGAACACGCGGCGGTGACGCCGACCGCGAGCGTCAGGGCGGCGATGGCGCTCAGGCCGCGCCATTTCCGGCCGGAGAAGGTCATATCCGATACCCCTTGGTTTCCGAGGAGGAAGAAACAGAAGGAAAACGATTGCCCTGACGCTAGGGAGCCTCTTGCAGGGCTGTCAAGGGGACGTTACGGTTTGGTTGCCGAGGCCGGGAAACTGGGCCAGGAAACGGGGGAGGAAACACTGGGAACCATCGATCGCGCCGCCACCATCAGCGAGGTGGCGGCCCTTGCCGGAGTCTCGCCGGGCACCGCCTCCAAGGCCCTCAACGGCCGGGGAGCGTTGCGCCCGGAGACGCGCCGCCGGGTCCAGGAGGCCGCCTCGCAGCTGGGTTTCGTGGCCAACGCGGCGGCCCGCAGCCTGCAGGCCGGCCGCACCTACACGGTCGGGATGATCACGACCGACAGCATCGGCCGGTTCAGCATCCCGCTGCTGATCGGCGCCGAGGACGCGCTCGGCGCCGGGCAGGTGTCGGTCTTCCTCTGCGACGCCCGCGACGACCCGATCCGCGAGCAGTACTACCTGCGCACGCTGCTCGGCCGCCAGGTGGACGGCATCATCGTCACCGGCCGGCGCACCCAGGCCCGGCCGCCGATCGGCCGGTCCCTGCCGGTGCCGGTCGTCTACGCGTTCATCAGCTCGACCGATCCCGCCGACTGCTCGGTGGTCCCCGACGAGGCCGACGGCGCCCGCCGCGCGATCGAGCACCTGCTGGCGATCGGCCGGCGCCGGATCGCCCACGTGACCGGCCCCGAGCACCACCATTCGGCGACCATCCGCGCCGACGCCGCGATGCAGGCCCTTTCCGCGGCCGGCCTCGAGCCGGCGGCGCCGGTCCTGTTCGGCGAGTGGTCGGAGGCGTGGGGCCGCCAGGCCGCCGGCATCCTGCTCTCCACCGGCGCGTCGGTCGACGCCGTCTTCTGCGGCAGCGACCAGATAGCGCGCGGCCTGGCCGAGGCGTTGCAGGAGTCCGGCCGGCGCGTCCCCGGCGACGTCGCCCTGGTCGGCTTCGACAACTGGGACGTCATGGTCGACGGCTGCCGCCCCCCGCTGACCAGCATCGACATGGACCTCGAGGGCATCGGCCGCACCGCCGCCGAGCTGCTGCTGGCCGCCATCAACGGCGAGCCCGAGCACGGCCGGCGGGCGCTGCCCGGGCGGCTGGTGCCCCGCGCCTCGACGGCGGTGCACCCGAGCTAAGGTCTACTTGAACGCGTTCAAGTAGCCGGGGGAGCTCATGACCGTCATCGTCAACCTCGCCGTCACGGTGGGCATGCTCCTGGTGGTGCCGCTCGGCCTCCGCCTCACCGGTCCGCCGCGGTTCCCCGCGCGCTGGTGGCTGGTGCCGGCGATCCCGGCGGCAACCGCGTTGTGGCTTCCACGCGGTCCTCTCACGCTTCTTTTCACGATCCCGTACGCGTTGCCGGCCGCACTCCTGGCCTGGCAGGCGCTCACCGAGCTCCGCCGCCCCACCGCGGTCGGCGTAGCCGTAGCCACGGCGCGGGCGACCCCGTTCGTCGCCGCCACCGCGCTGGTCGCCGAGCGTTCCGGCCACCACCTGCTCGGCTTCCGCTTCGGCGTGCTGGCCCTGACCGTCGCCCACTTCCACTTCGCCGGCTTCGCGGCCGCCCTGATCGCCGCCCTGGCCGCCCGAGCCACCGGATCGCGGGTGGCCGCCCTGACCGTCCCCACCGGCACGGCGCTGGTCTTCGCCGGCTACTTCACGAGCGACTACGTAGAGCTGGCCGGCGCCCTGGTGCTGACCGCCGGCATGTGGCAGGTGGCGTGGCTGACCTGGCGGCACGTGGCGCCCGGGGTCCGCGACCGCACCACCCGGGCCTTGCTGCTGGTCTCGACCGCCACCCTGACCGCCACCATGCTGCTGGCGCTGAGCTGGGCCCTCGGCGAGGCGACCGGCCTGCCCCACCCGTCGCTGACGTGGATGGCCGCCACCCACGGCTTGGCCAACGCCTTGTGTTTCGCCCTGTGCGGCATCCTGGCCTGGCGCCGCCTCGACACCGCCGGCCCCGCCCACTCCGCGCCGCCGGTCGGTCCCGGTCGCGTGTCCCGCCCGCTTCACGCTCCGGGCTGATCCCGCTCGCGTGGGCGCATCGCCCTCGGCCCCGCTCATGGCGAACGACGTGGTCGCGGCCGGGACGGCGCCGGAGAGGCGCAGCAACGCGCGGGCGTGCGATCGCGGGCCGCCGGGCGGACGTGCCGCCACCTCAGCCACATGCCGGGGTCAGGGCCGGCTCTACGTCGTCGCTGGTGAACAACCGGCGAGGACCGGGGGCGTGGCGGTGGGGACGCTCAGGGCGGCGACCTGCGATCCGGTGACCCGAGCGACCGGGCCGGCGATCAGAGCGGCGGCGACGTCGAAGTGCGGAAGCCCAGCAGGTGGTGGACGGCGAAGGGGCGCGCGCCTGCAACGCCAGGGTGCGGCCGGCAACGCGTACGGAATCGTGGAAAGAAGGGTGAGAGGACCGCGCGGAAAGCCATCGTAGGGTGGCTATGTGTTCTCCCCGGAGGAGCTTCGGCTGCGCGGCGCGCTGGTGGACGAGCTGGCCTCGCTGCCGGCCATGGGCGATCCGCGGCAACGGCAGTTCCTGGTCGAGGTGACCGGCCACGGGCATCTGGCGACGCGGGTCGACTGGCATGGCAGCGCGGTGGTGTTCGCCGTGCGGTTTCTGCGGCTGCTTGACGGGGCGGAGCTGCTGGGCTTTCTCGGTGCGCTGGCCGAGACGGCGCCGGTCGGGGTGGAACGCCGGCGGGTGCTGGCGGGGCTGCGCGATGAGGTGGCGGCGCTGCCCGAGGGGCGGCGGGCGCTGCTGTTCGCGGCCGACCCGCGGGTCGAGGGGCTGGCCGCCGAGTTCCGGGCGGCCACCGAGCGCGAGATCGCCGAGCTCGGCCCGAAGTACCGGCCCGACCTCTACTTCGAACGCGACGATGTCGAGGATCGGCTCGCCGCGTTCCTGGCCGGCGACGCGACCTGCCACCTGGTGGTGTCGCGGCCGGGGCGGGGCAAGACGAGCCTGCTGTGTCACGCCGCCCAGCAGCTGGGGGCCGGGCGCCGGGTGCTGTTCCTGAGCGCGCGGGCGGTGCTGCGCGACGCCGACGGGCTGCTGGTGCTGGTCGCGTCGCGGCTCGGGTACGGCGCCGACTGGCGCGGCTGCCTCGGGGCGCTCGCCCAAGTTGGAGTCGCCGGCGGCGCGCCGGTGGTGCTGCTGGACGCGATCAACGAGTCGCCGGCGGCGCCCGAGCTGATGAAGGACGCACTGCGCACGCTGCTCCGGCAGTTCGAGCGGGCCGGCGTGAAACTGGTCGTCACCTGCCGCACCGACTTCTGGCAGTTCTACCGCGCGCCGTTCTGGGCCCTCTACACCGAAGCCCGCGGGCACGACCTGCCGCCGTTCCGGCCCGAGCAACTCGGCGGCATCCTGTCCGCCTACTTCGCGTCCTTCGAGGTCGGTGGCGAACTGCTGGGCGACGCCCGCGAGCGCTGCCGGCACCCGCTGATGCTGCGCCTGTTCTGCGAGGCCTACCGCGGCCGCCAGGTCGGCGAGGTGCGCGACCTGCGGCTGTACCGGCTGTTCAAGCTCTTCTGGCAGCGCAAGATCGACCAGGTCCGGGACGTGCGGAACCTGCGGCACGGCGACGCGGTCGCGCGGCTCGTGCTGGAGGTGGCCGCCTGCATGCGCCGCCGCGGCGCCATGTCGGTTCCCCGGGACGAGCTGGCCGGCGCGCTCGCGATCGGCACGGCCGAGATGGACGGCAGCGACTCCCTCTACAGCCGCGTCCTCGACGAGGAGATCCTCCTCGAGGAGAGCGTCGATCCGGACGCCGGCATCCGCAACGTCATCTTCGTCTACGACCGCTTCGCCGAGTACGTGCTCGCCCTGGACCTGTACGCCGAGCTGGGCTGGCAGACGCAGACCCGCGCCGGGATCGTCCGCGACGCCGAGCGGCTGATGACCGAGGAGCACGAGTTCGGCTCGCTGCGCGGGGCCATCGAGTTCCTGGTGCAGCGCCTGGAGGACCGGCGGCCGGGCGAGGGCCTCCAGTTCGCGGTGCTCCGCGCCATGATCGAGCGGGACTGGAAGTGGCGGCGCATCGGCGCGGTGCTGACGTTCCAGCTGGACCCGGCGCTGTCCGGGCCGGCGTTCTGGCGGTTCGCCGGCGAGCTGGCCGGCGGCGAGCGGGACCTGGTCCGCCGGGTGGTCGCCGACCAGGTCGGCCAGCACGCCCACCGCCACCCGGACGAGGTGGCCGGCCTTCTCGACCGGCTCGCGGACGACCAGGCCGAGTCGGTGCGCGCCGCCGCCCGCGACGCGATGCGCCGGCTGCCGCCCGATGTCGCGCTGCGGGACGTCGCCGGGCTCCTGCGCCGCCCGTGGGTGCTCTTCTGGCCGGTCGACGGCGCGTCGCCGGTGCTGCGGCACAAGCTCGAACGGGTCATCGAGGCCGGCGCGGATCCGGTGGCGGCGCTCGCGGCGTTCGAGGCCGCGCAGCCGGCGAACCTCGGCGCTCTGCTCGCCCTCGAGGAGCTGGCCGACGGCTTCGCCCGCCTCGGCACGCCGGAGGCGGGGGCATGGCGCGCGGCGGCGAGCACGCTGGCGGCGTCGGCCGAGCTGACCTTCGACCGCGACCTGGCCGCCCTCTACTGCCTGCGGCGGCTGTGCGCGGCGGCCGGGCCGCTGGTCGCGGGCCTGCGGCGGCAACGCCCGCGGGGGAACGTCCTGGAGACTCCGGTCCGGGAGCTGGCGCGCTTCGATCGGTTCCCGCGGGAGCTGGCCCGGGCGGCCGGCATGACCCGCCGGCCGCCCGCGGACTTCCGGTCGCGGTTCCATCCGCCGCTCGAGCTCCACACGGTGTTCGGCGTCATCCGCGAGCTGGTCCGGGTCGAGGCGCCCGAGGCCCGGTCGCCGCGCAGCGCGTCCCGGCCGATCTGGCAGAGCGACGAGCAGCGCGCCCTGACCGATGCGGAAGGCTTCTTCCGGGTCGTGGCGGCCGTCGAACATCGGACCGGGCTACCGGCCGGCGACGGCACGCGGCTGCTCGACACCGATGGCGCGGCGCGGCGGACCGTCCAGGACGACCTGCTGGCCCGGTTCGGCCTGACCGCCCCGGAACCGGAGCTCCGGCGGCTCACCACCGCGGGGCGGCTCGCGGTCTGGATCTGGGACCGGACCCACAGCCTGCGCCGGCGTCAGCTGCGGGCCGACCGGGCCCGGGAGTCGATCGCCCGGCTCACCCCGGCGCAGGTCGCCGAGCGGTTCGCGGCCTACCGGCTGACGCCGATGGACGCCGTGCAGCAGGACGACCTCGCCGACGACCTGCTCGCGGTCGGCGGGGAGGGCGCCGACGATCCCGCCCCGCTCGTCGCGCCGCTGGTCATCTGGCACGACGAGCACGACTCGGACCTGATCGACCGGCGCATCGACGAGCTGCACATGCGGGCCCCCGACGCGTTCTGGCGGCTCGTGCAGGCCATGCTCGCGCACCCGGACCAGCGGGTGGTCGACGCCGCCGGCCGGGCCGTCGACCGCGCCGAGAGCCTCGAGCGGGACGAGCCGCTCGAGGCCGAGGTGATGGCCGGGCTCGCCGGGATCGTGGCGGAGGTGGCCGGGGTCGACCCGGCCGACGTCCGGCCCGGCTCCCACGCGCTCGACGACCTGGACATCGACTCGCTCGCCATGGTCGAGGTGCTGGTGGCCGCGGAGGAGCGGTTCGGGATCGCGATCCCCGACGCCCGGGCCACCGACCCCGAGATGCTGATCGTCCGCAACGCCGTGCGCTACATCATCGGCGAGATGCGGCCGAAACCCTAGACGGTGGCCCGCTGGACGTCGGCCCGCTGGACGTCGGCCCGCTAGACGTTGGCCCGCTTGACCAGGTCGGCGAGGATCTCGGCGGTGAACGGGCTGCCCGGGAACATCGCCATCCGGCCGAGCGGGAAGTTCGCCAGCATCTCGATCATCGACGAGTCCATCGGCAGGGAGGCGGCGCCCGAGGTGGCCATCGTGGTGAAGACGTCGGCCAGCAGGTCGGCGCCGCGCGGGTCGGACAGCCACTCGGCGACCGTCGAGTCGGCGGTCAGCGGCACCCGTGCCTCGTCGCCGGGGACGTCGACGGTGAGCGTGGCGCGGATGTCGCGCGAGGAGGCGCCGATCTCGATGCGGTACGCGCCGCCCTCGACCACCCAGCGCGACAGCCGCACGTCCCAGTAGGCCAGGTCGGCGCGGTCGATGTGCAGCACGACCTCGGCGGTCTCGCCGGCGGCGATCGGCACGCTCGCGAACGCCTTCAACTCACGCGGGGCGCGGAGCACTCTCGAGGACGGCATTCCCGTGTACGCCTGGACGACCTCCCGCCCGTCGACCGGCCCCGCGTTGGTGACCGGCAGGCGGAGCTCGACGCCGTCCTCGCCAACGACGGCGCTCGCCTCGCCGTACGAGAACGTGGTGTACGAAAGCCCGAAGCCGAACGGGTAGGCCACCTCCTGCTCGCGCGCGTCGAAGCCGCGGTAGCCGACGTGGATGCCCTCGCCGTAGCGCACGTGGCCGGCCTCGCCCGGGAAGTCCAGGTAGGACGGGTGGTCGGCGAGCCGGAGCGGGATCGTCTCGGCGAGCCGGCCGGACGGGTTGACCCGGCCGAAGAGCACGTCGGCCACGGCGCTGCCGCCGGCCTGGCCGAGCAGCCAGCCTTCGATCAATCCGGCGACATCGGCATCCCACGGCTTGGTGATGACCACCGCTCCATTCGAGAGCACGACGACCGTACGCCGGTTGGCCGCGGCCACCCGGCCGATCAGCTCCCGGTGCGCGGCCGGCAGGTCGAGCGACTCGCGGTCGGCGCCCTCGCTCTCCTGCTCGGTGCCGGCGAAGACGACCGCCACGTCGGCCCCGCGCGCCGCCTCGACCGCCTCGTCGCCGCCGGCCGCGAACGTGACCCGGCCGGGCGCGGCCTCGGTGATCGCGGTGAGGGCGTCGTCGAGGCGGGTCGGGGTCATCTGCGAGCTGCCGCCGCCCTGGTAGCGCGGGGTGCGGGCGAGCTCGCCGATCACCGCGATGCGCTGCCCCTCGGCGCGCAGGGGGAGGACGCCGTCCTCGTTCTTGAGCAGCACGACGCCGCGGGCGGCGATCTCCCGGGCCAGGGCGTGGTGCGCGTCCTGGTGGTAGCCGTCCGATTTGTCCTTCACGGACCGTTCGACCAGGTCGCGCACGCGCGAGGCGGCCTTCGCCAGGGTCCCGGCCGGAAGGAGATTGTGGGTGACCGCGTCGATCAGGGCCTGGTCCCCGGCCGGGTCCGGACCCGGCATCGTCAGATCGAGACCCGCACGCACGGCCTCGACCCGGTCCACCACCGCACCCCAGTCCGACACGACGACGCCACGGAAGCCCCACTCGTCCCGCAGGACCTCGGTCAGCAGCCAGTGGTGCTGGCTGGCGTAGACGCCGTTCACCCGGTTGTAGGCGCACATCACGGTCCAGGGTTGCGCGGTCGTCACGACCCGCTGGAAGGCCCGCAGATAGAGCTCGCGCAGGGACCGCTCGTCCACGTCGGCGCTGATCCGCATGCGGTCGGTCTCCTGGCTGTTCACGGCGAAGTGCTTGAGCGACGCACCCACCCCGCGGGACTGGAGCCCCTGCACCCAGGCGGCCGCGAGCACGCCCGCCACCAGCGGGTCCTCGCTGAAGTACTCGAAGTTGCGGCCGCCCAGCGGCGTCCGCTTGAGGTTGATGCCCGGCCCGAGCAGCACCTGCACGCCCATCGCCCGGCACTCGTCGCCGAGCGCCTCGCCCATCCGGCGCAGCAGCTCGGGGTCCCACGTCGAACCGGACGCGACGGCCGGCGGGAAACACGTCGCCGGCCGGCCGGTCAGCAGATCGTCGCCGCTCTGGAGGCGTACGCCATGCGGTCCGTCGGTCAGGGTGATCGCCCGGACGTCGCCCGCGGCGGTGCTGGACCAGAAGTCGTTGCCGCTGGTGATGGCCGCTTGCTCGTGCAGTTCCATCTCGGGCTCCCTCGATGAGTTTCCGGTAGTTAGCAACTTAGGCGTCCCGCCGTTCGGCGGGTAAGTTCCGCCGCGTGGCGCTCGGCACCGCGGCCCACCGGTTTCATGCTGGTGACAGCGGTCACATCGCGTTCACCAGGAGGCCCGCCCGTGACGACCACCCTGCCGACCCCGCCACCGTTCGACCCGGAACTCGCGGCGGCGCTCGCCGTCAGCCCGTTCGTGCTGCCGGAGACGATCGACCCCGCGTTCATCGCCGTCATGCGCTCGGGCACGCTGCTGGCCATGCCGTCCGACGACGACCTGCGGCGCGGCGGCGCGTTCCGGTTCGAGGAGCGGGCGGTGCCCGGCCTCGGCGACGACCCCGACATCACCCTGCTGATCTGCGCCCCGGTCGCGCCGAAGGGCACGGTCGGCTGCGTCTACCACGTGCACGGCGGCGGCATGGTGATCGGCGACCGGCGGATGGGCGTCGTCGAGATGCTGGACTGGGCCGAGCGGTTCGACCTCATGGTGGTCTCGGTCGAGTACCGGCTGGCGCCCGAGACGCCGCACCCCGGCCCGGTCGACGACTGCTACGCCGGCCTGCTCTGGACCGCGGCCCACGCCGGCGAGCTGGGCTTCGACCCGTCCCGGCTGATCGTCGCCGGCGGCAGCGCGGGCGGTGGCCTGGCCGCGGCGCTCGCCCTGCGGGCCCGCGACGAGGGCGGTCCGGAGCTGGCCGGGCAGATGCTGATCTGCCCGATGCTCGACGACCGCAACGACACCCCGTCGGCGATCCAGATGGCCGGCCTCGGCGTGTGGGACCGGCGGGCCAACGAGTTCGGCTGGACGGCGCTGCTCGGCCCGCGCCGCGGCGGGGCGGACGTCTCGCCGTACGCCGCCCCCGCCCGTGCCACCGACCTGTCCGGCCTGCCGCCGGCGTTCATCGACGTCGGCTCGGCCGAGACGTTCCGCGACGAGGACGTGGCCTACGCGACCCGCATCTGGCAGGCGGGCGGCCGCGCCGAGCTGCACGTCTGGCCGGGCGGCTTCCACGGCTTCGACAGCCTGGTGCCGCAGGCGCAACTCAGCCGGGAGGCGCGCGAGGCACGGGTACGCTGGCTCGACCGCCTCTTCAACGGCTAGCCGGGGAGCGAAGCGTGAAGGACCTCGCAGTGCGGCTGGCGGCGCTCGACGCGGACGCCGGCGCCGCGCTGCGGGTGATCGCCTACTTCGACAACCTCACCGAGAACAAGGCCGGAATCCAGGCGATCGTACGCGGCGCCGCCGTCCTGGCCGGTTGCCCCGCCCGCCTGGACGACGCCGCCCGCCGCGTCCACGTCCGCGTCGTCCCCGACGGCACCGCCGCCCCCGACCCGACCCCACCCGACCCGCGCTGGATGTGCGTCCCGGTGGCCCCAGACGGCTCGGCCGCCCTGCGCCTGGAACGCCGCGGCGCCCCCGGCCCGGTGGAAGCCATGATCCTCGAGCGAGCCGCCGGCGCGGCCCGCGCCGTGCTGGACCGCACCCGAGGCCGGGCCCCCACCCCCGACCCGGCGTCGATCGAGCTGATCGTCGACGCGTCGGCTGCTCCGGACGTACGCCATCAGGCCCTGCGCCTTTTGAATGTGGCCGCCGCACCGAGGTTGCACGCGATCGCCCTGCCCGGCGGCCCGCTGATTCTGCCGCCCGGCGCGTCCCCGCCGCCGCCGGGCCGCGCCGGAATCGGGCCGGCGGTGGCGCCGCTCGACCTTCCGTCGTCGTACGCCGCCGCCCGGGTGGCCCTGCGGTTCGCGGCGGACGGGTCGCCGGAGGACCCGGGCGCGGCCGTGGTCCGGTACGAGGAACTGGGCGCCCTCGCCCTGCTGGCGGCGGTGCCGGTCGACGCCGAGGTGCCCGATCTGCGCGCGGTGGACCATGCTGTCGCCGCGGCGCCTTGGGTGCTCGAGACGTTGCATGCCTTCGCGGAGGCGCCGAGCCTGCGGGCTGCGGCGTCCGTCCTGCGGCTGCACCATTCGACGTTGCAGGACCGGGTCGCTCAGGCCGAGCATCTGCTGGGGTGGGCGGTGCGGTTGCCACCGGGGCGATTGCGGTTGCAGCTCGCTTTGGCGTTGCGCCGGTTGCGCCGTCATCCCGGCTGAGGTGCTTCGGCTCTGCTTACCTATGCGCGCCGGGCTCGTTCTTTGTGCTGGGCTTGTTCTCTGTGCTGGGCTTGTTCTCTGTGCTGGGCTTGTTCTTTGTGCTGGGCTTGTTCTTTGTGCTGGGCTCGTTCTTTGTGCTGGGCTCGTTCTCTGCGCTGGGCTCGTTCTTTGCTCTTGGCTTGGTTGGCGCTGGGCCGATTGCGCCGCCGTCCTGGCTGGAACGCGGCCGTCCAGCTCTGCTTACCTATATGCGCGGCTCGCCGTCGGGATTGGTCGGGCTCGGCATCGCTCTGCTTACTCATGCGCTCCGCGCTGTGGATAGTTCCCGGAAATTGTCGTAGCTGCCTGCTGTACTCCATCCCACCCAGTAACGGGTGGGGTGGAGTAGGGCTGTGGCTGTGGCTGTGGCTGGGGCGGGCAGTGCGAGGTGGGTGAGAAGCACGAGGTGGGTGGGAAGCAGCGCCTCGGTGAAGCCACGCGCCCCGGCGCGACGCGGGCGGCCTGCGGCGGCGTGTGAGGCGGCGCGGGCGGCGCGGCGAGGTTGGTTGCGGCGGCGTGTGAGGCGTCGCGGGGGCGACGCGGCGCGGTCGGGTTGCGGCGGCGTGTGAGGCGGCGCGGGAGCGACGCGGCGCGGGTGGGTTGCGGTGGCCTGTGAGGCGGCGCGGCAGCGTGTGAGGCGGCGCGGTCGGCGTGGCGCGGTGGGCTGCGGAGGCGCGGCGGGGTGGCGCGGCGCGGGTGGGTTGCGGTGGCCGTGTGAGGCGGGGCAAGGCGGCGCGGGCGGGGGCAAGGCGGTGCGGGCGGGGTGAAGCGGCGAGCAAACGACAACGGCGGCCGCTGGGTGAGTCTTGGGCGGGCTTGACATCTCGATGCTCTTGACATTGGGACGTGATTGACTGCATCTAGGCATATGCACGCAACGCGGCGTGGCTGCCCCTTACCGGACGGCCCGCCCGGCGGCTTCCGCGGATCGGACGAGATGGGGAGCAAGATGCGTATCAGCGACATTCTCCGCGTCAAGGGCAGCAAGGTTGTCACCGTGACGCCGGACTCGGACGTCAGCCGGCTGCTGGCCCTTCTCGCCGAGCACAAGATCGGCGCGGTGATCGTGTCGGGGGACGGCAGCCGGGTCGACGGGATCGTCAGCGAGCGGGACGTGGTGCGGGCGCTCGCGGCTCGGGGGGCGGCGGTTCTGGGGGAGCCGGTGAGCCGGATCCATACGGTCAGCGTTCGGTCGGTGTCGCCCGAAGCGGCGATCGAGGACGTGGCGCGGCTCATGACCGATCATCGGTTCCGGCACGTTCCGGTGCTCGAGGACGGCGGGCTGGTCGGGGTGGTCAGCATCGGCGACGTGGTGAAGAACCGCATCGACGAGCTGGAGACCGAGCGCAGCAACCTCGAGGGATACATCACCGGCGAGCGGCGCTAGCGGCGGGCGAGCGGCACCAAAGGCCGGCAAGCGGCGCCCAAGCGGCCGGGCGGCCCAAGCGCCGGGCGGCCCAAGCGCCGGGCGGCCCAAGCGCCGGGCGGCCCAAGCGCCGGGCGGCCCAAGCGCCGGGCGGCGCCAGCAGCGGGCGGGCGGCGCGAGCGGCCGATGAGCGGCGAGAGCTAGCGGCGATCGAGCGGGATCTGCTCCCCGGCCTCGATCGCCACCGGCAGGCGGTTCTCCGGCGGCGCCAGGCTGCAGGTGGCGAAATCCGTGTAGGCGCACGGCAGGTTCGTCGCGCGATTGAAATCCAGCAGCACGGTGCCGTCGGCGGCGGGCTGGGGGATCGGCAAACGGCGGCTTGCGGGGTACGTGGTGACGCCCGCCGTGGTGTCCGAGAACAGCGTGGTGAGCGCGCCCGGGCCGCCGGCGAAGGTGAGCAGGCTCAGCGGCACGCCGGCGATCTCGAAGTCGACCCGGCCGGCGGCCTCGTCCGCGTCGGTGAGGCCGTCGACGACCGTGGCCAGCGTGACCGTCTCCGGCGCGGCGAACGCGGTCCAGCGGCCTGGAACGATCCACCGCTCGTCGGGCGGGAATGCGGGCGTCCCCGCGTACGTCAGCCGTCTCTTGTTGTCCGGATGGCGCGGCCGGAGGACGTAGCCGGACCCGCGCCGGGCTATCTCGGCGACGGCATCGCCGAACGCGGCGTCGACGCCCTCCTCGTCGACCGCGCCGAAGTCGTGCGAACCGGCGAGCGGCACCCCACCCACGGTGAGCATCTCGCCCGAGCTCAGCGTGACGGTTACGCCGTTCGATGTCACCGACCATGCGCCCGGCACGTCGTCGAAGCGCTGCGGCGACGCGGTCAGCCAGTACATCCCGGTGATCGAGAGGAACCCGTGCGGCGCCGACCGGCGGCCTTCGACCGCGGCGTGCCACTCGGCCCACTCCTGCGCATACATGGCGACCACCTTATTTGGTACGTTGTCGGGCAGGTCATGAGTGTCAGCGCACAGCCCCGGCTTGCTGACCGGCAACCCTTCCATCCGCGATGGGGTGCCCCGGGTGAGGACCGGGCCTTCGCCGACCGGCGCGGGCAAGCGCGGACCCGCGAGAGGGTCCCCTTTTGCGGAGGTATGTCCGTGTCCCTCGCCGTGCAAACAGCCGACCTCGATGTCATCGGCGCCGGATTTGTCCACCTCGACTACGCCGCGACGGCGCCCTGTGTACGAGTGGCCGCCGACGCCGTGAACGACCTGCTCCCCACCTACGGCAGCGTCCACCGCGGCGCCGGCCCGCGGTCGCGGACGTCCACCCTGGAGTACGAGCGGGCGCGCGCCGTCGTCGCCACGTTCCTCGGCTGCCGGCCCGCTGACCAGGTCGTCTTCACCCGCAACACCACCGACGCGCTCAACCTGCTGGCCCGCGCCCTGCCGCCGGGCACGACCACGGTCGTCTTCGACGGCGAGCACCACGCGAACCTGCTGCCCTGGCCGTCGGTGCTCCGGCTGCCCGCGCCCTCGTCGCCGGCCGAGGCGGTGACGGCGGCCGACCGTGCGCTGCGTGACCTGCGCGGACCGGCGTTGCTAACGGTCACGGGAGCGAGCAATTTGACCGGTGAGGTGTGGCCGGTGCGGGCCCTGGCCGAGGTCGCCCACCGGCACGGCGCCCGGATCGCGGTCGACGCCGCCCAGCTCGCCCCGCACGCGCCGGTGTCGCTGGCCGAACTGGACGCCGACTACGTCGCGCTCTCCGGGCACAAGCTGTACGCACCGTTCGGGGCCGGGGTGCTCGCCGGCCGCGCGGACTGGCTCGATCGCGCCGAGCCGTATCTGGCCGGCGGCGGGGCGAGCGCGTGGGTCGGTGATCGGGCCGGCGACGTGCGCTGGGCGACCGGCCCGGCGAGGCACGAGGGCGGCACTCCGAACCTGCTGGGCGCGGTCGCGCTGGGCGCGGTGTGCGCGGCGCTGTTGGAGACCGACCGCGCCGCGCTGCACACGCACGAGCAGCAGCTGCTCGCCCGCCTGCGGGAGGGCTTGCGGCACCTGCCCGGCGCGGTCGAGGTGAGTTTGTTCGGTACGGCCGCAGAGGAAGTCGAGCGCGTGGGCATCGTCTCCATCGCGCTGCCCGGCCGCGACCCCGTAGCCGTCGCGGAGAAGCTGGCCGACACGTTCGGGATCGGGGTGCGAGCGGGCCAGTTCTGCGCCCACCCCCTGGTCCGGCGTCTGGCCGGCCTTCCCGGGAACGCCGGCTGTGGCGAAGCGGGCCTGTTGCGGGCAAGCTTCGGCCTGGGCACGACGACCGACGACATCGACAGCCTTCTCGGGGCGCTGGGGGTTCTGCTGGCATGAGCACGGACGGACTGCTGCTGGCCGCGATCGTCGAGATGGCGCCGGGACGGGCCGCGGCGGGGCGGCGCTACGAGGACGAGGTGCTCGAGCTGCTGCCGCGGCACGGCGGCGTCCTCGAGCGGCGCACCCGCGGCGTCGACGGCGCGGCCGAGGTGCATCTGATCCGGTTCCGCGACCGGGCCGGCTACGAGTCCTTCATGGCCGACCCCGACCGGGCCGAGTTGCGGCGGCGCGCCGGCGATGCCGCCCCGGCGACGCGGGTGATCGAGGTCGGGGATGTCTGACGGCGGGCTGCGGGTCACGGGCGGCGGCCGGGGCGAGCCGCTGCTGCTGTTGCTGCACGGGCTGGGTGCGACCGCCGACGTCTGGTCCGGGTGGCGGCCACTGCTCGCCGAGCGCTGGCCGGGACGCTGGCTGGCCCCGGACCTGCCCGGCCACGGCGGCTCGGCGCCGCTGCCGGAGTACACGTTCGACGCCCTCGCCGCGGCGGTCAGCCCGCTCGCCGGGAGACAGACCGTCGTGTTCGGGCACTCGCTCGGCGGCGTCGTCGCCCTCGCCCTGGCCGCCCGCACCGAGGTGGCCGCCGTCGTCGGGCTCGGCATCAAGGTGGCCTGGACCGACGACGAGCTGGCCCGGGCCCGGGCCCTGGCCGGGCGCCCGGTCCAGTGGTTCGGCTCGCGCGACGAGGCCGCCGCCCGCTACCTGCGCGTGTCGGGCCTGGCGGGGCTGACGGAGCCGGCGGCGAACGGCATCCACGAGCGGGACGGCCGGTGGCGGCTCGCGCTGGACCCGCGAGCCTTCGGGGTGGGCGCCCCGGACATGGCGGCCCTGCTGGCCGGATCGTCCGCGCCGGTGACGCTGGCCCGGGGCGAGCACGACCCGATGAACAGCGACGACGAGCGGACGGTCACGCTGGCGGGGCTGGGACACAACGCGCACGTCGAGAGCCCGGGGCGGTGCTACCCGTTGATCTCGTCCCGCCAGGCGAGCCACTGACGCAGCGAGGACAGGTCGTAGTCGGGGCCGCCGGCCTCGACGGTGAACAGGGTGACGCCGCGGTCGAGCAGGGCCGGGCCCTGGTCGGCCGGCTTGCCGGACACCGCCGCCGAGATCTCGATCTCGGACGGGTCGCGGCCCACGTCGGCGCAGTGCCGGTGGAGGATCTCGGTCTTGCGGGCGATCGTCGCCGCGTCGCCGAAGCTGTGCCAGATGTCGGCGTGGGCGGCGACCAGGCGCAGCGTCTTCTTCTCGCCGCCGCCGCCGATCAGGACGGGGATGTCGCGGGTCGGCGGCGGGTTCAGCTTCGACCAGCGGGACTCGATGCGGGGGAGGGCGACGGCCAGGTCGTCCAGCCGGCCGCCGGCGGTGCCGAACTCGTACCCGTACTCCTGATAGTCGCGTTCGAACCAGCCGGAACCGATGCCCAGGATCAGCCGGCCGTCGCTCACGTGGTCGACGGTGCGGGCCATGTCGGCCAGCAGCTCCGGGTTGCGGTAGCTGTTGCAGGTGACCAGCGCGCCGATCTGCACGCGCGAGGTCTGCTCGGCCCACGCGGCGAGCATCGTCCAGCACTCGAAGTGCAGGCCGTCCGGCTCGCCGTACAGCGGGAAGAAGTGGTCCCAGTTGAACAGGATGTCCGTGCCCAGGTCCTCGGCCTCGGCGACGGCACGGCGGATGGCGCGGTAGTCGGCATGCTGCGGCTGGATCTGGACACCGATCCGGACGGCCCTCGAATTCATGATCACAGCCTAGGCGGCCCTTCTCTTCGCGGCGGAAGTGGACCACGATTACGCCCGGGGGAAGTGGTGGGGGGCGAGGGCCACGAAACGCGGGACGCAGCTGCTCGGACGGCGCCGCGAGTGCGCCGCGATCGATCGGATGGTCGCGGCCGTACGGGCGGGGGAGAGCCGTGTCCTGGTCGTGCACGGTGCGCCGGGCGTCGGCAAGACGGCGCTGCTCGACTATGCCCGGCGGGGCGCGGCCGGGATGCGGGTGCTGCGCGCGGCCGGCGTCGAGTCGGAGATGGAGCTGGCGTTCGCGGCCCTGCACCAGTTGTGCGCGCCGCTGCTCGACCTGCTGCCCCGGCTGCCCGAGCCGCAGCGGGCCGCTCTCGGGACGGTGCTCGGGATGCGTACCGGAAATCCGCCCGACCGCTTTCTCGTCGGTCTCGCCGTGCTCAGCCTGCTCTCCGAGGCCTCCGAAAGCGTCCCGATCCTCTGCGTGGTCGACGACGTGCAGTGGATGGACCGCGCCTCGGCCGAGACCCTGACCTTCGTCGCCCGGCGCCTGCTGGCCGAGTCGGTCGCGCTGCTGTTCGGCACCCGTGACCGCGAGACGACGCTGCTCACCCTGCCCGGGCTCGAGGTCACCGGGCTGCGCGACGCCGACGCGCACGCGCTGCTGAACTCGCTCACCCACGCCGGCCTCGACCGGCCCATCCGCGACCGGATCGTCGCCGAGACCCGCGGCAACCCGCTCGCCCTGGTCGAGCTGCCGCGCGGGCTGACCCCGACGCAGATCGCCGGCGGCCTCGGCCTGCTGCGCACCGGCGGCACGCTGCCGGGCCGGATCGAGGAGAGCTTCCTCAACCGGATCGCCGAGCTGCCCGGCGACACCCGGATGCTGCTGCTGATCGCCGCGGCCGAGCCGCTCGGCGACCCGGCGCTGGTGTGGGCGGCCGCGGAACAGCTCGGGATCAGCCCGGCCACCGCGCTCGCCGAGGGCACCGACGGGCTGCTCGCGGTCCGCGAGCAGGTGACGTTCCGGCATCCGCTGGTGCGGTCGGCGGTCTACCAGACGGCCGAGCCCCGCCACCGCCGCGCCGCGCACCTCGCCCTGGCCGAGGTCACCGACGAGACGACCGACCCGGATCGGCGGGCCTGGCACCGGGCGGCGGCCGCGGCCGGGCCGGACGAGGACGTGGCGGCCGAGCTCGAGCGGTCGGCGGCGCGGGCCCAGGCCCGGGGCGGCCGGGCCGCGGCGGCGGCGTTCCTGCAACGGGCGGTGGCGCTGACCCTGGACGCCCCGCGCCGGATCGGGCGGGCCCTGGCGGCGGCCGAGGCCACCCTCCAGGCCGGCGACATCGAGGGCGCGCGCCGCTTCGTCGACCTCGCCCGCAGCGACGGCGGCGACGAGTTCCCGCGGGCCCGGGCCGAGCTGATCCGCGGCCACATCGCGTTCGCGGCCGGCCGCACCGGCGAGGCGCCCGGGGCGTTGCTCGCCGCCGCCCAGCGGCTGGAACCGTACGACATGGACCTGGCCCGGGAGACGTACCTGCTGGCCTGGGGCGCGGCCCTGATGGCCGGCGACCGCGCGACCATGGTCGCCATCGCCCGCGCGACCGCCGCGCTGCCGCCGCGCGCGGGCCCGCCGCACGCCCTCGACCTGGTCCTCGAGGGCTACGGCGCGATGGTGATCGGCGAGCGCGCCGACGCCGCCCGGGTGCTGCGCCGGGCCGCCGGCCTGATCACCGGCCTGCCGGTCGGCGACGCGCTCGTCTGGGGCTGGGTGGCCAACGGCGTGCCGCCGTCGATCTGGGACGACGAGATCATGCGGGCCCAGGTCGACCGGCAGGTCACGGCCGCGCGGTCGGCCGGCGCGCTCGCCCACCTGCCACTGGACCTGACCGCCTCGGGCATGTCGACCTCGTTCACCGGCGACCTGGCCGCGGTCGCGTCGATCGCCGCCGAGGCCGAGACCATGGCGACGGCGCTGGGCCTGCCGATCTCGCCCTACGTCCGGCTGCGGCTGGCCGCCCTGCGCGGCCGGGAGCCGGAGGCGTCGGCGCTGCTCGCCCGCACGATCGAGCAGGCCGAGGCGGCCGGCGAGGCGCTCGGCGTGACGATCTCGCACTGGTCGGCGGCCGTGCTCAACAACGGGCTGGCCCGGTTCGAGCAGGCGATGACCGCCGCCCGCCGGTCCGCCGCCATCGACGTGCTGTGGGTCGCCGACTGGGCGCTGCCCGAGCTGGTCGAGGCGGCCGCCCGGGCGGGCGAGCCGGAGGTGGCCCGGGCGGCGCTGGACCGGCTCACCGCGTCGGCCGGGCCGTGCGACACCGACTGGGCCCAGGGCACGCTGGCCCGCTGCCGGGCCCTGCTCAGCGACGAACGGGACGCGCCGGACCTCTACCGTACGGCGATAGATCGTCTCGCCCGCACCCGGTTGCGCCCCGAGCTCGCCCGCGCCCACCTGCTCTTCGGCGAGTGGCTGCGCCGCCACCAGCGCCGGGCCGAGGCGCGCGAGCACCTGCGCGGCGCCCACGAGATGTTCGCCGGGATGGGCATGGAGGCGTTCGCCGAACGCGCCCGGCGCGAGCTGCAGGCCACCGGCGAGGTCGCCCGCCGCCGCACGGCCGACGCCGCCGCCCGCGACGAGCTCACCCCGCAGGAACGGCAGATCGCCTCGCTCGTGCGCGACGGATTCTCCAACCACGAGGTCGGCGAGCGGCTGTTCCTGAGCCCGCGGACGGTCGAATGGCACCTGCGCAAGGTCTTCACCAAGCTCGGCGTGACGTCGCGCCGGCAGTTGCGGGAGGCGCTGCCGCTTCTGTCGGATCAGGGGAAAACCGTGGCCGGGCCGGGACCTGTGACCGACAGTTAGGGAGTGACCGGTCGACCACCCGCGCCGCTCAACCCGCTGCTCGCGGCGCTGCTGGCGTGCGGCGCGGTGGCCGTCCTGTTCGTGGCCGGCATGCTGGCGTCGCGGCACGGCATCGGCGACGAGCCGGCCGCGGCCACCGTCCCGCCCTCGTCCCGGGCGGCGACAAAGCCGCTCTCGTCCCGGCCGGCGACAAAGCCGCCTCCGCCCGGCATCGGCGACCCGGTCCGGGACGGCAAGTTCGAGTTCGTGATCTCCCGGGTCGACTGCTCGCGCGCCACCGTCGGCGTCGAGCACCTCACCCGTACGGCGAAAGGGAAGTTCTGCGTCGTGAGCCTGTCGGTGCGCAACATCGCCGGTGGGTCGCAGTACTTCGTCGGCCACGCGCAGAAGGTGTTCGACTCGGCCGGCGCCTCCCACCGCGACGACGAGATCGCCGGCGTCTACGCCAACCACGACACCCAGACGTTCCTCGAGAAGGTGTCGCCGGGCGAGAAGGTGACCGGCAAGCTCGTCTTCGACGTGCCCCGGACGGTCACCCTCACGAGCGTCGACCTGCACGACTCGCTGTTGTCGGGCGGCGTCACCGTGACGCTCCGTCACTTCTCCCGGTAGTCCGAGACCACCGACGACAGGATGCTCGGCGACGCGTTCCACTTCTGCAGGTTCGTGCCGTCGCAGGCGGCCAGCACCAGCTTGCTGATCTTCATGGCGGTGAACTGGTCCCAGTAGTCGGTCGGGGAGGGCAACAGGCAGAAGGGGTTGGCCGCCGTCGTGCCGAAGATCGATTCGATCCGGTACGAGGTCTGGTTGATCCCGGTGAAGACGCTGCGCGTCCACAGCTGGTTGGCCGGGACCGCCGCGCTCAGCGTGCACGGGGTGATCCGCACGTACTGGCCGGCCGCCGTCGACCCCGGGCTGTACAGGCAGTAGGTCGTCACGCCGTCGCTGCCCTTGAGATAGACGCGGCCCTGGGCCGAGACGGCGCCGGTGGCGAGCGTGGGCAGGAACCACACCTGGTTCCACTGGATGACCTTGTTGGGCGACTGCTTGCACGGGAAGATCACCAGGAACGCCGAGCCCACGTTGTTGCCCGTGACGTCCAGGCAGCGGCCGAACTCGTCGTAGTTGACCAGCTGCTTGGTGACGTCGCCGGCCGCGCCCGTCCCGGCGCTGGCGTCCGGGAAGAACGTCTTGTACTTCGTGTAGTCGCCGGACACGCCGCTGCAGGGCGTGCCGTCGGTGCCGTCGCCCTGCGTCCCGGCCACCTTGTTGGTGTTGCCGGCGATGACGTTGTTGATGACCACCGAGGGCGGCAGCGTCGTCCAGTCGACGTTGAAGCACTTGCCGTCCGGGTTCTGCCCGTCAGTGGTGCCCTCGAAGTTGTCGCGGTTGTTGAGGCTCCAGATCTGCGGCAGCTTGGTCGCGTCGCAGTCGACGAAGGTCACCTTGGTGTGGTCGACGCTGGCCGCCGACAGGCAGGCGCCGTTCGGGAAGTTGGTCGAGCCCTCGCTGTTCTTCAGCTGCACCTGCAGGGTCGGGTTGTAGGTGAAGACCTGCTTGGGGTCGGAGGCGGCGCAGGTCGCCAGCACCAGCGACGCGCCGGCGGCGAGCGGGATCGAGTCGGTCACCGCCCGCGGCGCGGTCAGGCACTGATCGCTGTTGTAGACCTTGATCGTGCCGCCCGGGACGTTGGGCTTGGTGCGGCTCTGGAACAGGTAGGTGGCCGTGACCGTGCGGGATCCGCCGCCGTACGTGCCGGTGGAGACCAGCAACGCGTACATCGGTGCGATCAGCGGGCCGCCGCCGGCCGCGCAGCCGATCCGCTTCGATGCCGCCCACGGCTCGGGATCGACGCCGGCCGGCGGCGCCGCGCTGAGGTAGTACACGTTGACGCTGTACGCGGCGGTGCTCGCGGCGCCGACCGGGCCGGCGATCTTGACGTCCGGGCCGCCGGCGATGGCCGAGCACGGCAGGCTGCTCAGCGGCGCGTCGCCGGTCGCGTTCACCGGCAGCGCCCGCAGCTGGCCGAGCCCCGACTCGATGCCGCTGTTGGCGGCGTCCATGGCGACCGCGTGGTTGGAGTCGTAGCGCGCGGTGCCGAGCTGGAGGGTCACCGTGCTGCCGAGCATGCCGATCGCGCCGACCGCGATGATCGACAGCAGCATCACCAGCGGCAGCGAGCCGCCGTCGTCGCGCCGGATCGCCATCATGACCGGGCCGCCGCGTTGTAGCAGGGCTCGGCCGTCGCCGCGATCGGGTTGCCGGCGGTGTCCAGGGCCGTCGCCGCGTACGTGTTGAGGGCCGTGTAGGTCACCGCGCTGGTCTTGGTCATGTCGCCCGAGGTGGCGCTGAGCCGGACGGTGAGCAACTGGTGGTTGACCGCCTGCGTCGGCTGGGCGCGTGTGAACGGCGTGGCCCCCTTGACCAGGTTCGAGGCCAGCGGCAGCCAGGTGCCCGGCCCGGCACTCGACCCGATCGTCCACGAGCGGCTCTGCAACTGCATGTTCCGCGGGTCGGTGCCGGTCAACCGCAACTGCAGACACCTCTTCGCGTACGTCGTGTCGGCCGGCTGCTCCTTTTCCACGATCATGATTTCGACGTACGGGGAACCCGGTGTCCCCTCGTTGTGCACGGTCCCGATCGAGTAGGCGTACCGGATCGATTTGTCCAGCCGCAGGAGGGCGACGCTGAGCTGGCTCTCCACCGCCGAGTCCGCCTCCGCCGTGATGTTGGCCCGGTAGACCTGGAGGATGCCGGTGGTGGCGACCGCGCCGACCACGGAGATGATCCCGAGCACCACCAGCATCTCGATGAGGCTGTAGCCGCGGTCCTGCTGTCTCATCCGCCCACGTCTCATCCGCCGACCAGGAAGGGGTCGGTGACGGCGGTGCTGAAGAGTCCCGCCTGGGCGTAGGAGCAGAACCCGCCGGCGCAGCTCGACTGGTCCCAGCCGACCGCGACGACCAGCCGCACGAGGGGCGCCGCGGCGGTGGCGGCCCCGCAGGCGAGGTTCGTGGTCGAGCCGGTGACGGCCGGTTGCCAGCAGCTGCCGAGGTAGTAGTAGCGCTCGAACGACACCCCGTCGAGCTGCACGATCTGCGGGTCGTCCGGGGCGGCGACGGTCGAGCCGTCGGACTGCGGGCCCGGCTGGGGGAGGCTGAGCGCGCCCGTGCCGCCGGCATCCCACCGGGCGACGCCGGCGCCGAGCATCGCGGTGACCTGGGCCGAGACGACGGGCGTGCAGGCGCCGCACGGGGCGCGCCCGCCGAGCAGCGCCGAGCCCCGGACCCCGCGGGCCCGTTCCATCCCCTCCACCGCGAGCTGCACGGCGGTGTCCCGGAGCGACGCGTACCGCCCGGCCCGCCGCGAGTTGACCATGAAGACGGTCATCGACGTCATGATCAGCGTGAGAATCCCCAGGGAGACGATGACCTCGACGAGCGTGAACCCCTCGTCGGCGTCGCGGCCGGGACCTCTCCGCACATCGTCCCGATCGGCGGCCGATGGCAAGATCTGAGGGATGCAGAGGATGTCCTGGCGGAACGAGCCGCCGCGGTGGTCCGACGAGGATGGCGTGATCCGGGTCCGGACCGGGCTGAAGACCGACTTCTGGCGGCGCACGTTCTACGGCTACGTCACCGACAACGGGCACTTCTACCACCGCCCGGTGACCGGTGACTTCAGCGCCTCGGTGGTGGTGTCGGCCGGGCATGCGGCGCTGTTCGACCAGGCCGGCCTGATGCTGCGGGCGGGCGAGGGCACCTGGCTGAAGACGGGCCTCGAGGTGACCTCCGGCGCGGTGCAGCTCAGCACGGTGCTGACGCGCAACGAATCCGATTTGTCGGTCGTGCCGGTGCCTTCTTACCGGGGCGAGCTGCTGCTGCGGCTGACCCGGTTCGGCTCGGCGGTGTGCGTGCACCGCGGCGACAGGGACGGGGCGTGGCAGCTGGTGCGGCTGGGGTACCTGGATCTGCCCGAGACCGTGGACGTCGGGGTCATGTGCTGCTCGCCGCAGCGCGAAGGACTCGAGGTCACCTTCCGTGATTTCCGGGTCGGCGAGCCGATCTCCCGCGAAGGCCTGGAATAGCTAGCCGAACGCGGCCGGGTGGGCCAGGAAGAAGTCGTTGAGGGTGGTGCGGTCGGCCTCGGCCAGGGCCCTGCGGGGCACGCTGAGGCTGCGGCCGGCGCCGAGCCGCACGATCCAGGTGGACGGCCAGCGGTCGACCCGGGTGACCTTGTCCCACGGCACGTCGGTGCGGCCGGCGGCGGTCAGCTGCGTCATGCCGGTGGCGGTGAACTCGTAGTGGTACGGCTGCGCGAACGCCTTGCGGCGCACCGCCCAGGCGGCCAGCACGAGCAGCTCGAAGGCCAGCGGGACGAGCAGCAGGAACACCCCCGCGGGCAGGACGGTGGCGCTGGGATGCCCGGCGACCAGCGACTGCCCGGCCCCGACGGCGATCAGCGCCAGCGGCACCGCGCGGCCGATGGTGGCGCGCACGCCGTAACCGATCAGCGCCATCTTCCGGTACACGGCGTACGTGATCCGGATCTCCCCCGTCAGAACCATGCGCGGCAGTATGCCAGCCGTCTACTTCGGAAGGTCGCTCAGGATGTCGTCGGCCGGGCAGCGCGCACGCAGGACGTAGCGCTCGGTGAAGGCGGCCACCGCGTCGCGCAGGGTGCGGTCGGCGCCGTGGCGGGACAGCGCCGCGTAGGCGGCCAGGAAGCACTCGCGGGCGGCGGCGGCCAGGACCGGGTCGGTGAGGGCGTCGCGGGCGGCGCGTTCCCAGAGGCGGGGCTCGTGCTCCAGGTGGGCGGTCGCGCGCTCGGCCTCGGCGGCGGCCCGCGGGTCGTCCATCAGCGTGGTGAGGACGGCGATCGGGATCGGCCAGCCGCCGGCCGGCTGATGGTCGGCGACGTCGATCTCGAGGTGGCCGCGGGCGGCGACCGGCGGGTGCGGCGACGCGGCGTGGGGGAGGACCGCCAGGTCGCGGTGGGCGGACTGGCGAACGCTGCGCCAGCCGGGCGACGGGGTGTTGGCGAAGGCGGCGGCCAGCACCGGCGCCAGCAGGTAGGCCCGGCGCCGGCGGCTCGCCCGGCCGAGGACGCCGCCGCCCGCCAGGCCGGCCTCGAGACCGACCAGGATGCCGGCGTCGTCCGACTCCGCCGGGAGGCGGCCGGCCAGCGCCAGGTCGTCGGCCATGCGGGACAGGCAGACGGCCAGGCCGGGGGAGGGCGGGCCGCTGACCACGGCCACGGTGGCGGTGCGGGCCTTCAGGAAGCCGTGCCGCAGCAGGGTGCGCGCGGCCGGGCCGGCCACGTCGACCGCGGCCCCGACGAAGCCGGGCGGGGAAGGGACGAACGACGGTGTGGTCACGATGCGCCTCGCCGGGTGCGTGGTGGGCCGGGCGAGGCTGACCATAGCATTCCCATATGCGCGATAGGAATGGACCGCATCGTCAGATCGAGAAGCGGTCCACCGTCTGGCGCAACCGGGCCGCCAGGGCGTGCACGTCGCCGGCCGCGCGGGTCGCCTCGGCGACGGCGTTGCGGCTGGTGGCGGTGCTCTGGGCGACCGACGAGATGCCGTGCGCGATCTCGCTGGCCCCGTCCGCGGCCTCGGTGACGCCCCGGTTCATCTCGGTCGTCGTGGCGCTCTGCTCCTCGACCGCCGACGCGATCGTCGTCTGGTAGTCGCTGATCTGCTCGATGATCTGGCTGATCCCGTCGATCGCGGTGACCGCCTCGCCGGTGTCCTGCTGGATCGCCTGGATCCGCTGGGCGATCTCCTCGGTCGCCCGGGCCGTCTCCTGGGCCAGGTCCTTCACCTCGGACGCCACCACCGCGAAGCCCTTGCCGAGCTCGCCGGCCCGGGCCGCCTCGATCGTCGCGTTCAGCGCCAGCAGGTTGGTCTGGGCGGCGATCGCCTGGATCGTGGTGACGACGGTGCCGATCTGCGCCGACGACTCGCCGAGCCGGTTGATCGTGGCGCTGGTGTCGCGGGCCGCGGTCACCGCGCCCGCCGCCACGCCGGCCGCGTCGGCCGCGTTGCGGGAGATCTCCGAGATCGAGGCGCCCATCTGCTCGGCGCCGGCGGCCACCGTCTGCACGTTGCCGGAGACGCCGCCGGCCGTGCCGGCGACGCTTTCCGCCTGCTCGTACGCGCTGTTCACGGCCCCGTCGATCTGCCCGCTGACCCGGTACATCGTGTCCGCCGCCGCGGCCAGCGCGCGCGCGTCGTCGCTGATCTGGCCGATGGTCGCCGCCACCCCGGTCGCGGCGTCGTCGGCGGCCCGCGCCATGTCGGCCAGCTCGTCCGTCCCGCTGTCGTGCAGCCGTACGCCCAGATCACCGCCGGCCACGCTCCGGAGCGCGCCGATCACGCGGTTCGCCGGCCGCGAGATGCTGCGGCTGACCAGCACCGTGAGCACCACCGCGGCGACCACCGCGAGCGCGAACGTGATCAGCATCCAGTCCCGGGCGGTCGCCGCCGAGTCCTGCGCTTCGCGGGTGGTTTTCTCGGCCCGGCCCGCCACCGAGTCGACCAGCTTCTGGGTCTGCTGGACGATCGCGTAGTAGATCTCGTAGCCGGGACCGAGGATCATCTTGTTGCCGCCGGCGATGTCGCTCTTCGCGAACAGCGCGACGATCTGGTCGTCGGCCTGGAAGTACGCCGTCCACTGCTGCTGGAGCCCGGCGAACAGGTCCTTCTCGGTCGAGGTCATCAGGTCCGTACGGGTCTCCGCCAGCAACGCCTTGAGCAGCTTCGCGTCGTTGAGGAAGCCGGCCCGGTTGTCCGACGCCGGATCGACGGCCTTCTGCGGCGAGAGGCGGTAGACGTCCCACGCGTACGCGATCTGCCAGCCCGAGATGTCGCCGTCGTAGTACTTCTGCTCGTCGACCTGGCGCCGCAGCACCTGGAGGTCGCGCACCGCCCCGGCCGAGTCCGACTGCCGTTGCAGCGCGATCACACCGATCGCGACCACGATGCCCAGCAGGACCAGGATGAGGGCGAAACAGGCGCCCAGGCGCGCGCCGAGGCGCAAACGTCGAACTAGCGTCACTTCCTCCGTTTCGGCATGGTTGAGCCGGGACTGAGCGGGTTGACGGAGACGGTCCCGGGCTGTCACGCTCGGAACACAATCGAAGATCGCGCCGTATGAACCGCGGCGGGAGAGTCCCCGGGCCGTCACCGGGGCGCCGAAGGAGCAAGCCCTCCCCGGGAATCTCTCAGGCACCCGTTACCGCCGCATGGCAGGCGACTCTGGAAAGCCGGGACGACGTGGTCCCGCACCCACGGTGCAAACCGCCCGCGCGGCGGCGAAGCTCTCAGGTATCCATGACAGAGCGGGGAGGCCACCCTCCGAGGGGAGCCTTTCGTGCCGGTCAGCGCCTTCGACCTCTACTCCATCGGGATCGGCCCGTCGTCCTCCCACACCGTGGGACCGATGCGGGCCGCCCGCCGTTTCGCCGCCGAGGTGCCCAAGGCCGCCCGCCTGCGCGCCGAGCTGTTCGGCTCGCTCGGCGCCACCGGCCGCGGCCACCACTCCGACGCCGCCGTGCTGCTCGGCCTCGAGGGCGAGGACCCGGCCACCGTCGACACCGCCACGGTCGCGGCCCGGGTCGTCGCCATCCAGGAGGCCGGCGCCGTCTCGCTCGCGGGTGATCCGGTGCCGGTCGAGCTGATCCTGCACCGCCGCCGCAGCCTGCCCTTCCACCCCAACGGCATGACGTTCACCGCGTGGGCCCAGGACGGCTCGGTGCTGGCCGAGCGCACGTTCTACTCGGTCGGCGGCGGCTTCATCCTCGAGGAGGGCGAGGAGCGGGCCACCGACGACGCCGAGCTGCGGCACCCGTTCGTCTCCGGTGACACCCTGCTCGCGACCTGTGCCGCCGAGCGGACCAGCATCTCGGGCGTGATGCTGGCCAACGAGCGGGCCTGGCGCGACGACGCCGCGATCCGCGACGGCCTGCTGTCGATCTGGCGGGTGATGCACGCCTGCGTCGAGCGCGGCCTGATGGCCGAGGAGGGCGTTCTCCCCGGTGGGCTCGGCGTGCGTCGCCGGGCGCCGGGTCTCTGGCGCGATCTGGTCGTACGCCCGGACGCCGACGACCCGCTGCACGTGATCGACTGGGTGAACCTCTACGCGCTGGCCGTCAACGAGGAGAACGCGGCCGGCGGGCGGGTCGTCACCGCGCCCACCAACGGCGCCGCCGGCATCATCCCCGCGGTCCTGCACTACTACCGCCGGTTCGTGCCCGGCTCGGGCGACGACGGCGTGGTCCGCTTCCTGCTCACCGCCGCCGCCGTCGGCATCCTGATCAAGGGGGCCGCGTCGATCTCCGGCGCCGAGGTCGGCTGCCAGGGCGAGGTCGGGTCGGCGGCGGCGATGGCGGCCGCCGGTTTGTGCGAGGTTCTCGGGGGTACGCCCGAGCAGGTGGAGAACGCCGCGGAGATCGCGCTCGAGCACAGCCTCGGGCTCACCTGCGATCCGGTCGGTGGCCTGGTGCAGGTGCCGTGCATCGAGCGGAACGCGATCGCGAGCGTCAAGGCGATCAACGCGGCCCGGCTCGCGCTGCGCGGCGACGGCAGTCACCGGGTCAGCCTCGACACCGCCATCCGCACCATGCGCGACACCGGCCGGGACATGTCGACGAAGTACAAGGAGACGTCGCTCGGCGGGCTCGCCGTCACCGTCGTCGAGTGCTGAGCGAAGGATTCGGGCTGAGAGGAGGAAATGCCTGACCCTTGGAGGGTCAAGTCCGCGCCGCCGCTGCCGATGTGAGGTTTCGAATCGAGAGCAGCGGAGTGATGTCCCAGTGAGTGACACGGCCGGATGGACGCCCGACGGGCGCGGCGCGGCGCACCTGACCGGCCTGGCCGTCGGGGACGAGCTCGGACGGGGCGCCTTCACGACGGTGCACCGGGTCCGGCGCGGCGACGCGACGTACGCCCTCAAACGCCCCAACGGTGACAGCGGCGCCGATGCCGGCATCCTGTTCACCTTCCAGCGCGAGGCCGCCCTGCTGGCCTGTGTCGACGACCCGTCGGTGCCGGCCATCCACGCGGCCGGCCTCTTCGACGGCGCGCCCGCCCTGGTCCTGGAGTACATCCCGGGCGGCTCGCTGGCCGATCGTCTCGCCCAGGGCCCGCTCGCCCCCGAGGCGGTCGTCGAGCTCGCCGCCCAGCTCGGCCGCGGCCTCGCCGCCGCGCACCGGGTCGGCCTCGTGCACCGCGACGTCAAGCCCGGCAACATCATGCTGTCGCCCGGCCGCCCGGCCAAGCTCATCGACTTCGGCCTGGCCCTGCTCGGCGCCGAGCCGGAGGACGACGGCGACCGGGCCGTCGGCACGTTCCTCTACACCTCGCCCGAGCAGTCCGGCATGCTCAAGCGGCCGGTCGACGGCCGATCCGACCTCTACTCGCTCGGCGTCGTGCTCTTCGAGTGCCTCACCGGCACCATGCCGTTCGAGGCGAACGACGTCGGCCAGCTGCTGCGGCTGCACCTGACCGCGCCGGTCCCCGACCTCGCCGCGCTCTGCCCGGGCCTCGACCCGGCCCTGGCCGCGGTCGTCACCCGGCTGCTGGCCAAGGACCCCGACGATCGCTACCCGGACGCGGCGGCCCTGCTCACCGCCCTGCGCGCCGGTCCCGGCGGCGAGGCGGCGGCGGCCGAGCCGGCCGCCGTGCGCTGGCCGCTGTGCGGCCGCGAGGGCGAGCGCGAGGGCCTCGCCGACCGCTGGCGCCGCGCCCGCACCGGCCGCGGCGGCGTCGCCGTCATCCGCGGGCCCGGCGGCTCCGGCCGTACCCGGCTCGCCGAGGAGGCGGCCTCGCTGGTCACCGACGTGCCCGTGCTGCGCGCCGACTGCCAGGAGGACGAGGCCCTGCCGTTGGCCGCGCTGCGCGCCGCCGCCGAGGGACACCTCCAGGCCGTCGCGCTGCTCGCCGACCGGGACCGGGCCGCCGCCGAGCGGCACGTCCGCGACGCCGCCGAGGTGGCCGGCCCGGCGCTGGTCGCCCGGCTCGGCGGCCGCCTCGAGGCGCTGCTCGCCACCGACGTCGTGGAGGCCCGCGACGACCACCTCTTCGCCGCCGTCGCGACCTTCGTCGGCGAGCTGGCCAAGCGGCACGGCGGTCTCATGCTGCTGCTCGACGACGCGCAGTGGCTCGACCCGGGCAGCCGCGCGGTGCTGGCCCGGCTCGCCCCCGACCTGCCCCGGCTGCCGTTGCTGGTGCTGCTCACCGAGCGCGACGACCTGCGCGGCGAGCACCCCGACGCCGACCTCGAGCTCGACTGCGCGCCGCTGGACCCGGCCGCGGTGGCCCGGCTGATCGCCACCCGGCTGCCCGGCGCCACGGTGCCGGCCGAGCTCGTCGAGCACGTGGCCGGCCGCACCGACGGCTCGCCCCTCGCGGTCGTCACCTATCTGCTGCGGCTGCTCGACGCCGGTCTGCTCACCCCGCTGTGGGGCACCTGGCACTTCGACGACGCGGGCGCCGACGCGCTGCCGGCGGCCGAGGACGTACGCGCGCTGCTCGCCTCCCGCCTGGCGACGCTGACCGACGGCGACCGGCACTTCCTGGTCACCGCGGCGGTGGCCGGCCCCCGCTTCCGGACCGAGACGCTGGTGGCCGCCGGCGGCTCGGCCGACCAGGTCGTGGCCGCGGTCGGCGCCGCCGTGGAACGCCGGGTCGTCGAGGCCCGCCCCGGCGGCTGGTACGTCTTCCTGCACCCGCTGCTGCGCGAGGCCCTGCTCGACGGCGTCGGCGAGGACCGCCTGCGCGGCCTGCACGCGGCGCTGGCCGACGCCCTGGAGGGACTGCCCGAGGCACTGCGCGACGCCGACCACGTCTACGCGATCGCCCGTCACCACCGCCGGGCCGGCGCGGCCGTCGACGCGGATCGTCGCCGGCGGAGCGCGTTCGCGGCCGGCCTGCGTGCGCTCGAGGACACCGCCCCGGTCGAGGCCATCGGCTATCTCGAGGACGCGCTCGACGGCGACCCCGCGCCCGGCAGCGAGCTGCTGCATCCGCTCGCCCTGGCCTACCTGCGCGCGGCCCGGTTCGCCGACGCCGCCGCCACCATCGCGCGGGCGCTGGCGACCGAGACCGACCGGCGCGAGCGCGCGCACCTGCTGATCACCGAGATCGAGCTGCACCACACCCTCTGGGACGACGAGAAGGCCCTGGCCGCGACCGCCGCCGCCCTCACCGAGCTGCGCCGGCCGCTGCCCGCCAACGGCCTCGCCCTGCTCGCCTCCACGATCGGCATCGGGCTGGCGGGTGGCGCGGTCCGGCGTACGGGATGGGGATTCGGCAAGGCCGCCGGACGCCGCCGCGACGAGCTCGCCGCCCAGGCCGCCGTCCTCGACGCCGGTGGCTATGCCGCCGGGATCGGGTTGCGCCTGCGCGAGGCCGGCGTGCTCGCCATGCGCGCGATGTACGCCGTGAACCGCCTCGGACCCTGCCCCGAGTACGTCCGCGTCTACGCCCTGGTCGGCTACGTCTGCGCCGTGGTCAAGCTGCGCGGCACCGCCGAGCGCTGCCTCGACCGGGCCGCCGGGGTGGCCACCGAACTCGGCGACCCGGCGCTGGTCGCCTACGTGGAGTGGATGCGCGGCGTGTCGTGGCTGTTCGGCGGCTACGACGACGGCAGCCGGTGGCAGGAGACGATCGGCAGGAACGCGCGCTGGTTCGGCCCGGCCCAGCTCATCCCCGGCTTCGCCACCGTCGGCCTGCGGCAGCTGCTGCGCGGCTACACCGCCGAGGCCCAGGCCGAGTACGAGCGCGGCCTGCGCCGCCTCAACGACCTCGAGCTGGTCCGCGGCACCTCGTTCGGCATGCTGTCGGTGATGATCCCGGCCGTGCAGGGCCGGCACGGCGACGCCGCCGCGGCGCTGGCCGCCATGCGCGCCAAGCTGCCGGCCGGCGCCGGCACCACGGTGCAGCGGATGAACATGATCGTCGCCGCCGCCTGCGCCACCATCGAGCAGGGCGAGTTCGGCGAGCCGTTCGAGGCGATCCTGGCCGAGTTCCACGCGCTCGGCCTGCGCCGGCGCGACCTGATGCTCCAGCACAAGTACATCTACTCCTACCAGTCGCACGCCCGGATGGCGCAGCTGCGGATGGCCACCGACGAGCAGCGGCCGGCCCGCATCGCCGCCGCCCGCGCCGCCATCGCCGACCTGCGCCGGGTGCGCAAGGCGTCGCCGCTGCTCAACGCCTCCTACCTGATCGGGCAGGCGGCGCTGGCGCAGATGCTCGGCGACCCGCGCAAGGCGATCGAGTGGAGCGACAAGGCCGAGCAGGTCGCCCGGATGGCCGACGCGCCGCTCGTGCACTTCGAGGTGGCCCGGTTCCGCGCCCGCTCGTTCCGGGCGCTGGGCCTGGTCAACGAGTCCGACCGGCAGGCCCGCATCGCGCTGTCGCTGGCCACCACGCACGGCTGGGAGTCGCGGCGGCGGCAGGCCCGCACCGAGTTCGGCGCCGAGGAGGGCGCGGCCACCAACCGCCGCACGGTCGTGGACCGGCGCGGCGACGGCGGCCGCAGCCGGCGGCTGGAGGCGTTGCAGCAGGTCGGCGCGGCCGCCGCGACCGTCCTCGACCCGCAGGAGCTGGCCCGGGTCGCGCTCGACGAGATGCTGCGCATCCTGGGCGCCGAGCGGGCGCTGTTCTTCCTGCTCGACGAGGCGGGGGAGCCGGTGCCGTTCGCCGGGCGCGGCGCCGACGGCGCCGACCTCGCCGAGACCACCGCGTACGGGGCGACGCTGGTGCGCCGGGTGGCCGAGAGCGGCGAGCCGCTGGTGCTCACCGGCACCGAGCAGGGCGCGGCGCTCGGCTCGCGCAGCGCGGTCGTGCACGGGCTGCGCAGCATCATGATCGTGCCGGTGCAGTTCAAGGGCACCACGCTGGGCGTGGTCTACCTGGACAGCCGGATGGCGCGCGGCATCTTCACCGAGGACGACGTCGAGGTGCTCATCGGCGTGACCAGCCATGTCGCGGTCTCGCTGGAGACGGCCCGGGCCGCGCAGCTGCACCTCGCGGTGGCAGCGGCCCAGCAGCAGCAGGCGTTCGCCGAGATGCTGCGGGCCTCGCTGGCCGAGCTCAGCTCGATCCACGAGCCGTCGCGACTGCTCAGCACCCTGTTCGCGATGCTCGCCGCGCAGGTCTCGGCTCATGGCGGCGCCCTGCTCAGCGCCGAGGGCGACGTGGTCCTCGAGGTCACCGGCAAGGCCGCGCCCTCGCTGCTGGGCGGATCGCTGCCGGTCACCGCGGGCGACTCACCATCCGTCATCTCCGATTTGTCGCCCGAGATCGGCGATGTCGCGCTGGTGATCCCGCTCCAAACGCGCGAAGGCCGGGTCGGCGTCGTAGTGCTCGGGGCGGAGAGCTTCGACGACTCCGCGATCCAGGTCGTGAGCGCGCTGGCCACCCAGGGCATGAGCGCCTACCTCAACGCGTGCCTGTTCAGCCGCGTCCAGGAGCTGGCCACCACCGACGAGCTCACCGGGCAGCACAACCGGCGCCACTTCTACGCCATCGCCACCGCCCTGGTCGCCACGGCCGCCCGCGGCGATCGCGAGCTCGCCGCCGTCATGCTCGACATCGACAAGTTCAAGAGCGTCAATGACACGTACGGCCACGGCGTCGGCGACGAGGTGATCCGTACCGTGGCCGCCCGGGTCCGCGCCAGCATCCGGCATTCCGACGTGCTCGGACGCTACGGCGGCGAGGAGTTCGCGGTGGTCCTGCCCGACCACGACGGCGACGCGCCGGAGCTGGCCGAGCGGATGCGGCGGGCGGTGGCCGACGAGCCGATCCCCACCGCGGCCGGCCCGCTCTCGGTCACGATCAGCGTCGGGCTCGCCCATCGGGACTCCGCCGACAGCACCCTCGACCAGATGCTGGCCAGCGCCGACCACGCCCTCTACCGGGCCAAGGAGAGCGGGCGGAACCGGGTCGTGGTTTCCTGAGGTGCATGACCGGATTCCCGACCTTGCGACAGGTCGTCCTCGACGGCCCCGACGCGCGGAAGCTAGCTGAGTTCTACCGCAAGCTGTTCGGCCTGGCGTACCGGCCGGGCGACGAGCCGCCGGCGGCCGGTGAGCCGGACGAGCGCGGACAAGATTGGCTGGTGCTGCAGAACCCGTCCGGCGGCATGCAGCTGGCGTTCCAGCAGAACCCCTCGCTGACCCGTACGACGTGGCCGGACGACGCCGTGCCGATGCAGCTGCACCTGGACACGACCGTCGCGTCGACGGCCGAGCTCGACGCCCAGCACGAGCGGGCTCTCGCCCTCGGGGCGAGCATGCTCTACGACCGCAGCAGCGACCCGGACGAGCCACTACGCGTGTACGCCGACCCGGCCGGCCACCCGTTCTGCATATTCGTGGCCTGAGGGGCCTGGCCCTCAGTCGCGCAGACGCCAGCGCCAGCCCAGCTCCTCGGCGGTGGGCGGCGGCCCGGGCAGCTCGCCGCCCGCGCGCAGGCCGTCGAGCAGCACCGTGACGTAGCGGCGGCGCAGCTCCTTGGTGCGCGTGGCATCGGGCACCCGGACGGCCGCGCACATCTCCAGCAGCATCGTGATGTCGTCCGGCACCGCGCCCGCCCGCATCCGCGGCCGGGCCCGCTCGAACAGGGCCGTGGCCAGCTCGTTGGCCCGGGCCGCGTCGGCGTTCATCTCGGGGCTGGGCGGGAACGTGCCGGCCAGGTGCACGGTCAGCGAGTGCACGTCGGCGTCGACCACGCCGCGCAGGAACGTCTCGAACGCCGCCCAGTCGTCCTTCTCCGCGGTCGCGCGCTCGGCCTCGGCGATGAACCACTGGAGACCGTCGTGGCAGAGCGTCCGCAGCAGGTCCTCCTTGCCCGCGTACCGCCGGTAGAGCGCGCTGATGCCGACGCCCGCCCGCTCGGCCACCGCGGAGATCGGCGCCCGCTTGTCGGCCAGGAACACCTCCCGCGCCGCGGTCAGGATCGCCTCGTTGTTGCGCTCGGCCTGCCGGGCCCGTCCCGCCGTCGTCATGTTTTCCAGATTAGCAGTGGAACGGATCGTTCCGCTCTGCTACTCTAGAACGGAACGAAACATTCCGTTCCAGGGTTCTGAGGGAGCCGACATGTCCGAGATCCGCCCCTTCCGCATCGACATCCCGCAGGCCGACGTCGACGACCTGCGCGACCGCCTGGCCCGTACGCGCTGGGGCAGCGAGATCCCCGGCCAGGGCTGGAGCCGCGGCGTCCCGGTCGGGTACCTGCGCGAGCTGGCCCGCCACTGGGAGCGGGAGTACGACTGGCGCGCCGCCGAGGCCCGGCTCAACGAGCTGCCGCAGTTCGTGACCACGGTCGACGGTCAGGACATCCACTTCGCCCACGTCCGGTCGGACAACCCCGCGGCCGTCCCGCTGCTGGTCAGCCACGACTGGCCGGGCTCGTTCGCCCTCTATCTGCCGGTCGTCGCCGCCCTGCGGCCCGACTTCCACCTGGTGCTGGTCAGCAACCCGGGCGTGGCGTTCTCCGGCCCGCTGACCTCGGCCGGCTGGAACACCTCCCGCAGCGCGGCCGCGCTCAACGAGGTGATGGCGCGGCTCGGCTACGACCGGTACGGCGTGCAGGGCACCGGCGGTGGCGCGGCGATCGCCGTCGAGATGGGCCGCCAGCAGCCGTCGAAGGTGATCGGCGTGCATGTCAACGGCCACATCACGTTCCCGTCCGGCGACCCGTCCGACTTCGAGGGGCTGACCGAGGCCGAGCAGGCGCGTCTCGGGCGCCTTCAGGAGTTCCGCGACGACAAGATGGGCTTCAACGTCATCCAGTCGACCCGGCCGCAGACGCTCGCCTTCGGCCTGAACGACTCGCCGGCCGGCCAGCTCGCCTGGATCGTCGAGAAGTTCCAGGAGTGGACCGACCCGTCGGCGGCGCTGCCCGAGGACGCCGTCGACCGCGACCTGCTGCTCACCAACGTGAGCCTCTACTGGTTCACCGGCACCGCGGGCTCGTCGGCCAACCTCTACTGGGAGGCCGCGCACGACCCGGCGGCGTGGGCGCCGAAGGAGAAGTCGCCGGTCCCACTGGGCGTCGCGCTCGGCGTCACCGACATCACGATCCGCCGCTTCGCGGAGCGGGACACGACGGTCACCCATTGGACCGAGCTTCCGGCCGGCGGCAACTTCCTCTCCGCCGAGGAGCCCAAGTTGTACGCCGACGACGTGCGGGCGTTCTTCAGCTAGTTCTTGTTCGACCGATGCAATTCGCGGGCGTTCCCGGTCTGTGTAGGTGTGGAACGCATTCGTCTCGCCGCCCGGGCCGCCGCCGCTCTCGGGGTGGCCGGCTCGGCCGGCCACCTCGCGTCGGCGGTTTCGCATGCCCGGCACGCCCCCGCGCTGACCGCCGGCCTGCTCCTGCTGGCGCTGGTGTGCCTGCGCTGCAGCGCCCGCCTCTGGCGCCACCCGGCCGACCCGATCGCCTGGCGCGACCTGCTGGTGCTGGCCGCGGTGATGACCGCGATGCACCTCGCCGCCGGCGCCGGGCTCTCGATCGCCGAGCTCGCCGTGCCGGTCGCCCAGCTCGCGCTCGCGGCGGTGGCCCTCAGAATCGGCAGCGTCCCGGCGCGGCGCAGAGGAAATAGCTCGACTCGATGGCGTGCAGCGGAAATCGGCCGTATCCGTCGACCGTGAAAGTGCCGTTCACGGCGTTGTAGTAGGGGCCGCCGGTGGGGGCGCTCTCCCAGCGCCAGCCCGGGGCCGAGAGCCGGGGCACGCCCGGGTCGCACGACCCGCCGGGCCGGCAGACCGTGGCCTCGTCGTCGAGGGCGATCGGCGGGCCGGACTGCCGGATGGTGGCGGTGCGCCATTGGGAGCCGAGGCCGCCGAGGTTGGTGCGCAGCACGACGTCGAAGGCCCCGATCACCTCCCGGCCGTGGCCGTAGGCGACGCTGCCGCGCGCGACGTCCACATAGGTGCTGAGCGGCCGGTGGCCGTTGCCGGGCGCGGCGATCGCGGTGAACGACGTGCGGCCCCGGATGTCCATCGTGGTCAGGCCGGTGGCGGTGCAGACCCACCGGCGGGCCTGCCGGTCGGTGGCCTCGCCGACGCAGGCCGCCAGCGTGTGGCCGCCGCCGGTGTCGCCGGCGTCGTCGGCCGAGCGTGCCGGGCCGGCGGCGAACGGCAATGCGAGGAGGCCGCACGAGGCGGCCCCCACGATATGACGAATCCTCATCTATTTCCCCCGCGAAATAGAATGCGCTTGCGTCCGGATCCGACTTTATGGGTTCGGGCAATGCGGAATTGTCAGTGATTTTGCAGCGGGGCTGTCGGAATGGTGTGCGCGAGCGAAGCGGCGGCCGCGGCCCGGTGCACGGCACGGGTCTTGGCGGCCTGGTGGCGGCCCAGCAGCACGGCCAGCAGGACGCCGGCGCCGGCCATGATGGCCATCAGGATCGCCGAGCGGGAGAGGCCGGCGGCCAGCGCCTCGGCCGGGGAGGAGCCGCTCGCCCGGTGCGAGGCGGTCGCGGCGGCGTAGACGGTGGCGGTCGCGGCGGTGGCCAGCGAGCCGCCCACGTACCGGGCCATGTTCGAGATGCCGCTGGCCTGGCCGACCTCCGCGGGCGCCACGCACGAGGTCGACGCCGAGGACGCCGGGCCGTTGGCGAGGCCGAGGCCGATCGCCATCACGACCAGGGGGACGACGAACATCCCGTACGCCCAGTCGGCCTTGGCGAAACCCAGGGCGCCGAAGCCGATCGCCGAGAGCAGGAAGCCCAGCGCGACCGCCTGGCGTGAGCCGATCTTGACGGCGATCGGGGTGATGATCGGGGTGATGGCGATCATGACGGCGACCGCGGGCAGGGTGGCGAGACCGGCCTGGAGGGCGCTGTAGCCGAAGGCCGCCGGGTCCTGGAAGTAGAGGCTCAGCACGTACATCAGGCCGTTGATCGTCCCGGCCACGATGAGGATCGCGAGGGTGGCGCCGACCAGCACCATGTTGCGGAAGAGGGCGAGGTCGACCAGCGGCGCCGAGACGCGCTTCTCGGCCAGCACGAAGCCGGCCACGCCGAGCGCCGCGATCACGAAGCAGGAGATGGTCGCGAGGGACGCCCAGCCCCAGTCGCTGCCCTCGCTGAGCGCGAGCACCAGCGGCACCAGGATCACGGCGATGAGCACCGTACCGGCCCAGTCGATCGAGCGCGGCCGGTTCGGGTCGCGCGACTCCTTGACCATGAGCAGCGTGATCGGGATGCAGGCGGCCGCGATCACCGCGTCGATCCAGAACAGGCCCTGCCAGCCGGTCGCTTCGACCAGCACGCCGCCGATCAGCGGACCGGCCGCGCCGCCCGCGGCCGAGGCGGCGCCCCACACCGTGACCGCCTTCATCTGCCCGGCGCCGGCCGAGTCGACCGAGAGAAGGCTCATGCCGCAGGCCAGGATCGTCGAGCCGGCGGCGCCCTGGATCATCCGGCCGGCGATCACCCCGAATCCCTGCTGCGACAGCGCGATCAGCACGCAGGAGGCGACGAACAGCAGCAGGCCGCCGAGGAACACCTTGCGGCGGCCGAAGACGTCGCCGAGCGCGCCCGAGGTCACGATCACCGCGGCGCCGACCAGCATGTAGCCGGTCACCGCCCATTGCAGCGTGTCGACCGGCGTCCCGACGTCCTTGCTGATCGCCGGCAGCAGGATCGTGACGGCGGAGGTGTTCGCGTTCACGACCAGCGTGGACACGCACGCCGCCAGCAGCACGCCGAGGCCGGCGGACCTGCTCTCCACGACTTGGACAACGCGGCCGTTCTGCGAGGTCATGTCCCTGCCTCCATCGAGCACGTCGATTCCCGGTGATCGCCAGTCTCGGCATCGAGGCCGGTGGACACATCGCCCGGCGCGGATGATGACCGGGCCGGAGCCGGGCCGAACACTGATCCACGTGACCGACGCCGCCGTGACGACCCGGAACCGCTGGGTCTCGCTGGCCGCCATCTGCACGGCGGCCGGCCTGGTCTGGCTGGCGTTCGCCGACCTGGGCGTGGCCATCCCGACCATGGCCGGGAAGCTCGACGCCGACCTCTCCGCCCTGCAGTGGGCGAACAACGCGTTCAGCCTGGTCACCGGCGCGCTGGTGATCGCCGCCGGGAAGTTCGGGGACATCTTCGGCCGCCGCCGCATGCTGTCGCTCGGCGTCGTGCTCTTCGCCGCCTTCTCGGTGGTGGCCGCGCTCGCCCCGAACGTCGAGCTGCTGATCACCGGGCGCGCGCTGATGGGCATCGGCGCCGCGCTGATCCTGCCGGCCACCCTCGCGCTGATCCCGGCCGAGTTCACCGGCCCGGCCGAGCTCACCGCGTTCGGCGTCTGGCAGGCGGTCGCCTGGGGCGGGCAGGCCGTCGGCCCGGCGATCGGCGGCGTGCTCACCGACACGCTCGGCTGGCAGTGGCTGTTCTGGATCAACATCCCGCTCGGTATCGGGTGCCTTCTGGTCCTGCGCACCAGCACGCCCGAGTCGCGCGACGAGACCGTGTCCCGCCGCATCGACTGGCTCGGCCTGGTCACGATCGGGCTGGCCATCTTCGCGCTGCTGTTCGCGCTGACCGACGGGCCGGCCGTGGGCTGGGGCGACCCGCTCGTCGTCGGCCTGCTCGTCGCGTTCGTGGTGCTGGTGCCGGCGTGGTGGGCGATCGAGCGCCGCAGCGCCGACCCGCTGGTCAACCTCGGCCTGTTCAAGCTGCGCGCCTACGACGGGGCGCTCACCGCCAACCTGGTGATGAACCTGGCCTTCGCCGGCCTGAGCTACCTGCTCGTCCTGTGGCTGCAGAACGTCCGCGGTTACGGCGCCGTCGAGGCCGGCCTGCTGATGCTGCCGTCGACGCTGGGCATCTTCGTCTTCATCCCGCTGGGGTCGCGGCTGGGGTCGCGGCGGGGCGGCCGGATGCCCGTACTCCTGGGCCTGTTCGTCCTCGCTCTCGGTTTCGGTGTTCTCGGGTTCCTCACCGTCGGGTCGTCGCTGTGGCTGATCGGCGCCGCGCTGCTGGTGATCGGCATCGGGCTCGGCGTGCTCTCCACCCCGATCTCCGACACCGCCGTCGGCGAGGTGCCGATCGACCTGGCCGGCTCGGCCGCCGGCGTGTTCAAGATGTCGAGCATGGTCGGCGGCGCCCTCGGCGTGGCCGTGCTCAGCGCCCTCACCCGCGGTTTCGCCGGCGGCCCGACCGGCGAAGCGCTGCACGGGGCCGGGCTGTCCGCCGCCGACATCGAGACCGCGAAGAACGCGCTCGTCGGCTCCGCCTCGTTCGACGAGGCCATCGCGTCGCTGCCGCCCGACCTGGGCCGCACGGTGACCACCGCGGTCGCGGCCGGCTTCACCGGCGGCATCGCCGACGCCCTGCTCGTGACCGGCGGGATCGTCCTCGCCGCCCTGATCGTCGTCCGGCTGGTGTGGCCGGGCGGCCGGCAACCGAAGGGAGACCCCGGTGCTTGACGACGAAGTGCTCCGCGGCCGGATCAAGTCGCTGATGCCCAAGGCCAGGGACGACCTGGCCGCCATGGTCGCGTACAAGTCGGTGCACGACGCCAAGCAGTTCCCGGCGAGCGAGTGCGACGGCATGGTCGACTGGCTGCTCGGCGCGTTCCGCGGGCTCGGGTTCGCCGACACGGAGGCGTACGAGACCCCGGACGGCAGCAAGGCGGTCTGCGGCTCCCGCTCCGGTCCCCCCGGCGCGCCGACCGTGCTGCTCTACTTCCATCACGACGTGCAGCCGCCGCTCGACGACGCGGCGTGGCGGACGCCGGTCTGGGAGCTCACCGACCGCGACGGACGCTGGTACGGCCGCGGCGCCGCCGACTGCAAGGGCAACATCGCCGCCCACCTGACCGCCTTGCGTGCCCTCGGCGACGACCTGCCGGTGACCGTGAAGATCGTCGGGGAGGGCTCGGAGGAGCAGGGCACGGGCGGGCTCGAGGCCTTCGTGCCGGCGCACGCCGACCTGCTGCGGGCCGACGCGATCCTGGTCTGCGACGCCGGCAACTTCGCGGTCGGGCAGCCGGCGGTCACCAGCACGCTGCGTGGACTCGCCAACGTCGTGGTCACCGTGGACACGATGGCGGGGCCGATGCACTCGGGCATGTTCGGGGGCGCGGCGCCTGATGCCTTAGCGGCCCTAATCACGATATTGGCGACTTTGAGGGACAAATCAGGCAATACAACGGTACGGGGGCTGGACGCCACCCAGTCCTGGCCCGGCGCCGACTACCCGGCCGACCAGTTCCGCGCCGACGCGAGCGTGCTGGAGGGCGTCGACCTGCTCGGCGACGGCCGGGTGTCGGACCTGGTCTGGGCCCGGCCCGCGGTGACCGTCCTCGGCATCGACTGCCCGCCGGTGGTCGGCTCCTCGGCGGCGATCCAGCCGCACGCCCGGGCCCGGCTCAACCTGCGCGTCCCGCCCGGGATGAACGCCCGGCGCGCGCAGGACGCCCTCATCGCGCACCTCGAGTCGGTCGCGCCGTGGCACGCCCGGGTCACCGTCGAGCGCGAGGCCGACGGCGAGCCGTTCAGCGGTTCCACGAGCGGGCCGGCGTACGACACCCTCACCCGGGCGATGCAACTGGCGTACGGGCGGAACGCGCTCGTGGAGGGGCAGGGCGGCTCGATTCCGCTCTGCAACGTCTTCCAGGACACGTTCCCGTCGGCCGAGATCATGCTGATGGGCGTCGAGGAGCCGCGTTGCCTGATCCACGCGCCGAACGAGAGCGTGGACCCGTCCGAGATCGAGCACATGGCGCTCGTGGAGGCGCTGTTCCTGCGGGACTATGCGGGAAGCCGGCGCTGAGCCCTCCCCGGCCGGCGGCCCGTCGTCCGTCGCCGGGACTCCCGACGAACAGGCGCTGCTGAGGTTCCTCCTCTTCCTCGGCAGCGGGATGACGGCCGCGGGGGAGGCCGTCAACGAGATCCAGGACCACCTGATCGAGGTCTCGGCGGCCTACGGGCAGCCGCATGCCCGCGTGGCGGTGCTCCCGACGTACCTGGAAATCGCTCTGGAACCGGGACGCGCGGCAACGCTCGAACCCACCCGTCAGCTCCGCGGTCTGTTGCGGCTGGACCAGACCGCGGCGCTGTACGAGCTGCTGCGGGAGGCCAAGAAGGGCACGCTGCCGCCGGCGGAGGGCAGCCGGCGGATTCTGGAGATCGTCGACATGCGGCCGCGCTTCGGCCGGTGGGTGACGGTGGGTGGGCACGCGGTGCTCACGGCCGGTATCTGCCTGGTGCTGCAGCCCACGTGGGGTGACATGGTGCTGGCGTTCCTGTTCGGACTGCTGGTGGGCGCGCTCAAGCTGGTCGGCGGGCGATGGCCGAGCGTCCAGCTGATCCTGCCGGTGACGGTCGCGTTCGTGGTGGCGTCGGTGACGTTCCTGCTGGCCGGTCCCGGCTGGGCGGACGCCGACCTGCGCGCCATGATCGCGCCGCTGGTGACGTTCCTGCCCGGCGCGGCGCTGACCATGTCGGTGGTCGAGCTGTCGGCCGGTGAGATGATCACCGGGGCCAGCCGCCTGGTCTCCGGGACGTTGCAGCTGATGTTGCTGGCGTTCGGCATCACGGCCGCCACCCAGGTGGTGCGGGTGCCGGCCGCCGACCAGCTGATCGACAGTCCGCAGAACTTGATCGGCTGGTGGGCGCCGTGGCTGGGCGTCCTGGTCGTCGGCGCCGGCACGTACCTCTACTACTCCGCCCCGCACCGGTCGTTGCCGTGGTTGCTGCTCGTGCTGGCCGCCGCGTGGATCGGCCAGTTCGCCGGCAACCAGATCTTCGGCGGCTACCTGAGCGGCTTCTTCGGCGCCCTGGCGATGACACCGGTGGCCTACTTCGTGGAGCGGCGGCCGTCCGGCCCACCCGCCCTGGTGTCCTTCCTGCCCGCGTTCTGGCTGCTGGTGCCCGGGGCGCTGGGCTTGATCGGCGTGACCGAGTACTTGGACCAGGACACGCTGGCCGCGGCCGAGGACCTGCTGGGCACGGTCTGGTCGATGATCGCCATCGCGTTGGGGGTTTTGTGCGGGTACCCGCTGTACCGCTCCCTGGCGCGGTCGCTGGGGTGGATCCGGTGGCCGTTGACCGAGCGGGCGGTCCGGTAGAGGCGCCGGGTTTCGCCGTTCCGCCGGCGGAGTGTTTCTGGTCGTTCCGCGGGCGGCGCACGTCTTGCCGTTCCGGTGGTGGCGCGGACTCGTCGATCCGGCAGCGGCATCGCGCGACAATTGCCGCGATCCACGCGGGAAAGTGGTACTTCTGTCGGATATTCCCTGACATTCATCTATTGGTTCCAGACGCCGGAATCGTTGGACAAATCCGGTCGATGCGGGCGGGCATGGCCGATATGAGCGTGCCGACGTTGCGGTCTGAGAATTCGGGTCGGCGTCCTGTGGATAGCCGGCGAAAAATGTCATAGCCAGGCCATACGATCGGCCCCACCCAGTTGAGGGTGGGTCGCGGCGGGCGGTGCAAGAGCAGGGCGGGCGGTGCAGGAGCAGGGCGGGCGGTGCAGGAGCAGGGCGGCCGCGGCAGGGGCGGTACCGGCACGACACGCCCACCCCACCCCACCCCACCTCAGAACAACGGCACTCCCTCCGAAACGACCACCCCCGCACACAGTGGGATGATCTAGGCGTGGAAAGCCTCCGCCTACGGCCCCTGACCCTCGACGACTGGCCGGCCGTCCATGACTGGGCCCGCCTCCTGGATTCCTGCCGCTACCAGTCCTGGGGTCCCAACTCCGAGGCCGAGACGCAGTCGTACGTACGGGAAGCCTCTCGCCTCTGGCACCAGCAACCGCAGAGCAGCTTCCCCCACGCGGTCGTCGAGAACGACGACCGACCAGCGAGCGAGGACACGGGAGCGAGCGGCGGAACCGTCGTCGGCGTGGCCGATCTGCATCTGCGGGGCGGCGGCCAAGGCGAGATCGGCTACGGCATCCACCCGCGCCGGTGGGGGCGGGGCTATGCGACCGCCGCGGCGACCTTGCTGCTCGAGCTCGCGTTCGGGGAGCATGGGCTGCACCGGGTCTACGCGACCTGCGATCCCCGGAACACGGCGTCGGCCCGGGTGCTGCGCAAGGTCGGCATGACCTATGAGGGGCGCATGCGGGAGACGGTGCTGATCCGGGACGGGTGGCGCGACTCGGAGCTGTACGCGATCCTCGACCGGGAGTTCAGAGCATCGGGGAGCTGAGCGCCCGCGTCATCCGATCGGCGTAGCTCTCCGCGATCGTGATGCTGTCCAGCGCGATCGTGCGGCGGTCGCCGGGGCTTACCCGGCCCGACGTTCGAAGCCTCTCCCGGATCTCCCGCATCGCTGCCAGGTGGTCGTCCAGCAGCGTCAACACGTAGGCGGAGAGGTCGGCCTCGGCGAGCGGACCGGCTTCGAGCGTCATGATCGGTGGCTCCCGGTAGGAAATCACGAGCGGCGGCTTTCCCATCCTCGTGCAAGACTGCGGTTGAGGAGGCGAACTCAGCCTTCTTGAGGAACGAAGAACACACCTCCTTCCCCGGGGGTGAATCCGCGACGTAGGGTGGTCCGGCGGCTGAACGCTCGGTAACGAGGGGTGATCCGATGCGCGGCTCTGTGCTGGAAGTGCGGACGAGTGCCGACGGGAGCGTGGTGATCGCTCCGCACGGTGTGGTGGGCCTCGACAAGGCGGTCGAGCTCCGGCAGGTTCTGGTGCACACCGTGCGCCGGGTTCGGCCGTTGCGCCTGATCCTCGACCTGACCGACGTCCCCGAACTGGATCCGATCAATGTCGGCTCGGTGGTGGCCGCGTGCGATCTCGGCGACGATCTTCAGGTGGCTGTGTTCGTGCACAATCCGCAGCCGATCCTGGCCGAGCAGCTGACCGCGGCCGGCGTTCCGCATCAGCGGCTGCGCCATTCGATGTCCTGATTATTAACGCCGGGTGAACGGCAGGGAATGAGCGAGAATAGCGAACTCCCACCCATTCCAGAATTGCCGCGGTGCATTACCGTGACGGCGTGCCCGCAGTTATCGAGGCCACGCGCACCATGGCAATCCGGGCCGTCCGCCCGGAAACTCCCGCCCGGCTGCGCCTGTGGGTCGCCCTCGCCGTCCTGACCGCCGTCGCCCTGCTCGTCTCGCTGAGTCTGCTCATGGCCCGCGTCCAGGAACAGGTGCGGATCATCGGGGACGAGGCCGCGCCGCAGGCCGCCACCGCCGCCGACCTCTACTTCGCGCTGAGCGACATGGACGCGCAGGTCGCCCGCATGGTGCTGACCGGCGACAACGACGCGCTCGCCGGCACCCAGATCGACGCGCTCGGCACCTATCAGCAGCGCAGCCGCCAGGTCGACGCCGATCTCCAGCGCTCGATGACCTTCTCGGCCGACCGCGCCACCGTCCTCGAGATCCTCAACCACCTGGCCGTCTACCGGGAGCGGGTCTGGCAGACGCTCACCGCGGGCGCGGCGGCGCCGGGCTACTACACCCAGGCGACCAACGTGCTGCATCTCGATCTGCTGCCGGCGGCGCAGGCGTTGCGCGAAGCCAGTCACAATCAACTCACCCGGGCGTACGAACGGAAGCGCGCGACCGAGCTCTGGGCGGTGACCCTCGCGGTGGCCCTCGGCGCCGCGCTGCTGGTGCTGTTGATCGTGTTGCAGGTGTGGCTGGCCCGGCGGTTCCGCCGCACGTTCAACCCGGCCCTGGTGGCGGCCTCGATCCTGACCGTGGCGCTGGTGATCCCCGCCGTCGCGGTGCTGTCCGCCCAGGGCTCGCGGCTGACGGCGGCCCGCGACGACAGCCTCGTGCCGTTCCTCGCGCTGTCCCAGGCGCGGTCGATCGGCTACGACGCGGCCGCCGACACCAGCCGCTACCTGATCAGCGACAACCTGACCTACTACGACGAGGACTTCCGGCGGAAGGCGCAGTGGCTGACGTCGCCGGGTGGCCTGCCGTCGGCGGCCGGTGGCTCGGACGTCAGCCCGTACCTCTCCGGTCAGGTTCTTGATCGTTGGAAGGCCTACCAGGCCGACCACCGGAAGATCGTCGGGCTCGCGAAGGCCGGCGACGACGACGCGGCCGTGACCGCCCTGACCGGGATCCGGCGCGGCGACGCGGCGTTCGACTTCACCTACTTCGACGCGGCGGTGGACGAGATCGCCGCGGCGCGCAAGGAGGCGTTCGACCGGGCGATGGACGACACCGAGACGCTGCTGACCGGCTGGTCGATCATTCCGCTGGTGGCGATGGCGCTGGTGATCCTGCTGATGGTGCTGTCCGTGCGGCGGCGGTTTGCGGAGTATCGATGAGACTTCGGGTGCTGGGGTTCGTCCCGCTGCTGCTGGCGCCGCCGGCCCTGGCGGCCTGTGCCGGCGAGCCGGTCGCGTCGGCGGCGTCGATCGCGTGCGCGTCCGGCGAGGTCGCGGGGCAGGGGTCGTCGGCCCAGGCCAACGCCGTCAGCGCCTGGATCAAGAACTATCAGGTGAGCTGCGCGGACGCGACCGTGTCGTACGACAGCGTCGGCTCGGGGGCCGGGGTCGGCGCGTTCCTCGGCGGGACCGGGGATTTCGCCGGCAGCGACTCGCCGCTGAAGGCCGCCGACGAGCCCCGGGCCGCCGCGCGGTGCAAGGGGCCGGTCGTGCACCTGCCGATGGTGGTGGGGCCGATCGCGCTGGCGTTCAACGTGGCCGGGGTGTCGGGGTTGCGGCTCTCCCCGGCGACGATCGGCGGCATCTTCGGCGGCCGGATCACGGCCTGGAACGATCCAGCGGTCAAGAAGGACAATCCCGGCGTGGCGCTGCCGGCCACCGTGGTCCGGCCCGTGCACCGCTCCGACAGTTCCGGCACCACCGACAATTTCACGAAATTTCTGGCGGCGACCGCCGGAGCCGGCTGGTCGTTCGGCTCGGGAAGCGCCTGGCCGGCGCCCGGCGGCGTGGCGGCGAAGGGCAGCAACCGTGTGGTGTCCACGATCGAGCGCACCGACGGCGCGATCGGCTACGTCGAGGCGTCGTACGCGCGCTTCCACGACCTGCCGACCGCCAGCGTAGGAACCGGCCCGAACACCTTCACCGCCCTGACCGACGAGGCCGCGGCCAGCACGATCTCGAGCGCCCGCATCACCGGCGCCGGCGGCGATCTCCAGCTGTCGATCGACTACAAGGCGGCGCCGGCGGACGCCTATCCGATCGTCCTGGTCACCTACGAGATCGTGTGCAGACAGGGTTCGCCGGCTTTGGTCAAGAGCTTCCTGTCTTACGCGTCAAGCCCCGCCGGCCAGAACGCGGCGACCAGCCTCGGATATGCGCCGTTGCCGGAGTCCCTACGCGCCAAGGTGGCCTCGGCGGTGGCCGCCCTCTGAGACCGAACGCCACCTTCTACCGATAAATCACCCTTCCGGGGCACCGTCCACCACTCGAACGGGGTAACGCCTCGGGCGGGAAGGGTTGATGCGTCCGGCCGTCGAAGGGTCGCTGTCGCCGGAGTCGCAGGGCGGGGCATCGAAGGGCCGTTGTCGCCGGATTCGGTTGGCGCAGGGCGGGGCATCGAATGGCCGTTGTCGCCGGATTCGGTGGCGCAGGGCGGCGCGGGCAGCTGGGCGCGGGGAGCGGGCGGAGCCGGATGGGAAAGCGCGATGCCCGGCACGTTGTGTCCGTGCCGGGCATCGGTGGGGCTCGGTTCTCAGCTCGCGGTGTCGAGGAGCTGCTTGGCGCGCTCCGGCCAGGCGGCGACGCCGGGGGCCGAGCGGACGCCGGCCGAGGCGAGCGCGGCGCGCAGGCCGGCCTCGTCGGAGTCGGCGAGCTTGCGGTAGGTGGTGATGCCCGCGGTGGTCAGCGCCGCGGCCATCTTCGGGCCGATGCCGGGGATCTTGGTGAGGTTGTCGACCTGGTTGATCGCTACCGGGGAGCCGTCGGCGACGGGGGCGGTGGCGGCCGCTACGGCGACCGGCTCGGGGTCGGCTACCGGCTTGGTCTCGAACTCCGGCTCGGCGGCGGCGATGGGCTCGTCGACGGCGGTGGTCTCGTCGACGGCGGTGGGTTCGGCGGCAGCGACGGGCTCGGCGGCCGCGACGGGCTCCGCGACAGCGTCGGGCTCGGCGACAGCGGCAGCGTCAGCGGCAGCGGCAGCGGCGGGCTCGGCGGCAGCGACCGGCTCAGCCGAGGCGACCGGCTCGGGCTCGGCGGCGGCGGCGATCGGGTCCGGCTCGGCGACGATGACCGGCTCGGGATCGGTGGCGGCGACGGCCTCGGCCGCGGCGACCTTCTCGGTCTCGGTGGCCTCGACGACGGGCTCGGCCTCAGCCTCGGCGACCGGCTCGGCCACGACCGCGACCGGCTCGGCCTCGGTGACGACGACCGACTCGGCGACGGGCGACGCGACGGGCGAGGCGACGGGCGAGGCGACGGGCGAGGCGACGGGCGCCGAAGTGGACTCCGCGGCGGTCTCGGTCGGGGTGGGCTGGGTCTCGGAGACGGTGGCCGGTGGCTCGGTGGTGCGGCGTCCCCGCAACAGCCACCCGCCGATCAGGCCGATCACGACCCCGAGAACAAGAAAAAGGAACGAAGCCATTGAAGGGCCTCCGGACAATGAGAGCTGCGGATGTAGCGCGCAGCTTTGCACATCGTCGAAGCAGTGCGCTATCAGGGTGGGGCGGCGCGGCTACGAACAGTGTCGATGCGGGGACCATCCGCAACGTGAATCGATTCTGATCGGGCCGGCCGGAAAATCCACGGTGGAGGTCCGGGCAGCTCGCCGGACCCCCACCTGGCGGTTATCGCGTCGAGCGGTTGGCGAAGCCCGCGACCAGGGCCACCCCGCCGGCCGCCAGCGCGATCTGGAGGATGAGCTCGATCCAGTCGATGCCGGGCGTCTTGGCGACCCCGAACGCCGCGGCGATGAACGTGCCGATGAACGACGCCACGATGCCGACGAGCAGCGTGAGCCAGAACCCGATCTTCTGCTTGCCGGGCAGCGCGAGCCGCCCGAGCGCGCCGATGATCAGGCCGACGATGATCGCGCTGAAGATGCCGCTGATTTCCATGACGGTGCCTCCTGCCGGGGAAAGAGCCAGGGAAGGAATTGCCGGGAGAGCCTCAGTCGAGGTCCACGATCTCGCGGCCCAGTGGCCAGAACGCCACCGGAACCAGCTTGAAGTTGGCGACGCCGAACGGGATGCCGATGATCGTGATGCATTGGGCGATGCCGGCCACGATGTGGGTGAGCGCGAGCCACCAGCCGGCCACGATCACCCAGATGATGTTGCCGACGCCCGAGGCGATCCCCGCGCCGGGCTTGCTGACCACGGTACGGCCGAACGGCCACAGCGAATAGACCGCGAGCCGTAGCGCTGCGATCCCGAACGGGATGGTGACGATCAGCGCGAAACAGATCAGTGCGGCGATCCCGTAGCCGATGGCCAGGAGCAGGCCGCTGCCGAAGATGAACCAGAGCACGTTCAGAATCAGCCTCACCTTTCCATCATGACCCGCCGCCGCCACCGGGCTCACAACCGGCGGGAGCGTGCGGTGAGACTCGGGTAACCCCGCGCACACCGGGGATGTGACCGCGGCGAAACGGCCCCCACCTACCGTCGAGCCCGTGATCGAAGAGCTCACGCAGGTCCGGACGGTCTGCGGATATTGCGGCGTGGGCTGCGGAATGGTGCTCGACGTCGGGCGCGGTCCGGGCGGACGGCGCGTCGCGCTCAAGGTGCGTGGTGACCGGGAACACCCGGCGAACGCCGGGCGGCTCTGCACGAAGGGCGCGACCAGCGCCGATCTGCTGGCGGCGCCGGGGCGGCTGGCGACGGCGCTGCTGCGCGACGAGCGCGAGGGCGCGCCGCGACCGGTGCCGGTCTCCGAGGCGATCGGCGAGGCCGGGCGGCGGCTCAAGGGCATCATCGACACGTACGGGCCGGATGCCGTTGCCCTTTATGTGTCCGGTCAGATGACGCTCGAGGCCCAGTACCTGGCGAACAAGCTGGCGAAGGGTTTCATCGGCACCAACCAGATCGAGTCGAACTCGCGCCTGTGCATGGCCAGCGCCGGCACCGGATACAAGCTGTCGCTCGGCGCCGACGGCCCGCCCGGCTCCTACGACGATCTCGACCGCGCCGACGTCTTCCTGGTCATCGGCGCGAACATGGCCGACTGCCACCCCATCCTGTTCCTGCGCATGATGGACCGGGTCAAGGCCGGCGCCAAGCTGATCGTCGTCGACCCCCGGCGCAGCGCCACCGCCGACAAGGCCGACCTGTTCCTGCCGATCCGCCCGGGCACCGATCTGGCGCTGCTCAACGGCCTGCTGCACCTGCTCGTGGAGCAGCAGGACATCGACGAGGAGTTCATCGACGCGTACACGGAAGGCTGGGAGGCGATGCCGTCGCTCCTGGCCGAATATCCGCCGGAGCACGTCGCCGAGGTCACCGGCCTGCCCGAGGAGGGCATCCGGCAGGCGGCCGCGTGGATCGGCGGCGCCGGGAACTGGGTCACCCTCTGGACGATGGGCCTCAACCAGAGCACCCACGGCACGTGGAACACCAACGCGATCTGCAACCTCCATCTCGCGACCGGGGCCATCTGCCGTACGGGTAGTGGCCCGTTCTCCCTCACCGGCCAGCCGAACGCGATGGGCGGCCGGGAGATGGGCTACATGGGTCCGGGGCTGCCCGGCCAGCGTTCGGTGCTGGCCCCGGCCGACCGCGTCTTCGTCGAGAACGCGTGGGGGCTGCCCGCCGGGACGCTGCGCACCGAGGTCGGCAAGGGCACCGTGGAGATGTTCGAGCGGATGGCGGCCGGCCACATCAAGGCGTGCTGGATCATCTGCACGAACCCGGTCGCGTCGGTCGGCAACCGGCGGACCGTGATCGAGGGGCTCGAGGCGGCGGAGCTGGTCATCACGCAGGACGCGTTCGCCGAGACGGAGACCAACGCGTACGCGGACATCGCCCTGCCCGCCGCGATGTGGTCCGAGACCGACGGCATCATGATCAATTCCGAGCGGAACCTGACGCTCGTGCACCCGGCCGTCGACGCGCCGGGGGAGGCCTTGCCGGACTGGAAGCTGATCGCGATGGTCGCCGCCGAGCTGGGGCACGGCGAGCAGTTCGCGTACGAGTCGGCGGCCGAGATCCTCGAGGAGATCAAGCAGTTCGCGAACCCGCAGACGGGCTACGACCTGCGCGGCGTCAGCTACGAGCGACTGGCGGAAGGTCCGCTGCAGTGGCCGGTGGCGCCGTCCGCTCCGGCGCGCAACCCGATCCGCTACCGCAACGACGGCGTGAGTCAGCCGCTGCGGTCGAACCCGGACGGCACCCGCCCGGCACTGACGTTCGCGACGCCGAACGGGCGCGCGGTGTTCCACGCCCGGCCGCACCTGCCGGCCGCCGAGATGCCGGACGACGACTTCCCTTTCGTGCTCAACACCGGCCGGGTGCAGCACCAGTGGCACACGCTGACCAAGACCGGCAAGGTGGCGAAGCTGACGAAGCTCAACCCGGGCCCGTTCGTCGAGGTGGCGCCCGCCGACGCCGCCCGCCTGGGGATCGCCGAGGGCACGCCGGTCGAGATCGCGTCGCGCCGGGGGAGGGCCGTGCTGCCGGCCGTCGTCACCGACCGGGTGATGCCGGGCAACTGTTTCGCGCCGTTCCACTGGAACGATTTGTTCGGCGAGTACGTGAGCGTCAACGCCGTCACGAACGACGCCGTGGATCCGTTGTCGTTCCAGCCCGAGCTGAAGGTGTGCGCCGTGTCGCTGACGCCGGTGCGCGAGGCGGCCGGTGGATATCCCGCGGAAAATGTCGTAGGGGTGGCGTATCCCGACCCCCACCCAGAACGGGTGGGGGAGGCACCCGCGGCGAACGCGGCGATCACAACCGGCGAAACCGTGCTGCACGGCATGCTCGGCCTGCCCCCGCAACCGGTCCTCGATGACGAGCAGCGGCACTACTTCGCCGGCTTTCTGGCCGGCGCGGCCCGCGGCCCCCTGCCGCCCATGCTCCCGGCCAACGCGCCGTTCACTCCGGCGACCCGATCCTGGTTGAACGGTCTGCTCGCGGGGGCGCTCCCCGGCGTACCGGAACGGGAAACAAAGTCCCAAACCCGTGCCCTGCAGGTGCTCTGGGCCTCGCAGACCGGCAACGCCGAGGATTTCGCCCGGGCCGTCGGCCGCCGTCTCTCCGCCGCCGGCCGGGCCGCCACCCTGCGTGGCATGGACGGCGCCGCCGCCGAGCTGCTCGAGACCGACGCCGACCTGCTGATCGTGACCAGCACGTTCGGCGACGGCGAGGCCCCGGACAACGGCGCCGGGTTCTGGGAGTCGCTGACCGGAGAGGACGCGCCGCGGCTCGACGGCCGCCGCTATGCGGTGCTCGCTCTCGGCGACTCGAGCTACGACGACTTCTGCGGGCACGGCCGCCGCCTGGACGACCGGCTGGCCGAGCTCGGCGCCGTCCGGCTCGCCCCGCGCGTCGACTGCGAGCCCGACTTCGAGGAGGCCGCGAACGGCTGGCTGGAAAGCGTCGTCGTCGCCCTGACCGCGCCCGCCCCTCCGGCGCCCCGGCCGCAACCGACCCGGTCGTCCCCGCTGAGCGTCGTGCTCTGCGGCAACGAGCTGCTCAGCGGCCCGGGTTCGGCCAAGGAGGTGCGGCAGTTCACGTTCGACACCGGCGGCCTGCTCGACTACGAAGCCGGTGACGCGCTCGGCGTCTGGCCGACCAACTGCCCCGATCTGGTGGGCGAATGGCTCGCGGTGACCGGCCTGCGCGCGGACCAGACGGTGGAGATCGACAAGCTCGGCGCCCGTACGCTCACCGACGCCCTCCGCGGGGACCTGGACATCACCCGGATCACCCCCGACCTGTTGCGGTTCCTGGCCGAGCGGACCGGCGACCCGTTCCTGCGTACGCTGCTGCGCCCCGACAACAAGGGCGAGCTGGCCAAGTGGTCCTGGGGCCGGCAGGCCGCCGACGTCATCGCCGAGTACCCGGTGCGCGCCGCCGCCCAGGAGTGGGCCGACGTCCTGAAGCGTCTCCAGCCCCGGCTGTACTCGATCTCGTCGACCCCGCTGACCGACCCCTCGCGGGTGAGCCTGACCGTCTCCGTGGTCCGGTTCGACAATCCGCGTGGGTCGTCCCGCAAGGGCGTCTGCTCGACGTTCCTGGCCGACACCGCCGCCGAGGTGCCGGTCTTCGTGCAGCGCTCGCCGCATTTCCGGCCGCCGGCCGACCCGGCCACTCCGATGATCATGGTCGGGCCGGGAACCGGGGTCGCGCCGTTCGTCGGCTTTCTCCGCGAGCGGCAGGCCCGGGGCGCGACCGGGTCGCACTGGCTGTTCTTCGGCGAGCAGCGCCGCGACACCGACTTCTACTACGCCGACGAGCTGGCGGCGTTGCGGACCTCCGGCGTGCTGACCCGGCTCGACCTCGCCTTCTCCCGGGACCAGCGCAGCAAGGTGTACGTCCAGGACCGCATGCGCGAGCACGGCGCCCAGCTGTGGAGCTGGCTGCAGGACGGCGCCCACCTCTACGTGTGCGGCGACGCGAGCCGGATGGCCCGGGACGTGGATCGCGCCCTGCGGGACATCGCCGCCACCCACGGCCGGGTCGACCCCGACGAGTACGTGAAGCGCCTGGCCACCGAGAAGCGCTACGTCCGCGACGTCTACTGAAGGCGCCAAGAGACAACTATCCGACGCGGTGATAGTCAGCTTCGCCACTCCGGGGTTCAAGATCGAAAGTGGGTCTGGCATCCTACGGCGGCTGTGCTGGGGGGCGAATGCGGGGGGAAGGGCTGGTCATGCCGGCTAGAAAGATCGTGAACGTCGACGAGGCGCGCGGGTGGATCGTCGAGGGCAAGAGCTATCAGTGGATCATCGAGCAGTACCGGGAGCGCTACGAGGTCGAGACCACGGTGGCCATGTGGTCGAACTTCCGGCGGCGGCAGGGGGTCTCGACCCGGAACGTACGGGATGAGAGCCTGATCCCGTGGCGGGTCGAGGCGCCGCATCGCCGGGCGTACCTGGCCGAGATGCTGCGCCTGGAGGCCCGGGCCCGGGCGGAGGCGAAGCTCAGCGACCGCGAGCGGCACCGGCTCTCGCTGTTCCGGGCCAACCTGGCCGAGAACGACGCGGTCATCCATTACGACCCGGAGTCCGAGAACGGCTTCCACTACGTGCCGCGGCGGGCGGGCGTCGACCTCGACCTGATCCGGGTCCCGGAGCGCACGACGAAATGGACCCGGCGTTAAAAGCAGACGGTGGGCGGTCCTGGCGGCCGGCCTGCTCGCGACCACGGCCGGGTGCGCGTTCCAGTTCGGCCTGCCGTTCCTCATCCCGGCGTTCCGGGCCGAGGGCATGACGCTGGCCCGGGCCGGCCTGCTCGCCGGCGCACCCCAGGCCGGCCTGCTGATCACCCTGGTCGCGTGGGGCGCCGCCGCCGACCGCTGGGGTGAGCGCCGGGTGATGACCGCCGGGCTGGGCGTGGCCGGCGCCGTCCTGCTGGCCGTTCCCCGGCCGTCGGTGGCCGGGCTCGTCGTGGCGGGCGCCGCGAGCGCGGCGGTCAACGCCTCCAGCGGCCGGCTGATCCTGGGCTGGTTCGCCGCCCACGAGCGCGGCCTGGCCATGGGCATCCGGCAGGCCTCGGTGCCGCTCGGCGTGGCCTTCGCCGCTCTCGTGCTGCCCTCGTCGCCGGCCCGCGCCGGGCTCCTGATCCTCGGCCTGTTCTGCCTCTCGGCCGCCGTGGTCGCCGTGCTGGTCGTCCGCGATCCGGCGGCCCGGCCGGGCGCCGGCCCGCGGGCCGGAAACCCTTACCGCGTCCCGGTCCTGTGGCGGATCCACGCCGCCAGCGCCCTGCTCGTCGTGCCGCAGGCGACGGTGGCCACGTTCGCCCTGGTGTTCCTGGTCGAGGCGCAGGGCTGGCGCCCGTCGGCGGCCGGCGTCGTGCTGGCCGCCGGTCAGGCGGCCGGGGCCGCGGCGCGCCTCGCCGCCGGCTGGTGGTCGGACCGGGCCGGCTCGCGGCTGCGCCCGATGCGCGTGGTCACGGTGGCGATCGCGGCCGCCGTCGCCGTCCTGGCCGCGACCGGTCACGTCGCTGCCCTGCTGGTGGCCGGGGTGCTCACGGTCAGCCCCAACGGCCTCGCCTACACCGCCGTCGCCGAGCAGGCCGGCCACGCCTGGGCGGGCCGCGCGCTCGGCATCCAGAACACCGCCCAGAACCTGGTCGGCGCGGCCACGGCGCCGCTCATGGCGGTGCTCGCCGGGAGCGCCGGGTACGGCGCCGCGTTCGGGGCCGCCGCCGTCTTCCCCGTAGTGGCCGCCGTCGTCATCCCTAGGGGGCGGGGCAGGGACTTCACCGATGTCGGCTCGGGTAAGCCCGTTCCTAGGCTCACGACATGAGATTGATGGCCTTCGCCGCGCCGGGCCTCCTGCTGGCGTACGGCGTCCTGCGCTGGATCGACGGCCTCGACGGGCACCGCAAGGGCGGTCCCGCCTGGGACGTCGGACACGTCTGCTTCCTCGCCTCCATGCTGCTGTTCGTGGCGCTCGCCGTGGCCCTCTACCGCCGCGCCACCCGCACCCGCCGCATCGCCCTGGTCGCGGCGACCGCCGCCATCGCCGGCGAGGCCGGCATGATCTGGGTGATCATCGGCGACCTGAACGCCGGCTTCCCGGATCTGCCCGGCCCGCTCCAGGTGGCCGGCCCGATCCTCTTCGTCCTCGGCACGATCGCCCTGCTGAGCATCCAGGTCGCGGCCGGCCGGCTGCCGGTCTGGAGCCCGATGCTGTTCTTCCTGGGCTACACGGCGATCAGCGTCAACCTCGACCTGCTCCCGGCCGCGGCCCTGCTCATCCTGGGATCGCTGGCGCCGCTCGCACGCCTCGGCGCCACCCGCCCACTGCCATCGCGGCGAGCAGGAACCCCGTCGCGCACAGCGTGATCGCCGCGCCCGCGGCCACGTTCCACCGCGTCGAGACGGCCAGGCCCAGCACGCCGCTCGCCATCCCGATCGCCATGGCGAGCGGCGTCAGCAGCCCCAGCCGCGACGTCAGGGTCCGGGCCGCCGCCGCGGGCGCGACGAGCAGGGCCACAGCCTGGATGGTTCCCACCGCCGGCACGACCGTCACCACGACCACCTCGATCACGAGCAGCAAAGCAAGATCAACGGCTTTCGTCCGTACGCCGGAAGCTTGTGCCCCTTCGGGATCGAATCCGCCGAAGAGCAGCGGCCGGCCCAGCACCGCGAGGACGACGGCGACCGCCACGAGCACCGCCGCGGTCGTCGCCACGTCCCGGCCGGTGACCGTCACGATCGAGCCGACCAGGAACTCCGACAGGTCGATCGCGAACCCGTCGCGGGTGGCGACCAGTCCCACCCCGAGCGCGAACCCGCCCGCCAGCAGCACCCCGGTGGCCGCCGCCGAGCCCTGGCCCCGCCGCCGGCCGAGCGCCGCGACGCCGACCGCCACGATCGCGCCGGCCACCGCCCCGCCGAGATAGATGTTGATCCCGAGGATGGCCGCGGCCACCACCCCGGGAAACGAGGCGTGGGTCAGCGCCATCGTGAAGAACGACAGCCGCCGCAGCACGACCTGCACGCCGACCAGCCCACCGAGCGCCCCGACGAGCACCGCCTCGGCCCACCAGATCATCGAGCCCCCCAGATCATCGGGCCCACCGGCCGATCGGCAACGCCACCAGGTAGGCGCCCACCAGCAGCAGGACCACGGTGGACGCCGACGTCAGCCGCCAGCCGTGGTCGACCGACGCCGTCCAGCTCAGCCACAGCCCGAGCCAGCCCGCCCCGGCGATCAGGCCGGTCCCGATCAGCATGATCGGCACGAAGCGGGCCGTGAGCAGCCGGGCCGCCGCGGCCGGCACCACCAGCAGCGCCACCACCAGCACGGTCCCGACCGCGCGCATCGCCGCGACCACCACCAGCGCGACGATCAGGTTGAGCCACAGGTCGAGCCGCGCCACCCGGAACCCGGCCGCGGCCGCCGCGTCCGGATCGAACGCCCGGAACAGGAACTGGCGGCCGCCGGCGGCGAGCATCCCGAGCACCACCACCCCGAGCACGGCCGTCTCCGCGAGCTGCCGCGGGGTGACGGTCAGGATCCGGCCGAACAGGAAGGCGGTGAGATCCGACGCGTACGAGGAACGCCGCGACACCAGCACGACGCCGACCGCGAACATGCCCGTCAGCAGCACCGCCGTGGCCGCGTCCGCGCTCAGCCCGCCCGACCCGAGCGCCGTCAGCGCCACCGCCGTGAGCACCCCGGCCACCAGCGCCCCGAGGAACACCCCGTCGGCGCCGCCGGCGAGGAACCCGACGACCACGCCGGGAAAGACCGTGTGCGTCAGCGCGTCGGTCACGAACGACAGCCGCCGCACCAGCACGAACGCCCCGACCGGGCCGCACAGCGCGGCCAGCAGCAGCAGCTCGCCCAGCGCCCGCAGCATGAACGGCGTGGTCACAGCGTCACGAGCCCGCCGTACGCGGACCGCAGCAGCGGCTCGGTCAGCGTCGCCGACGGCGAGCCCACGGCGTGCACCTGCCCGTTCAGCAGACAGACCTGGTCGGCGTGCGCGCGGGCGAGATCGAGGTCGTGGGTGCTGATCACGACCGCGCACCCGGCCGCGGTCAGCTCGGCCAGGACGTCCAGGATCGCGTCCCGGCTCACGGCGTCGACCCCGTTGAACGGCTCGTCCAGCAGCAACAGCCGCGGCGCCGCGACCAAGGCCCGGGCGACCAGCACCCGCTGCCGCTGGCCGCCCGAGAGCAACCCGAACCGGTGGCCGGCCCGATCGGCGAGCCCGACCCGGTCCAGGGCGGCGAGCGCGGCGCGGCGGTCGGCGCGGCGGGTCGGGCGCCACCACCCCAGGCGGTGGTAGGCGCCCATCAGGGCCACCTGCGACGCGGTCACCGGGAAATCGGGCTCGACCACGGCCGCCTGAGGCACGTACGCGATCGGCTTGATGACCTCCAGCGACCCGGCGGCGACCGACGCGAGGCCGGCCACCGCCTTGATCAGAGTGGACTTCCCGGCGCCGTTGGGGCCGACCAGCGCGAGGGTCTCGCCGGCCCGCACCCCCAGCGACACGTCGCGGAGCACGATCTGCGCGCCGTAGCCGAGATCGCAGCCCTCGAGCCGCAAGGCCATCCCCATCTCAGCCGGCCAGCGCGGCGACGATGGTCTGCGTGTTGTGCCGCTCGGCGCCCAGGTAGGTCGCGCCGGGGGAGCCCGCCGGTCCGAGGCTGTCGCCGTAGAGGGCGTCGTCCCCGCCGATGACCTGCACGCCGGCCCGCGCGGCGATCGCGTCGGCGGTCTTCGGCGGCAGCGAGCTCTCGGTGAAGACGGCCTTCACCCCGGTCTCCTTGATCTTGGCGACCAGGTCGGTGAGCTGCTTGGCCGAGAGCTCGGCCGACGTGTCCATGCTCGGGATCACCGAGCCGACGAACTCCAGCCGGTAGCGATCCACGTAGTACCCGAAGGCGTCGTGGTTGGTGACGAGCTTGCGCCGGGCGGGCGGGATCTTCCCGTACGCGGCCAGATTGCCGGCGTCCAGCTGGTCCAGCTCGGCGTCGTAGGCCGCCAGGTTCGTCGCGAACGCGGCCGCGCGCGACGGGTCGGCGGCCGCCAGGCCCTTCTCGATGTCCGCGACCATGATCTTGGCGTTCAGCGGGTTGTGCCAGATGTGCGGGTCCTGCTCGCCGCCGTCCTCGACGCGCAGCGTCACGCCCCGGCCGGCGTCGACCACCGGCCCGTCGTAACCGGCCGACGAGATCGTCCGGTCGAGCCACTTCTCGAGGCCGACGCCGTTCTTGACGACCAGCCGGGCGGTCGCGATCGCCTGCATGTCGGCGGGGGTGGGCTCGTAGTCGTGCGGGTCGACGCCGGGCTTGACGATCTGGGTGACCTTGACGTCGCCGCCGCCGATGGTGCGCACGAAGTCGGCGACCTGGGGCGTGGTGGCCACGACCGGTACCGGGGCGCCGGCGCTCTCGGCGGCGCTCTCGGCGGCGCTCTCGGCGGCGGCCGAGCTCGTCGAGTCGCAGCCGGCGGCGAGGAGCAGGGCGGCGAGAGCCACCGCGAGGGGCAGGCGGCGCCTGGCGTACCCGTGCTTGGCGTCCATGGCGTTCACAGCGTTCTTGGCCTTCATGGCCGAAACGGTAATCGTTTTCAATAAAAATGGTCTAATCGCAATATGTGTTCGCACTGAAACGAATCAGTTCACGTCTCCGAAACTTCCGGAGATCGCGGCGCATCGTTATGTCCGGCTTAGTGTGCGATATGCGGACAGACCGGCAATATGGGAGCGCGCCCACGGACGAGTGCCAGAAAGCAAGAGGTTGTGATTACCGGTACATGCCGTTAATGTTTCGATCGATCCGGATCACTTTCTGCTGTATCGGTTTCACCGTCCCCCTGCACAGCTGGAAGGAATCATGAACCGTTCCCCCCGGCGGCGCGTCCTCGCCGCTTCGATCTCCGCCACCGCGGCCGTCCTGGCCGCCGCCGGCTCCGTGCTGCTGGCGGCGGGCAACGCCGATGCGGCCACCACGCTCGGCGCCTCGGCGGCCGCCACCGGCCGCTACTTCGGCACCGCCGTCGCCGCCTACAAGCTGAGCGACAGCGTCTACTCGACGATCCTCGACCGCGAGTTCAACATGGTCACCCCCGAGAACGAGATGAAGTGGGACGCCACCGAGCCCTCGCAGAACTCGTTCTCGTACTCCAGCGCCGACCAGATCGTCAGCCACGCCCAGGCGCACAACATGCGTATCCGCGGCCACGCGCTGGCCTGGCACTCGCAGCAGCCGGGCTGGGTGCAGAGCCTCTCCGGCACCGCGCTGCGCAACGCCATGGTCAACCACATCACCAACGTCGCCACCCACTACAAGGGCAAGATCTTCTCGTGGGACGTGGTGAACGAGGCGTTCTCCGACAACGGCGACGGCTCGCGCCGCTCGTCGAACCTGCAGAACACCGGCAACGACTGGATCGAGGTCGCGTTCAAGACCGCGCGAGCCGCCGATTCGACCGCCAAGCTCTGCTACAACGACTACAACACCGACGGCGTCAACGCGAAGTCGACCGCGGTCTACAACATGGTCAAGGACTTCAAGGCCCGCGGCGTGCCGATCGACTGCGTCGGCTTCCAGTCGCACATCAACTCGGCGTCCCCGCTGCCCGGTGACTACCAGGCGAACCTGCAGCGCTTCGCCGATCTGGGCGTCGACGTGCAGATCACCGAGCTGGACATCGCCGGGTCGGGCACGGCGCAGGCCAACACGTACGCCAATGTGGTCAAGGCCTGCCTCGCGGTGACCCGCTGCAACGGCATCACCGTGTGGGGCATCCGCGACTCGGACTCGTGGCGCTCGGGCGACACGCCGCTGCTGTTCGACAACAGCGGCAACAAGAAGGCCGCGTACACCTCCGCCTTGAACGCCTTGAACGCCGGCGGCCCGACCACCCCGCCCACCTCGCCGCCCACGTCGCCCACCACCCCGCCGACCTCGCCCACCACGCCGCCGACGTCGCCCACCTCCAGCCCGCCGCCGTCGAGCGCCGGCTGCAGTGCCACGGTCTCCCTCAACCAGTGGAACGGCGGGTTCGTGGCGACGATCCGGGTGACCGCCGGGTCGAGCGGGCTCAAGGGCTGGACCGTCGGGCTCACCCTGCCCGGCGGCGCCGCGATCACCAACTCGTGGAACGCCACCGCGAGCGGCAGCAGCGGCGCGGTGAGCTTCACCAACGTCAGCTACAACGGCTCGGTCGCGGCCGGGCAGTACACGGAGTTCGGGTTCCAGGGCACGGGCACCGGCCCGTCCGGAACGCCTACCTGCACCGCCCGATGAAGGGTCGCGGCCGCGGAACCTCCCCCGTCCGGTGTTCCGCGGCCGCACCCACCCCTTCTGTCTAAGGACCCGCCATGAAGAAACTGCTCGCCGGCCTCGCCGCCGCGGCGACGGTCGCCCTCGGGCTGGTGACCCTCCAGGCCTCGCCGGCCGCCGCCGCTTCCCTTCAGCAGATCACCAACTTCGGCACCAACCCGACCGGCCTCGGCATGTACCTGTACGTGCCGGACCGCCTCGCCGCCAACCCGGGCCTGCTGGTCGCCGTCCACTACTGCACCGGCAACGGCCCCGCGTTCTACTCCGGCACCGAGTTCCACACCCTCGCCGACCAGTACGGCTTCATCGTCATCTACCCGTCCGCCACCCGGTCCGGGAACTGCTTCGACAACTCCTCGGCCGGCGCGCTCACGCACAACGGCAACAGCGACCCGGCCGGCATCGTGTCGATGGTCCGGTACGTGCAGCAGCGCTACGGCACCGACGTGAACCGCACCTTCGTCAGCGGCGCGTCCTCGGGCGGCATGATGACGAACGTCCTGCTCGGCGACTATCCCGACGTGTTCGCGGCGGGCGCCGCCTTCATGGGCGTGCCGTTCGCGTGTTTCGCGGCCTCGGCCGGCGATCCCACCAACCCGGCGAACCAGGCGGGCTGGAACAGCACCTGCTCGGCCGGTCAGTCGATCAAAACCCCGCAGGCCTGGGGCGATCTCGTACGCGGCGCGTACCCCGGTTACTCGGGCCGGCGGCCGCGGATGCAGCTCTTCCACGGGACGACCGACACCACGCTGGCGTACCCGAACTTCGGTGAAGAGATCAAGCAGTGGACGAACGTGCTAGGCGTGAGCCAGACGCCGGTCGCCACCGACACGCCGCAGTCGGGCTGGACCCGTACCCGCTACGGCTCGAACACGACGCAGGCGCCGGTCGAGGGCATCAGCGTCGCCGGCGTCGGCCACTCGCTGCCGCTCTCCGGCCAGGCCCGCCTCGCGATCGCGTTCTTCGGCCTCGACGGCAGCACGCCCACGTCGCCGCCGCCCACGACGACCTCCCCGGTGCCGCCCACCACGTCGATGAGCCCGCCGCCCCCGGCCGGCTGCAAGATCACCCCGCAGATCAGCGCCTGGAACACCGGCCTGACCGCGAACATCACGATCACCAACACCAGCTCGTCCGCGATCAACGGCTGGAGCCTGGCGTTCACGCTGCCGTCCGGCCAGACCATCACGAACGGCTGGAACGCCTCGTACAACCCGAAGAGCGGCCAGGTGACGGCCACCAACGTGTCCTACAACGGCGCCCTGCCGGCCGGCGGCTCGACCACGATCGGCTACCAGGCCACGCACACCGGCAACGCCGCCGCCCCCACCGGCTACACCCTGAACGGCGCGGCCTGCACCACCTGACCGGGAGCCACCACCCGGTCAAGGGCCGCCGCGGTTTGACGCCGCGGCGGCCCTGCGCCGTACCCAGATCCAGCACATGCCAGGCGATGTCAACGCCGGCGGCGCCACCAGCAGCAGCCCGAGCACCGGCAGAATCAGCAGCCCTCCCACCCGCGGCTCGTGATGCCCGTGGCCATGCCCGTCGTCGTCGGCCTCCGCGGAATCGGAGCCCTGTTCCGTTTCCGCCGCCGGATGCGGAGCACCGCTCCGGAGCGAGTCCCAGAGCGTCATCACGGCGGCGACGAGCAACATCCCGGCGGCGACGAGGAACGGCCGCAGCCCCTCCTTCACGTAGCGCAGGTAGAGGTCGGTGGGCGAGGCCCGCAGGATCGCGCCGCCGACCAGAAGCAGGACCACCGCCTGCGTGAGCCGGCTCATCTACGCCCCGCCCCGAAAGCGCCGGGGATCGCACAAGCGCCGCCGCGGCTGGGCACGCCGCCGCGGCTGGGCACGCCGCCGCGGCTGGGCACGCCGCCGCGGCTGGGCACGCCGCCGCGGCTGGGCACGGCGCCGGGGATCACAGCAGGACCGCCCCGGTTGCGGCGCCGGCCAGCCCATCTCCATGGCCACGACCAGGCCGGCCGCACCCCGCGCCACCACCATCCCGGGACGGCCGGGGAAGGCCACCGCCGTCGCGGTCAGCACGATCGGGTTGATCGCGGGGCGGCCAGCAGGAAGGCCAGGGCCGCGGCCGGCGTCACGCCCCGGCGAATCAGCGAACCGGCGATCGGCACGCTGCCGCACTCGCACCCGGGCAGCACCACCCCGGCCAGTCCCGCCGCCGGCACCGCCGGCGCCGGGTGCCGGTCACCACCGCGCTGGCGGTTCTGGTGACGACTAAAACCCGATCGGCAGCCCCGCGTAGTTCTCGGCGAGACCGGTCGCCCCGGCATTCGAGGACGTGACCCACCGCAGCTGCGAGAGTTGCAGCTGCGCGTCGAACGGGTCGTCGCCGATGTGCAGCATGGTCGTCATCCACCAGGAGAAGTGCGTGCACCGCCAGACGCGGCGCAGGGCGTCGTCGGAGTACGAGTCCGTGAGCCCGTCGAAATGGTCCTTGAATCGGGCGGTCAGGGCCTTGGCCAGCAGCGTCACGTCGGCGATCGCCAGGTTCAGCCCCTTGGCGCCGGTCGGCGGCACGATGTGCGCGGCGTCCCCGGCCAGGAAGAGGTTCCCGTGCCGCATCGGCGTCTGCACGTAGCTGCGCATCGGCAGCACGCTCTTGTCGGTGATCGGGCCGGGGGTGAGCTTCCAGCCGTCCTGCCCGTGCCCGAGCCGCCGCGCGAGCTCCTCCCAGATCCGGTCGTCGGGCCAGGACGCCGGGTCGGTGCCGTTGGGAACCTGCAGGTAGAGGCGGCTCACGGTGGGGGAGCGCATCGAGTGCAGGGCGAAGCCGCCGGGGTGCCAGGCATAGATGAGCTCGTCGGTCGAGGGCGCGACATCGGCCAGAATCCCGAGCCAGCTGTACGGGTACGTCCGCTCGAAAGTCTCGGCCGGCACCGCGTTGCGGCTCGGCCCGAACGACCCGTCGCACCCCGCGATCACGTCGGCGTCCAGCCGCTGGGCCGTTCCCCCGGCGTCGACGTACGTCACGTACGGCCGAGAGGTTTCGACGTCGTGCAGCGTGGTCTCGGTGATCTCGTAGCGCACGTCCGCCGTACCGGCCGCCACCAGGTCCTTCTGCACCTCGGTCTGGCCGTAGACCCAGACCGTCCGGCCGGTCAGATCGACGAAGTCGAGATGATGCCGCTCGCCCGGCCACTGCAGGTAGATGCCGCGGTGCTCGTGCCCCTCGGCCCGCAGCCGGTCGCCCAGCCCCACCTCGGTGAGCAGGTCGACGCTCGACTGCTCGAGAATGCCGGCCCGGATCCGCGACGCCACGTACTCCTGGCTTCGGGTCTCGAGGACCACCGAGTCGACGCCGCCGCGGGCGAGCAGGTGGGAGAGGAGCAGGCCGGCGGGGCCCGCGCCGATGATGGCGACCTGGGTACGCATGGTCCCAGCCAACCTTTCCGGTCCCGCCCCGGGCAAGGCCCTATTTCCACTGGGTGGAAGCGGAGTCGCTCAGCACCCGGGTGATGCCCTGGGCCGCGACCTGCAGCGCCGACACCAGCCGGGCACGTTCGCGCCGCAGGTCGGGCACCACCAGACCGAGCGCGGCGACCACCTCGCCGCCCGCGCCGCGCACCGGCACCGCCACCGAGCAGGCGCCCAGGCTCATCTCCTCGCCGGTGGTCGCGTAGCCCTCGGCGCGCACCCGCCGGATCTGCTCCAGCAGCCGGGCCGGCTGCGTGATCGTGTAGGGCGTCACCCGGGTGAGCTTCCCCAGAACTTCGGCGACAACTTCCTCCTGCGCGTACGCGAGGAGCACCTTGCCGACTCCGGTGGCATGCATGGGAAGACGGGACCCGATCTTGCTGACCACCGGCACGGACACGTGCCCGGAGAGGCGGTCGATGTAGAGCACCTCGATGCCGTCCCGGACCGCCAGGTGCACCGTGGCCAGCGTCGCGCCGTACAGGTCATGGAGGAAGGGCGAGGCCGCCTGGCGCAGTCCCGCCTGCACCGGCGCCAGCAGACCCAGGTCCCAGAGGCGGCGGCCGATCACGTACTCGCCCGAGTCGAGCCGGGCCAGGGCGCCCCACGCGCGCAGCTCGCCGACCAGCCGGTGCGCGGTGGCCAGCGGCAGGCCCGAGCGCCGGGCCAGCGCGCTGAGCGTGAGCGTGCGGTGGTCGGGGTCGAACGCGCCGAGCAGGGCGAGGGCGCGCGAGGTGACGCTGGCCGGCATGGCTGTCCTTCCCTTGCCTTCCGTTCAGTGGAAGCTCAGTATCGCGCCCGGCGTGCCGGGGGCCTAGCGTCGGGTTGGTGACGACCACCCAGGCGGACATCAGCCGCGAGATCCAGGACGGCCAGGGAGGCTCGCACGAGCACCAGCCGCGCCTCGACTACCCGGCCTATCGCAGCAGCATCCTGCGTCATCCGACCAAGTCGCCGCAGCCCGCCGACCCCGAGGGCGTCGAGCTGTGGGCGCCCTGCTTCGGGCACTCCGACGTCGGCGACGCCGAGGCCGACCTGACCATTCAGCACGCGGGCGAGCCGCAGGGCTCCCGGATCACGGTCAGCGGCCGTCTGCTGGACGGCGACGGGCGAGCGGTGCCGCACCAGCTGGTGGAGATCTGGCAGGCGAACGCGGCCGGCCGGTACGCGCACCTGCGCGACCAGCACCCGGCGCCGCTCGATCCGAACTTCTCCGGTCAGGGCCGCTGCCTCACGGACGCGGACGGGTGGTACCGCTTCACCACTGTCCAGCCCGGGCCGTACCCGTGGCGGAATCATCTGAATGCCTGGCGGCCGGCGCACATCCACTTCTCGCTGTTCGGCACCGACTTCACCCAGCGCCTGATCACCCAGATGTACTTCCCGGGCGACCCGCTGTTCCCGTACGACCCGATCTTCCAGTCGGTGACCGACCCCAAGGCGCGGGAGGCGCTGATCGCGACCTACGAGCACGACCTGACCAGTCCCGAGGTCAGCCTCGGCTACCGTTGGGACATCGTGCTGACCGGCAGTCACCGCACCCCGCTCGACACGGACCACGAGGAGCCCGCGTGACCGCCGCGCCCGGACAGACCGTCGGCCCGTTCTTCCACCTCGGGCTGCCGTACGAGGGCGGGAACGCCCTGGTGCCGCCCGGCCGCGCCGGGGCGATCCGGCTGCACGGCCGCGTCCTGGACGGCGACGGCGTCCCCGTGCCGGACGCGCTGATCGAGATCTGGCAGGCCGACCCCGCCGGCAAGGTGTGCCGGGTGCCCGGGTCGCTGCGCCGGGACGGGTGGACGTTCACCGGCTTCGGCCGGGCCGCGACCGACGCCGACGGGCACTACTGGTTCTCGACCCTCGAACCGGGCGAGACCCAGCCCGGCCGGCCGCCGTTCTTCGCCGTCACCGTCTTCGCCCGCGGCCTGCTCGACCGGCTGTTCACCCGGGCGTACCTGCCCGGCCCCGGCGTCTTCGGCGCCGACCCGCTGCTGGACGCGGTCGATCCCGCCCGCCGGGACACGCTGATCACCACCCGGGACGACGCGGGCCTGGTCTTCGACATCCACCTGCAGGGACCGCGGGAGACCGTGTTCCTCAGCTTCCCGAAACACCGTGGCGTCTGGGCATGAGCGACCTGCTCTGGCCCGGCGACGCCCGGGCCGGCGACCTGTTCACCGACGCGGCCGTGCTGGCCGCGATGATCCGCGTCGAGGAGGCGTGGCTGGCGGCTCGTGGCGTGCCCGCTTCGCTGTCCTCGCTCGTCGACGCCTCCGCGGACTTGTCTGATTTGTCGGGCGAAGCGGAAGGCGGGGGCAATCCGGTCATTCCGCTGCTGAAGCTGCTGCGGGAGCGGGGCGCGCCGGCCGGGTTGCATGCCGGGCTGACCAGTCAGGATGTGCTGGACACCGCGCTCATGCTGGCTCTGCGAGCGGCGCTCGACCGGGTAAGCGCGCTTTTATCGGAACAAATCGGAAATATCGCAGCGACGGCGGATCGGCACCGCGGAACCCGGATGGCGGCGCGCACGCTGACGCAGCATGCCGTGCCGACGACGTTCGGCCTCAAGGCAGCCGGCTGGCTGACCGCCGTTCTCGATGCTCGCGACGCCGTCGGCGCGCTGAGCTTCCCCGTGCAGATCGGCGGCGCCGCCGGAAGTCTCGCCGCGCCGGCGGTGGTGCTCGGGTCCCCCGGCGGCGCCCTCTCGTCCGCCGCCCGGACGGCCGAGATTCTCGGCCTCGGGGTCTCGATGCCGTGGCACACCGCCCGCGGCCCGTTCACCCGGGCCGCCGACGCGATGGTGACGTGCACCGACGCCTGGGGCAAGATCGCCAACGACGTGCTGCTCGGCAGCCGGCCCGAGATCGGCGAGCTGTCGGAGTCCCCGGTCGAGGGGCGGGGTGGCTCCTCGGCCATGCCCAACAAGCGGAATCCGGTGCTCTCGGTGCTGATCCGCCGCGCCGCCCTGGCCGCGCCCCCACTGGCCGCCACCATGCACACGGCCGCCGCCGCCATGATCGACGAACGCCCCGACGGCGCCTGGCACGTCGAATGGGCCACCCTGCGAACCCTGGCCCGCCGCACGGTCGTGGCCGCCGACCAGACCGCCGAGTTGCTGGCCGGCCTGCACGTGAACGCCGACCGCATGGCAGCGACGCTGGCCGCCGCCCGCCCCGGAATAGACGCCGAGCGCGACAAGCTCGGCGCGGAAGGGCCGTATTTGGGCGCCGCCGACGAGATCATCGACGCCGCCCTGGCCCGCGCGGAGGTGAAGCCATGCTGACCGTGGCCGCCGCGTTCCCCACCCCACCCTCGTTGGGTGGGGCGACATTACGGCCCGCGTACGACATTTCTCGCGGCCTGTCCACACCTGCGGCGGTGACCACATGCTGACGGCCGTCACTCTGGTCGACGCGCCCGACCGGCCCCTTCTGCTGCTCGGACCCTCCCTCGGCACCTCGGTCGAGTCCCTCTGGGGGCGCTGCGCCCGGCTGCTCACCGGCGGCTACCACGTCGTCGGGTGGGAACTCCCCGGGCACGGGCAGGGCGAGCCGGCCACCGCCGGGTTCGGGGTTCCGGGACTGGCCAAGGCGGTGCTCGAGCTGGTCGACCGGATCCGGCCGGGTGCGACGTTCCGGTACGCGGGCGACTCGGTCGGCGGGGCCGTCGGGCTTCAACTGCTGCTGGACGCGCCCGGGCGGGTCGAGTCGGCCGTACTCGTGTGCACCGGGGCGAAGATCGGCGAGGCCGGTGGGTGGCGTCAGCGGGCCGAGACCGTGCGCGCCGAAGGGACCCAGGCGGTCGTGGCCGGGTCGATCCAGCGGTGGTTCTCGCCGGGCTTTCCGGAGAAGGAGCCGGAGGTCGCCCGGGAGCTGATCGACGCGCTGCGGGGCGCCGACCCGGAGAGCTACGCGCTGGTGTGTGAGGCGCTCGCGACCTTCGACGTGCGGGAACGGCTCGGGGCGATCGAGGCGCCGGTGCTCGCGCTCGCCGGCGTCGACGACCTGCCCACGCCGCCGGACGGGCTCGCCCTCATCGCCGGGAACGTGCGGCACGGCGAGCTCGTGACGCTCGACGGCGTCGCCCATCTCGCGCCGGCCGAGGCGCCGGCCACCGTGGCCTCGCTGATGGACGGGCACTTCGGCGGCGTACGCGACGAGGGCGTCACCGGCGGCATCCGGGCGCGCGGCGGCGAGAGGTGGCGGGCGAGGGAAGACGTGCGGGCGGCCGGGATGGCGGTCCGGCGGCAGGTGCTCGGCGACGCCCATGTCGACCGGGCGGTGGCGGGCACGACGCCGTTCACCGAGGACTTTCAAGAGCTGATCACCGCGTACGCGTGGGGAGAGATCTGGACCCGACCGGGCCTGGACCGCCGCAGTCGCTCGATGATCACCCTCACCGCGCTGGTGGCGCTCGGGCACCACGAGGAGCTCGCCATGCACGTGCGGGCGGCCCGGACCAACGGGCTCAGCAACGACGAGATCAAGGAAGTGCTGCTGCAGTCCGCGATCTACTGTGGGGTGCCGGCCGCGAACACGGCGTTCCGGATCGCCCAGCAGGTCCTGCGGGAGCTCGACGACTGAGAACCTCAGACCCGGAACTGGCCCACGAGCGTACGCAGCCCGTTGCTCAGCTCGGACAGCTCCACCGTCGCGTGCTGGATCTCGATGACGCCGTCGGTCGTGGTGCGCGCGCCCGACGAGATGGTCGCGATGTTGGCGGCGATGTCGCCGGAGCTCGTGCTCGACTGCGTGATCGTCCGGTTGATCTCGTCGGTGGTGGCCGACTGCTCGCGTACGGCCGTCGCGATCGTCGCCTGGAACTCGCTCAGCCGGCCGGTGATCTCGACGATCTGGCCGATCGCCTCGGTGGCCAGCCCGGTGTCCTGCTGGATGCTCTGCACCTTGGCCGTGATGTCGTCGGTCGCGCCCTCGGTCTCCTGGGCCAGCTCCTTCACCTCGCCGGCCACGACCGCGAAGCCCTTGCCCGACTCGCCGGCCCGGGCCGCCTCGATCGTCGCGTTCAGGGCGAGCAGGTTCGTCTGCTGGGCGATCGCCGTGATCGCCTGGACGATCTCGCCGATCTGCCGGCTCGACCCGGCCAGCCGGCCGACCACCTCCTGCGTCGCCCGCGCCGCCGCCATGCTCTGCTCGCAGACCTTCGCCGCCTCGCCCGCGGTGCCCGCGATCCGCTGCAACGAGCCGCCCAGCTCCTCGGCCCCGGTGGCGGCCATGCGGACGTTCCCGAAGACCTCGTCGGCGGCGTTCACGACCTCGCCCGACCGATGGGACGTGGCCTTGGCGTTCACGATGATCTGGATGGCGGTCGTGGTGAGGGTCTCGCTGGCGTGCGCCACCGTCGCGGCGGACGAGCCGATTTCCCGTACGGTCGAGGCGATCTTCTCGACGAAGGTGTTGAACGACCGGCTCACCCCGGTCAGCTCGTCATGCCCCGACGTGTCGAGCCGCCGCGTCAGGTCGCCCTCGCCCTCGGCGATGTCCGCGAGCCGGTCACCGAGAGCCCCCAGCGGCCGGATGATCGACAGCGCCAGCACGATCGCCAGCACCACCGAGACCAGCAGCGCCAGGCTGCCCACCACGGTGGCCACGTTCCGGGTGCGGGCCGCCGTCGAGTCCGACACGTGATGCGCCCGGGCCTCCTGCTGCCGGGCGCTGCCGAGCAGCCGGTTCACGCCGCCCGCGATCACCGCGTACAGGTCGAGCCCCGGCCCGTCGACCAGGTAGTTGGCCTCCGCGGTCCCGGCCGGCGTCGACGCCCGATAGCCGGCGATCACCCGGTCGTCCATGTCCTCGAACTTGGCGAACCCGCCCCGGATCGTCACGACGTCGGCCTGCTCGGAGGCGGTCAGCGGCAGGGCGGCCAGGAAGTCGAGCTCGTGCGTGAAGCTGTCCATCGCCGCCAGGAACGCGGCCCGCGACTTGGCGGTGTCCTCGGTCGCGTTCGCCTCGCCGCGGACGACGTCGAACGCGTACCCCGCCTGCCAGCCACTGATGTCCGTGACCCGGAACTTGAGCTGTTGCGCCGCGTCGAGCTTGGCCGCCGCCGCGGCCAGCGAGACCGCCGTGGCCCGGGTGCCGTTTGCCGACCACAGCGCGGCCGCCCAGATGGCCACCACGCAGAACGACAGCAGCAGAAACCCGGCCACGAGCCGGGTGGTCACCCGCACGCGCCGAAGAAGGCTCACAAAACGCGATGATATCGGGCAAACCGCGTTTCGATTCAGAGAACGAGCCGCCCCGAGGCCCGCAACACGACCAGCGCGTCCGCCGTGACCCACGGGTTGGCCCGGCGCACGCTGGTCCCACCCCAGTCCTCCGGCGCCCGGTGGTAGCGCCCCGAGGCCGCCCACCCGCCGTCCGGCAGCCGCATCGACTCGAGCAGATCGAGCGCGTCGGCGCAGCGGGGGTCGTCGATCCGGCCGAGCTCGGCCATGCCCGTGAGGCCGCCGAGGATGTCGTAGTGCCAGTAGAGCGGGTAGTGCAGCTTTCGGAAGTCGGACCGGATCAGCTCGCCGTCGCTCCGGCGGAACGCGAGCCGCCGCGTAAGAAAGACTTCGGCGGCCTTCTCCGCCGCTTCGATCCGGCCGTACGCGTGGAGCCCGCGCATCGGGGTGAGCGTCTCGCAGAACGAGGACGTGCCGGCGGTGGGGTCGCGGTCGCAGTTCCAGCCACCGTCCGGCCATTGCCAGTCCTCGAGCAGGTCGGCCAGCCGCTCGCACCGCTCGTCGGCCAGGCCGAGCCGGGTCAGCGCCCGGAGCGCGTTGCCCTGCTGGGAGGCGTGCGCCCGGTGCCGCCCGTCGAGGAGGGGAACGCCGCGCCGGCCGTACGGCGTCGTGGAGTGCAGGTAGAAGTCGTCGGCCAGCCAGGTGTCGAGCACCCGGTCGCGCAGCGGGTGGAGGGCTTCGTCCCCGGGCGGGTGACCGATGTCGGCGAGGGTGGCGAGAACCCAGTGGGCGCCGTCCCATTTCGCGTAGGGACGGCGGAGGTCGGCCCGAGCAAGGAGGCGCGTCGCGAGGGGCGAGTCGGTGGGGGGTGGGGTGGTCTCGCCGAGGACGCCGGTGCGCACTCTCCAGCGGATCGCGGGCTCGGGGGATTGCAGCAGGGCTTCGAGGGTGGCCGCATGCACGGTGCGATTGTCGCAGACGGGGTGGGTTCGGTTGAGGGGGTGCGAAGGCTGTTGACCGTGGTGCTCGTTGATGGGGGCGTTGGCTGGGGCGTGTGACCTTGCCGAGGGCGGGCCGTGCCTGTGCCAGGTGGTGCCTTTGTCTGGGCCGCGCCATCGTCGGAGCCCTGCTGGGAATGCCCAGTCCGAGTCGGGCCGTGCCTTCCTCGGAGCCGTGCCGTGCCTTCCTCGGAGCCGTGCCGTGCCACGCCGAGCGGTGCCGTGCCGATCCGTTCCCCAGCCGCCGAGCCCGCCCTCCTCAGGGGGTGCCCCCGCTGGCCATTGTGGCGGAAATCGAGGGCGTCCGCCCGGATGGTGGCGCCGCCTTGTGTACGGACCCTCCGATGTGGAAAACGAGCAATGATCGGCGAAATGTGCTTCACCCCGCGTCGGGCGGTTCGCCGCAGTAGGCAATGAAGAATTTGTGCGCGCTACGAACACAAACTCTTCAGCGCTTACGAGGAGCGGGGCTGGGACGCGGCGCGGGGTCAGGGGCGGCGGTCATGGCGGCGCTGGGACGGGGCGCGGCGCTGGGGGCAGGGCGCGGTGCGGGGTCGGGGCGGGGGTCGTGGCGGCGCTGGGACGGGGCGCGGCGCTGGGGCAGGGCGCGGTGCGGGGTCGGGGCGGGGGTCATGGCGGCGCTGGGACGGGGCGCGGCGCTGGGTCAGGACGGCGCGGGGTCAAGACGGCGCTGGGGCAGGGCGCGGCGCGGGGTCGGGGCGGTGCGGAGCCAGGGCGGTGCGAGGCCAAGGCGGCAAGGGATGAGGGCGGCGCAGGGCCAAGGCGGAGCCGCGCGCAAAGCGGAGCGGTACCGCACGCGCCGGGAGGTGGGGCGAGAGGGAGAGCGGGGCGTCCTACTCGGTCACGTTCAGGGGCGGCGCACTCCGCGGCACCACCACCAGCGCCACCACAGCGAGCGCCGAAGACACGACGGCCAGCACGCCCAGCGCCGGCTGCAGGCCTCCCGTTACGGCCTTGAAGGCGGCCACCAGCAACGGCGAAGCGAACTCTCCGACGAACAGGAAACCCGTCCACAAGCCGGTGCCGCGGCCCCGCTCGGCGAAGTGCAGACGGTTCGTGGCCCAGGTCAGCATGACGGGGAGCAGCAAGCCGGTGCCGAGGCCGGTGACCATCGCGCCGGCCGTGACCGTCGCTACGTTGCCGGCGGCGAAGACTATCGCCAGGCCCGCGGCGGCCAGGCCGAAGGCGATCGGCAGCAGGGTGCGCGGGCGCCGGGACGACAGCTTGGCGAACGAGGCGGAGCCGGCGGCGGTCGCCAGGGACATGGCGGCGCTGACGCCGCCGATCGCGGCGCTGGAGGTCACGCCGAGGTCGTCGAGCACGAACGACAACTGCACGACCAGCGCGTAGAACACCACGCCGCCGACCAGGGTGATCAGGCAGGGGACGAGAAGCGTGCGCCACGGCAGCGGCGGGAGCTTGGCGGCGCGAAAGGGGCGGGCGGCGGCGCGGAAGGGGCGGGCGGCGGCCGCCGGCTGCCAGAGCAGGCGCGCCATCGGGATCACGAGGACCAGCGCGACCAGGTACAGCCAGAACGGCGTACGCCATCCGGCCGCGCCGAGGGCGCCGCCCAGCGCGAGAAACACCGTCGCCGCAACGGTTGCGACCAAGGTTTGCAGGCCCAGATACCGGCTGCGCCGCGAGCCGTCCCAGTAGTCGGCGATCAGCGTCGTGCAGCAGGTCATGATGGCGGCCTCGCACAGGCCGACGACCGCCCGGCTCGCGATGATCGCGCCGAGTGAGCTCAGGTAGAGCGGGGCGGTTCCGGCCGCGGCGTAGACGACCAGGGCGACCAGCAGCAGGCGCTTGCGGTCGATCGCGTCGATGACCAGGCCGGCGAACGGCGCGGTCAGGCCGACCAGCAGGGCGGGGATGGTCAGCACGATCGGCACCAGCACGTCGGCCCCGGCGACGCCGGCGAAGTGGTCCTCCATCTTCGGCAGGACGGGCGCGATCAGCACGGCGCCGAGCACGGCCAGGCAGCTTCCGGCCAGCAGCAGGACGAGCTGCGCGGGGCCGGCCTGGCGTGGCGGGGATTCGACCGAAATGTCCAGCACGATGAGCCCTTCCCAAGGGGAGACGCGGATCACACCGGACTATCAAGCTCGCGGCAGTAAGAAGGAAGACCGATTCCGCCTATGGGCCTCATAAACGCAACTGATGGCCGGCGGCGGCGAGCACCCCGCGCAGCCACACGTGGGCGGGGTCGTTCTGGTAGATCGGGTGCCACCAGAAGGCCTCGGCCAGGGGCACCGCATCAAACGGGCACGGCAGGATGCGTACGCCCGCCGGCGCCGCCAGAAGGGAGGCGAGGCGCTCCTGCAGAAGCGCCACCCGCCGGGTCCCGGCCACCAGGAACGGCATCGGCAGGAAACCGTCGGCGACCACCTCGACCCGCGGCTCGATGCCGAGCATGCGCAGCTGCTGGGCGGCCGGCGCGAACGCGGTCCGCAGGTTGTAGAGCACCACCCAGGGCAGCGAGCCGAGCTGCTCGAGGGTCAGGGCGGCGCCGACGTCGGGATGGTCCTCGGAGACGATGCACACCCAGCGGTCCTCGTAGAGGTCGAGGAACGGGATGTCGGTCAGGAACCCGTGCGGCAGCAGCAGCCCGTCGGCGGTCCGCAGCGTCTCGGCCGCGTGGTCGACGGTGTACGGCGTCGTGTACTGCATGCGCAACCGGATGCCGGGGGCCGCGTCGGCCAGGCGCCGGGCGATGAGCGGGCCGAGGACCGTGGCCGCGTAGTCGGACGTGATGATCGTGAACTCGCGCTCGACCGCCGACGGGTCGAAGTCCGGCGTCACGTCGAAGACCCGGCGCACCCCGGTCAGCGCCGGGCCGGTCAGCGCCAGCAGCTGGGCCGAGAGCGGGGTCAGCTCGTACCGGTTGCCGGCCCGGGCCAGCAGCGGGTCGCCGAAGTGCCGCCGCAGACGGGCCAGGGCGGCACTCACCGCCGGCTGGCTCACCCCGAGCGACTCCGCGGTGCGCGTGACGTTCCGCTCGCGCAGCAGGGCATCGAGGGTGACCAGCAGGTTCAGATCGAGGTTCGCGAGCATCCGGTCGACCGGCACCGCCGAAGTATAAGCACCGCTGATGCCGAGCATCACCAGTTGACTCTTTCCTGATGGCTGCCCGGCAACGGACAGTGGTGGCAGTCACACCGGCAACAGAGGGGAAACCGCCGTGCCTGCCGTGCGAAACGTACTCGTGGTCGGTGGGGGCGCTGCCGGCGCCGCCGCCGCGATCCTGCTCGCCGAGGGTGGCGTCTCCGTCGAGCTCATCGACATCAAGCCCGACATCTCGGCGCTCGGCTCCGGGATCACCCTGCAGGGCAACGCGCTGCGCGTCCTGCGCGAGCTGGGCGTCTGGGACCAGGTCAAGGAGCAGGGGTACGCGTTCGACACGCTCGGCCTGCGCGCCCCGGACCCGAACGGCACCCTCATCGCCGAGCTCGACGACATCCGCACCGGCGGTCCCGACCTGCCGGCCACGCTCGGCATGTACCGGCCCGCCCTCGCGAAGATCATGCTGGACCGGGCCGCCGCGGCCGGTGTCAAGATCCGCTTCGGGACCACGTACACGGCGCTCGACCAGGACGACACCGGCGTCACGGTGACCTTCGCCGACGGCGGGAGCGGCCGCTACGACCTGGTCGTCGGGGCCGACGGCATCCGGTCCTGGACCCGGCGCATGCTCGGCGTCAACCTCGAGACCCACAGCGTCGGCATGGGCATCTGGCGGGCGTTCACCCCCCGGCCGGCGAGCGTCACCCGCACCGATCTCTTCTACGGCGGTCCCAGCTACATCGCCGGTTACTGCCCCACCGGCGAGGACACGCTTTACGCGTACGTCGTGGAGGACGCCCGCGATCGCAGCACGCTCTCGCCGCAGGAGTCCCTCGACGTCATGCGGGAGCTGTCGCGGGCCTACCACGGGCCGTGGGACGACATCCGCGCCGTGCTGACCGACCCGGCCCGGGTCAACTACACCTGGTTCGAGAGCCACGTGCTCGACGCGCCCTGGCACCGCGGCCGGGTCGTGCTGATCGGCGACGCCGCCCACGCCTGCCCGCCGACCCTGGCCCAGGGCGCCGCGCAGGCCCTCGAGGACGCCTCCGTGCTGGCCGGGCTGCTGCTCGCCCACGACGACCTCTCCGCCGAGCTGTGGACCTCGTTCGCCGACCGCCGCTACGAGCGGGCCAAGACCGTCGTCGAGGGGTCGCTCCAGCTGTGCCGCTGGCTGCTCGACCACGAGCGCGGCGACGTGCCCGGCCTGATGGGCCGGATCTCCCACCTCTTGATGCAGGAAGCCTGATGAACGAGCGACTGATCACCCACCTGCGGCACGTCGACCTGGCCGTGCCGGACTACGACAAGCAGTTCGAGTTCTACACGACGATGTGGGGGCTGACCCCGTCCGTCACCGACTCGGGCATCGCCTATCTCGCCGCCGCCGGCTCGCCCGAGCAGTACTCGGTGCGCCTGCGCAGAGCCGACGAGAAGCGCCTGGATCTGATCGCGTTCGGGGCGGCCTCACCGGCCGATGTGGACGCCCTGGCGGCGCAGCTCGGAACCGCGGGCGTCCAGCTGGTCGGCGAGCCGGGCAAGATGCAGACCCCGGGCGGCGGGTACGGCTTCCGGTTCTTCGACAACGACGGCCGTACGGTCGAGGTCTCCGCCGACGTCGAGATCCGCGCCCACCGCAAGGTCGAGGCCGGCGAGTCCGTCCCGGTGAAGCTGTCGCACGTGGTCATCAACTCGCCGAACCCGGAGGAGACCGTCGCGTTCTACGAGCGGCACCTCGGCTTCGCCCTCTCCGACACGCTGATGCACCCGCGGATGGGCTCGATGATGTGGTTCCTGCGCACCAACCGCTACCACCACAGCCTCGCCATCGCCCGCGGCCCGCACGTGGCGCTGCACCACGCGTCGTTCGAGATGCGCGGCATCGACGAGTACATGCGCGGCACCGGCCGGCTGCTGCGGGCCGGCGTCGAGAAGGTGTGGGGCCCCGGGCGGCACATGGCCGGCAAGAACACCTTCAGCTACTTCCTCGACCCGCACGGCAACACCATCGAGTACACGACCGAGCTCGAGCAGCTGGACGAGGACACCTGGCACCCGCACCTGTACGACTTCTCCGACCCGATGGTGTCGGACCAGTGGGGGACCGCGAACCCGATGAACGAGCTCGTCGCCAAGCAGTCGTTCAACGACCCCGACCGCGGCGTGTTCGTCGCCCCGCCCGTCTGATGCGGCTCGCGACCTTCGACCACGGCGGCGTCGTGCGGGGCGGCGTGGTGCGGGACGCGCTCGTGCACCCGTTCGCCGGTTCGCGCACGGTCCTGGACGTGGTCCGGGCCGGCATCCCGGATCCGGAGCTGCTTCCCGGCGTACCCCTGGATGAAGTGCAGTTGCTCGCGCCCCTGCGGCCTCCCGCCGTCCGCGACTTCGTCGCCTTCGAAGAGCACGTCGAGGGGGTACGGCGGGCGGTCGACGGCGTGGGCGGGGTGCCGGACGCCTGGTACGACGCCCCGACGTTCTACTTCACGAACCCGCACACGCTGATCGGCCCCGGCGCCGACGTGCCGTTCCCCGCCGCGTCGGTGGCCCGCGACTTCGAGCTGGAGGTGGCCGCCGTGGTGGGCCCCGGCGCAACCATCTTCGGCTACACGATTTTCAACGACTGGTCGGCACGAGACCTGCAGAGCCGCGAGATGCAGGTGAACCTGGGTCCGGCCAAGGGCAAGGATTTCGCCGGAAGCCTCGGCCCGTGGATCGTCACGGCCGACGAGCTGGCTTCCTATCGCGACGCCGACGGATTCCTCGCTCTCTCCTGCAGCGCGTCGGTCAACGGCGTCGAGGTGGGCCGGGATCTGCTCTCGCACATGGGTTGGACCTTCGAGACATTGCTGGCGTACGCGGCGCGCGACAGCCGGGTCGAGCCCGGTGACGTCCTCGGCTCCGGCACGGTAGGCAACGGCGGCTGCCTGGCCGAGCTGTGGGGCCGCCGGGGCCGCCAAGACCCGCCCCCGCTGACGGACGGCGACACGGTGACCCTGACCGTCGAAGGCATCGGCTCGCTCACCAACCGCATCACCACCGCACCCGCCGCTGATCCGATTCCTTCATTCCGGCGGTCCGTCGAAAGGCAAGCCTGATGTTCGAGTACTTCCCGGGCAATTACGTCTGGAACCTCGGCGTGGTCGCCGCGCTCAACAGCGGCGGCCTCATCGACGAGGTCGACCGGGCCTGCCGGCCGATCCGGGATCTGGCCGCGCAGGGCTCCGACGTCGGCACCCCGGCGCTGATGGCGTCGTGGACCGCGGTCGTCGACGATCTCGAGGCGCAGGCCGTGGCCGACGAGGCGGCGGGGCACCGGCGGGCGGCCGGGCAGAAGTACTTCCGGGCCACCAACTACCTGACCCAGGCCGAGCGGATGCAGAGCGCGCACGCCCCCGGCCGGCGCGCGATCTACCAGCGCTGCCTCGACCTCATGCAGAAGACGTTCGACCTGATCGACCCGGCCACGACCCGCGTCGCGATCCCGTTCGAGGGCACCACGCTGCCGGCCTACTTCACCCCGGCCGGCCCCGGCGCACCCTGCGTCGTCATGTGGAACGGGCTCGATTCGACCAAGGAGCACATGTACGTCTCCGGCTTCCCCCGGGAGCTGGCGGCGCGCGGCATCGCCACGCTGATGGTCGACTGCCCCGGCAGCGGCGAGGCCCTGCGCTTCGGCGGCCTCACCGCCCGGGTCACCACCGAGGACTGGGCCGCGGCCTGCGTCGACTACCTGCTGGCCCGCGGCGACGTCGACGCCGCCCGGATCGGCCTGGTCGGGTGGTCGCTCGGCGGCTACTACGCGCCCCGGGCGGCGGCCTTCGAGAAGCGGCTGGCCCTGTGCGTGGCGTGGGGCGCCAACCACAACTGGGGCGAGGTGCAGCTGCGGCGGCTCGAGCGGGAGGGCGAGAACCCGGTCCCGCACTACTGGGACCACGTGATGTGGGTGTGGGGTTCGTCGTCGATCGACGAGTTCGTCAAGACCGCGGCCGACGTCCACCTCGACGGCGTGGTCGAGCGGATCGATGTCCCGTTCCTGGTCGCGCACGGCGAGAACGACCGGCAGATCCCGCTGCGGTACGCCCACCGGTCGTACGAGCAGGCCACCGCCAGTCCCCGTCGCGAGCTGCGCGTCTTCACGCCGGCCGAGGGCGGCGCCGAGCACATCGGGCTCGACCACCTGCCGCACGTGAGCGTGTTCATCGCCGACTGGGTCGCGGACGTGTTCGGGACCGCCGCATGACGCTCGATCGGACCGACCCCGAGGGCGCGATCGCGGCGGCCGCCAAGCGGAACACCAACTGGGGACGCTGGGGTGCTGACGACGTACGGGGAACCATGAATTTCCTGACCCCCGGCAAGCGGGTGGAGGCCGCCCGGCTGATCCGGCGCGGGGTCTCGTTCTCGCTCGCGCAGTCGTTCGACATGGACGGCCCGCAGAAGGGCTGGCGCCGCCGCACCAACCCGGTGCACACGATGCTCGACACCGGCACCGACGCGGCCGCCGGCATCCAGGGCTTCCCGCACGGCCTGGGCGGCGCCGACGACGTGATCGCGATGCCGCTGCAGTGCTCGACCCAGTGGGACGGGCTGGGCCACATCTTCGACCACGGCAACGCCTGGAACGGCCGGCCCGCCGCGACCGTCGTGACCAGCCTCGGCGACGCGGTGACCGGCATCGAGACGGTCGCCGACGTGATCGTCGGCCGGGGCGTGCTGCTCGACGTGGGACGCGCGTTCGGCGACGGCGGCGAGCTGCCGGACGGGTTCGCGATCACCGCCGCGCATCTGGACGAGACGATCGCGCGGCAGGGCCCGTCGTCCCGGGTGGGGCGGGGCGACATCGTGGTCGTGCGCACCGGCCAGCTCACCCGATGCCGCCGGGAGGGCTGGGGGGAGTACGCCGGCGGCCCCGCGCCCGGCCTGTCGTTCACCACCGCCGACTGGCTGCACGACACCGAGATCGCCGCCGTCGCCACCGACACCTGGGGCTTCGAGGTGCGGCCGAACGAGTTCGACGTCGCGTTCCAGCCCCTGCACCAGGTGGCGATCCCCAACATGGGGCTGTTCCTGGGCGAGATGTGGGATCCCGACGCGCTCGCCGTGGATTGCGCCGCCGAGGGCCGCTACGACTTCTTCCTGACCGCCGCCCCGCTGCCGATCACCGGGGCGGTGGGGTCGCCGATCAACCCGATCGCCGTCAAGTGAAGTTCCTGTGTGCCTGCTGAGAGGGTGATTCAGTTCTCACGCTCGAACTTTGCACGCTGAGAAAGATCCGGAACATCCTTGGAAGCCGGACCGGCATCGGTCCGCTCCGGCCCAGGGAGGCGCCAGATGACCATGGTCACGGCTTCGGCTTCGCGACTCGCGGTGCGCCGCGCCCTCCGCGAGATCGTGTTCGTGGCCGTGCTGTTCCTGGCCTACAAACTGGGCCGAATACTGGTCGAGGGCCACGTGGGCGCCGCCCTGACCAACGCCCAGAGCGTCTGGGACTTCGAGCGCGCCGTGCGCCTCCCCAGCGAGGCGGCCCTGCAGGCGACGATCCTCGACCACACCTGGTGGGTCCGGGCCGCGAACGGCTTCTACGCGTACGTCCATTTTCCCGCCACCGCCGCCGCGCTGGTCTGGACCTACATCCGCCGCCCCGAGATCTACCTGTGGTTCCGCCGCACGCTGGCCTCCCTGACCGCGTTGGCCCTGGTGATCCACGCCCTGTTCCCGCTGGCCCCGCCGCGCATGCTGGCGAGCGCCGGCCTGCTCGACACGGGCCGCCTGTTCGGCCCGTCGGTCTACGGCTCACCGACGAGCGACACGCTGAGCAACCAGTACGCGGCCATGCCGTCGTTGCACGTGGGGTGGGCGCTGGCCGTCGCGGTCGCCCTGATCTACGCCACCCGGTCCCGCTGGCGGTGGTTGTGGCTGGCCCACCCCGTGGTGACCCTGCTGGTCGTGGTGGTGACCGGAAACCACTACTGGGTGGACGCCCTCGCGGCGGTGGGGATCCTCGCCGTGGTGCTGGCCGTGGTCACGCCGTTGTCGCGGCAGTCGGAGCCCGCTTTGCCGGTGAGGCCGGGGCCGGTTCCTGGTCCGCGGCGGCCGGTCGCCTCGGTGGGGCCGGTCGGGTCGGTCGGGTCGGCCTCGTCGGCCTCGTCGGCCTCGTCGGTCGGGCAGGTCGGGCAGGTCGGGCAGGTCGGGCAGGTCGGGCAGGTCGGTCGAGCTTCGTCGGTCGAGCCGGCCAGGCGGGCCACGCCGGTGTCGGCGGGTGAGCCCGTCTTGTCGGGTGAGTCGGCCGTTTTGGGTGAGCCGGTCGTGTCGGGTGAGCCGGTCGTTTTGGGTGAGCCGGTCGTTTCGGGTGAGCCGGTCATGTCCGGTGAGGCGGTCTCGCCGGGTGAGCCGGTCGCGCCGCTCGTGCCCGCAGCCCGGCGTCCCGACTCGTGGCGTCGCGTTACGCGGCCGCCGGTCCGCGGCCGCGCCGGGCGCCCGAGTCCTACGGCGCCGCGGTCGCGCTACAACCCGCCGCGCTGAAGGCGCCCCGCCCCGCCGCGCTGAAGGCGCCCCGCCCCGCCGCAGGAGCATGTCCCGCAGCCAGGCCGCAGCCCGATGCTGAACGCCCGCCGTGTCTGGTCCCCACCCCGTTGACTGGGTGGGCCGACTCTACGGCGCGGGTGTGACAGTTTCGCCGGGTTGTCCACAGGCCGCCGCTGAGGTCGTCCCGAGCCCGCCACTCAATGCCGGCCGTAACTGTTCCCCACCCGTTGACTGGGTGGGGCGGACTTTACGACGCAGGTACGACACTTTCCGCGGGTTGTCCCCAGCCATCAAACCTCAGACACCCCCATCAACAACCGGATCCGCTCCCAAGCCGCCACCCCCAGCCGCCGGTCCGCCTCCTCCGTCCCACCGCGAGCCATCCGCGCCCCCGCGACAACCACCGCCTCGCCCGGCAGCACCGTGCGATGCCCCGCCTCACCGTCCATCACCACCGTGCACGCCATCCCGCACCGCGCGGCGATCGCCCCGGCGTGCTCCACGCTCGGCCACACCCGGTCATCCCCGCCGGCCACCACGATCACCGACGGGATCCGTTCGACCGGGATCGCCGCGACCGCCACCGCCGCCGGGTCGGCCGCCCGGGACAACTCGTACAACCGGCGATAACTCGGCGGGTCATCGACCGGGGTCCATGGGACGAACGGCACGAACGGCACCGGCCGGCCGCCCAGCGTCCAATGGGAGGTCTGCGTGCCATCGGGGCGAACGCCCGCCCACACCACATCGGACGGCGCGAACGCCACCACCGCGTCGACGCCCGGGGTGTGAGCGCCGGTCAGCAGGGCGGCCTCGGCGCCGAACGATGTGCCCGCCAGCAGCACCCGATCGCACGTGCGGCGCAGGGCGGCCACCCGGTCCTGGAACTGCTCGAGCGGGATCTCCCACGGGCCCGGGTTCTGGCCGGGGCCACCGAACCAGCGGATCGACTCGGCCAGCGCGCCGTGCCGGGCGAACAGCCGGGCGCGATCGTCGTCCACCCGGCCGCTCGAGCCGGCCACGGTCAGCACGCCCCAGCCGGTATGGCGACCGGGACGAAAGCGGCCGGGACGGAACTGGCTGGGAGGGAAGCGGGCGGCCATCAGGCCGCGAACCGGTCGATCGCGTCGGCGACGTCCTGGCCGGTCAGGGGCAGCTGCAGATCACTGAGCAAACGGGCGGCGTACGGCAGCGCGCTCTCATCGGCGGTGAGGACCACACTCACGTACGCGTGCGACGGCACCATCAGCATCGCCGACCGGTACCCGGACACGCGTCCGTTCAGGTACATCTGGCCGGCGGGGCCGAGCGCCCACCCCAGCCCGTACGTCATCGGATCGTCCGCCCCGGTCCGCGGCGCGCGGAACTCGCCGTCGGAGATCAGCCGCTCGCCGGCGGTCAGCAGGTCCGGCACGCACGACCACAGCCCGCCACTCGGACGGCGTCCCCGCGGGTAGCCGTTCGGCGGGTCGAAGCCGGTCCGGGTGAGATGCCACGGGCTCAGGACGCGATCGTGGAGGCTCACCTCGTACGGGAAATGGGAGATCGCGGCCAGGATCGCACCCGCCAGGAAATAGTTGCCGTTGTAGTAGGACCAGCGGGCGCCGGCCGGGCGTTCGCTGCCCGCGCGGACCACCAGGCGCGCCGTCTCGCCCAGCGCGTCGTCGCCCTCGCCGAGCGCCGCCACCGTCGCCGCGTCGACCGACTCGCGCAGGCCCGAGACCTGGCCGAGGATCTGCTCGACGGTCAGGCCGCGATCGGCGCGCCAGTCCTCCGCCAGCTCCGGCAGCAGCTCGAGCGCCGGCGTGCCGAGCGGAATGCCGTGGTCGCGCATCGTCAGCACGAGCGCGGCCGACGTGAAGACCTTGGTCAGCGACGCGATGCGGAAGGGCGAGCCGGCCCCGGCCATCGTGCGGGACCCGGCCTGCGAGATCCCCACCGCGGCGGGGACCGAACCGAGCCGGCGGGCGAGCGCATCCTCAAGGTCCATTCACCCAGCTTTCCATCCCGTACGGGTGGGTCGCGCACGGCCCGCGGACGCTAAGTTCGGCCTGTGGCGATCGACCTTCGCGAGTGGGTGCCCGGCATCGGCGCCGTGCGCACGTACCAGGCGGCCTGGCTCCCCAAGGACCTCATAGCCGGGATCGTGCTGACCACGCTGCTGGTCCCGCAGGGCATGGCCTACGCGCAGCTCGCCGGGCTTCCCGCGATCACCGGCCTGTACACGTCAATTCTCTGCCTGCTCGCGTACGCGGTGTTCGGCCCTTCCCGGGTCCTGGTGCTCGGACCGGATTCGTCCCTCGGGCCGATGATCGCCGTGGTGCTGGTCGGGTCGCTGGGCGCGGGAGCGCCGCCCGCCGAGGCGGTCGCGCTGGCCTCGATGCTGGGCCTGGTCGTCGGCGTCCTGCTGGTGCTGGCCGGCATCGCCAAGCTCGGGTTCCTGGCCGACCTGCTGTCGCACCCCACGCAGGTCGGCTACATGAACGGGCTCGCCCTGACCATCCTCATCGGTCAGCTGCCCAAGCTGTTCGGCTTCTCGGTCGAGGGCGACGACCTGATCAGCGAGACGCGCGGCTTCGTCGAGGGGCTCGCCGACGGCAAGACGGTCCCGGCCTCATTGATCATCGGCGTGTTCGGGCTGGCCGTGATCGTGGCGCTCCGGCGCTGGCTGCCGCGCGTCCCCGGCATCCTGGTCGCCGTCGTGCTCTCCACCCTGGCCGTCCCGCTGTTCGGTCTCGTCGAGCGGGGCGTCGACGTCGTCGGGGCACTGCCCCAGGGCTTCCCGCCGTTCGACGTGCCCTCGTTCGACCTCTCCGACCTGGGCGTCGTCGCCGCCGGCGCGCTCGGCATCACGCTCGTCTCGCTCACCGACACCATCTCCACGGCCTCGGTGTTCGCCGGCCGCACCGGCCAGGAGGTGCGCGGCAACCAGGAGATGGTCGGCATCGGCGCCGCCAACATCGCCGCCGCGTTCTTCCAGGGCTTCCCGGTCAGCACCAGCGGCTCGCGCACCGCCGTCGCCCAGCAGTCCGGCGCCCGCTCGCAGGTCACCGGCGTGGTCGGCGCGGTCGCCATCACCTTGTTGCTGGTCTTCGTGCCCGGCCTGCTGCGCGACCTGCCGTCGCCGACGCTCGCCGCGGTGGTCATCGCGGCGGCCGTCTCGCTCGCCGACTTCCCGGCCATGAGCAGCCTGTGGCGCCGGCGCCGGGTCGAGTTCAGCCTCGGCATCGCGGCGTTTCTCGGGGTCGCGCTCCTCGGCGTCCTGCCCGGCATCGCGATCGCCGTCGCATTGTCGGTGCTGAATGTGTTCCGTCGCGTCTGGTGGCCCTATCAGGCCGTGCTCGGCAAGCCCGACGGCGTCAGCGGCTATCACGACACGCGGGTCTATCCCGAGGCCGCGTTGCTGCCCGGGCTGGTGCTGTTCCGGTTCGACGCGCCCCTCATCTTCGCGAACGCCCGGGTCTTCCGGGAGCGGATCCGCGCGCTCGCCCGTTCCTCGCCCGGCGTGCGCTGGATCGTGGTGGCCGCCGAGCCGATCACCGACATCGACACCACCGCGGCCGACGTCCTCGAGGAACTGGACGAGGAGCTGAACGCGGCCGGGGTCAACCTGGTCTTCGCCGAGATGAAGAGCCCGGTCCACGAGAAGATCGACCGATATCAGCTGACCCGCACCATCGACCCCGCGCACTTCTTCCCGACCATCGAGGACGCCGTCGCCGCCTATCAGCGCACGACCGGCGCCGAATGGACCCGCTACGACTCGTAGACCCGTTTGCCATCCACGAACGTCATCGCCACCTTCGCGTCGCCGATCTCGATGGCCGGCGCCTCGAACGGATCGCGGTCGAGCACGACCAGGTCGGCGCGGAACCCGGTGGCGATACTGCCGGTGTCATCGAGATGATTCACAAAGGCCGATCCCTCGGTGTACGCGCGGAACGCCGTACCCAAGCCGAGGACCTGGTCCGGCAGAAAGCCGGCGGCGTCGTCGCCGTGATGGACCCGGTTGACCGCCACGTGAATTCCCTGCAGCGGGTCGGGCGTGCTCACCGGCCAGTCGCTCCCGCCGGCCAGGCGCGCCCCCGCCCGTTCCAGATCCCCGAACGGGTACTGCCAGCCGGCCAGGCTCGGGTCGAGGAACGGAATCGTCAGCTCGTCCATCTGCGGCTCGTGCGCCGCCCAGTAGGGCTGCATGTTCGCGACCGCCCCGAGGGCCTGAAAGCGCGGAACGTCATCCGGATGCACGACCTGAAGGTGCGCGAGATGCGGTCGCGTGTCGCGCACGCCGTTCGCCTTGCGCGCCGCCTCGACCGCGTCGAGAGCGTCCCGGACCGCCCGATCCCCGAGCGCGTGAAAATGGGGCTGAAAACCCAGGGCATCCAATGCGCTGACGTACGCCGGGAGCAGCTCCGGATCGATGAACGACAGCCCCCTGTTTCCCGTCACGCAGCCGCACGAGTCGCGGTAGGGCTCGGTCATCGCCGCCGTGAAGTTCTCCGCGATCCCGTCCAGCATCAGCTTCACCGAGTCGCACCGCAGCCGTCCCACCGTCATGCTCTGCCGTTTCGCGACCAGTTCCGGAATCTGCTCCGCGCCCCGCTCCCGATCCCACCAGAGCGCCCCGATCACGGTCGCCGTGAGAGTCCCGTCGTTGGCCGCCCGCAGATAGGCGTCGGAGATGTCGTCATAGCCGTTCGTGGCGCAGACCATCGCGTCCTGCCAGGCCGTGATGCCCAGCGCGTGCAGGAGGCGCTGCGCCCGCAACAGCCCGTCCAGCCGCTGCTCCGCGGTGGTCAGCGGCACTTTCACCAGATCCATGGCGCCCTCCTGCAGCGCACCGACCGGGTTGCCGTCCGCGTCCCGGTCGACGCGGCCGCTGGCCGGGTCCGGTGTGCTCGCGGTGATGCCGGCGAGCTCGAGCGCCCGGCTGTTCACCCAGGCGGCGTGGTGGTCGCGGTTCATCAGGTAGACCGGCCGGTCCTTGACGACCCGGTCCAGGAGAGCCTTGTTCGGGATGCCGCCCGCGAAGCTCTCCATCGACCAGCCGCCGCCGACGATCCACTCGGCCTCCGGGTGCGCCTCGGCATAGTCGCCCACGCGCCGGAGGTACTCGTCGAGGTCGGTGGTGCCGGTCAGGTCGCAGAGGCCGAGCTCGACCCCACCCATGACGGCGTGGATGTGCGCGTCCTGAAACCCCGGCAGCAGAAGCCGCCCGCCAAGGTCGACGACGTCGGTCCCCGGCCCCACGAGATCCCGAACCGCATCGCCGAGCGCAACGATCCGCCCCTCACGGACAGCAACGTCCGTTCGGTGCCGCTCACCCCCGGTGAAGACCGGGCCGCCGTGAAAGACAAGATCTGCGTGCATGGTGGGGCTCCGATCCGTGGACGGGGAGACGCTCAGCGAATCATCGCCCGTGTTCGGTGGTGCTGTCAGGTCGCCCGTGCGCGGTAGTCCGGCCGGTTTGGGTGTTGCCGCCCGGTCTGAGGGTGGCGGCATGGGCTGGGGGGCGCGCTGTCGCCGTGGCCGCTATGGCGGCCCGCGGCACCGACCGTGACGGGCTGGCTTTGGGGCAACGCAGTGTTGGTCGGCAGGTTCGCTGCTGGTGGCTCGGGTGGAGATGGCGAGCGTTTGGTGGCCGGGCGGCGTGCGGGTTGGGTCTTGTTCGGCGGTTGCTCAGCGGTTTGGGCCAGGCTGGCCGCGAGTTTGGATGTCCCACCCGTTGGTCTCGCTCGTCGCCAACGCTGTTGCCCGCCCGCGAATTTGTGGCGCGCCCGTGGGTGTTGCCAGCCGTCCGCCCAGAGTCAGCCGTCCGCCCAAAAGCCAGCAGCCCACCCAATGGGTGGGGGAGGTGGCGGACGGTGGGGCGGCTGAACGCCCACCCAAAGGGTGGGGGAGGCGGCGGACGGTGGCCGCCTGGACACCTACCCAAGGGGGGTGGGGGTAGGCGGCAGATGGTGGGGCGGCTGAGCACCCACCCAAAGGGTGGGGGAGGTGGCGGACGGTCGCCGGCGCTCTTGATCGAGCATGTGTCGACGGACACCCGAATGGGGGAGTGGGTCGGTTTGGCGGTCGCGGGCGGCGCGTGTAGTGTTTCCCGAGCCGCCAGGGAGACGGGCGAGCGCGGGGGCCTTTCGGGGTCGTCGCAGCGGCCGTCCTGGTGGAACCCCGAGGAATTGCACCGGCTGTTTGCCGTGTACTGTTTTGCGGGGCCTGAGGTTTTATCGGATCGCATTTCCGGGGAATTACACGGATTTGACGCTCCGGTAGGGCGAGGGTAAAGTTTAGCGAGTGCCCCGAGGGCGGGTTTGCTTCGGGTGTGGTTGTTCTTTGAGAACTCAACAGGGTGCTTGTAAAGCCAGTGCCAATTATGTTTTTTCCCTGGCCGGTTTGATCCGGCTTGGATTCCTTTGGCAACTTTTTGTTGTCGGGACATTTTTTCCACAGATTTTGTTGGAGAGTTTGATCC
>NZ_JBVJIU010000028.1:0-14115 GCF_055586105.1 Actinoplanes sp. NPDC051537
GCCCCCCTCTTTTCTCTCCTCCCTCCCCTCCCCCCTTTGCCGCGCGCCTCCCTCCCTCCTTTTGTTCCTCTTCCCCCCCCCCCCCCCACCCCCCCTCCCCCCCCCCCCCCCCCCCCCGACGCCCACTGGATCGGCGGCATGCTGATCGACGCCCCCGCCCAGGGCGCCGGCATCGGCCGCGCGGCGGTCGAGGCGATCGTCGGCTACTTGCGCTCCGAGCAGAACGCCACCGAGATCCGCCTCTCCTGCCACCCCGGCAACACCCCGGCGCTCGCCCTCTACCGCTCGATGGGCTTCATTCCGACCGGCGAGCTCGAGGACGACGAGCTGGTGCTGTCCCGCACGCTCTGACCAGATGTTCCGCCCGGCGATGTCCCACGGCGAAACACCGGCCCCCAGGCACAGGGGCCGCCGCGCGTAGATTGGCGCGGTGTTCGTCTTCGGGGAGGACGGCCGCGCCCGCCGCACGGGCCCGGTCGGCCTGGTGACGCTGACGGTGCTGGTCGTCGGCATGGTCGTGGCGGTGCGCTCGCTCACCGATTCGCCGCGGCAGCCCGTCGCCGAGCCCCGGCCGAGCGCCGACCCGTGCGATCGCCGCGGCCTGGTCGCCTACATCGGCGGCACCGACCTGCGGGAGGTCAACGCCGCCCTGCTCCGGAACGAGGCGGCCGGGTGCGGGCGGCGGATCGCCGACGACCCCGACCGCGCGCCGCTCGTGGAGACCGCCGCGGCCGACGCCATGGCGGAGACGATCAGCACCGGCGTGAGCGAGGCGGTGTGCCCGGGCTCGGCGTGCCTGCGCTCCCGGGACGTCACCGACGCGGACGTGCTCACCGTCCGGTCGGCGTTGCGGGACCTCGGCCGCGCGAACGCCGAGGTCCGGCGCCCGCGCGGCGACGACGACCGGGCGCCGACGGACAGCGTGCTCTACGGTGTGCCGCTGGGCGGCGGCGCCTGCGCGGTCACCTACGTGCGCTTCGAGCTCGGCGCCGTGCCGCTCGGGCCGGTCGGCGCCTACCCGGACGGACGCTGCCTGCGGTGAGACGGACGCCGCCTGCGGTGGCGGTGAGCGCGGTGAGGGTCAGGCGCGGTGGAGACGGACCGTGACCGCGGTACGGGAGTAGCTCACCTCCGCCCGGTGGCCCGCCGGCGCGACGACGCGGTCGAAGCGGCCCCGCACGCGCCGGGCCCGCAGCACGGTGTCGCCGCCGACCGACAACGTGCCGCCGAGCGCCGCGTCGCCGGAGATCTCGACGTGGGAGCCGGCGGCGAGGGTGCCGGCGGCCTGCTGGCGGAACGAGCCTCCGATGCGCGCGGCGGCCAGGGTGCCGCCGGTGACGACCACGTCGCCGCAGCCCAGGGCGCGCGACGACGCCGCGGTCAGGGTGCCGGCCGCGACCGTAGTGCCGCCGCGGTAGGTGTTGGCGCCGGTCAGCGTGAGCGCGCCCGGGCCCGCCTTCAGCAGGCCACCGCGGCCGGCGATGTCGTTGCGCCAGGCGTCGGCGGCGTCCAGCGTGACGACCACGTCGCGGTCGAAGGCGCCGTAGCCGTCGGCGGCCGCGAACAGGTTCAGCCGGCCCCACGCCTCGGGGCCGTCCAGCAGCGGCCAGCCGGCGCCGACCGCCGTGGTGCGCAGGACCTCGCGGCGCTGGTCGGCCGACAGGTACGGGTGGCGGGTCTCGAGCAGGACCTCGGCGCCGCGCGGGACGACCATCGGGGCGGTCGGGCGGCCGCGCGGCAGGCCGTACGTGAGCTTCGGCGTCACCAGGCGCTCGTTGGCCGCCCGGTCGCCGTACGGGTCGGTGCCGGTGGCCATCGAAGGCCGGAAGTAGGCGACGGCCTGGGCGCGGGCCGCGGCCTTCAACGTGGCGTTCGCCGGGTCGTTCAGGATCGCGGCGGCGAGGGCGGTGGCCAGGATGCGGCCGCCGATCACGTCGACGGGGGAGTGCATGCCGGCGACGATGCGCGTCTCGGACAGGTCGAAGGCGGCCGCCATCAGCTCCTGGAAGCGCTCGGGAATCGCGTACGCGAAGGCCAGCGCGGCCAGATGGAAGGCGTTGGTGTGGCCGCTCGGGAAGCCGCCGTCGCTCGCCGGGGTGGCGCTGCGCTGGCGCAGCAGTTGCGGGGCCACGACCACCGGCGAGTCGTAGACCGGGAAGCCGAGCGCGTCGACGGCGCCGGTGTCCACGACCTCGCTGTCCAGCGTCATCCGCCACGGGCGCGGGTACTGGTAGGCGGCCTTGCTCGGGTTGCCCGAGGAGAACGAGCCGCGCACGGTGTTGACCAGGGTGACGACCTGCCCGAGCGCCGAGGTGGGCGAGCCGGCGCCGAGGGCCGACCCGGCGGGGGCGCCGGCCGGGATCGTGTCGTCGATGGTGGTGGCGGGGGTGCCGCCGGGCGCGGAGGTGATCGAGGTGACGGCGAGCGCGCCCTCCTTGTAGGCGGCGGCCAGCGGGCCGAGGCCGGAGATCGCGGCGTAGCTCTGGTTCTGCCGGTCCTGGACGAACGCGCGGGCCGCCTCGGCCGGCGTGCGGTCGCGGGTCACCCGGGCCGCGTACCGCATGCTCGCGCGCAGCGCGGGCGCGTCGAGGACGGTGCCGGTGTTCCAGGCCGCGCCGGTCTGCCACAGGCGCTGCATGCCGGAGAGGATCCGCACGGCGGCGTTGCTGTCGGCCGTGGTGTTGGCGGCGACGTTGGTCTGATAGCTGTCCACAAACGACGACGACGGCGCCGCGGCCGCGGGCAGGGCGCGCAGCAACGGGGGCGCCGCCGCGGCGACGACGGCGGCGCGGAGCAGGCCGCGCCGGGTGAGCGTCGATTCGATCACGCGAATCTCCAGGTCGGGAGGGAATTGTCGAGGTGACTCTCGACCAGCCCGGAGACCACCCGGCGAACCGTCGGTGAACGCGACCTTTTTTCACCTATGAGTATTACGGGAGCGCTTCCATCGACAAGGGTCGAACCCTACCGTCCGGTACATGCTTCGGATCGCGTCCCTCGTGGCCGCCCTGCTCTCGACCGTGATCACGGCGCCGGCCGCCGCGGCGGAACAGGGCACCTTCACGACCCTCACCTACAACGTCGCCGGACTGCCCGACGGCATCTCCAGCGCGCCCACCCCGCGCGGGCCGGCGACCACGGCGATCGGGCAGCTCCTCGGGCCGTACGACATCGTGCATGTTCAGGAGGACTTCAACTACCACGCCGATCTGTACGCGGCGGACGCCCACCCGTACCGGACGCCGACCAGCGGCGGCGCGGGCATCGGCAGCGGCCTGAACACGCTGTCCGGCTACGCGTACGACACCGGCGACTTCGAGCGCGTGCACTGGAACTCGTGCCAGCTCGACTCCGGCGACTGCCTCACGCCGAAGGGCTTCACCTTCATGCGGGAGCGGCTGGCCGAGGGCGTCTACGTCGACTTCTACAACCTGCACACCAACGCCGGGACCAACGCCGGGGACCTCGCCTCGCGGGCCGACAACCTGAGCCAGCTCTCCGCGTTCATCGGGTCGCACTCGGCGGGCAACGCCGTGGTGGTGATGGGCGACACGAACACGCGCTACACGCGTACGGGAGACACCATCGCCGCCTTCGCCGCGAGCAACGGCCTCACCGACGCCTGGGTCCGCCTGGAACGCGGTGGGGTCGCCCCGGCGATCGGCAGCGACCCGCTCGTGTGCGACGAGAGCGCGATCACCGACACCTGCGAGGTCGTCGACAAGGTGCTCTATCGCGGTAGCAAGCTCGTCGGCCTGACCGCGACCGGGTACCACAACGAGCACGACGGCTTCGCCGGCCTGTCCGACCACGACCCGATCAGCGTCACGTTCTCGTGGTCCACCAGCGCGGCGTACCGCCTGAGCGAGCAGTTCGGCGGGCCGCACGGCGACTACTACACCGACATCGACCAGGTCCCGGCCGGGGCCCGGGCCGGCGTCGTCAGCCTGCGGGCCGGCAGCCGCGTCGACGCGCTCGGCCTCACCCTCACCACCGGGACCGTGCTGTCCCACGGCGGTTCCGGCGGCACGGCGAGGTCGCTCACGCTCGGCGCCGGCGAGTACGTCACCGCGGTGAAGCTGTGCCAGGGCAAGTACGCCGGCACGACCCGCGTCTTCTACGCCCAGTTCACCACCAGCGCCGGCCACACCCTCGCCGGCGGCGCCACGACGTCCGACTGCGTCACCCGCACGGCCCCGGGCGGCTGGCAGGTGGCCGGCTTCCACGGGCGCGCCGGCGACGAGGTCGACAAGATCGGATTCATATACACGAAGCGCTGACGCTTAGATCCGGCCGATCCGGGCCGAACGGGTCATCGTGACAGTCGGCTTCCTGGACCGCCGGGCCGACCGTGAGACGCTGTTCGACGCGTCGCCGATCGGCATGGCCGTGTTCGACCCCGGCGGGGGCAACCTGCGGGTGAACGCGGCCATGGCGTCGATGCTGGGCCGCGGCGAGGACGAGCTCGACGGCCGGGATCTCGCCTCGCTCACCCACCCGGACGAGATCGAGGAGGACCGGGCGCAGGCCCACGCGCTGGTCGAGGGCGGGGCCGGGAGCTACCGGCGGCACACCCGCTTCCTCGGCCGGGACGGGCAGGTGGTGCACTGCCTGGTCGGCGTGACCTACCTGCGCGAGCCGGGGCGGTTGGTGATGCAGGTGGTCGACCGCACCGGCGCGGTGGCCACCAAACAGGCCCTGCTGCGCAGCGAGGCGCAGTTCCGGGCGGCCTTCGACGCGAGCCCGCTGGCCTCGGCCATCGCCGGGCACGACGGCCTGCTGCGCCGGGTGAACCCGGCCTTCGAGCGGATGGTCGGCCGGCCGGCGGGCGAGCTGATCGGCCGGCACTACATCGGCCTCACCCACCCCGAGGACCGCTCGGCGAGCGAGTGGGAGGTCCGGCGGCTGGGCGCGGATCCCGAGGCGGCGTCGGGCTTCGACAAGCGATACGTACGCCCCGACGGAACCGTGGTGTGGGCCCGGGTGGGCCTGACGACGATCCCCGGCGCGGACGGCAGCCGCGACCGTCTGGTCCAGTGCGAGGACATCACCCGGCGCAAGCTGGCCGAGGAGTCGGCGGCCCGGGAGGCACAGCGGCTTCGCATGACGATCGCGGTGCAGCGTGAGGTCACCGCCGCGGCGACGGAACGAGACGCGGTCGTACGCCTGATGGCCGACCGCGCATTGCGGGTGCTCCCGGCCGGCGACTCGGCCGCCGTGCAGCTCATCGACCCCGACGGCGCCACGCTGCGAGCCCTGGCCGGCATCGGCGCCCTGGCCGAGCGGGCGACGCCGTCGGTACCGCTCGACGGCTCCCTGGCCGGCGTCGCGGTCGCCACCGGCACGACCGTGCGCTGTGCCGACGCGACCGCCGATCCGCGCGCCAACCAGGCCATCGTCCGCCGCACCGGGATCCACGCGATGATGATCGCCCCGCTGCGCACCCCGGACGGCCCGATCGGCGTGCTCACCGTCGCCGCCCGCCGGCCGGACGCCTTCGCCGAGGCCGACGAGCAGCAGCTCACCCTGCTCGCCGACGCCCTCTCCGGCGCGCTGCGGCACGCCGCCGACGCGACGCACAAGCGGGAGCTGCTGCGCCAGGCCACGGCCGCGGTGCAGGCGCTCGAGGAGGAGCGCACCGCCGCGCTGGCCGCGCTCGACCGGCTGGCCCGCAGCGAGCGCCGGTTCGCCGAGGTCTTCGAGCACAGCCCGGTCCCGACGATCGTGATCGGCCTGCGCGGCGCCGACCGCGGCCGGATCCTGCTCGCCAACCCGGCCTTCCGGCGCCTGCTGGGCTTCTCGGCCGAGCAGGTCGGCGGGGTCGACGTGCCGGCCCTCGCGGTGGCCGCGGCCGGCGGCGGCACGCCGAGCGAGGCCGAGCTGCGGCGCGCCGACGGCAGCCTGGTCACGGTCGCCGTCCATCTGCTCGCCATCACCGACGACCAGGGGCCGCAGCACGCCGTGGTCCAGCTGCTCGACGTCACCGCCGAGCGGGAGGCCCGCGCCGACCTGGCCCGCAGCGAGGAACAGTTCCGCACCGCGTTCGACGGCTGCCCGATCGGCCTGCTGATCGCCGACGAGCACGGCCGCTTCCAGCGGGTCAACCCGGCCGCCGCCCAGCTCACCGGCCGGTCCCGGGCGGACCTGGTCGGGCTCACCCACCGGGAGATCACCGACCCGGCCGACCTCGAGGACGCGGCCCGGGCCCGGCTCGCGCTGCTGCGCGGCGCCGGCGACGTCTGCTACGACACCCGCCTGCGACATCCCGGCGGCCGCGTCTCGTGGAGCCGGGTCACGCTGTCGCTGATCCCCGGGCCGGCGGGCCGGCGGTGGCGGCTCGTGCAGATCCAGGACATCACCGCCGAGCGCATGGCGGCGGAGGCGCGGGAGAAGGCGGTGCGCCGGCTGCGCGCGACGCTCGCGGTCCAGCGGGAGGTCACCGCGGCGGCGGCCGTACGCGACGACGCCCTGCGCGTGGTCGCCGGGCGGGCGGTGGAGCTGTTCGACGCGGCCGACGGCTCGGCTGTCGAGCTCGTGGACGGCGACGACCTCTACTACCAGGCCACCGCCGGGACGCTCGCGGCCGCCGGCGGCACGCGCATCCGGATCGCCGGGTCGCTCAGCGGCCGGGTGCTCACCTCCGACGCCCCCGCGCACTGCCCCGACACCCGGCACGACCCGCGCGTCAACGCCGCCGCCTGCGAGCGCCTCGGCATCGCCTCGATGCTGATCGCCCCGCTGCACGCCGACAACCGGGTGATGGGCTGCCTGAAGATCTCGGCGGCCCGCCCCGACGTCTTCGACGACACCGACGAGCAGCAGCTCGCGCTGCTCGCCGACAGCCTCAGCTCGGCCCTGCGGCACGCCGACGACGCCGAGCGCAACGCCGACCTGCTGGCCGAGCGCACCCGGGCACTGGCCGCGCTGGAGGCGAGCGAGACCCGGTTCCGGCTGTCCTTCGAGAACTCGCCGCTCGGCCTCAGCCTGATCAGCATGTCGGAGGCCGACGTCGGCCGCTATCTGCAGGTCAACCCGGCGCTGTGCGCGATCACCGGCTACCGGGCCGACGAGCTGACCGAGATGACCTACCGGGACCTGATCGACCCGGCCGACGTGCCGACCGACGAGCAGGTGCGGGCCGCGGTCACGGCCGGGATCACGCCCTACCGCACCGAGCTGCGCTACCGGCACAAGGACGGGCGGGTGGTCTGGGTGGCGCTGGTCGGCGCCCCGGTGCTGGACGACCGCGGCCGCCCGCTCTACCTGGTCAACCAGGTGCAGGACATCACGGCGAAGCGGGCCGCCGACGCGGAGCTGCGGCGCCAGGCCCGGCTGCTCGAGCTGATCCCGGCCGCGGTCATCGTGCGGGACATGGACGGGACGATCCGCGGGTGGAACGCCGGGGCGGAGGCGCTCTACGGCTGGCCGGCGCGGGCCGCGATCGGGAAGAACATCGACCGGCTGCTGGCCACGGGCTTTCCCGCCTGCGGGGCGCAGGGAGTGGTCGACGGCCTCTACCGCGAGGGGCACTGGGCCGGCCAGCTCGAGCATCTGACGGCCGGCGGGCGTACGGTCACCGTGCTCAGCCGGATGGTCCCGCACCGGCCCCGCGCCGACGCCGAGACCCAGGTGCTGGAGATCAACACCGACGTCACCGCCGCCCGGGCCGCCGAGAAGGCCCTGGCCGAGAGCGAGCAGCGGTTCCGCGCCCAGTTCGCGAACTCGGCCGCCGGGCAGATCATCCGCACCCTCGACGGCTCGCACCTGCAGGTCAACCCGGCGTACGCGGCGATGCTCGGCCACACCCCGGAGCAGATGGCCCGCACGCCGGACGCCGAGCTGTGGCACCCCGACGACCTGGCGGCCATCCAGCACGAGATCGCCGGCCTCTTCGCGGGCGACGCCACCTCGTACACCCATGAGGGTCGTCTGCGGCACCGCGACGGGCACTGGGTCGATGTGGCGTCGACGGTCTCGCTGGTGCGCGACGAGGCCGGGCGCCCGAAGAACCTGATCGCGGTGGTCACCGACATCTCGGCCCGGCGCGCCGCCGAGAACGCCCGGGACCAGGCGGCCGCGGCGCTGGCCGAGCGCAACCAGGAGCTCGAGGCGGCGAACCGGCTCAAGCTCGACCTCATCGGCATGCTCGGGCACGAGATCGGCAACCCGTTGTCGTCGATCCGCGGCTACACCGAACTGCTGATCGACAACGCGCCCGGGATGGACGAGGCGCGCAAGGACCGGGCCGTGGACGCGATCGCCCGCCAGGCCGGCCGGCTCGACGAGATCGTCCGCGAGGTGCTCGCCATGGTCAGCATCGACGCCGGGACGATCAACGCGGCCCGGCAGGAGCTGTCGCTGCGGGCCGAGGTCGATCGGGCGCTGGCCGCCATGGATCTCGAGCTGCCGGTCGCCGGCCCGGACATCCGGGTCCGGTTCCACGCCGGTCACCTGCAGCAGATCCTGGTCAACCTGCTCTCCAACGCCGCGAAGTACGGTGGCGGCGCTTCCGGGATCACCATCGGCCTTCCCGGTACGGGCGGAGCCGCGGTCGTGGTCGAGGACGGCGGGCCGGGTGTGCCCGAGGAGTTCCGGCCGCACCTGTTCGAGCGGCTGGCCCGCGCCGACCGGGACGCCGCGTCGGTCCGGGGCACCGGCCTGGGCCTGTACATCGTGCGCGGCCTGGCCCACGCCAACCACGGCGACATCCACCACGAGCCGAACCCGGCCGGCGGCTCCCGGTTCGTGCTGACCATGGAGACGGCCGGCGAAGTGGCCGATCACGGATAGTTGGGTTTCGCCGCGTCTGTCCCGGATCTACCCTTCACCAGGGGCGGTCTCGCCCCGGTAGCGCAGGGGAGACGCCGCCATGGCCGAGAGCGACGTGCTGACGGGGGCCGGCGGACGGCCGGTCGCCGAGCCATCCGTGCCCACCGGCCTGGAGATCCCGGCGATCGGGGTGCGCACCGCCGTGGTGCCGATCGGGTCGCGCCCCGGCCGCATCTTCGACGCTCCCGGCATCGACGTGCCCGCCGGCTGGATGCACTCGACCCCCACTCCCGGCGAGCCCGGCGCCGCCGTGATCGTCGGGCCGGCCGACTCCGCCGAGAACGGCCCGGCCGTCTTCTACCGCCTGCGCCTGCTCATGCCCGGCGACCGCATCGTGGTCCGCCGGGCCGACGGCAGCGAGCTGGAGTTCGCCGTGACCGCCGTCGGCCACTACCCGCACGAGGCCTTCCCCGGCGAGCTGCTGGCCGGCCCGGGCCGGGAACCCGAGCTGACCCTGGTGACGAACGCCGCGATCGGAAACCACGTGGTCTTCTCGCGACTCGTTTCGTGACCGTTCCGCACCGCGCGCGGCACTCAACCGGGGCCGGGCGGCGACCGATCCTGCGGTCGTGGAATGGGTGCGCCGGGTGCCGCCGCGTGTCGGCGGCGCGCTTCTGATCGTCGTTACCGCGGTTTTCGTCGGCCTCGCGCTGAACGACGTCCTCGGTGGCTGGATCGTGCCCGGCATCGACTACCTGCCGCTGCGCAACGCGGCCGAGGCCCTGCTCGCCGGGAACTCCGTCTTCACCGACCCGACGTTCGTCTACCCGCCGACCGCCGCGTTGCTCCTGCTGCCCACCGCGCTCGGCTCGCCCGTCGCCGGCTTCGTCGGCTGGGTGCTGACCGGCGCCGCCGCGTTGCTGGTGGCCGCCGTCCTGATCGCCCGCGAGGCGCCGCGCCCCTATCGCCCGGCCGTCTTCGCCGCGGTGACGATGGGCCTGCTCGGCGGCGTGCTGGCGGCCCGGTCGCTGTTCCTCGGCAACCTCAGCGAGCTGCTCGTTCCGGTGGCGGTGGGCGTCCTGCTCTGTTTCCACCGCGGCCGCTGGGTGCTCGGTTGCGCCCTGCTCGCCGCGTCGCTGCTGGTCAAGCCGATGCTGGCGCCGCTCGTGCTGGTCCCGCTGCTGCACCGCCGGTGGCGCGCCCTGCTGCTCACGATGCTGCCCGGCGGCGCCCTGGTCCTGCTCTCGATGCTGGTCGTGCCCGGCGGCCACGACTTCCCGCGGGTGCTGCGCTACTGTCTGACCGGCACCAACCTGCACGGCGACAACGCCGTCAACAACCTCTCGCTGCGCGGCTGGGCCGAGGGCCAGGGCGCCCCGCACCTGCTCGGCGTGGCCGCCGCCGCGCTGGCGCTGATCCTGGTCGTGGCCGGGGTCGCCCGCCGTCTGCGCGCCGGCCGCCCGTCCCCGCTCTGGCTGGGCGCGGTCCTGATCTTCGGCACGTTCCTGGCCGGCGGCATCTCCGAGGTCCACTTCCTGATGACCGGCTACGCGGTGGTCGTCCTCCTGATCGTCTGCGGGCGCCTGCCGTTCCGCGCCTGGGCCCGCTTCCTGCCCGGCCTGGCCCTGCTCGCGTCCCCGGCCGCCTACCTCGACCTGTTCCTCGGCCCGCGCACCGACGCGCAGTCCTGGCTCGTCCTCGCCGAGATCCTCCTGCTGGCCGCCCTGCTCACCACCCGCGGCCTCCGCCCGGCGGCCGCCCCGCCGGCCCGGCCCGAGCCCGCACTGCTTGCCGCGTGACCGTCCTCGTCCGGCACCGCCGCCTGGTCGCGGCGGCGCTCGCCGCCGTCGTCGGTCTGCTCACGCTGACCGTGCCGCCCGACCTCGCCGACTTCTCGGCCGCCGCCGACCTGCTGCTGCGCGGCCGCCTGGCCGACGTCTACGCCGGCGCCTGGAACCAGGCCGGCCCCGCCCAGCTCCTCGTCAGCCGCCTGCTCACCATCGGCGGCGCGCCCTCGCCGGTCACCGTCGCCCTGCTCGACGCGCTGCTGGTCGCGGGCGCGATGTGGCTGTGCGCGCGCCTCTCCGCCGACGCCGGGGCGGCCCTGGTCCGGCGCGAGGCGATCGCGGGCCTGCTCGCCCTCGTCTGGGTGGCGGCCCCACTGCCCTGGAACGGTCACCCCGCCGAGCTCGCCATTCCGGCGCTGTGGGCGTACGCCATCGTCCTCGGACGCCGCCGCCGTGACCTCGCCGCCGCGGCCGTCCTCGCGCTCGGGATCGCGATCGCCCCCTGGGCCGTCCTCGGCGTGCCGTGCCTGCTCGCCGCCGCCCGCCCGGCCCGCGCCGTCCGGACCGGCGTGCACGCCGCCCTGCTCGGCGTCGCGGCCTACCTGCCGTTCGTGCTGACCGGGCACTTCGCCATGTTCGCCCAGCGCTGGCCGGTCGACCCGGGCACCATCCCGGCGCTGCTCGGCCTGCACGAGGCCACGTGGTGGCTGCGACCCGCGCAGGCCGCCCTGGTCGGCGGTGGCGTCGCGCTCGCCGCCCGGCTCCTGCGGACCGACCCGATCGCCGTCGCCGCCGTGCCGCTCGTCGCCGGCCTGCTCCGGGTCGTGACCGATCCGGTGGCCCACCCGTACTACTGGTTCCCGGTCGCCGCCGCCTCGCTCCTGCTGCTCGCGATGTCGGCCGGCCGCTGGCCGTGGGCCGCCGGCCTCGCGCTGCTCGCCGTGCTCGGCTCGGCCGCCGGCCTGACGATCGCCGCGTCGCTGGGGTGCCTCGCGCTGCTGGTCGCCATCGTCCGGCGAGAGTCCCCGGCACCTCTCCGGCACTTGCGGCCTGACTTTTCTCGTTGAGAATTCTTGCTCGCTGGGAAGGCCTGCGGAATGCTTGGTGTATACACGCATCCGCGGGGGAGGGGTGACCCGATGTCGCACCGGCAGATCCTCGAGGCGCTCAGCGGACTGCTGCTGGTGCTGTTCGTGGCGCTGCTCAGCGGCACGGTGGTGTCGACTGCGGTGTTCGGCCTGATCGCGGCCGCGTTCCTGCGACCGGCCACGTTCCGGACGAGCCTGGACCTGCCCGCGCCTTCCCCTTCCGCCCCCTCGCCGTCCTCCTGCGCGCCCTCGCCGGCCTCCTCCCCGGCCGCGCCGGGCGCCCGCCCCTAGGGACGCCGCGCCGGGCGGCCCCACCTCCCTCCCCCGGGGGCCGCCCGCCCTGGGGCCGCTTCGCCGGGCGGTCCGCCCAACCGGACCGCCCGGCCGCGCGGCCGTCTAGTACGTTGACGCCGACCGATGTCATGCCAACGGGGGAGTCTGATGTCCGTTCTTTTCTCGCGCCGTTCCGCCCTGGGCCTGGGCGCCGCCACCGCCGCGACCGCCGCGCTCATGGCCGGATCGCCGGCCGACGCGGCGCTGAGCGGCACGGGCCGCATCCGGTCGGTCTACGGCCGGGAGAAGGCGAAGGCCGGCGGCGCCTGGCACTCGCACATCGCGGGCGTGGACGCGACCGGCGCCCCGGTCCCGATCGTCGAGGACGACGCCGACCACGTGACCCAGGGCTACAGCGTGCAGAAGCTGGCCGTCGCCACCGCCGTGATGGACAAGATCGATCGGGGTGAGCTGACCCTCGGCCAGAAGCTCGACCTGCCGGCCGACATCATCCTGGGCGGGAGCGGCATCTACTTCCTGCACACCGTGTGGGGCGACGAGATCACCATCGCCAACTTCCTGACCGCGATGCTGCTCGTCTCGGACAACACGGCGGTGCGCATGTGCGGCCGCGTCGTCCCGGCCGCGGAAATCAACGAGATCCTCGCGGCCAAGGGCTTCGTGCACACCCGGGTCGAGCCGGTCGCCAACCCGAACCGCTTCTACCTCGGCACCACCACGCCGCGCGAGATGCACGACCTGCTCTGGCGGCTGGCCACCAAGACGCTGCTGTCGCCGGAGTCGTGCACGTTCCTGCTCGGGATCACCCGGTGGATCAACGGCTACATGGACGGCGTACGCCGGGTGATGTCCTCCGACGAGCGGGCGCGCGTGGCCACGAAGTACGGCGCCGACTTCAACACGCTCGGCGCGTCCCGGCACGAGGCCGGCATCATGTTCGGCGCCGACGGACTGCCGAAGCTGACGTACGCGATGTTCGCCGAGGGCCTGGGCGACCTCGACAACTACGGCTCGACCCACCCGGCGGTGCAGGCGCACGCGGTCCTCGGCCGCACGATGATGGACCACCTGCCGACCGGCGCTCCCGCCGCGGTGGCGTCGGCCCGCGCCGAGCGGATCGAGCCGTTCCGGCCGGTCAACGGCGGCTGACCGGGATCGCCCGGCGCCCCTCGGACGTGGGCGCACGGGGATGTCCGGCGCGGCGGTCGTGGGGTACGGGATGCCGGGCGCGCGGGTCGCGGTGTGCCCGGGCGCGGGGTGCGGGATGTCGGGCGCGCGGGGTGCGGGATGCCGGGCGCGCGGGGGTGCGGGATGCCGGGCGCGGAGGTCGCCGTGTGCCCGGGCGCGGGTCGCGCGGTGCCGGGTGTGGGGTGCTGGGCGCGGGATTCCGGGCGCGCGGGTCGCGGGGGGCGCGGGATGCCGGGCGCGGGGGTCGCGGGGCGGCGAATGCCGGGCGCGGCGCCGCGGAAGGGCGGCCCGCGGTCAGGGCGCGATGAACTCGTGCTCGCGGACGGCGTCTCCGCCGGCGCGCTTGGCGTCGTACATCGCGCGGTCGGCGCGGTGCATGGCGTCGCCGAGGGCGGCTGCTGGGGCCGACGCCAGGCCGATGCTGATGGTGGTCCGGCAGTCGGGGAGGTCGCGGACGGCGGCCACCATCCGTTCGGCCATCGCGGCGGCGGCCGCCGGGGAGATGCCGGGCAGCAGGGCGGCGAACTCGTCGCCGCCGAGCCGGGCGATCAGGTCCTGGCCGCGGAGCTCGGCGGCCAGGACGCGGGCCATCTCGCGCAGGGCGGTGTCGCCGGCGGGGTGGCCCATCGTGTCGTTGATCTGTTTGAAGCGGTCGCCGTCGATGATCATGACGGTCACCGTGGCGTCGGCGGCGCCGGGGAGCGACTGGGCGCGGCGGACGGCGCGGTCGAAGGCGCGGCGGTTGGCGATGCCGGTGAGCGGGTCGAGGTCGGCGGCGCGGGTGGCCTGCTCGTGCTGGGTGCGCAGCGTTTCCAGGGACTTCAGCGTCGCCGCCGTGTGCAGCGTGTGCTGGCGCTGACGCCACAGGGCCGCGGCGAGGGTGTCGCCGTAGGCCAGCTCGGCGTCGGCGTTCGCGGAGCCCCGCGCCGGCCGGCCGCCGGGCGACGCCGCGGCGTCACCCGCGAGCGAGGCGGCCGGGCGGGAAGCGG
>NZ_JBVJIU010000028.1:14213-48472 GCF_055586105.1 Actinoplanes sp. NPDC051537
GTCGGCGGGGCGGGAAGCGTCGGCGGGGCGGGAAGCGTCGGCGGGGCGGGAAGCGTCGGCGGGGCGGGAAGCGTCGGCGGGGCGGGAAGCGTCGGCGGGGCGGGAAGCGTCGGCCGGGCCGGAAGCGTCGGCCGCGCCGGAAGCGTCGGCCGCGCCGGAAGCGTCGGCCGGGCGGGACGCGTCACCCGCCGGGGAGGCGAGCGCGACGTCGGCCGAGTCGCGGGCCGACATCAGGAGCGCGCGAGTCCGATGCGTCGCCGCCGCGATCAGCCAGCCCGAGTCGGGCGGCAGGGCCGCCACCGCGTCGTCCATCACGCGCATCGCCTCCTCGAGGCGGCCCGAGCGCTTCAGGGCGACGGCGCGGAACGGCTGGCTGTACGCGAGCATCGACGGCACCACGCCGCGGGCCTGCAAGGACGATGTGTAGTGCTCGATGTCGACCGACGCCCCGGCGGGGTCGGCTCGGTCGGCCCGGGCGCAGGCGGCCATCAGCAGGGCCATGTCGCGCCACGCGTCGGCCTCCTCGCCGGAGGCCTCGGCCGCCGCCTGCACGGCGAACCACTCGGCCCGGGCGGTGTGCCGCTCGGCCTCGGCGACCTGGCCGACCTGATACAGCTCGAGCGCCCAGTGCAGGTGCATCTCGCCGAGGTTGGTGAGCCACATCGAGCGGTTGCCGTTCTGCGCCGGGTCGGCCGCGCTGATCTCGTACGCCGCCTCGTACTGCGGGCCGGCCAGCTCGTAGAGGCGCAGCTGGAGGTAGCCGACGGCGATGCCGACCCGGGCGTTGACCGCCGCGATCGGGTCGGCCGTCTCCGCCGACACCAGGCGCTCGGCCAGCGTCAGATCCCGCAGCGCGGCGTCCACGTCGTACTCGTCGATGTCCTCCTCGCCGAGCCGCAGCCGCTCGGAGGCCCGGGTCGAGAGCGCCGCCGCCCGCCAGCCGTTGCTGCCCTCGCGGTCGGCGGCCCGCAGCATGTGCTCGACCGCCCGGAGCACCGAGCGCAGGTCACCCTGGACGATCAGGGCGACGACGCGGACGAAGTGGAAGCACGCGAGATCACTTCCGGGCAGGCGGAGGAGCGTTTCGGCCTCGGTCAGCACCGCGTCGGCCTCGCCGGCCTGCGCCCGTTCCAGCAGGCGTTCGGCCCGCCGCGAGGGGTCCTGCATGGGCGATGCTCCAGAGGATCAGTGGGGAAGCTCGCGTTTCAGCACCTTACCGGTGGCGTTCCGGGGGAGCGAGGGGAGGAAGACGATATCGCGCGGCACACAGAACCGGGCGCGGTGGCGGCGGACGTGGTCGCGGATGGCGTCGGCGTCGAGAGCGGCGGCCGGGCGGAGCACGACGTACGCGGCGAGCCGCTGGCCGTACTCGTCGTCCGGCACCCCGATCACGGCGCATTCGAGCACCCCCGGCAGGTCCGCGAGCAGGCCCTCGACCTCGGACGGGAACACGTTCTCCCCGCCCGAGACGATCATGTCGTCCTCGCGGCCGTCGACGAAGACCCGGCCGGCGGCGTCGACGTGCCCGAGGTCGCCGGTGGCGAGCAGGCCGTCGCGCAGCTCGCGCGCGGTGCCGTTGGTGTAGCCCTCGAAGAGCATCTCGTTGCCGACGAAGAGCCGCCCGGTCTCACCCTGCGGGACGATCGTCCCCTCCGGACCGACGACGGCCACCGCGGTCCCGTGCGGCGGGCGCCCGGCGGTGTCCGGCGCGGCCCGCAGATCCTCCGGCGTCGCGATCGAGGCCCAGGACGCCTCGGTCGAGCCGTACAGGTTGTAGAGGATGTCGCCGTAGCGGTCCATGAACCGCGTGGCGAGCCCGCCGGGCAGGGCCGAGCCGCTCACCGCGGCGATCGAGAGGGGTGGGAGCGGAAGGTCCGGCGGCAGCTCCATCAGGTTCTGGAGCATCACCGGTACGGCGATCAGCGCCGTGCAGCCCTCGGAGCGCATCGCGGCGAGAGCGGCCGGCGGGTCGAACCGCTCCCGCAGCACCACGGTCGCCCGCAGGGCCAGCGCGATCTGGAGCCCCGCGTAGCCCCACGTGTGGAAGAGCGGCGCCGCGATCATCATCCGTGTCCCGGCCCGCAGCGGGATGCGGTCGATGATCGAGCACAGCGGCGAGAACCCGCTCGGCGTCGGCCGCTGCGCCCCCTTGGGCATCCCGGTGGTCCCCGACGTCAGCACGATGGTCCGCCCGGCGCGGGGCGGCGGCGACAGCGTCACCGGCGGGACGGACGCGATCAGATCGGCGAGCCGATCCGTCCCGATCGCGCCACTGAACCCGGTCAGAAGGTGGGCGAACCGCGGATCGTGGATCACGGCTTTCAGACCCTGCGCGGCGATCACGTCGGAGAGCTGGGAGAAGGACAGCCCAGTGTTGATCAGAACCGGATCGGCGCCGACCGAGGCGATCCCGACCAGGGCGACGACCATGTCGGCCGAGTTGCGGCACAGGACACCGACCCGGTCACCGGCGGCGACCGGCAGCGCGCCGGCCAGCCGCGACGAGCGATCGAGCAGATCGCCGTACGTGTAGGAACCGGTGTTGTCGATGACCGCGACCTGCGACGACGACCGCGCCGCCGCCTGCCGCAGCTCCCCGGCCAGCCCGTAGCCCCACGTCCCGAGCGCCTGGAACTGCCGCACGATGCGTTGCGGGGGCGCCGGCCTCAGCAGCCCCCGCCGCGCCATGGTGGCGAGTACGAACGGCCCGGGCATCACCGGATCTGCATTCCCGAGATGGCGCGGGAGATCACCAGCCGCTGGATCTCGCTGGTCCCCTCGAAGATCGTGTAGATCTTGGCGTCCCGGAACATCCGCTCGACCGGATGCTCGCGCAGGTAGCCGGCCCCGCCGAGGATCTGCACCGCCTTCTCGGTGACCGCCACCGCGACCTCGCCCGCCTTGAGCTTGGACATCGAGCCCTCGCCGGCGACGAACGGCCGGTCGTTGCGGCCCATCCAGGCCGCCCGCCAGACCAGCAGCCGGGCCGCGTCGATCTCCATCTTCATGTCGGCGAGCGCGAACGCGATGGCCTGGTTCTCGATGATCGGGCGGCCGAACTGCACCCGGTTCTTGGCGTACTCCAGCGCGTACTCGTAGGCGCCCCGCGCGATGCCGATCGCCTGCGCGCCGACCGCCGGCCGGGAGAGCTCGAACGTCCGCATCGCCGCCTGCCGCGTCGCCCGCTGCCCCGACCGGGCCCGGGCGAGCCGCTCGTCGAGCGCCTCCTTGCCGCCGAGCAGGCACGAGCCCGGCACCCGCACGTCGTCGAGGAACACGTCGGCGGTGTGCGAGGCGCGCAGCCCCAGCTTCTTGAGCTTGCGGGTGCCGACCAGCCCGGCGGTGCCCGGCGGCACGATGAACGCGGCCTGCCCGCGCGAGCCGAGCGACGGGTCGACCGACGCGGTGACGACGTGCACGTTCGCGATGCCGCCGTTGGTCGCGTACGCCTTCTGCCCGTTCAGCACCCATTCGTCGGTGGCCTCGTGGTAAACCGCCCGGCTGCGCATCGCTCCCACGTCGGAACCGGCCTCGGGCTCGGTCGTGCAGAACGCCGCCACCGCCGGCTCGGCCGTGTCGCCGAAGCACTGCGGCACCCACTCGACCAGCTGCTCGGGCGTGCCGGAGCCGTAGATCGCCGCGACCGCGAGCGAGGTGCCGGAGAGCGCCATGGCGATGCCGCCGTCGCCCCAGAACAGCTCCTCGTTGACCAGCGGCAGGCTCAGCCCGCTCATGTCCGACCACGTGGTGACCAGGAACTCGAAGCCGTACAGCCCGATCTTCGCGGCCTCCTGGATGATCGGCCAGGGCGTTTCCTCGCGCTCGTCCCACTCGGACGCGGCGGGCCGGATCACGCCCTCGGCGAACCCGTGAACCCAGTCCCGCAGGTCGGTTTGCTCCTCGTTGAGGTCGAGCCAGAACTCCATGCGCGCGGACACCCCTCCGACGAAACCGGAATTTACCCGCCGGTAACGTTACGGTGGCGTAACTTGGCCCGCAAGATGCGGCCGCTTGCCGTCGAGCCGGAAGGTGACGCCCCCGCCGGCGAAGGCGGAGGAGAAGGAAACCGTGGACGGCAGCAGGATCGGCTGATTGAACGCGACGTCCACGGTGTACGCCGCGGGCAGCCGTCCCTCGAGCGCCGCGAGGCCGCGGGCCTTGCTCCACATGCCGTGCGCGATCGGCCGGGGGAAGCCGAACAGCCGGGCCCCGATCCGCGAGGTGTGGATCGGGTTGTGGTCCCCGGAGACCGCGGCGTAGCCGGTGCCCACGCGCGGCGTGACGCGCCAGCGGGCGGTCGGGGCCGGGGCGGGCGGCTGGTCGCGCTGGGCGGGCCCGTCGCGCCTGGTTCCGTTTTTCGAGAGGTACGTCGAGACGCCCGTCCACACCTGTTCACCGGACGCGAAGGCGGTCGCCACGACGTCGAAGACCCGGCCCCGGTCATGGGGGCGGAGCCGTTCGGCGCGGACCACGAGGTCGAGCGGCTCCCCGGCGTCGATCGGCCGCTCGACCGTGATGCGGTTGGCCACGTGCACGATGCCGACCACCGGGAACGGGAAGTCCGCGGCCGCCATCAGCGTCATCGCCAGCGGGAACGCCAGCACGTGCGGGTAGGTGGCGGGCAGCGTGTCGGTCAGCCGGAACCCGCACACCCGGTCGTAGCGCGCGAGGTGGTCGCGGTCGACGGTCACGCCGCGGCGCGCGATCTCGCGGTCGGGCAGGTCGTCGCCGCGACGCGAGGGCAGCAGGCCGAGAGCCGCCTTGAGGTAGATGCCGCGCGGGTCCCGGTCGAGCTCGACGACGGCCACGGCTCACGCCCCCAGCAGGCTCTGGCCGCAGACCCGCACCACGTTGCCGGTCACGGTGGCCGAGCCGGGCGACGCGTACCAGGAGATGGTCTCGGCCACGTCGATCGGCAGCCCGCCCTGCGACATGCTGTTCATCCGCCGGCCCGCCTCGCGCAGGAACAGCGGCATCTTCGCGGTCATGGCCGTCTCGATGAAGCCCGGCGCCACCGCGTTGATCGTGATGCCGCGGCCGGCGAGCACCGGCGCCATCGACTGCACCAGCCCGATCACGCCGGCCTTGCTGGTGGCGTAGTTGGTCTGGCCCCGGTTGCCGGCGATGCCGGCGATCGAGGCGACCCCGACCAGCCGGCCGCCCTCGTGGATCACACCGCGCTCGAGCAGCAGGTCGTTGATCCGCTCCTGGCTGGACAGGTTCACGTCGATCACCGAGTCCCAGCGGGTCTCGTCCATCCGGGCGATCGTCTTGTCGCGGGTGATGCCGGCGTTGTGCACCAGGATGTCGAGGCCGGTGAGGTGCCCGGCGAGCCGCTCGGCGGCGTCCGGCGCGGTGAGGTCGAGCTGGATGGCCCGGCCGCGCACGTCGTTGGCGACCCCGGCCAGCGCGTCGCCGGCGGCGGGCACGTCGAGCACGATCACGTCGGCGCCGTCGCGGGCCAGCACCCGGGCGATGGCCGCGCCGATGCCCCGGGCGGCGCCGGTGACCAGGGCGGTCTTTCCGGCGAGCGGGTGGTCCCAGTCGGCGGGGGCGGGCGCGCTGCCGGCGCCGACGCGGATGACCTGACCGGAGACGTACGCGGACCGGCCGCTCACCAGGAAGCGCAGGGTGGACTCGATCGCGCCCTCGCCGCCGGGCGCCACGTAGACGAGCTGGCTGGTGATGCCCCGGCCGAACTCCTTGCCGATGCTGCGGGTGAGCCCCTCCAGGGCGCGCTGGGCCGTCGCCTCGCGCGGGTTCGCCGCGGCCTCGGGCGGGGTCCCGAGCACGATGACCCGCCCGCTCGCCTTCCCGCTGCGGGCCACCGGGTGAAAGAAGTCGTAGAGGGCCCGCAAGCCGGTCGAGTCGGTGATGCCGGTGGCGTCGAAGATCAGCGCGCCGTAACGGATCCCCTCGTCGGCGGTCTCGGTCACCGGGGCGCCGGCCGCTTCCAAGAGCTTCGCGACCGGCCCCGACAAGCGTCCCCCGGGGGCCGCGCCGAGCAGCACCGGGCCGTCGGCGAGGGGGTCGCCGGCGCGGTAACGCCGCAGGCGGGGCGGGTCGGGAAGCCCCAGCCGCTTCACCACGCCACGCCCGACACCGGAGTTCGCGAAGTTCGCGTACCTGTCACCCATGGGCGTAGCCTACTCGTCAGTAGCGTTCCGGTCAGGGGAGGTTGTCGTGCAGAGCGTGCGTCGCGTCGCGGTGCTGGGTGGGAACCGGATTCCGTTCGCCCGGTCCAACTCGAAGTACGCCGAGGCCTCGAACCAGGACATGCTGACCGCCGCCCTCGACGGCCTGGTCGCCCGGTTCGGCCTCGCGGGGGAGCGGCTCGGCGAGGTGGTGGCGGGCGCCGTGCTCAAGCACTCGCGCGACTTCAACCTGACCCGCGAGACCGTGCTCGGGTCCCGGCTCGACCCGCGGACCCCGGCGTACGACATCCAGCAGGCCTGCGGCACCGGCCTCGAGGCCGCCATCCTGGTCGCCAACAAGATCGCCCTCGGCCAGATCGACGCCGGCGTGGCCGGCGGCGTAGACACGACGTCCGACGCGCCGCTGCAGCTCAACGAGGACATGCGCCGCGCGCTGCTGGCGCTCAACCGGGCGCGCACGGTCGGCGACCGGCTCAAGGCCGCGTCCCGGCTGCGGCCGCAGCAGGCGTTCCTGCCGGCCGTCCCGCGCAACGCCGAGCCCCGCACCGGACTGTCCATGGGCGACCACGCCGCGATCACCGCGCTCAAGTGGGGCGTCGCCCGGGAGGCGCAGGATGAGCTGGCGCTGGCCTCGCACCGGCGGCTGGCCGCGGCGTACGACCGCGGATTCTTTGATGATCTTCTGACGCCCTATCTGGGGCTCACCCGGGACCAGAACCTGCGCGCCGACACGACGCTGGAGAAGCTCGCGAAGCTCAAGCCGGTGTTCGGCCAGGACGAGGCGACGATGACGGCGGGCAACTCGTCGCCGCTGACCGACGGCGCCTCGACCGTGCTGCTGTCCTCGGCGGAGTGGGCCGAGGCGCGCAACCTGCCGGTGCGGGCCTGGTTCGTCGACGGCGAGGACGCGGCGGTCGACTTCGTGCACGGCGAGGAGGGGCTGCTCATGGCCCCGGCCTACGCGGTGCCGCGGCTGCTCGCCCGCAACGGGCTCACCCTCCAGGACTTCGACTTCTACGAGATCCACGAGGCGTTCGCGTCGCAGGTGCTGGCCACCCTCGCCGCCTGGGAGTCGCCCGTGTTCTGCAAGGAGAAGCTCGGGCTGGACGCGCCGCTCGGCTCGATCGACCGGGACAAGCTCAACGTCAACGGCTCGTCGCTGGCGGCCGGCCACCCGTTCGCGGCGACCGGCGGCCGGATCGTGGCGACCCTGGCCAAGCTGCTCGCCGAGAAGGGCTCGGGCCGCGGCCTGATCTCCATCTGCGCGGCCGGCGGTCAGGGCGTGGTGGCCATCCTCGAGCGCTGAGCCATCAGCTGCGTCGCCTCGAACTCCTCCGGCGGCATCGGCCTGCCGAACGCGAAGCCCTGCAGCAGCGGGCAGCCCGCCGCGCGCAACGCCTCGACGTCGGCCGCCTCCTCGACGCCCTCGGCCACCGCCGACATGCCCAGCGAACGGGCCAGCCAGAGCACGGCCTGGATGATCGACGACTTGGTCGGGTCGGCGGCGAGGCCGGCCACGAACGAGCGGTCCAGCTTCACCACGTCGGCCGGGATCGACTGCAGCCAGGTCAGCGAGCTGTAACCGGTCCCGAAATCGTCGAGCGCGATGCGTACGCCCAGGGTCTTGATGATCTCCAGACGCTCCCGGACGTCGCCCGACGAGCCCAGCATCGCGGTCTCGGTGATCTCCAGGACCAGGCGGCTCGGGTCGAGCTCGGGGCTGGCCGCGAGCAGGTCGGCGAGCAGCGGCACGAAGTCCGGCTCGGCCAGCTGGCGCGGGCTCACGTTGACCGTGACGTACCGCAGGTCGTGGCGCCAGGCCAGCAGCTGCCGCAGCGCCGAGATCAGCACGTGCTCGCCGAGCGGCACGATCAGGCCGGTCTCCTCGGCGGCCGGGATGAACACGTTCGGCCCGTGGATCTTGCCGTCCGGGGTGCGCAGGCGCACCAGCGTCTCGGCCCCCACGACCTCGCCGGTCTCGGCCGACACGATCGGCTGGAACCAGACCGGCAGCGTCCGCGCGCGCTCGCCGCCGAGCGCCTCGCGCAGCAGCTTCTCGCCGACGATCCGGGCGTGCACGTCGACGCGCATCTGGTCGCTGAAGACGGCCAGGCGGTTGCCGCCGGCGCGCTTGGCCGCGTACATGGCGGTGTCGGCGGCCAGCACGGCCTCCTCGGCCCCGGCGGCGGTCGCGGCCAGGGCCACGCCGACGCTGGCCGACAGGGAGAGCACGTTGTCGCCGACCGGCAGCGGCTCGGCGAACGCCGACACCACCGCGAGCCCGGTCAGCTCGCCCACCTCGAGGTCGCCGGGGAACGCGGCGACGAACTCGTCGCCGCCGAAGCGCGCCAGCAGCGAGCCGGCCGGGACGGCGCCGGCCAGGCGCCCGGCGAGCGCGCGCAGCACGGCGTCGCCGGCCGAGTGCCCGGAGCCGTCGTTGATCGACTTGAATCGGTCGACGTCGAGGTAAAGCACCGACGCGGGCTCGGCGCCAGCCGCCATCATCGCGGCCAGGTCCTGGTCGAAGCCCTCGCGGGAGAGCAGCCCGGTCAGCGAGTCGTGCCGCACCTGGCGCCGCAGCTCGTCCTGGTGCAGGCGGCTGCGGGTGACGTCGATGCAGTTCACGAAGATCAGGCGGAGCCGGCCGTTGTTGTCGTGCAGGGAGGTGCTGTGCACCTCGACCCACATGGTCGAGCCGTCGTCGTGCCGGCGGTAGGCGCGGGTCTCGACCGCCGAGTCGCGCTCGACCAGCTCGCCGAACAGCGGCGGCAGCCCGGTCTCGAGCGGGGTGATCGGGAGGTCCTTGACGGCGAAGCCCTCGGGGAGCTCGTCCGGCAGACCCAGCCAGGTGCGGTACGCGGAGTTCGTGCGCAGCAGGTGACCGTCCGGCGCGATCATGGCCATCGGCACGGGCGTCTCGTCGAAGGACACGTTGAGCTGGGCCTGGCTCTCGTCCAGGTTCTCCTGGGCGCGGCGCTCCTCGGTGACGGTCAGATGCCAGCCGATCACCTGGAACCCGGCGGCGAGCAGGACCGCGACGCCGTGCAGCAGCGCCCACAGCAGCGGGTGCAGCTGGGCGCCGTGGTGGTCGAACGTGCGGTCGTTGACCAGCGAGCCGAACAGGCCGTGGTGCAGCGTGGTCGCGATCAGGAACATGCCGAACGGCGCCCAGTCCCGGTAGAGGGCCAGCGCGGCGACGGCGATGAAGAAGGAGAAGTGCGCCTCGGTGATGCCGTGGCACATGGCGACGAAGCCGGCGCAGACCGCGGTCATGCCGATGGCGACCGCGATCGAGGGCAGCCGGCGGCCGGGGAGGCGGACGGCGGCGACGACCGACGCCAGCGAGAGCAGGAACGTCCAGAGCCAGGCGCCGGTCATGCCCTCGGTGAACGCGCCGAACAGGGTCAGGCCCACCACCGTGGCGGCGAGCAGCAGCGTCAGCAGGTGGTGACGCCGCGCCCAGTCCTCGTCGCGCAGGCTGCCCCCCGAGGGGAACCAGCTCGGTCTCCTGTTCGTCACGTGCGATTCATCGGCCCGAATCACGCCGCGAGCAGAGTCTTCCGGGGAGCGGGTCGGTTGCCTTGGTGATCGTCGGCACATTCCGATACGGAGACGTTCCGTTTCGCCGCGATCGGGTCTACGGTTCTCCTTGAATACGGAACAGTCTCGTATCAAAACGTGGGGACCCTCATGGACACTCCAGTAGCTACCCAAGCCGGGCACCCCCGGCGCTGGGCGATCCTCGGCGTGCTGGTCATCAGCCTGCTCGTGGTCGTGCTCGACAACACGGTGCTCAACGTCGCGCTGCGCACCATCGCCGACCCGCAGCACGGGCTCGGCGCCACCCAGAGTCAGCTCGAGTGGGCCATCAACTCGTACACCCTGGTCTTCGCCGGCCTGCTCTTCACCGCCGGCATCCTGGCCGACCGTCTCGGCCGCCGCATCACCCTGATGACCGGCCTCGCCATCTTCGGCGTGGCGTCCCTGGTCTCGGCCTATGCGGACTCGCCCGGCCAGCTGATCGGCGCCCGCGCCCTCATGGGCCTCGGCGCGGCGGCGGTCATGCCGGCCACCCTCTCGATCATCGCGAACGTCTTCGAGCCCCGCGAGCGTGGCCGGGCCATCGGTGTCTGGGCGGGCGCGGTCGGCCTCGGCGTCGCGATCGGCCCGATCGTCGGCGGCCTCCTGCTCGAGCACTTCTGGTGGGGCTCGGTCTTCCTGATCAACGTGCCGATCGTCGTGATCGGCGTGGCGCTGGTCGCCATCCTGGTGCCGGAGTCGCGTGACCCGCGGCCGGGCCGCATCGACGTCCTCGGCGTCATCCTGTCGATCATCGGGCTCAGCCTGGTCACGTACGGCGTGATCAAGGGTGGCGAGGACGGCTTCGGCGACGCCCTGGCCTGGGGCACGCTCGGCGGCGGCGTCCTCGTGATGATCGCGTTCGTCCTCTGGGAGCGGCGGGTCGCGTTCCCGTCCCTGGACGTGCGCCTCTTCGCCAACAAGCAGTTCTCGGCCTCGACCGGCATCATCGGCCTGATCTTCTTCGCGGCCATGGGCGCGATGTTCTTCGGCGCCTTCTACCTTCAGCTCGTACGGGGTTACGGGCCGCTCGCGTCCGGCGCGTTGTTCCTGCCGTTCGCGGCCGCCCAGATGGTGTTCGCCCCGCGCAGCGCGGCCATGGTCAAGCGGTTCGGCCCCAAGGCCGTCGCCACCACCGGCCTCATCCTGGTCGCGATCGGCCTGAGCACGTGGGTGTTCGTCGGCGCCACCACGCCGATCTGGGTCGTCGCCGCCGCGTACTTCGTGATGGGCGTCGGCATGGCCAACGTGATGCCGCCCGCCACCGAGGCGATCATGGCGTCGCTGCCCCGCGAGAAGGCGGGCGTCGGCTCCGCGGTGAGCAACACGATCCGGCAGCTCGGCGGCGCCCTCGGCGTCGCGGTGCTCGGCGCGGTGCTCTCCTCGGTCTACCGCGACCACCTCGGCAGCGCCACCGACGGCCTCCCCGCCGCCGCGGCGGACGCCGCTCGCGAGTCGATCTCCGGCGCCTACGGCGTGGCCGAGCGGGCCGGGGCCGCGGGTCAGACCCTGATCCAGGGTGCGAACGACTCGTTCATCACCGCCATGCACTACGCGTCGGTCGGCAGCGCGATCTTCGCGGTGCTCGGCGCGCTCGTCGCGGTCGTCTGGGTTCCCGGCAAGCGCCCGGCCGCGGCTCCCGCGCCCACCTCGGCCGAGGGTCTGGCCGAGGAGCAGGGCGTGGAGCTGGTCGAGGCGTGACGCGTCGGTCACAATGAACGCCATGACGACGGCTGTTTCCGAGGTCGGCCCGGAGCGTAAGGCTCCGGGCCGGCCCCGCAGCGCGCAGGCCGACGAGGCCATCCTCGACGCCGTGCTGGAGCTGCTCAGCGCCGGCCAGAGCGTGGCCGCCATCTCCATCGAGGCGGTGGCGGCCAAGGCCGGCGTCGGCAAGGCCACCATCTATCGCCGGTGGTCGAACAAGGAGGCGCTGCTCATCGACGCGGTGGCCTCGATGAAGAACCCGCTGCCACCCCCGCGCGGCGAGTCCGTCCGCGACGACCTGATCATGCTGGTCAAGGCCAACCGCTCGGGGCGCGCGCTGCGCTACGGCCAGGCGACGGTGTGCCTGCTGCCCGAGTTCCTGAAGGACGAGCAGCTGCACGACATGTACCAGGCGGTCATCGAGCCCCGCCGCGACGTGATGCGCCAGGTGATCCGCCGCGGCGTCGAGAACGGCGAGCTGCGGGCCGACCTCGACGTCGAGCTCACGCTCCTGATGATCTCGGGCCCGTCGATGATGCAGAACATGTTGCGCTGGAACCCGGCGATCAACGAGGAAGGCTTCGCCGAGTCCCTGGTCGACGCCGTCCTCCGCGGCGCGGCCGCCTGAATTACCCGCTCGTGGGCGGCCGGTTCGCGGTCCGCCCACCAGCGCTCTCGCCGGCAATGCGCCCACCGCCCCGCGCATGCCTCTTCCGCGCGGCGAGTCCTGTTCCGCGCGCTGATCCTTCTTCCGCGCGGCGAGTCCTGTTCCGCGCGCTGATCCTTCTTCCGCGCGCCGAGTCCTGTTCCGCGCGCTGAACCTTCTTCCGCGCGGCGAGTCTTGTTCCGCGCGCTGAACCTTCTTCCGCGCGGCGAGTCCTGTCTCCGCGCCTCGAGTTCCGTTACGCGCGCTGAGTTCTCTTCCGCCGGCCCTTGTTCTCCTTGGCCCGCAAATCCGAAATTCCGGTTTTGCGCCCGGCTCTCATCTCGGGGCGTCGGCGGTCTTTTCCCCGCGTGCCGCCAGCACGCACGATGCCGCGTTCCGGACCGCGAGTCCCGACCGGGTGCGGGGGACCAGCAAGGCCGCCGCCAGGCCCGCGGCCCTCTTCTTCGGGTCGGTGCGGCGGCGGTGCTCCGACTCGTAACGGGCCAGCGCCACGGCCGGATCCGCGCTCCCGGCCAGGGCGCTGGCGAGCGTGCGGGCGCCGGCCATCGCGAGGCTCGAGCCGTCGCCGAACAGCGACACCGACGCCGCCGCGTCACCGAGCAGCGTCACCCGCCCACGCGACCAGCCCGGCAGGTCGACTCGGCTGACGCCATCGAAATACAGATCATCGGCCGCGGCGACCCGGTCCAGGTAGTGGGGCACGAGCCAGGCGCGATCCCGCCCGTACGCGTCAAGCACCGCCTTTTTGTGCGAAGCCGTGTCCCGGTGATCGAAGCCCGGGATCGCGCCGCTCCGGAAGATGAAGGCGATCAGCGCCCGGCCGCGTGACGGGTGCACCCCGAGCAGCCGCCCGGGACTGTTGTAGAGCAGCACCTCGCCGGGGTTGTCGACCGGCTCGTCGACCGGCAGCGTCGCCACGTAGAGCCCGAGATGCCGGATGAAGCGCTCCTCGGGGCCGAACGCCAGCCGCCGGACCGTCGAGTGGAGCCCGTCCGCCCCCACCACGAGGTCGAACCGCCGCGGTCGCTCGTTCTGGAAGGTCACGTCGACCCCGCCCGCGTCCGGCGCCATCGCGGTGATCGTGTCGTCGAAGAGGAACTCGGCATGGTCGCGGGCCGCCCCGTACAGGATCGAAGCAAGATCGGCCCGAGGCACCTCGATCTCCCTCGTCCCGGCCGCGCTGCGGCCGGCGCTCATCGGGATCCGTTGCCGCCGCCGGCCGCGCGAGTCGATCAGGCGCATCGCGGTGACCGTGGTGGCCGCCTCCCGCAGCCGCGGGATCACGCCCATCTCCTCGGCGACCGGCAGCGCGGGACCTCGGACGTCGACGGGGTTGCCGCTCGAGCGCTGCCCTTCGGCGCGCTCCACGACCGTCGGCTGGAACCCGGCGCGGGCCAGCCAGTACGCGAGGGTCGGACCGGCCACGCCGGCTCCGGAGATCAGGATTCGCATGCCTCGACGATAGTTGCATCGAGTGCAGAAATGCAATGAGTGCCGTCTTGCCCTCGTTGCCGTATGCTGTCGGCTGTGTCACTGCGCGAACGGAAACAGGCCCGGACCAGGCAGGCGATCGTCGACGCCGCCATCTCGCTCTTCTCGGAACGGGGGTACGAGGGCACGACCGTCGCCGACATCGCGGCGGCGGCCGAGATCGGGACGCGCACGTTCTTCAGCTACTTCGCCAGCAAGGACGAGGTGCTGTTCCCGTCGAGCGCCGAGCGGATCTCGGCGTCGCTGCGCGCGATCGAGTCGAGGACGCCCGCCGAGGGGCCGGTCGACGTGCTGCTGCGGGGACTGCGCGAGGCGGCCGCGGCCGACGACGACCTGACCGGGCCGATGGCGCAGTTGCGGCTGCGGTTCATCCGGGACGTGCCGGCGGTCCGCGGGCGGGGGCTGCAGATCCAGTTCGAGGGGCAGCAACTCATCGGGGAGCATCTGGCGCTCGCGTTTCCCGATCGGCTCGACGCGATCAGCGGCGCGGCGCTGGCCGGCGCGCTGACGGGCGCGGTGACGGCGGCGCTGCTGGCCCTGGACGACCCCGATCCGGAGGCGTTGCAGGAGGCGGTCGGCCGGGCGTTCCGGGCGCTTGCCGCCTGATGGCACGATCCTGCCCATGATCGTATGGATCAACGGCGCGTTCGGCGCGGGCAAGACGACGACGGCCGGCCTGCTGGCCTCGCGCCTGCCGGATGCTTCGCTGTTCGACCCCGAGTACGTCGGCTACATGCTGAGCTCGTTCGTGACCTCGCCGACCGGCGACTTCCAGGACCTGGCCCTGTGGCGGCACCTGGTGGTCGAGACGATGGCCGGCCTGGACCGCGATCATCCCCGGGTCTGGGTCGCGCCGATGAGCCTGATCGACGCCGCGTACCGCTCGTCCATCCTCGGTGGACTCCGCGCCGCTGGGTCCGAGGTGCACGAGTTCATCCTCTCCGTCCCCGCCGACGCGCTGCGCACCCGAATCGACGCCGACGAGGTAGACACGAACGCCCGCGGCTGGCGCCTCGACCACATTGATCAGGCTCTCGAGACGTTCGCCGTTTTGTCCGACGCGGTCTTCATCGACGGCACGCGCACGCCGGAGCAGGTAGCCGAGGCGATCGCGTCCCGGCTCCCGGTCTGAGGGTCGCCCTCGTCCTCCTCCCGGCGCGGCTTCTTCCCGGCGCGGCTTCTTCCCGCCGCCCGATTCTGCGATCTCCCGCGCTGATTGCCTCGCTGCCCGCGTCGGGCCTATCATCGACGTTCAGCGATGGGAGCGCTCCCATTCGCCACGCCGCCGGCCGCCATCCACCCGCGCCCGGGGCGGCCGTCCGAAGGAGAACCGTCATGGCCGGGAACCGCCGCAGATCTCGATGGGTTCGTTTCCGCACCGGGCTGGCCGCCGCGGCCGCCGCCGGGCTGGTTCTGCTGGGCTTCCAGCTGCCGGCCGCCGGTGCCGACCCGGTCGTCGGCAATGCCACCTACTTCGATGCGCTCGGATCACCGTACGGCGGCTGCGGTCTGCCCCAATCGCAGCTCGACACGCAGGATTTCGTGGCGCTCAACGTCTACAACACGCCCGGCGACTACAACTTCTACCCGCGCCCGGTCACCGACGCTTCCAAGATCGGCGCCTGGAACAACGGCCTCAACTGCGGGCGCTTCGTCCAGGTGTCCATCGGCGACTACTGCACGGGGGTCAACGACGGCGCGCAGAACCAGGCGTTCTGCCGCAACGGCTCGTGGACCGCCGACGCCTACAACGGCGCCACCCTGACGATGACCGTCGCCGACAGCTGCGGCGACTCCAACGCCTGGTGCCGCGACGACCCGAACCACCTCGACCTGGCGAAGGACTCGCTCAACCGTTTCGCCAAGAGCGGCGCCGCGGTCGGTGACATGTACCCGAACCACTGGAACAACCGCCACATCAGCTGGTCCTACGTCCCCGCCCCGAACTACACCGGCGACGTGAAGATCGGCTTCCTCCAGGGCGCCCAGGCGTGGTGGCCCGCGATCGCCGTCTCCCACCTGGCCAACGGCATCCACGGCGTCGAGTACCTGACCGGCGGCACGTGGCAGAAGGCCACCATGAACAGCGACATGGGCCAGTCCTACATCATCGGCGGCCAAACCTCAGGATCAACAAGCTTCCAGATTCGCGTACGCGACGTGAACGACCAGCTGATCAACAACGGTCGCGTCTACAGCTTCGCCCTCCCCACCGCGTGCGGAACCCAGTGCTCGCAGCCCTACACCGCCACGACCTACACCACCAGCGACGGCGGCACGAGCTCCCCGTCCACGCCGCCGACCACCCCGTCAACCACCCCGCCGACCAGTCCGTCCACGTCCCCGCCCACCAGCCCGCCCACCACGGCCCCGTCAGGCGCCTGCACCGCCAGCTCCGCCGTAGTCAGCTCCTGGAACGGCGGCTTCCAATCCACCGTCACGGTCAAGGCGGGTAGCAGTCCCATCTCCGCCTGGACCGCCAAGTGGACCTTCACGAACGGCGAGCAGATAACCCAGCTGTGGAGCGCCGGCTACACCACGAGCGGCTCCACGGTGACGGTCAAGAACGCCGCCTGGAACGGCACCTTGGCCGCCAACGCCTCCACGACGTTCGGCTACACCGCCAGCGGCACACCCGCCGCCGTGACCATCACCTGCACCAGCCCGTAGCCGCCGCCCGCGGTCGCCGTTCCCGCTCGCGTGGTCGCGTGGTCGCGTGCTCGCGTGCTCGCGTGGCTCGTCCGCGGTCACCGTTCCCGCTCGTGTGGTCGCGTGCTCGCGACCCGCCTGCGGTAGCCGGTCCCGCTCGCGTGCTCGCGGCTTGCCGCCCGCCCGCGGTCGCTGTTCGCCGCTCGTCTTCGCTGTTCGCCGGCCCGCCACTCGATTGCGGGCCGGCGAACAGCGTCTCGCATCCGGCGGCCCCGGAAGCCCGCCGAGCGCCCAGCTACTAACTCGGGGCGGGTGTCACCAGGCCGGATTCGTAGGCGGCGATCACCAGCTGCGCTCGATCACGGGCCTTCAACTTGGCCAGCAGGTGGCCGATGTGGCTCTTCACGGTGGGCTGGCGCAGGTTCAGGTGGTCGCCGATCTCGGCGTTGGACAGGCCGCGAGCGATCAGCAGCAAGACCTCCCTCTCTCGTTCCGTCAGGGCCTCGATCTCCCGGGTCACCGAGCGCATCGGCGGCGGGTTCCGCGCGAACTCGGCGATCAACCGCGTCGTGACCGCCGGCGCGAGCAACCCCTCGCCGCCGGCCACGACCCGAATGGCGTTCAACAGGTCGGCGGGCGGAGCGTCCTTCAGAAGGAAGCCGCTGGCTCCCGCCCGGAGCGCGCCATGCACATACTCATCCAGATCGAACGTCGTCAGCACCAACACGCGCGGCCGCTGCCCGCGAACCCCACAGATCCGCCGCGTCGCCTCGATCCCGTCCATCTCGGGCATCCGAATGTCCATCAGCACCACGTCGGGCAGCGTCCCGCGGGCAAGCTCGACCGCCTCGATCCCGTTCGCGGCCTCGCCGACCACTTCCATGTCGCCCGAAGTCTCGACCAGCAGCCGGAAGCTGCCACGAACCAGAGCGAGGTCATCGGCGATCAGCACGCGAATCGGAGCGCTCACGGCTCAAAGGGTAGGTGTGCGAACACAGCAAACCCGCCCTCCGGTCGAGGCCCGGCCTGAAACGACCCGCCGTACATGAGAACGCGCTCCCGCATCCCGATCAGCCCGTGCCCGATCCGCCCGCCGCCCGTCGCCGGCCGTTTTCGATGTTGCTCGCGGCCCCGTTCCCCGGCATTCCCCGCGAGCGCCGTTGCCGGATCCCCGTCGCCCGCCCGATCCGTATCGCCCACTCGGCCCGGGTCGCCCGCTCGGTCCGCGTCGCCCGCCCGGCCCGATCGGTCCGCGTCGCCTGCCCGGCCCGCTCGGTCCGCGTCGCCTGCCCGGCCCGATTGGTCCGCGTCGCGCGGCCTGCCCTCGTCGGTTACCTCTATTCGCACCTCGGCGACGTCGACGATCACGAGGATCTCGCAGCGGGTGGGCGCGGCGTGGCGGACAACGTTGGTCAGGGCCTCCTGTACTACGCGATAGACCGACAGGGCGATGCCCCCGGGCAGCTTCTCGGTGCCGCGCAGGTCTAGTTCGACTTGGACGCCGGCCTCCTCGGCCCGCCGCACCAGGGTGGGCAGGCCGGACGGGCCGGGAAGCGGGGACAGCTGGACGCCGTCGGCGCCGGAGCGCAGCACGCCCAGCAACTGACGCATCTCGGTGAGCGCGGAACGGCTCGTCGACTCGATCACCCGCAGCGCCTCCTGCGCCTCGCCGGGGCGTACCGCCATCACGTGGTTGGCCGTGCCGGCCTGGATGGCGATCACGCTCATGCTGTGGGCGACCACGTCGTGCAGCTCGCGGGCGATGCGCAGTCGGTCGTCGGCGACCGCGCGCTCGGCCAGCTCGGCGGCGGCACGAACCGCCTCGGCCCGGCGCGCGCGGACCACCCGCCCGGCCGTCCACGCGCCGGCCAGGAAGCCGACGCCGACGACGGCCGAGCCGAGGCGAGGCCACGCGCCGGATGGGGTGCCCGCGATGGAGCCGACCGCGAGGATAAAGATGGCAACCCCACCCGTCACCGAGACCGGTAGAAGGCTGCGACGGGCCGCTAGAGCGACGGGATAAAGAGCGTAGGAGGCGGCCAGGAACGGATCGACCAGCACGCCGGCGGCCACCGCGGTCACCGACGCCGCGAGGACGAGGACGAAGACCGGGACCGGCCACCGGCGGCGCAGGGCGATCGGGAGGCCGGCCGCGACCATCAGTGCCACGGCGGCCCGCGTCGGCAGGTCGGAATGGATCACCATCGCGGGCGCGAGCAGCACCAGGTACGCCACGGCGGCCAGGCCGTCGAGGGCGATCAACTGGTGACGGCTCAGCCGCGGAGTGGGGGTCACGGCGGCCAGGTTAGCGGCGGCGGCCCAAGACCACCTCAGACCTGGGTCGGACATACCGTGGTCCGATGTGCGCGGCGCCGGCCTCGGGCAAGGTGGCCGGCATGCTTCAAGTCAACGAGCTGACCAAGCGGTACCGGAAGACGGTGGCCGTCGACGAGCTCTCCTTCACCGTCGAGCCGGGCGTGGTCACCGGTTTTCTGGGCCCGAACGGCGCGGGCAAGACGACAACGATGCGCGTGCTGCTCGGTCTGGTCGCGCCCACGGCGGGCGAGGCGCTCGTCCGGGGCCGGCGCTATGCGGAGTTCGCCCGGCCGCTGCGCGAGGTGGGCGCCCTGCTCGACGCGAACGCGGCGCATCCCGGCCGGTCCGCCGTCGAGCACCTGCGCTGGCTGGCCCGGACGAACGACATCGGCGCCGGCCGGGTCGCGGCCGTGCTCGACCAGGTCGGCCTGACCGAGGTCGCCCGCAAGCGGGTCGGCGGCTTCTCGCTCGGCATGCGGCAGCGGCTCGGCATCGCCGCGGCCCTGCTCGGCGACCCGGGCACCCTGATCTTCGACGAGCCGGTGAACGGGCTCGACCCGCAGGGCGTGCGCTGGATCCGCGAGCTGATGCGGTCGCTGGCCGGCGAGGGCCGCACGGTCTTCCTCTCCAGTCACCTGATGAGCGAGATGGAGCTGACCGCCGACCGGCTCATCATCGTCGGTCGCGGCCGGTTGCTGGCCGACACCACGGTCGGCGAGCTGATCACCGGCGGCGGCGCCACGACGTTGGAGGAGGCCTACCTGGCCCTCACCGACGAGGCGACGTTGCATCGAGCGGGCGGAGGTGACCGGCCATGACGGCGTTGCTGACCGCCGAGTGGATCAAGATTCGTTCGGTGCGCTCCACGATGTGGACGCTCGCGCTCACCTTGGCGCTGAGCGTGGGGCTGGGGTTTCTGTTCGGTGCGAGCTTCCGGTCCGGGTGGAATGAGATGACCACGGAGGCGCGGGAGCAGTTCGATCCGCTGCTGGCCAGCTTCTACAGCCTTACCCTCGGCCAGCTGGCGTTGGTGGTGCTGGCCGTCTTCGTGGTCACGGGTGAGTATTCGACGGGCACCATCCGCGGTTCCCTCACGGCGGTGCCGGTGCGCGGGCGCTTCGTCGGCGGCAAGGTCCTGGCCGGGGGACTGCTCGCCTTGGCGGTGGCCGTGGTGATCGTTCCGTTGACGTTCGTCGCGGCGCAGGCCGGGTTGGGGCCGCATGGTGCGAAGTTCGCCGATGCCGAAACGCTGAAGGCGGCGCTCGGCGCGTGCGCCTACCTGACGCTGATCTACCTGTTCGCGACCGGCCTGGCGTTGCTGCTGCGCGGCTCGATTCCCACGCTGGCGATCCTGTTGCCGTTGCTGTTCATCGGTTCGCAGGGGATTGGCAACGCGCCCAAAGTGAAGACGGTGGCGCAGTTTCTGCCCGATCAGGCCGGCATGGTCGCCATGCACATCGTCGGGCCCGAGGGAGATCCGCAGTTCGGTCGTCCCTACGGCCCATGGGCGGGCCTCGGCATCATGGCGCTCTGGGCGGCCGCGGCGCTGATCGGGGGTTACCTGGCAGTGCGTCGCCGCGACGTTTGATTCGGGCGATGTCGAGGCGCGATCACGGGGAGGGTGCGGCGGCAAGGGAGGTGTGGCGGCTAGGGGAGTGTGGCGGCTAGGGGAGGTGTGGCGGCTAGGGGAGGTGTGGCGGCTAGGGGAGGTGTGGCGGCTAGGGGAGGTGTGGCGGCTAGGGGAGGTGTGGCGGCTAGGGGAGTGTGGCGGCTAGGGGAGTGTGGCGGCTAGGGGAGGTGTGGCGGCTAGGGGAGGTGTGGCGGCTAAGGGAGGTGTGGCGGCTAAGGGAGGTGTGGCGGCTAAGGGAGGTGTGGCGGCTAAGGGAGGTGTGGCGGCTAGGGGAGGTGTGGCGGCTAAGGGAGGTAAGGCGGCAGGGGAGGTGTGGCGGCAGGGGAGGTGTGGCGGTAGGGGAGGCGCGGCGGCGGGCAGACAAGGAGCGGCGGCGGAGGGCGAGGAGGTGCGAAGCCGGGCGGGAGCCGTTGGGGTGGTGAGCGAGTGCCGTTCGGCGGAGGGTGGGGGCGTGCGTCCATTCGGGATACTGCACGAGTGAGACAGGCAGCGGTGCCCGGCGGTGGGGCGGTCTGGGGGTGGGGCTTGTGGTGACCGTCTCGGGGGCTGATCGGCTTCGGGTGGTTCGGATCGTTAGTGAGGTGCCTGAGTTCGGCAGTGAGGCGGGCCGCGGGCAACTGGTCAAGCTGGCTGGACTCGAGAGGCTCAGCCGGATGATCGATCTGTCGGGGGCGCCGTTCATTGCGGCTGCGTCGCTTGTCGACTATCTGCTTCAGTACGGGCGGGGCGACGACGGGCGGCAGGCTCTGGGGCTGTTTCTCAACCTGCTTTCGGAGATGGTGGGGGCCGAGAAGCAGGCCGCGTTGCGGACGCTCATCGAGCGCTATGACCTGATGACGCCGCTGGCGGTTCAGCCGGGGGTCAGGGACTGGCTGGCGCCGGGGGACGTGGCTGATGTTCGGGAGAAGATTATTCGGGCCAATACGCTTCGGCCGGTCTCGTTTCTTGCCGAAGGGGTTCGGGTGGCTCGGGCCGTGGCCTACCTGGAGGTGGTGGACGGGGCTCGGCGGTGGTCGGGGACCGGGTTTCTCGTGGCGCCCGACCTGTTGCTGACCAATGCTCACGTGCTGCCCACGGCGGAGCATGCGGCTTCCGCCTCGTTCGTCTTCAACTATGAGGACGACTCGGCAGGACGGGCGCAGCCGGTGGAGCGGGTCGCGGCCAAGGGGCTGCTTGCCGGAAGCGGGACGCTGGACTACTCGCTGGTCGAGCTCGCGGGGCGGCCGGGGGACGAGTGGGGGTACCTGCCGTTGCGCGACCGCACGATCGGGGTGCACGACCGGGTGAACGTCGTCCAGCATCCGGGTGGGCAGCCCAAGCAGGTGGCGCTGCAGAGCAACTTCGTCGAGGCGGTCGGTGACACCGTGCTGCAGTACGTGACCTCGACGTTGCCGGGGTCGTCGGGGTCGCCGGTGCTGGACGACCGGTGGGCGGTGGTGGGGCTGCACCACGCCGGGGGGAATTTGCCCGATCCGGCGTCCGGTACCGTCTATTTCCGTAACGAGGGCATCCGCGTGGGCGCCATCCTCGCCGACCTGCCCGACGAGATCAGGACGCGCCTGGAGCGAGCATGACGACGTTCGACCGCATCACCGTCAACTGCCCGAACTGCCGGTCCGAGGTCGAGTTCACGGTCCTCACCAGCACGAACTTCATGGGCCAGGACACCGACTTCCGGCGTATCACGAACGGGATCAGCCCCCGTACGCTCATGATCAGCACCTGCCGGAAGTGCGGGTTCACCGGGGACCAGGACGACTTCGAGGGCACCGTGGAGCCGGCGGTGGCCACGATGCTCAGTGAGCGGATCACGCCCGTGGTGTTCGATGAGGACGCCGACTCGCCGCGGCGGTGGGAGTTCGCGGCGCTGCTGGCCGAGGCGCGCGGGCTGTCGGCCGAGGTGGTGGGCGACCACTACCTCAACGCGGCCTGGTGCATCCGCGACAACGGCGGCGAACCGGCGCAGGAGGAGTTCTACCGGCGCAAGGCGGCCGACAAGTTCGAGGAGTACCTCGCCGGCGACGCCGACCCGCGGTCGCGGCCGGCGCTGACCTATCTGATCGGCGAGCTGCATCGGCGGGTGGGAGACAAGACGACCGCGGACCGCTGGTTCGACGACGCGCTCGCCCTCGCCGCCGGGCACGAGGAGCTGGGGTGGCTCACCGGGCTCGCCCAGCAGCAGAAGACCGACCCCCGGGACTGAGCACATGGAGGGCACGCCGGTTCCGCACGCGCTGCGGCAGCGGCTCGCCCGCTTCCTGGAGACGATGCCGGGGTACGGCGAGACCAGAATGCGCCGGGCGGTCCTCAGCGCGGCGGGGCTTCACCGGCGGGGCGACCGGACGATCCCCGATGACGTCCTCGGCGCGGGATGGCAGAGCATCCTCACCTGGCTGACCGCCGGCGCCACCGCGGTCGAGGCGGCCGACGCCCTGGCCGGTCTCGGCGCGGCCATCGAGGGCGACCTTCCGCCAGCCCGGACGGCCGAGTTCGAGCGGCTGCGGGCCGAGATCGCCAAGATCCCAGGGGAGCAGCGGTTCGCCGGGTTTCTGTCGCTGCTGGAGATCGACGAGGACCCGGACGGCTCGTACGGCGGCATCGATCGCCTTTTCGTTCCGCCGGTCCAATACGCGAAGATCCGCGAAATCCTCGAGCGGCAGCACGTGGTCTTCATCCTCGGCGACCCGCACATGGGCAAGACCTACAGCGCCCTGCGCATCCTCTGGGAGGACTACCGGGACCACTCGCGCACCCCGATCTGGTTGCGCAGCCATCAGATCCAAGAATCGCTCGCGTACGGCGACCAGGCCGCCGACCGCATCCGCGACCAGCTCCGGGACGGCCACACCGTCTATCTCGAGGACCCGTTCGGCCAGACGGTCCCGTTCGACGCCGCCCGGTTCGCCCAGTCCCTGCGCAGCCTCGTCGTCTCGGTGGCGAAACGCGACGTCCGTCTCGTGATCACGTCACGCACGGCGATCTTCGACAAGGTGGTCACGGCCGACCTGTCCACGCTGGTCGTGCGGCTCAGCCAGGAACTGCAGGTCGGGGCCTCCTACTCGTACGCCGATCTGGTCGTCATGGCCCGCAACTACCGGGACGCCTATCAGGTTCGCTGGGCCGCGACCCGCGACGAGACGTTCGACTTCGTGGAGGACCTCCCGGCGCCGCACAACATCGAGGAGTTCCTGCGCAGCACCCGCGACTACGACTCGCGTACGGAAGCCATGTCCCTGCTCCCCGCCTTCCGCGACATCGTCGCCGAGTACGCCCGCCTGATCGCCGCCATGCCGCCCTGGCAGCAGACGTTCCTGGCCCTGGCCGGCTACATGTCGAGCGCGGCGGTGCCGATCGACCTGGCCCGGCGGCTCTACGACGAGCTTCGCGAGCAGAACGTCTCGTGGGAGTCGGCCGGCCGCTCGGTGCACGGCTACACGCTGCACCGCGGCGAGGGCGTCGTGCTGCGCCACCCCAGCATCAGCGAGGGCCTCGAGGCCGCGGCCCGCGACGACCCGGTGCTGCTCGAGCGGGTCTGGCGGATCGTCGAGACGCTGACCGCCACCGAGAACATCGAGGTGCAGCTCTCCGGCCTGCAACTGCTGACGATCTACGGCGACCTGTTCGGCGAGGAGCCGCGCGGCCGGCGGATCTTCCAGCGGTTCTTCGAGAGCGCGGCCTTCGAGGGGCGCCGCCTCTCCCGCCTGGCCGTCATCGCGATCATCGACCGGGTCTCGCCCGACGCCGCCCTGCACCTCTACCGCCTCGCGCAGGGCAGCTGGTCCGACCCGATGATGCTGCGCCTGCTGCTGGCCCGCCCGGCCCTCGTCAAAATCACCGGAGGCGCGATCGCGGGCACGCTGGCCGTCAGCACCGACGAGCAGACCCGCTACCTGCTGGCCGCCGCCCTCGCCGCCATCATCGACCCCGGTGAGATCCCCGCCGAGGCGGGAAGGCTGCTGCATGATCCGAGCCGGGTCGTCCGAAGAATGGCTTATGTCGGCATAAAAGCCCATTTGGCCAGGACGGGAGAGGCGGAGCAGGGGAGGGGGTCGGAGCGAGGGCTGGGGTCGGAGCAGGGCCCGGGGCTGGAGCGAGGGCCGGGGTCGGAGCGAGCGCTGGGCTCGGAATGGAGCCGGGGGTCGGATCGAGGGCTGGGGTCGGAACAGGGGCTGGGAGACGGCGCGGCCGGGCTCGCCGCGATGCTCAGGGCGAGCCCGGTGGAGCGCAATCACGAGGATCGCGAGTTCGCCGAGAACTACCTAGCCGACCGTCACGGGTGAGACCTTCCAGATGCCGGAGGCATAGTCCCGGACCGTGCGGTCGGCCGAGAAGAAGCCGCTCCGAGCCGTGTTGAGCAGGGAAGCACGCGTCCAGCCGTCGGTGTCCTGCCATGCCCGGTCGACCTGCTCCTGGGCGGCGGAATACGCGGCGAAGTCGGCCAGCGTCAGATACTCGTCGTGTTCCAGCAACGAAGCCGCCACCTCCTGGCCCACGCCGCCGAAGGCGCCGGACGCGATCGCGTCGAGCGCCCGCTTCAGCGCCGGGTCGGCCGCGTAGTAGTCGCGCGGGCGGTAACCGGACGACTGCAACGCCACCGCGCCGGGGGTGTCCAGGCCGAACAGGAAGAAGTTCGGGGCGCCGACGCGGTCGCGGATCTCGATGTTCGCCCCGTCCAGCGTTCCGATCGTGATCGCGCCGTTCAGGGCCAGCTTCATGTTGCCGGTGCCGGACGCCTCCTTGCCGGCCAGCGAGATCTGCTCGCTCAGGTCGGCGGCCGGGATGATCAGCTCGCCCAGCGTCACGTTGTAGTTCGGCGGGAAGACCAGCTTCAGGTGCGGCGAGACCCCGGGGTCGGCGTCGATCACGGCCGCCACCGCGTTGATCAGGTGAATGATCGACTTCGCGGCATGGTAGGCCGGCGCCGCCTTCCCGGCGAAGAGCACGGTGCGCGGGACGTACGAGCCGCCGGGGTTGTCCTTGATCTTGTGGTAATGGGTGATCACGTGCAGGAGCTTGAGCTGCTGCCGCTTGTACTCGTGGAAGCGCTTGACCATGACGTCGGTCAGCGAGTCCGGATCGCCCAGCCCGAGCCGCACCTTGTTGCCCCGCTTGATCTCCCGCCACCGCGAAAGGAACCCGGCGTCGTCCGCGAACCGCTCGAGCTCGGTCAGCCGGTCGAGGTCGTTGATCCAGCGGTCGTCGCCGAGCGCCGAGGAGATCAGGTCGGAGAGCCGGGGGTTGGCGAGGCGCACGAACCGCCGCGGCGAGACGCCGTTGGTGACGTTGCGGAACTTCGCCGGCCACAGCGTCGCGAAGTCGGCGAACGTCGTCGACACCAGCAGGTCCGAGTGCAGCTGGGCGACGCCGTTGACCGCGGTCGTGCCGACGACGGCCAGATTGGCCATCCGGACCCGGCGCTCCGGCGTCTCCTGGATGAGCGACATCCGGCGTACGCGGTCGAGGTCGCCCGGGAAGCGCGACCGGACCTGCGCGAGAAGCCACTCGTTGATGTCGTAGACGATCTCCAGGTGGCGGGGGAGCAGACGCTCGAACATCCCGACCGGCCACGTCTCGAGGGCCTCCGGCAAGAGCGTGTGGCACGTGTACGCGAAGGTCCGTTGCGTGATCGCCCAGGCGGTGTCCCAGTCGAGCGCCTCCTCGTCCATGAGCAGCCGCATGAGCTCGGGGATCGCCAGCGAGGGGTGCGTGTCGTTGAGCTGGATGACCGCCTTGTCGGAGAGGTCGGTCAGCGGCGCGTCCCACAGCCGGAACCGGCGCAGGATGTCCCGCAGCGAGCAGGACACGAGGAAGTACTGCTGCTTCAGCCGCAGCTCACGCCCGAGCTCGGTCGAGTCGTCGGGGTAGAGGACCTTGCTGATGTTCTCGGCCCGCACCGCCTCCTGGACGGCCTCGGCGTACTGGCCGGCCGAGAAGCGCGACAGGTCGAACGACGACTCGCTGCCCCGGGCCTTCCACAGGCGCACGATGTTGACCGTGTCCGTCCCGTAGCCGGGCACCAGCATGTGGCTGGGCTCGCCGAGCACGACCTCGCCCGGGATCCACTTCCGCCGGCCGTCCTCGCCCTTCTCGACGTGCCCGTAGAAGTAGACCGGCTCGCGGTCGTCCGGCGCCGGGAACTCCCACGGGTTGCCCTGGAACGTCCAGTCGTCGGGCTTCTCGACCTGGGCGCCGCCGGCGAAGTCCTGCTTGAAGATGCCGAAGTCGTAGCGGATGCCGTAGCCGACCGCCGGGATGTCGAGCGTCGCCAGGCCGTCGACCAGGCAGGCGGCGAGCCGGCCGAGGCCGCCGTTGCCGAGCCCCGGCTCGATGTCGAGCTCCTCGACCTCGTCGTAGGAGACGCCGAGCGCCTTGAGCGCGGCGGTCGCGATCGTGCCCGTCCCCGAGTAGAGGAGGTTCTGCTCGAGCTGCCGCCCCAGCAGGTACTCGGCGGAGAGGTAGTAGACCCAGCGCGGATTCGCCGCGTAATGCGCGGCGGTGGTGCGGGCGCGGCGTTCGGCGAGGCGATCCCGCACGGTCAGCGCGAGCGTCTCGTACGCGTCCTGCATGCTCGCCGACTCGACGGTGGTGCCCCGCCGGTAGTAGAGGTTGCTCAGCAGGTCCTGCTCGAACTCGGCCGCCGAGCTTCCCAGCGGTCGCAGCCCGATCCCGTTGCGAAGGTCCATGGGACGCACCCTGCCGCAGCCAGGTTGCAGAAAGTTGTCGGATACATGACTTGCGTCCAGGAAACCGGCTTCAGGCCGCCGCCACGCAGTCCCGGCCGCCGTCCTTGGCCGCGTACAGGGCCCGGTCGGCCGCCAGCACCAGCGCCGCGCCGTCCGAGCTGCCCGCCGGCAGGCCGGCCACGCCGACCGACACCGTGACGCGGTGCCGCTCGTCGGCGCCGACCGCGATCGGGGTGGCCGCGACGCCGCGGCGCACCCGCTCGGCGATCTCCCGGGCCCGCTCCGGCCCGGTGTTGGGCAGCAGCACCGCGAACTCCTCGCCGCCGTAGCGGGCGAGCACGTCGCTCGGGCGGACCTGGGCCCGCAGCCGGTCGGCGACCTCGACCAGCACGCGGTCGCCGCCGCCGTGCCCGTAGGTGTCGTTGACCAGCTTGAAGCGGTCGATGTCGAGCAGCAGCACGCTCAGGTCGCCGTGGTGGCGGGCGGCCCGCTCGGCCTCGGCCCGCAGCGTCTGCTCGAAGTGCCGGCGGTTGCGGGTGTGGGTGAGCCCGTCGGTGGTGGCGGCCCGCCGCTGCGCCCGCACGAGACTGCCCATCCGGGCCACGACCAGCAGGAACAGGACGATGCAGACGATCCCGGCGAGCACGATGTGCGCCTCGCCGCGGTTCAGGTACTCCACGATCATGGCGGTCGGGGCGACCACGGCGGCGACGGCGAGCACGGCCAGACGGCCCGGCGTCGCCTCCGGGGCGGCGTCGGTCGAGCGCTGGACGATGCGCGGCGCGTCCGGGTGCGCGATCGCGGCCGCCATCAGGTACGCCGCGCCCATGTAGAGGGCGTCGAGGAAGTTCGCCACGTGGTAGGTGCCGTTGAGGGACTGGATGCTGTAAACGGTGTCGGCGCCGAGGGCGGTCACCAGGCTGACGCCGATCATGCGCAGCGGCAGGCTCCCCGCGCCGGGGTCGAGCAGCAGGCGCGCGCCGACCACGGCGACCATCAGGTCGCCGAGCGGATAGGCGACCGAGACCAGGATGGTGACGTTGCCGGAGGTGATCAGGACGGTCGGCGCGATCACGAACTCGAAGATCAGGTAACCGACGCTCACCGCCACGATGGCGGCGTCGATCGCGCTCACGCTGCTCCACTGCGGCGTCCGCTTGCGCACCAGCACCAGCAGGCCGAGCGCGAACAGCGGGTAGTAGCCGAGGTAGAAGACGTCGGCGATGCTCGGGTACGCGACCTCGCCGCCGACCAGCGCCATGAAGTAGAAGATCAGGTCGCCGGTCAGGCTGGCCACCGCCGAGGCGGCGGTGAGCAGCAGCGCGCCGCGCAGCTGCCGGTGCCGGCGGGCGGCCAGCATGCTGGTGATCGCGATCGCGCCGTTCGCGCTGCCGTAGAGGGCGACCTGGGCGCCGGCCCACACGGTGCCGAGGTGGACGAGCCCGTAGTAGGCGACGATGGCGACGACGGCCAGCGCGAGCAGCAACTGCCACCCGGCCGGTCGCCGGGCGTGCAGAGGGTTGGCGAGGCTCACGACACAAGAGTCGGGCCCGCGCGGAGCCGTTCGGTTGCGGCCCGGTCCCGTCTGCGTTGACTTCCGCACCGCTTTACATCGATCACCTTCAGTTCTAGGCTCGATGGCGAAATCCACTTTCGGTGGGTGAAAGTAGGTGGTCGCGTGGGGGACCGGATCGTCGTCGAGGGCCTCGACCTGCGCTACGGCGACGTGCGCGCGGCCGCCGGCCTCTCCTTCGAGGTGCGGGCGGGGGAGCTGGTCAGCCTGATCGGCCCGTCCGGCTGCGGCAAGAGCAGCGCGCTGCGGGCGATCGGCGGCCTGCTGCGGCCGGCCGCCGGCACGGTGACGGTCGACGGGGCCGAGGTCACCGGTCCGCTTCCGCAGTCCATCGCGTACGTCTTCCAGGACCTCGCGTTGTTCCCCTGGCGCTCGGCGCGGCGCAACGTCGAGGCGCCGCTCGAGCTGCGCGGCCTCGGGCGGAAGGCACGCCGGGACCGGGCGCTGGAGCTGCTCGGCCTGGTCGGGCTGGCCGACGCCGCCGACCGGGTGCCGCCCGAGCTCTCCGGCGGCATGCGGCAGCGGGTGGCGATCGCCCGGGCGCTGGCCTGCGAGGCGGACATCCTGCTGCTCGACGAGCCGTTCGCGGCGCTGGACGAGCAGACCCGGCTCAAGCTCGGCGCCGAGCTGCTGCGGCTGCTGGCCGACCAGGGCAAGACGGTCGTCTTCGTGACGCACAGCCTGCCCGAGGCGGTCTATCTGGCCGACCGGATCGTGGTGCTGACCGGGCGGCCGGCCACCGTCAAGGACGTCATCGAGGTGCCGCTTGCCCGGCCGCGCGAGGCCGGGATGATGCGCACACCGTCGTTCCACGCCCTGCAGGACCGCCTGGCGGCACTGCTCCTGGAGGCGTGATGCGGCGCTTGATCGCGTACGTCGTCGTGCTGTTGATCGTGATCGTCCCGTGGTGGGCGCTGACCGTCCGTCCGGCCGTCGCGCCCCTGACGCTGCCGTCCCCCTCGGCCACCTTGTCCGCATTTACCGGGATAAAGGTAGGGGACTGGCTCCCGGCGATGGGTGTGACGCTCGGGCGCGCGCTGCTCGGCTTCGTGATCGCGGCGCTGGTGGGCGTTCCGCTCGGGGTGGTGCTGGGCGGCTCGCGGGTGTTGGGCCGGGCGTACGACCCGCTGCTGGGGACGCTGGCCGCGGTGCCGCTCGTCGTGCTCTATCCGGTGCTGGCCGCGTCGCTGGGCATCGGCACGGCGTCGAAGGTGCTGCTCGGCGGCCTGTACGCGTTCTTCCCGATCGCCATCGCGGCGACCCGGGCGGTGGCCCAGACCGATCCCGGCCTGCTCGCCGCGATGCGTTCGATGGGCGCCGGCCGCGCCCGCCTCGCCCGGACGGTCGTGGTGCCGTCCGCGCTGCCCGGCATCGTCTCCGGGCTGCGGGTCGGGCTGGGCCTCGCCCTGGTCACGGTGATCGCCGCCGAGTTCATCGCCGGCGCCTCGGGGGTCGGATATCGGCTCGCCGCCGCCGGCCAGGGCTATCGGAGCGCCGACCTGTTCGCGTGGGTGGCGCTCGCGGTCGCGCTGACGGTGCTCGTCAACGCGGCCTTCACGCTGTTCGCCACCCTGTTGGAAAGGTCGGTCCGCCGATGAGTCGTCGTCCCCGCGCCCTCGCGCTCCTGCTCGCGCTCGCTCTGCCCCTTCAGGCCTGCGGCATGTCCGGCACGCCACCCCACGGCGAGACCGGCAAGTCCGAGATATCGCTCGGGTTGGTGCAAGGGCAGGACTTCACGCACGCGATGCCGGCCCAGGTCGCCGCGGCGAAGGGGATCTTCGGGCAGCACGGGCTCACTGTGAAGATCGTCGAGTTCTCGGCCGGGTCGGACCTGGTCAAGGCCGTCGCCGGCGGGACCGTCGACGTGGCCGAGGCGACCGGGCTCGACGTCGTCGCCGCGACCGCCGCGGGCGTGGATCTCAAGGCGTTCTACGGCACCGCGGCGGCCACGCCGATGTCGGTGATCGTCAAGGACGGCTCGCCGATCCGGGCGCTGCCCGACCTGGCCGGCAAGAAGGTGGGCATCTCCAAGTTCGGCTCGCTCACCGACTTCACCGCCAAGCTGATCGCCAAGCAGGCGGCCGGACTCCAGCCCGTCCCGCTCGGCGCGCCCTCGGCCAACACCGCGGCGCTCACCAAGGGCGACGTCGACGCGATCATCCTGCCGGTCGAGTTCGCCTACACGATGGAGGCGGCGGGCACGCCGGCCCGCGCCATCCGGGTCGCCGATCTGACGCCGGACAGCCAGTTCGCCGTCCTGGCCGCGCCCGGCAAGTTCCTGTCGGGCCAGAAGGCCGCCGCCGGCAAGCTCGTCCAGGCCTACGCCGACGCGATCAAGCAACTCCAGGCGGACCAGGCCGGCACGGTGGCGCTCGAGGTGTCGAAGCTCGGCATGAAACAGGACGTGGCCGTCAAGACCTACACCGAGCTGGCCAAGGACTTCACCCCGGGCGGCAAGATCAGCACGGCCGGGCTCAAGGCGTACGCCGATCAGCTCCCGGCCCTGGGGATCGCCCAGAAGGTGCCGGACGAGTCCGCCTACTACGACCCCGGATTTGTCTAAGGCTCACGTTGAGCTTGAGGGTTGGAGGTGACGGTGAGGTCGAGGGTGAGGGTTGCCGCGCTGCGTGCGGCCGCCGTGCTGGTCCTGCTGGTTGCGTGGCAGATCTTCGCGCCCGACGACGGCTACCTGGCGCCACCGTCCCGGGTCTTCACGACCGGCGTCGCCTACCTGGCGCGGTCCGACGTGCTCGACGGGCTCGGCGTCACGACCGTCCGCTTCCTCGCCGCCTTCGCGATCACGGTCGTGGTGGGGGTCGGCGTCGGCCTCGTGCTGGGCCGGTCGGGCCGGTTGATGCCGCCGGCCCGCGACGTCTTCGGCGTCCTCTACACGCTGCCGCTGGTGCCGTTCTACCCGCTGTTCGTGCTGTGGTTCGGCCTGGGTTTCCGGTCGGAGGTCGCCTTCGGGGCCGTCCACGGCATCGTGCCGGTGGCCCTGGGAACCATGGCCGCGGCCGCCCGGGTCGATCCGGCCCTGCTGACCGCGGCCCGGGCGATGGGCGCGAGCCGGCGACGCGCGCTGACCATGGTGGTCCTGCCGGCGGCGTTCCCCGACGTGGTCGGCGCCCTGCGCATCGGCGCGGCGCTGAGCCTGCTCGGCGTGCTGCTGGCCGAGCTGATGGTCTCGGTCGACGGCGTGGGCCGGGTGATCTCCGGCCTGATCGCCAACCTGCGCGGCGCCGAGGCCGACGCGCTGATCCTGGCCGTCTGCGTGGGCGCGGTGCTCGTCAACGTGCTGTTGCAGGGCGTCGAGCGGCGGGCGGCGGTCAGACGCTAGTCAGGTGGGCCACGACCATGTCGCTGAGCATGCCCCGGTAGTGCGCGCGGCGGGCCGGGTCCAGCAGGTCGCGGCCGAAGATGGCGCCGAAGGTGTGCTGGTTGGCCACCCGGAAGAAGCAGAACGCGCTGATCATCAGGTGCACGTCGATGGCGTCGACGTCGGCGCGGAACTCGCCGGTGGCCCGGCCACGCTCCAGGATGCGGTCGAGCAGCAGCACCGCGGGGGTATTGATCTTGACCATCTCCGGGATGCGGACGATGTGCTCGGCGCGGTGGATGTTCTCGATGCTGACCAGCCGGATGAAGTCGGGGTTGGCCTCGTGGTGGTCGAACGTGATCCCGGCGATCCGGCGGATCGCGTCGGCCGGCTCGAGGTGGTCGACGTTGACCTGTTGTTCGGCCTCGCGGATGCGGGCGTAGGCGGCCTCGAGGGCGGCGACGTACAACTGTCGTTTTCCGCCGAAATAATAGTAAATCATGCGTTTGGTCGTGCTGGTCTGGGCGGCGATCTCGTCGACCCGGGCGCCGTCGTAGCCGCGGTCGGCGAACTCGGCCGTCGCCACCGTGAGGATCTCGGCGCGGGTGCGCTCGGGGTCGCGGCGGCGTTCCGGGGCCGGCTTCGCGGGGGTGGCGGTCATCGGGCTCCTAACCGGGGCGAGGCGTCAGGTCCGGACGCTACTCGCGGTGCGGGCAAAGGAAGGGCGGGCCTTGACTTTGGTCGATGTGACGCCGATAACTAACGTACCGGTTCGTACATTAGCTCTGGAGGCCGGATGCCGGGCACCTATCTCGTCGGTCTGATCGGCGCGGACATCCAGACCTCGCTCAGCCCCGCCCTGCACGAGAACGAGGCCGCCCGCCTCGGCCTGCGCTACTGGTACCAGCTGATCGACATCGCGGAGCGGGGACTCGGGCCGGACGGCGTGGGCGACCTCGTCAAGGCGGCGGGCGCGCTCGGCTTCCGGGGCCTCAACATCACCCATCCCTGCAAACAGGAGGTGGTCAAGCACCTCGACGAGCTCTCGCCGGAGGCGGCCGAGCTCGACGCGGTGAACACCGTCGTCTTCGCCGGCGGCCGGGCGATCGGCCACAACACCGATCACTCGGGCTTCGCGGAAAGCTTCCGGCAGGGTCTGCCGGACGCGCCGATCGGCCGGGTGGTTCAGCTGGGCGCCGGCGGCGCGGGCGCGGCGGTGGCGTTCGCGATCGTACGGCGGGGAGCCGCGCACCTGACGATCCTGGACGCCGACTTCGACCGCGCCCGGCGCCTCGCGGAGCGGCTGCGCAACCGCGGCGGCCACGCCGAGGCGGCGGCGCTCGACCGCGTGCCGGAAATCCTGGAAACCAGCGACGGCCTGGTGAATGCCACCCCCGTGGGAATGGAAGGCCGCCCCGGGCTGCCGCTCGATCCGGCGGCCCTGCGCCCGGAGATGTGGGTCGCCGACATCGTCTACCGCCCGCTGGAGACCGAGCTGCTCCGGGCCGCGCGCGAGCGGGGCTGCCGCACCCTCGACGGCGGCGGCATGGTCGTCCACCAGGCCGCCGAGTCGTTGCGCCTGTTCACCGGCCGCGACCCGGACGTGGGCCGGATGCTCCGGGACTTCGCCGAGCGCACCGGCGGCCGCGATGCCTAGCTCAGCCGCGGTACTCGGGCAGGATCGACGGCGGGATCGGTCCCTTGATGCGACGGCCGCCGGACATCTCCTCCCAGGCGTGGGCGAGGATGCCGATGCTGCGGCTCAGCGCGAAGATGCCCCGCGCGACCGGCGGCTCGAAGCCGAGCTCGCCGTAGACGATCGCGGTCAGGCAGTCGACGTTCATCGGGATGCGGGGGCCGAGGACCTCCTCGACGGCGAGGGCGGCGCGGAGGTGGTCGCCCGCCACCACGCCGTCGTCGGCCGCCCGCCGCACGAGCGCGAGCATCGGCGCTCGCCGCGGGTCGACCGGGTGGAAGCGATGGCCGAAGCCGGGGAAGTAGCGCTGCCGGGCGACGACCTCGGCGACCGGCGCGCCGGCCACGATGTCGTCGAGCAGCGCGAGGCACTGCTGGCCGGCGCCGCCGTGCACGTCGCCGAGCGCGTTCACGCCGCTGGCCATGGCGTTGGCGAGGCCGACGCCGCAGGTGGCGGTCATCCGGGCGATCGCGATCGACGGCGCCTGCGGGCCGTGGTCGGCGCCGGCGACCATCGCGGCCTCGAGCAGGGCGGCGTGCCCGGCCGGCGCGGGCGTGCCGCGCAGCATCAGGTAGATCAGCTCGCCCAGCGTGACGGTGCCGATCAGCTCCTGGATCGGGTGCCCGCGCAGCTCGATGACGCCCGGCTCGATCCGGCTCACCGAGGTGGCCCACCAGGCGGCGACCTCCTCCTCGGAGGTCGTCGCCCGCCCGGCGGCCTCCCGCCCGGCGGCCTCCCGCCCGGCGGCCTCCCGCCCGGCGGCCTCCCGCCCGGCGGCCTCCCGCCCGGCGGCCTCCCGC
>NZ_JBVJIU010000028.1:48572-109527 GCF_055586105.1 Actinoplanes sp. NPDC051537
CCCGCCGGGCGGCCTCCCGCCCGGCGGCCTCCCGCCCGGCGGCCTCCCGCCCGGCGGCCTCCCGCCCGGCGGCCTCCCGCCCGGCGGCCTCCCGCCCGGCGGCCTCCCGCCCGGCGGCCTCCCGCCCGGCGGCCTCCCGCCCGGCGGCCTCCCGCCCGGCGGCCTCCCGCTCGGCGGTCACGACCGCCACCGCTCGACGAGCGCCGGAACCGACGCGTTGTGCTCGCCGAGGGCGGGCGGCGGCGAGGGCGGCCGCAAGGGCTCGCCGTCGAAGAGCACCCCGCTGCCGGTGACCCGGAAGTCGTCCACCGTGGTCAGGAACCCGCGGGCGGCGAGCTGGGGCTGGTCGAGCGCCTGCGGCACGGTGAGGATCCGGGCGGCGGGCACGCCGGCGCCGGACAGCAGCAGCTCCCATTCCGCGGCCGTACGGGACCCCAATGCCTTGTTCAGTTCGCGGTTGAGCTCCGCCCGGTTCTCCTTGCGCGCCTCCCGCTCGGCGAAGCGCGGGTCGTCGAGCAGGTCGGGCCGGTCGAGCAGCCGGCACAGCGTCGCGAACTGCTCCTGCCGGTTGGCCGCGATGTTCAGCGGGCCGTCCGCGGCCTCGAACGTCCCCGACGGCGCGGCGGTGGCGTTTTGATCGCCCATCGGCTCGGGCGGGACGCCGCAGACGAGATAGTTGGAGACCGGCCAGCCCATGGCCGAGATCGAGGTCTCCAGCATCGAGACGTCGAGGAAGCGTCCCTCGCCGTCGCGCTGCCGGCCGTGCAACGCCGCGACGACGGCCAGCGCCGCGGACAGCCCGCCGACGGTGTCGCAGACCGGGAAACCGACCCGCAGCGGGGCGGTCGACGGCGTACCGGTGATGCTCATCATCCCGGAGAGTCCCTGGACCACCTGGTCGTACGCCGGTCCCTGGCTGAGCGGTCCCTGCTGGCCGAACCCGCTGATCGCGCAGTAGACCAGCCCCGGGTTGAGGCCGCGCAGCTCGTCCCAGCCGTAGCCGAGCCGGCCGAGCACCCCGGCCCGGAAGTTCTCCAGCAGCACGTCGGCGTGGGCGGCGAGCTGCTCGAAGGTCGCCCGGTCGCCCGGGTCCTTCAGGTCGAGCTCGACCGACTTCTTGCCGGCGTTCTGGGCGAGGAAGGAGGCGCCCATCCCGGCCCGGTTGAGCGCCGGGTCCGGCCCGAGGTGGCGGGCGAGGTCACCGGCGCCCGGTACCTCGATCTTGACAACCTCGGCGCCGAGCAGCATGAGGTGATAGCTGCAGTACGGCCCGGCGAGCACATTGGTCAGGTCGAGGACCCGGACTCCGGCGAGCGGAAGATCGGGCATGCGGGGGTCTCCTTCCAGCGCGAACCGTCAGAACGAAGCGCCCAGGGGATGGTCGAAGCCGCGCTCGGCCATCCGGTTCGCCACCTCCGTCAGGTCCTTGACGAAGACGTCGACCCGTTCGTCGGTGAACCGCATGGTCGGCCCGCTCAGCGTGAGCGCGGCGACCACCGTCCCGGAGCGGCCGAGCACCGGGACGGCGACCGCGGTCAGCCCCTCCTCGCGCTCGCCGTGGCTGACCGCGAAGCCCTGGTGGGCGGCCTCGTCGATCCACTCCTGCATCCGGCGGACATGCTGTTCCCCGTACGGCGAGGACCGCGCGATCCGGGCGAGCAGCCCCGGGGACGCGTGGCGCAGCAGCACCTTCGCCGACGCGCCGGCCCACATCGGCAGCTCGTCGCCGACGTGCACGACGTGCCGCAGCGGCTGCGGGCTCTCCTGCTGGGCGATGCAGACGCGGACGATGTCGCGGGCCACGTAGACGTTGACCGTCTCGCGGTCGCGGGCGGCCAGGTCGCGCATCATCCGCTTGGTCTCGGGCGGCAGCTCCCAGCTGGACCGGGCCAGGTGCGCCCAGCGCCAGAGGCCGGGACCGGCCATGTAGCCGCTGCTGGTGGCCCAGAGCAGGCCCATCTGCTCGAGCGTCTGGATCAGCCGGATCACGGTCGTCTTGGCCAGGCCGGTGGCGGCCACCACCTCCCGGACGGTGATCGACGGCCGTTCCTCGGTGAGCAGCGACAAGATGTCGAGGGCGCGCTGGACGCTGCGCACCCCTCCCGCCGAGCTCTCTTCCGGGTTCTCCCCTGTGCCGTTCTCCACGGTGCCTCTCTCCTTCCGCCGGTGGTTCATCTTTCTCGGCTCGTCCTATTGCGAGAAACCGGCGGACGCCCGTACGTTACGCCTAGTCCACAGCGCGGTCCATATTACGCCTTCAGGTCCATCTAGCGGACCAAGGAGGAAATAATGCTCGAGACGATCCTCAAGACGGCCGACGCCCCCGCCTTGCTCGGCGGCGTCTGGCTCACCGACGGCCCGGCGGCCGTACGCGTGGGGCCGTACACGAGGACGGAGGTGAGCCGGGCCCGCGTCGCCGCCGACCACGAGGTCCACACCGCGGTCCGGCACGCCGCGGCGTACGCGAAGCCGATCGCCCGTCTCGCCCCCGCCACCCGCGCCGCGATCCTCGACTCGGCCGCCGCGCTGGCCGCCCGGCACCGCGCGGGCATCGCCCGCCTGATCGCCCTCGAGCTGGGCAAGCCGCTGAAGGACGGGCTCGGCGAGATGGACCGGGTCGCCGACACGTTCGCGGTCTGCGCGGCCGAGGCCCGGCAGATCGGCGGCGACGTGCTCCCGGTCGCGGGCTGGGCGCGCGGCGCCGGGAACACCGCGCTCACCTACCGGGCGCCGGCCGGCGTGGCCGTGGCGATCACCCCGTTCAACGCCCCGGCCAACCTGCTCGCCCACAAGCTCGGCGCCTCCTTCGCGGCCGGCAACACCACGATCGTCAAGGCGCCGCCGCAGGCCCCCGCCGTCTCGGCGGCCGTGGTCGCGCTGCTGCTCGACGCCGGCGCCCCGGCCGAGGCCGTCCAGCTCCTGCACGGCGGGGGAGAGGTCGGGGCGATGCTGTGCGCGGCGCCCGAGGTCTCGGTGATCAGCTTTACCGGGAGCGCCGCCACGGGAGCGGCCGTCGCCCGGGCCGCGGGCGCGAAACGGCTCGTTCTGGAGCTCGGCGGCAACGCCGCGACGATCGTGTGCGAGGACGCCTCGGTCGAGGCCGCCGCGCGGACGTGCGCGCGCACGGGCTACACGAACTCGGGCCAGAGCTGCATCTCCGTCCAGCGCGTCTACGTGCAGCGGGCGCTCTACCCGGCCTTCGTCGAGCGGCTCACCGCGGAGGTGGCCGCGCTGAAGGTCGGCGACCCGCTCGACCCGGAGACCGACGTGGGATCGATGGTGGACGAGGACGCGGCGGCGCGGGTGGCCGGCTGGGCCGCCGACGCCGTCACCGCCGGCGCCACGATCACCTGCGGCGGAACCCGCGACGGCGCCACGCTGCGGCCGACCGTCGTGGCCGGGCCGCCGGCCGACGCGGCGGTGGTCACCCAGGAGGTCTTCGGCGCGCTCGTCGCGGTGCTGCCCTACGACGACTTCGACGAGGTCCTCACGACCTGCAACACCAGCCGGTACGGGCTGCAGGCCGGCCTGTTCACCACCGACCTGCGCCGCGTCCTCACCGCCTGGCGCGAGCTCGAGGTCGGCGGCCTGATCGTCAACGGCTCGTCCAACTTCCGCCTCGACCACGTGCCGTTCGGCGGCGTCAAGGACTCCGGCTTCGGCCGCGAGTCGCCGCGCTTCATGGTCGACGACTACACGGTCGTCAAGACGCTCATCCTGCGCGGAATGTCCATCTGGGGGGAAGAATGACGGCCGCCGGCAACCTCGTCGCGCAGCTCGAGTCGTACGGCGTCGAGTATGTCTTCGGCACCTGCGGGCACACCAACATCGCCCTGCTCGACGCCCTCGGCCGCAGCTCGATCGAGTTCGTCATCGCCCGCCACGAGCAGGCCGCCGCGCACGCCGCCGACGGATACGCCCGGGCCAGCGGCAAGCCCGGCGTGCTGCTGCTGCACGTCGGCCCCGGCATGATGAACGCGGTCACCGGCGTGGCCACCGCGGCCCTCGACTCGGTCCCGCTGGTCGCCATCGCCGGCGACATCCCCTCGTACCTGTACGGGCGGCACCCGCACCAGGAGGTGAACCTGCACGCCGACGCGGACCAGACGGCGATCTACCGGCCGTTCGTGAAGCGCGCCTGGCACGTGCACCGGGCCGAGGACCTGGCCCGCTTCACCGAGCGCGCGTTCTGGACCGCCACCTCGGGCCGCCCCGGCGCCGTGCTGCTCAACGTGCCGATGGACGTCTTCTCCCGGCAGCTCCCGCAGTCCGGCGCGCCGCTGCCACTGACGACGACGAAGGCCGCGCTGCCGGCCGCGGACGCCGCGCGGATCGCCGCGCTCCTGGCGTCGGCCGAGCGACCGCTGATCTACCTCGGCGGCGGGCTCGGCCCGGCCGGCCGGGAGAACCTGCGCGAGCTGGCCGAGCACCTCGACATCCCGGTCGCGCACTCGCTGATGGCCAAGGGCGCGCTCCCCGACGAGCACCCCCTGGTGCTGGGCATGACCGGGTTCTGGGGACTCGAGCTGACCAACGAGTACGCGCGGAAGGCCGATCTTGTCCTGGCCATCGCCACCCGGTTCGCCGAGACCGACGCCAGCTCCTGGAATCCCGCGTACACCTGGAGCTTCCCGCCCTCGCGGCTCCTCCAGATCGACATCGACCCGGCCGAGATCGGCCGCAACTATCCGGTCGAGATGGGCGTGGTGGCCGACGCCGGCCTCGCCGTCGCGGCCATCCGCGACGCCGTTCTCCGGCACCCTCCCGCCACCCGCCCTCAGCTTCTCGAACAAATCGGAAATGCCCGGCACGACCTGTTCGCGGCGAGCGCCGCGCGGGGCGAAAGCGACGATTTCCCGCTCCGGCCCGAGCGCATCCTCGCCGACGTCCGCTCGATCGTGCCGGACGACGCCATCCTGGTCACCGACGTCGGCTGGAACAAGAACGGCGTCGCCCAGTGCTACCCGCTCCCGGCGGCCGGCCGCTTCATCACCCCCGGCGGGGCCTCCACGATGGGCTTCGGCCCGGCCGCGGCGCTCGGCGTCCAGATCGCCCAGCCCGGCCGGGTCGTCGTGGCCCTGGTCGGCGACGGCGGCATGAGCGCCCAGCTGCCGGCCGTGCCGATGGCCGTCGAGCGCGGCCTGCCGGTGATCTTCCTGGTGATGAACAACCGTGCCCACGGCACGATCTCCGACCTGCAGTCGACGTTCTTCGGCCGCAGCTACGGCTGCGACTTCACCGATCCGCAGGGCGAGCCGTACAGCCCGGACTTCGCCGCGTTCGGGCGAGCCTGCGGCGCCGACGGCTACCTCGTCGAGTCGCCCGCGGGGCTCGGCGAGGCGCTGCGCACCGCCATCGAGCGCCGCCGCCCGGCGGTGCTCGACGTCCCCATGGTCAACGAGCCGGTGCCGACGCCCGGGCACTGGAACATCACGGACATCTACCAGGGCGTTTTTGAATGATCGTTTTCGAATAGTTCGCTTTCGCATTTGTGAGAGAGGTGAGACGCACGTGGCGCGACCCCGTCCCCTATACGCCCTCGCCGTCCTGGCCCTCGTCCTGACCGGATGCAGCGCGCCCGGTTCCGGCAAGAAGGACTCCGGCAGCGACACCGGACCCATCAAGATCGCCCTGGTCGACGCGCAGAGCGGGCAGCTGAGCTCGCTCGGCGCCTGGGAGCTCAAGGGCGCCAAGCTGGCCGTCACCGAATGGAACGCCCAGGGCGGCATCAACGGCCGGCAGATCCAGCTCGACGTCTTCGACGACCAGGGCGACCCGACCACCGGCACCAACCTGGCCCGCAAGATCGACAGCGAGGGCTACCTCGCGATGATCGGCACGGCCGAGAGCGCGGTGACCATCGCGATGGCGCCGACGCTCAAGACCGCGGAGATCCCCAACATCACGTCGGGGCAGTCCCCGGGCCTGGTCGCGGTCGGCAGCGAGTACCTGTTCCTCAACGGCCCGACCAGCACGACGTACGACGAGACCCTGGTCAAGCACATCGTCGACCAGCAGGGCATCAAGAACATCGCGATGATCACCAACAACGGGTCGTACGGCAAGGGCGAGCACGACTCCTTCACCAAGGCGCTCGCCAAGCGCAGCGTCACGCCGGTCGCCGACCAGGTCGTGACGGCCGACCAGAAGGACTTCAGCGCCGCGCTCACCACGATCCGGCAGAAGAACCCGAAGCTGATCTTCCTGGGCGCCGAGGAGGTCGAGTCCGGGCTGATCGTCAAGCAGGCCCGCGACCTCGGCATCACCGCGCCGTTCGCCGGGGCGGCGCCGCAGGGCACCCCGGTCTTCCTGGACACGGCCGGCGCGAAGAACGCCGAGGGCACGATCGTCAGCTCGCCCTACCTGAGCAACGACATCAGCCCCGAGTCCAAGAAGTTCGCCGACGCCTACAAGGCGGCCTACAACGAGGAGGCCGAGCTGCACGGCGCCAAGGCCTACGACGGCACGCAGATCATGCTCACCGCCCTGAAGACCAGCAACGTGGCCACCGGCAAGCCCCTCGCCGACGCCATCCGCGCCACCAAGTACAAGGGCCTGCTCGGCGACTTCGCGTTCGACCCGACCGGGGTCGGCATCTTCGCCACCTCGATCGGCACGATCAAGGACGGCAAGCTCGTGGCGGCCTCGAGCTGATGCAGGTCTTCTTCCAGACGATCATCGGCGGGATCAGCCTCGGCGCCATCTATGCCCTGGTGGCGCTGGGGTTCTCGCTCGTCTACCGCACGATGGGGCTGGTCAACTTCGCGCACGGCAACGTGGTCACGGTCGGCGCCTACCTGGCGTCGACCTTCTACCTGACCGCGAAGCTGCCGTTCGCGGTGGCCATGCTCGTCGCGATCGCGGTGACGGCGGCCATCGGCCTGGTCATCGAGCGGGTGCTGCGCCCGCTGGAGAACCGCGACTTCGACCTCATGCTGATCGGCACCATCGGCTTCGGCATCGTGCTCGACGCCCTGGTCATCATGATCTGGGGCGCCACCGGACGGGCCGTGCCGTCACCCGTGCCGGCCGCGCCGCTGTCGGTGTTCGGGTTGCGCATCCGCACGTACGACCTCGTGGTCCTGGCCATCGCGGCGGTCGCCACCGTCCTGCTCGTGCTGTTCCTGTCGCGCACCAAGCGCGGCACCGCGATGCAGGCGGTGGCGATGGACCACGAGGCGGCCACCGCCGTCGGCATCCACGTCGGACGCAGCAACGCGATCGCCTTCATGATCGGTGCGGGCCTCGCGGCGCTGGCCGGCGGGCTGGTGGGTCCGCTGCTCTACGTCAACCCGGCGCTCGGCGGCGCGCTCGGCATCAAAGGCTTCGCGGCCGCGATCCTCGGCGGCTTCGGCAGCATCCCCGGCGCGATCGTCGGCGGCCTCGCCATCGGCGTGCTCGACTCGTTCACGGCCGGGCACTTCCAGGGCTACTCCGAGCTGGTCACGTTCCTGGTCTTCACGGTGATCATCATGATCCGCCCGACCGGGGTCTTCGGCGAGCGGACGGTGAACCGCGCATGAGATACCGCATCGGCCTGATCGCGCTGCTCGCGCTGGGTCTCTGGTTCCTGCCGTACGGCCTGGACTCGTACGCGATCCACGTGGTCAACGTGATCATCGTGTTCGCGGTGCTCGCCGTCGGCCTCGGCCTGTGCATGGGCGTCGGCGGTCAGGTGAACCTGGCCCAGGTCGCGTTCTTCGGCGTCGGCGCCTACGCGACGGCGATCCTGACCACGCACGCGGGCCTCGGCTTCTGGGTGTCGGCGGCGCTCGCGCTGCTGGCCACGGCCGCGACCGGCCTGCTGGTCGGCACGCCCGCGCTGCGCGTCCAGTCGCACTACCTCGGCATCGTCACCCTCGGCCTGGCCCTGGCCTTCACCAACTGGGTGACCAACGCCCAGATCGCCGGCGGCGCCGAGGGCATCTCGAACATCCCGGTCCCGGTCATCCCCGGCGTGGACCTCTCCAGCGAATACCTCTACTACTACCTGGAACTGATCGTCTTCGCCCTCGGCCTCGCCTTCGGCCTGTTCGTGGTCCGCACCGCCCTGGGCCGCCGCATGCGAGCGATGCGAGACGACGCCCTGGCCGCCGGCGCGCTCGGCGCCGACGTCCCGGTCCTGCGCATGACGGCGTTCCTGCTGGCCAGCGTCTACGGCGGCGTCGGGGGCGTGCTCTACGCCGGCCTGATTCGCTACGTGGCCCCCGAGAGCTTCTCGATCGCCAACATGTTCCTGCTCCTGGCCATGGTCATCATCGGCGGCCGGCAGAGCCTGATCGGCTGCGTCGCCGGCGCGGTCGGCCTCTACCTGGTCCGCGAGCTGCTGGTCGACCACCCGACGTTCGCCCAGATCGGCTACGGCTCGGTCGTCGTCCTGGTGGTGGTCTTCGCGCCCGCGGGCTTGGCCGGCCTCCCCGCCCAGTTCCGCCAGGCGATCGCCAAACGCCGCGGCGGCGGGGGAGAGGCGGCCCGCCTCGGGGAGTTCCATCCATACGAACAAGTCGAGACCGTCGAGTCCGACGAGCCCATCCTTGTCGTCGACGGGATCAGCAAGCACTTCCGCGGGCTCAAGGCGCTCGACGACGTGTCGCTCAGCGTTCCGGCCGGGCAGATCCGCGGCATCGTCGGGCCGAACGGGTCGGGGAAGACGACTCTGTTCAACGTGGTCAGCGGGCTCTACCGGCCGACCGCCGGGCGCGTGCGGTTCGGCGAGGTCGACGTCACCAACCGGCCGCCCTACCGGCTGTCGCGCGCGGGCATGTCGCGTACGTTCCAGAATCTCCGGCTCTTCGGCGACCTCACCGTGCGGGAGAACGTGCTCGTCGCGCTCGACCGCACGCGCACGCTGTCGAGCTGGCGCTATCTGCTCGCGCCGCTCTCGGTGGTGCGCCGCGACCGGAAACTGCGCCGCCGGGCGGACGAGGTGCTCGAGCAATACGGGCTCACCGCGTTCGCCTCGCTGCCGCCGAAGTCGCTGCCCTACGGCACGCAACGGCGGGTGGAGATCGCCCGCGCGGTCGCCTGCCGGCCCCGGCTGCTGCTGCTCGACGAGCCCGCGGCCGGGCTCAACGGCGACGAGGTGCGCAAGCTCGGCGAGATGGTGCGGTCGATCCGGGACACCGGCATCACCGTCGTGATCATCGAGCACAACATGGGGCTGGTCATGTCGCTCTGCGAGCGGATCACGGTGCTGGCCAGCGGCAAGGTCATCGCCGAGGGCACGCCGGCCGCGGTGGCCGCCACCCCGGCCGTGATCGAGGCCTACCTGGGCGATTCGATGGACATACCCGAGGAGGCGACGACATGACGGCTCTCACCGTCGAGGGGCTCACCGTCCACTATGGGGGCGTCTGCGCCGTACGGGAGCTGAGCTTCGAAGTTCCGGCGGGCGACGCGGTCGGGGTGATCGGGGCCAACGGCGCCGGGAAGACCAGCACGCTCAAGGCCATCATGGGGCTGGTGCCGCGCCGGGTCGCCGCGCTGCGCCTCGGCGACACCGACCTCACGCGGGTGCCGGCGCGGGACATGGTGCGCCACGGCATCGGGTACGTGCCGGAGGGGCGCCACGTCTTCGCCGGTCTCTCGGTCGAGAAGAATCTGCTGCTCGGCGCGTACTCGAAATCGTGGAAGAAGGAGACCCGGGAGACGCTGGCCGAGGTCTACGAGCTGTTCCCGGTGCTGGGCGAGATGCGCGAGCGGCTGGCCGGCGCCCTCTCCGGCGGTCAGCAGCAGATGCTCGCGATCGGCCGGGCGCTGATGTGCAAGCCGCGGGTGCTGCTGCTCGACGAGCCGTCGATGGGCCTGTCCCCGAAGCTGGTCGAGGACATCCTCGCGGTGCTGCGCCGGCTGCGCGCCGACGGCCTGTCGATGCTGCTGGTCGAGCAGAACGCCAAGCTCACGTTCGAGGCCACGAGCACCTGCCTGGTCGTCGAGAACGGCGCGGCCGCGATGACCGGCACGTCGGACAAACTGCGGCACGACCCACGCGTGCGGCAGATCTATCTCGGCCTGTGAAGCGGGCCCGGCCGGCGCGGCCGGGCCCGGAGGCATCACCGGCAGAACGGCTTCATCCCCGCCGCCGACTCGATGCCGCCCACCAGCAGGGAGCGGAACGAGGCGGCGCCCGGGAACGTCGACGCCGGGTCGAACAGGGCCGCGTCGTGCCCGAGCGTGGTCAGCCACGCGCGCCCGCCGTCGTAGTACTGGCACCACGCCACCGGGTGGGTGTCGCCGTGGCCCGGGTGTCCCATGCTGCCCCGCACGCCGCGGGTCAGCGTCGACTCGTCGACGGTTGCCAGGATCCGGACCTTCGACGGGTACGGGACCAGGTTGTACCACTCGTCCTCGAAGTCCCAGCGGGCCGGCAGCCCGGCCGTCGAGGCGTCCCGCCGGTCCACGGTGCGGACCGTCCCGGCCTGCTCGGGCCCGTGGTCGTAGTAGTTGGCGCCGCCCAGCAGCCCCTCGTACCAGGGCCAGTTGTACTCGGTGCCGAACGCGTTGTGCGCCCCCACGAAGCCGCCACCGCCGCGGATGTACTGCCGCAGCGCGGTCTGCGCGGCGTCGTCGAGGGTGTCCCGCGACGTGCTGAAGAAGATCACCGCCTGGTAGCGGAACAGCTGGTTCGGCGAGCTCACCTGGGCCAGGTCCTCGGTCCAGTCGACGGCGAACCCGTTCTGCTGCCCGAGCGCCACGATGCCGTTCTGCACCACGTTGGCGGCGGTGAGCGGGGGGTCGAGCCCGGCCGCGAGCGCCGGTCCGAGATTGGCGTGCCGCGGTCCGGCCGTACGCGTGAACAGCAGCACCTTGTAGCCGGTGGCCGGGCCGAAGTTGCCCCAGTCGTGGTAGCACCGCGGATCGACGCCGCGGCAGACGCCGTAGTCGGGGTCGCCGAGCTGCTGCGCGCCCGGGTTCGGATCGGGATGGCCCTGAGCCGGGCCGGGTCGCCAGCCGGCGAACGCGAGGACGGCGACCGTGGCGAGGACGGCGATGGCGGCGGCCAGGCCGCTTTTCCGGACGGATTCGATCATGGACGGTGCTCCGATTCGGGCGGTGGTCCGCTAGATGGACCGATCGATCCATTTCAACCTCGCTCACGGTAGGCCGATGTTTGCGCCGCGGGCAAGGTGCGGACTATGGTCCATCCATCTGACGGCTCTACGGGTCCACTAGATGGACCAAGGAGTGAGCATGGACAGACGGAAGTTCCTCGCCGCGGCCGGGGCCGGCGCCGCCACCGCGGCGGTCGGCTCGCCGGCGGTGGCGTCCACCCCGGAGCGAGCCCCCGACCAGCCGTTCCGCTCGCCCGGCCGCGACTTTCCCAAGGTCTGCGGCGACCTCGGCAACCAGAACCACTCGCCGCTCGCGCAGATCTCCCGCCGCACCGTCGGCCGGCTCGGCGGCGCCTGGCACGTGAACCTCGAGGGCGGCAGCACCGAGCAGGGCCAGCAGAGCACCTGCGTCGTGCGGGACGGCGTCCTCTACGTCCAGACCAGCCAGCAGAACGTCTTCGCGATCGACGGCCGCACCGGAGCGGTCAAGTGGAAGACGAACGTCGGCCCGAAGAGCACCAACATGCGCGGCGTCGCGCTCGGCGACGGCCGAGTCTACTCGGCCTCCGGCTCCAACGTGGTCTACGCGCTGGACGAGCGGACCGGCGCGATCATCTGGCAGAAGCAGCTGATCACGGCCGACGAGGGCGGCGCCGACAGCGGCTGCGACCCGCAGAACGGCCAGTGCGGCGGGCTCACCGGCACGCTCGCCGGCGCCGTCGTCCACCACGACGGCCTGATCTACGTCGGCATGCAGGGCAGCACCGGGGGCGCGCGCGGTCGCGCGTACGCCCTGAACGCCGCCACCGGCGAGATCGTCTGGATCTTCTGGTCCGCCCCCGGCCCCGGCGAGTTCGGGAACGACACGTGGGAGGGCGACTCGTGGAAGACCGGCGGCGCGGTCCCGTGGATCCACCCGGCCCTCGACCCGGCGCTCGGGCTCGTCTACTGGACGTTCAGCGGGCCGTACCCGCGCACCGACGGCTCCTCGCGCGGCGGCGACAACCTGTTCGCGAACTCGATCGTGGCGCTGGACGCGAAGACCGGGAAACGGCGGTGGCACTTCCAGTCCGTGCACCACGACATCTGGGACATGGACAACGTGATGGCGCCGGTGCTGCTCGACCTGCGCATCGACGGCCGGCTGCGCAAGGTGGTCGTCTACGGCAGCAAGGTCGGCATGTACTACGTCCTCGACCGGGTCACCGGGAAGCCGGTGCACGGCATGGAGGAGCGGCCGGTGCCGCAGGACGTGCGGCAGAAGACGGCGGCGACCCAGCCGTTCCCGGGCGGCGAGGCGTTCTGCCCGCAGGAGCCGCGCTTCGGCAACGCGACCCGGCCGGTGCCGTTCTACGAGTGGGGCGGGCTCTACACGCCGCACTGGGACCGGGCCACCATCATCTTCCCGGGCGCGGGCGGCGGGGCCGACTGGGCGCAACTGTCGTTCTCCCCGTACACGGGATGGATCTATGTCGGTTATGGGCTGATCAACTCGGGCTACTCGAACGCCCGCGACGGCCGCGTCAACACCTCCCGGCCGCTCGGCGAGTACTTCGCCGGTGGGCTCGCGGCGGTCGATCCGCGCACCAACAAGCCGGTGTGGCGGCGGGACGGCGAATGGTCCCTGGCCCACGGCAACGGCATCCTCACCACCGCCGGGCGGGTGATGTTCCAGGGCGGCCCGGACGGCGTGCTGCACGCCATGAACGACGAGACCGGCGAGGTGCTCTGGAGCTTCCAGACCGGGGCGGGCGTGCACACCAGCCCGATCTCGTACGAGGTGGACGGCGTCCAGTATCTGGCGGTGCTGGCCGGGGGCAACGGCCTGCCCTATCCCGACATCCCGAAGGGCGACCACCTCTGGGCCTTCAAGCTCGGCGGCACCGTGCCACCGGCGGCCGCCCCCACCCCGCCCTCGAAGCGCAACGACATCCGCGCCGCGGCCGTCACCGGCATCACCACGGTGACGCTCGGCCGCACCTGGACGGCGGGCGCGCCGTCCGCGACCGAGAACCTGGTGGCGCAGAACGCGATGGCGCCGCAGCACCTGCGCGTCCCGGCCGGCACCACGGTCACGTTCGTCAACCCGTCCTCGAACGCCAGCGCCCACGCGGCGGTCGCGTTCTTCGACGACGAGTTCGACACCGGCACCCTGATGCCCGGGCAGTCGTACGCCCACACGTTCGCGACGCCCGGCACGTACTTCTACAACGACGCCGTCCATCCCCAGAGCACCGGCAAGATCGTCGTCTTCTGACCCGTACCCGGAGAACTGATCCGTACCGGAAAGGATCGTCATGAAGAAGAAGTGGACCGAACCGCGGGTCACCCGCCTCGAGACCGCCGCCGAGATCTCGGCCTACGCGGGGGCAGCCGGCCCGTGGCCGCGCCGCGAGAAGCGCTGACCCACGCGGAGCTCGCCGGGGCGTTGCGCGCGCAGGCCTCGCGGTACTGGGACCGGCACCCGTTCCACGTCCGGCTGCACGCCGGCGGGTGCACGCCCGGCGAGATCCGGTCATGGGTGGCGAACCGCTGGTACTACCAGCGCCATCTCTCGCAGAAGAACGCCGCGATCGTGGCCGCGTGCCCGCTGCCCGACGTCCGCCTGCGGTGGCTCTCCCGCATCTCGTTCCAGGACGACGGCGGCCTCGAGGACTGGCTCCGCCTGAGCGAGGCGGTCGGCCTCTCCCGCGCGGAGGTGCTGGACGAGCGGCACGTCCTTCGCGGCGCCCGGTTCGCCGTCGACGCGTACCTGGCCTTCTGCCGCAGCCGGCCCTGGCTGGAGGGCGCCGCCGCCGCGCTCACCGAGCTGTTCTCGCCCGGGCACATGGCCGACCGGGTCCGGGCGTGGCGCACCCGCTACGAGTGGATCAAGCCGGACGGCATGGCCTACTTCGAAAATCGGATTCCGGTCGTACGCGACGACAGCGCGTTCACCCTCGACCTGGTGCTCACCCACTGCGTCACCGTCGCCCAGCAGGACGCGGCGGTGGCGGCGCTCGCGTACAAGTGCGACGTCCTGAACGCCATGCTCGACGCGGTCGACTACGCCGGCGGCATCCGGTGAGGCCCGGGCTGCGGCCGGGGTGTTCGCTGGTCTTCGATCGGGCCCGCGACGCGCACCTGCTCCTTCATCCCGAGGGTGTCCTGGTGCTGGACGATCCGGCCGCCGCCGCGCTGGCCCGGTGCGACGGCCGGTCCTCCCACGCCGAGATCGTCACCGCCCTCGCGGCCGAGTACGACGGTGTCACCGAGCCTTCGGTCGCGCGGCTCCTCTCCTCTCTCGGCGGGGTGGTGATCGACGGCGGCATCGCGGCGGTGGTCCGTTCCGTGGGCGGGTCACCGGTGCCGGCCGGCGCGCCGATCGGGCTGATCGCCGAGCTGACCTACCGGTGCCCGCTGCGCTGCGTGTACTGCTCGAACCCGGTCACCATGACGGCCGACTCCCTGGACACCGCGACCTGGCTGTCGGTCATCGACCAGGCCGCCGACGCCGGCGTGCGCCAGCTGCACCTCAGCGGCGGCGAGCCCCTGCTGCGCCGCGACCTGGCCGCCCTCGTGGCCCGCGCCTCGGCCCGCGGCCTCTACCCCAACCTGATCACCAGCGGGTCGGGCCTGTCGCCGGCCCGGCTGTCGTCGCTGGTCGCCGCCGGCCTGCGGCACGTGCAGCTGTCGTTCCAGGACGTCGATCCGGCCGCGGCCGCCCGCATCGCCGGCGTGGACGTCTTCGCCCGCAAGCTCGCGGCGGCGTCGGCGGTCCGATCGGCCGGCCTGCCGCTGACCGTCAACGTGGTGCTGCACGCCCTGAACGCCGGCCGCGTCGCACGGCTGGCCGACCTGGCCTTCTCGCTCGGCGCGTCCCGCCTCGAGCTGGCGCACACCCAGTACTACGGCTGGGCGCTGCGCAACCGGGCCGCCCTGCTGCCGACCGCGGCGCAGGTGGCCGCCGCCGACGACGCCGTGGCCGCGGCCCGGTCCCGCCACGGCGACCGGATGGACATCACCTACGTGCGCCCCGACTACCTCGACGGCACCCCGAAGGCGTGCATGCAAGGCTGGGCATCCCGCCAGCTGGTCGTCACGCCGGCCGGGGACGTGCTTCCCTGCCTCGCCGCCGCCCAGCTGCCCGGCCCGCCCCCGCCGACCGTGCGGAACGCCTCGCTGCACGACATCTGGTACTCGTCGGAGCTGTTCAACCGCTACCGCGGCACCGACTGGCTGCCCTCGCCGTGCCGCGACTGCGCGCTGCGCGAGGTGGACTTCGGCGGGTGCCGCTGCCAGGCCTTCCAGCTGACCGGCGACCCCGCCGCCACCGACCCGGTCTGCCACCTGTCCCCGGCCCACGCCACGGTGACGGCGCTGCGCGAGCGACCCGGCCCGCGCCCGCTCCCGGTCCTCCGCTCCTCGCCGCGATGAAGATCCGCTTCCTGGGAACGGCGGCCGGCGGCGGCCTGCCCCAGTGGAACTGCGCCTGCGCCGGCTGCCGGGCCGCCCGCGCCGGCGGCCGGTCTCGCCGCCAGGACACGCTCGCCGTCACCGCCGACGGCCGCGCCTGGTACCTGATCAACGCCGCCCCCGACCTGACCCTCGACCGGCCGGAGCTGTGGCCGGGCCCCGGCCCGCGCGAGACCCCGCTCCGCGGCGTGATCCTGACCAGCGCCGAGCTCGACCACACCCTCGGCCTCGCCCAGCTGCGCGAGGCCCCGGCGCTGACCGTCCTGGCCACGCCGCCGGTGCTCGCCGCCACGCCCGCGCTGCCGCTGCTCGGTCACTACACCGCGGTGCGCGGTGTCGCGCTCGTGCCCGGGGCGCCGATCGCCCTGGACGGCGGCCTGGTGCTGACCGTCTTCGTCGTCGGCCGCAGACGCCCCCGCTACGCGGCCGCCCTCGACCCCGGCGACTGGGTGGTCGGGGCCCGGCTCACCGACGGCCGCGCCACCCTGGTCTACGCCCCCTGCCTCGGCGCCTGGCACGACGCCCTGACCGGCGCCGACCTGACCGTCCTCGACGGCACCTTCTTCCGCGACGACGAGCTGCTGCTGCACACCGGCGTCGACCGCACCGCCCGGCAGATGGGCCACCTGCCGATCGAGGAGAGCCTGCCCCTGCTCGACGCGAACCCCGGCCCGCGCTACCTCTACACCCACCTGAACAACACCAACCCGGCCGCCCGCGACGACTCCGCCGAACGGGCCCTCCTGGACACCCACGGCGTCGGCGTCGCCCCCGAGGGTGGCCTGATCACCCTCTGACCGCTGATCCATCCGGGAGCCCGGGCCGTAGTCAACGGCATGGAGGACGAGCCGACCGCGGAGTGGCCAGCCCCGACCGAGGAACCGACGGACCCGCACGGGTTCGCGCCGATCTACCTGCCGCCCAGCGACCCGTTCGTGGACGACCCGCCCACCCTGGCCGAGCTGCCCGGCTGGGAGCGGCCGCCGGAGCGGTCGCACCGCAAGCGCCTGCTCGTGGCCGGCGGCATCTTCGTGGTCCTGGCGGTCACGGTCGGCGCGATCCTGCTGGTGCCCCGTTCCCACGGCGGCGGCGGCCGGGCGACAATGCCGGCGGCGGCCGTGTTCGAGCTGGTGGACGGCGCCGCCGACGTGCGCGTGACGACCGGCGATCTCGGCGGCGACCTCTACCGGGCGTCCACTCCGGTGCTGGCCGAACGCCGCGGCGACGACATCAAGCTGCACCTGAAGGGCGGGCCCGCCGCGGTCGAGGTCGTCCTCGACGCCCACGTGCGGTGGACCGTCCGGCTGCACGGCGGCGCCCAGCGGACCCGGGTGGATCTGACCGGCGCCGTGGTCGACGGGGTCGACCTCGAGGGCGGCGCGAACCGCATCGACCTGGCGCTGCCGGCCCCGCGGGGCCCGATCCCGGTGCGCATGTCCGGCGGCGTGGACCAGTTTCTGGTACGCCTGGCCGGCGCCACCCCGGTGCGGGTGCGCCTGCAGTCGGGCGCCGGCCAGGTCACCCTCGCGGGCGCCACCCACCGCGGCGTCGCCCCCGGCAGGGAGTTCACGGCCAACGGCTGGACCGCCGGCGCCGCCGGCGTCGACCTGCTCGCGGTGGCCGGCATGTCCGCCCTCACGGTCGAGCCCTGACGGTGAGCGCGCCGCCCTGACGGTGAGCGCGCTGCCCTGACGGTGAGCGCGCTGCCCTGACGGTGAGCGCGCAGCCCCGACGGTACGCGCGCCGCCCTGACGTGAGCGCGCCGAGCCAGTGCGGGGAACGGGCGGCGCGGCGGCTACGGTCGGGGCATGACGGGGGAGCAGCGGCTGGCCGGTGGGAACGCCGGGGGAGCGGTCAAGGTGCGCGACACGGTGCTGAGACGGTGGGTGACCGTAAGCCCTGGCCGTCCTGGGTGCACAGCGAGGACGCCCTGGTCCAGGCCGCGGCATGGCTGCGCGACTACCACGCCGCCGTCGCCGGCTTCGTCCCGCCGGAGGACGCGGTCTGGCGTGAGGGCGGCGCCTGGCGGCCCGGGCTGATCATCGGCCACAACGACGCCGCGCCCTACAACGCGGCGTGGCGGGACGGGCGGCTGGCCGGCTTCTTCGACTGGGACTTCGCGGGGCCGGTCACCCCGGCCTGGGACCTCGCGTTCATGGCCTTCGCCTGGGTTCCGCTGCATGCCCGCCACGTGGTGACGGCCGAGGGCTTCACGGACTTCGCGGGCCGAGCCCGCCGCCTCCGGCGCTTTCTCGATGCGTACGGCTGGATGGGCCCGGAACCGGATTTCCTGGAAATCGTCCGTCAGCGGGTGATCGCCTCGGCCGAGGGCGTCCGCCGGAATGCCCGGGGCGGCGACCCCGCGTTCCGGAGCATGGTGGCCCACGGCGTCGACCGGACCCTGGAGCTCGCCGTCGCCGAGATGGCGGGGATACTCCCGGCGTGATCCACATTCGAGAGTTCGGCTGGGACGACTACGACGACGTCGTCCGCGTGTGGGCGACGGCCGGCCGCGAGGTCGTGCCCCGGGCCGAGCTGGAGGCCAAGCTCTCCCGCGACCCCGAGCTGTTCCTGGTGGGCCGGGCCGGCGAGCGGACGGTGGCCGTCGTCATGGGGACCTTCGACGGCCGGCGCGGCTGGATCCTGCGCCTGGCCGTCGACCCCGCCCACCGCCGGAGCGGCATCGCCACCCGGCTGGTGGGCGAGCTCGAGGCCCGCTTCCGGCGGCTCGGCTGCCCGCGCGTCAACCTGCTGGTCATGCCGGACAACGAGGCCGGCCTGCGGTTCTGGCAGCGCCTGGGCTACCTGCCGATGCCGGACGTGCTGTGCACGAAGCCGTTACCCCTGCTCGAGGTCTGACGAGCCGTCGAGGGCCGTGGGCTCCTCCTTGAAGGTGGACGACAGCGCGTCCACCTTGGCCGTCAGGATCGCCAGGTCTTCGAGGATCTGCGAGAACGCGCCCGCGGCCGGCATCGGCTGTTCGGTCATCGTGGTGCCCTTCATGGTGGCGGCCCAGGAATCGGTGACCACCATCCCGAGGGTCCGATTCCAGGTGGAGGGCGGAATGTTCGCGCCATCGATCGGCGTCGCGACCACGGCGCGGCCGATGTCGTCCTTCCAGGCCGAGATGGTGGCCGCGCACTGCTTCGCGATCTCGGCCGAGATCCAGGCCTTGTCGGCGGCGGTAAGAGCCACGGGAATGTCCTCCAGATGCCAGGAAGCCGTCGAGGCTTCGAGCTTCGAGTCGTACGAGCCGGAGAAGTGCGCGTGCTCGGTGTGCGGAGAGGCGCCGTGGTAGGCCTTCTGCACCCAGCCCGACGACGCCTCCCAGATGCGCCGGTTGTAGATGATGTAGCGCAGCCGCTTCTCGGCGCCGGACCGCACGCGGCCGAGGAGGAACTGCACGACCTTCTCCATGGTCAGGTCGCTCTCGTTCAGGTTGTTGTCCACATCGATCGCGTGGACCTCGTTCACGTGGTCCGCGTCGTGGATCGGTACCGAACCGGTCTCGTCGGGGTTGTGATCGGAGACCTCGTGCTGGTGTGCGGTATCGCCGATGCTGCCGTCGCTGGTCTTGTCGCGGTTCGGCGCGATCAAGTTGAACTCCGCGAGCAGTCGCTTCAGAGAGGGTATGAGCACCCAGTCGGCCATCGGTAGGCCCTTCTCGGAGGGACAGGGTCATTCGCCACTAACTACGTTCGTCATACCTTTCCCGGATCGGCAAGGGGCCATCCGTCGTTCCGGGGAGGTGATTTGAGGCGGCCTCCTCCAATGTGTCCCGGAATGCCCGGGCGGCCGGTGATGCGGCGCCGGCCAGACGCTGGGCCGTGAAGATCGTGCGGCGGGGGCTCCCCGGGAGGTCGAGCAGGCGGCAGGAGGTGTCCCGGCCGGCCCAGACCAGATCGGGGATCAGCGCCACGGCGTTGCCGGACTCGACCAGGCGCATGTGCGCCTGCAGGTCGGCGGTCTCGTACCGGACGTCCGGCTCGAAGCCCGCCGTCCGGCACATCTGCTCGGCGAAATGCCGCGACGCCGCCCCGTGCGGCTCCATCACCCAGGGCATGGCCCGGGCCTCGCCGAGCGAGCCGACCGGGTGCAGCGCGACCCCGGCGGCGGGCAGGGCGAGCCGGATCGCGTCCTCGGTGAGCGCCCGCCGGTCGAGCCCGGGGTGGTGTGGCGCCGCGTGGGCCGGGTACTGCTCGGCAATGACCATGTCGAAGTCGCGGGCCCAGGTCTCCCGCAGGGCCTCCTCCGGCTCCCGCTGGACCATCTCCACCCGTACGTCCGGATAGCGCGTCGCCATGGCCCGCAGCGTGGCCGGCATGAGCGCCAGGGCCGCCGACTGGAAGACGGCGACCCGCACCCGGCCGCTCACCCGGGTCAGCGAGGCCTGGAGTGCCGCCTCGGCGCGCTCCAGCGTGTCGAGCACCTCGGCCACGGACGCGACCAGCACCTCGGCCTGCGGGGTGAGCCGCACCCGGCGCCCGGCCTTGCGCAGCAGCGGCATGCCGGTTTCCTTCTCCAGCAGGCTGAGCTGCTGTGACACTGCGGAGGGGGAGAAGTTGAGCGCCTCCGCCACCGCCGCGAGCGTCCCTCTGATGGCCAGCTCGCGCAGCAGCACCAGACGCCTGATCTCGAGCATGTTCTCGCCCCTTGGGAGATGGGTAAGCAGGACTGAACGGTACTCGTCACTAACCATCGCTTTTCCTTAACGCCGCACGGACGGACACTGGCGCCATGACCGACATCGCGATGCCCGCCGACACCGACCTCGCCCAGGAGGCGGTCGACCTCGTCCGCCGCTGGCTGCACGAGTCGTCGGCGGTGAAGGTGAGCGGCTCGGCGGCGCAGCTGGCCGGGCTGCTGCGCGACCCCAAGGGCCTGGCGTTCGCGGTCGGCTTCGTCGACGGCGTGGTGCGTCCCGAGGACCTGCGGGTCAGCGCCCGCGCGCTCGCCACGCTCGCCCCCGACGTGCCCCGCTTCCTGCCCGCGCCGCTGCGCGCGGCGGTCCGGGTCGGCGGCACGATGGCGCCGGTCATGCCGGGCGTGGTCGTCCCGATCGCCCGCCGCGTGCTGCGCCGCATGGTCGGCCACCTGATCGTCGACGCCTCCGACGCCCGCCTCGGCAAGGCGATCTCCCGCATCCGCCGCCGCGACGTCCGGCTGAACGTGAACCTCCTCGGCGAGGCCGTGCTCGGCAAGGGCGAGGCCGGCCGCCGGCTGCGCGAGACCGAGCGGCTGCTGAGCCGCGACGACGTCGACTACGTGTCGATCAAGGTGTCGGCCGCCGTCGAGCCGCACAGCCCATGGGCGTTCGACGAGGCCGTCGACGACATCGTCGAGCGCCTCACCCCGCTGTTTAGGCTGGCGGCGTCCTTCCCGCGGAAGAAGTTCGTCAACCTCGACATGGAGGAGTACAAGGACCTCGATCTCACGATCGCGGTCTTCACCCGGCTGCTCGACTCGCCCGGCCTGACCGATCTCGAGGCGGGGATCGTGCTTCAGGCGTACCTCCCGGATGCCTTGAGCGCGATGATCCGCCTGCAGGAATGGGCCGCGCGGCGGCGGCAGAAGGGCGGCGCCGGCATCAAGGTGCGCCTGGTCAAGGGCGCGAACCTGCCGATGGAGCGGGTCGAGTCCACGGTGCACGGCTGGCCGCTGGCGACCTGGGAGAGCAAGCAGGCCACCGACACCAACTACAAGCGCGTCCTCGACTACGCCCTCGAGCCATCGCGGATCCGCAACGTCCGGATCGGCGTCGCCGGCCACAACCTGTTCGACATCGCCTACGCCTGGCTGCTGGCCGGCCGCCGCGGCGTCCGCGAGGGCATCGAGTTCGAGATGCTGCTCGGCATGGCCGAGGGCCAGGCCGAGGTGGTCCGGCGCGAGGTGGGCGGTCTGTTGCTCTACACGCCGGTCGTACGCCCGGAGCAGTTCGACGTCGCGATCGCCTACCTGATCCGGCGGCTCGAGGAGGGCGCGAGCCAGGACAACTTCATGTCCGCCGTGTTCGAGCTGGACTCCGACGCCGGCCTGTTCGCCCGCGAGAAGGAGCGGTTCCTCGCCTCGCTCGCCGGCCTGGACGCCGAGGTCCCGGCCACCCGCCGCGTCGCCGAGCGCTACGCCGCCGTCCCGCACCCGGGCCCGGGCCACTTCGAGAACACCCCCGACACCGACCCGGCCGTCGCCGCCAACCGGGCCTGGGTCCGTGACGTGCTGAGCCGCGCGCCGATCTCCCCGCTCGGCGTGGCCACCATCGACGCGGCCCGGGTCGGCGACCAGCCCCGGCTCGACGCCCTGATGGCCGGCGCGGCCGAGGCGGCCGAGGCCTGGGGCAAGCTCTCCGGGGCCGAGCGCGGCGCGATCCTGCACCGGGCCGGCGAGGCGATCGAGGCCCGCCGGGCCGAGCTCATCGAGGTGATGGCGGCCGAGGCCGGCAAGACCGCCGACCAGGCCGACCCCGAGGTCTCCGAGGCCGCCGACTTCGCCCACTTCTACGGCGAGCTGGCCGCCGATCTCGACCGCATCGACGGCGCCGTGCCCGTCCCGGCCCGGTTGACGCTGGTCACCCCGCCCTGGAACTTCCCGGTCGCGATCCCGGCCGGCTCGCTGCTGTCGGCCCTCGCCGCCGGCTCGGCCGTGGTGCTCAAGCCGGCCGGCCCGGCCGAGCGCTGCGGCGCCGTGCTCGCCGACGTCGTCCGCCCGGTGCTGCCCGACCCGCGGCTGCTCACCCTCGTGCAGGTCGGCGAGCGGGAGCTGGGCCGCGAGCTGATCACCCACGAGCTGGTCGACCGGGTCATCCTGACCGGCGCGTACGAGACCGCCGAGCTGTTCCGCTCGTTCCGCCCCGATCTGCCGCTGCTGGCCGAGACCAGCGGCAAGAACGCCGTCATCGTCACCCCCAGCGCCGACCTCGACCTGGCCGTCAAGGACGTGGTCGCCTCCGCGTTCGGCCACGCCGGTCAGAAGTGCTCGGCCGCCTCGCTGGTCGTGCTGGTCGGCTCCGTGGCGAAGTCGGAGCGGTTCCGCACCCAGCTGCTCGACGCCGCCTCCTCGCTCACCGTCGGCTACCCGGCCGACCCCCGCACCCAGGTCGGCCCCGTCATCGAGCCGGCCGCCGGCAAACTGCTCACCGGCCTCACCGAGCTCGGCGCCGGCGAGAAGTGGCTGCTGGAGCCCCGGAAGCTGGACGACGAGGGCCGGCTGTGGACGCCCGGCATCCGTGACGGCGTGCGCCGCGGCTCGGCGTTCCACCGGACCGAGTACTTCGGCCCGATCCTCGGCGTCATGACGGTGGCCACCCTGCACGAGGCGATCGACCTGGTCAACGAGGTCGACTACGGCCTCACCTCGGGCCTGCACTCGCTCGACGCGGCCGAGGTGCGCACCTGGCTCGACCGGATCCAGGCCGGCAACCTCTACGTCAACCGGGGCATCACCGGCGCGATCGTCCGCCGGCAGCCGTTCGGCGGGTGGAAGCGCTCGGCGGTCGGCCCCGGCACCAAGGCCGGCGGCCCCAACTACCTGGTCGGCCTCACCGGCTGGGAGTCCGCGACGGCTTCGGCCGGTGCGCCGATCTCCTCGGAGGCGGTGCGGTCGCTGCTGGCTGCCGCACGCTCGGTCCTCGCTGAGCGGGAGATGGCGTTCGTCGAGCGTGCCGCCGCGAGTGACGCTGCCGCTGTTTCCGGACACTTCCGGCAGGACGACGTGTCCGGGCTGTGGGCCGAGCGCAATGTGCTGCGCTACCTGCCGCAGCCGGTCGTGGTGCGGCTTGCCGCCGACGCCTCGCTTGCGGAACTGGTTCGGGTGCTGGCGGCCGGCCTGATCGCCGGCTCGCCGATGCGCGTGTCGGTCGCCGACGCGTTGCCGGCCTCGCTCGCGGCGGCGATTCCGGCCGAGGTCAAGGTGGAGACCGACGCCGAGTGGCTGGCCGGCCTGACCTCCGGGCGGGTCCGTCTCGTCGGGGCCGTCGCGGAGCTGCCGTCCACTCCCGACCTGGCCGTCTGGTCGCACCCGGTCACCGAGGCCGGCCGGGTCGAGCTGGTGCCGTTCCTGCACGAGCAGGCGGTCAGCATCACCGCCCACCGCTTCGGCAACCCGGACCGGCTGGCCGCCGAAGTGCTCTGACGCCGACAGCCCTCGCCCGTGGTTTACCCCTACACTGCGGGCGGGGGAATGTCGCATGCCGAAGGTCGCCGACCTGCTCGACCAGGCCCGCGCCCGATCGTTCGTCGGGCGCGACGCCGAGCTGGCCGCGTTCGACCAGGTCCTGGCCCGGGGCGGGGTCCTGTTCCTGCACGGGCCGGGCGGCATCGGCAAGTCCAGCACCCTCCAGCAGTTCCGCCGGCGGGCGCGGGCGGCCGGGCGTACGGTCGCCGACGTCGACGGCCGCGAGGCCGACGCCTCGCCCGACACCTTCAAGGGCTTGGACGCCGGGGTTCTGCTGGTCGACGGCTACGAGCGGCTCGCACCGCTCGACGGCTGGCTGCGCCGCGAGTTCCTGCCCGCCCGCGCCGAGACCGACGTGGTCGTGCTGGCCGGGCGCGAGCCGCCGGCACCGGCCTGGCGCACCGATCCCGGCTGGCGCAGCATCGCCACCATCCGCCGCCTCGAGCCGCTCGGCGCCGGGGAGAGCGCGGCGCTGCTGGCCCGCGCCGGCGTGCCGCCCGAGGCCCGCGACGGCCTGGCCGCCCTCGGCCGCGGCCACCCCCTCGCGCTGGCCCTGCTGGCCGACGCCACCGTCACCGGCGTCGTGCCGCGTGCGCTCGCCGACGTCCCCGACCTGATCACCGCGCTGCTCGCCTGCCTGGTCCGCGAGCCGCCCACCGACGCGCACGCCACCGGCCTGGCCACCTGCGCCAAGGCCTGGCTGACCACCGAGGACCTGCTGCGCGCCACCGTCGGCGCGCAGGCGCCCGCGGTCTGGGAGTGGCTCTGCCGGCGGCCGTTCATCACCTGGGGCCCCCGCGGGCTGCGGCCGCACGAGCTGGCCCGGGACGTGCTCGACGCCGAGTTCGAGCGCCGCTCGCCCGACCGCTACGGCGCCCTGCACCGGATCGTCCACGACCACACCGTCGCCGGGGTGCGGGCGGCCGCCGGCGCCGACCGGCAGCTGCACGCCCAGCACCTGCTCTACCTGCACCGCAGCAGCCCGCTGTCGGCCGCGTTCCACACCCTGCGCGACCGCGGGCCGGTCGCCCTGGTCCCGGGCTCCGAGGCCGACCACCCCGAGGTGCTCGACTCGGTGCGGGAGTTCCAGGGCCCGGAGAGCGCCGCGCTGGCCCGGCAGTGGCTCGCCGCGCAGCCGGACGGGCTCAGCGTCGTGCGGGGCGAGCGCGGGCTCCTCGCGTACGTCCATCATCTGACCCTGCCCGCCGCCGGCCCCGACGATCCGGTCGTCCGGGCCGCCCTCGGCGGCGTCACCCTCCGGCCGGGGGAGCGGATCGGCCTGGCCCGCTTCCTCGGCGGCAGCGAGGGAACCCAGCGGGACCTCTACGCCGTGCTGGCCGGCGCCGTCTCGTCGATCATCGAGTGGATCGGCCGCCCGGCCGCCTGCTCCTTCGTCACCGTCGCCGACCCCGCCTTCTGGCAGCCGATGTTCGACTACCTCGGGTTCACGACCGCCTTCGAGGTCACCGTCGGCGGGCAGCGGCACGTCGCCTTCGGCATGGACTGGCGGCGGCTGCCGGTCGACACCTGGCTCGAGCTGATGAACGAGCGCGAGCAGTCCGGCGGCAGCGGCCCGCCCCCACCCGGCCTGCTGCGCCCGCCGCCGCCGAGCCGCGACGCGTTCGCGGCCGGCGTCCGGCAGGCGCTGCGCGACCCGGACCGGGCCGCCGCGCTGGCCTGGGCGGTGCAGCGGCTGGCGGCCGAGCCCAAGGGCGCGCCGCTGGCCGCCGTTCTCAACCGCACCTACCTGCGCCCGGCGCCGAGCCAGGAGGCCGCCGCCGAGGTGCTCGGCCTGCCGTTCAGCACCTACCGCCGGCACCTCGCCAAGGCCGTCGACCGGCTCACCGAGATCCTCTGGCGGCGCGAGACCGGGCAGGAAGTGAGCACCGAACGGTCTGGAGAGTGAGCAGCGGTCGAGCCGACGCTCACGGCATGACCGACATCATCGTTCTCGGCGCCGGGCTCACCGGACTCGCCACCGCCATGCTGCTCGCCCGCGACGGTTACCGGGTGACCGTCCTCGACCGCGATCCCGCGCCGCCCGCCGCCGGCCGGGAGTGGGACGACTGGGAGCGTCCCGGCGTCGCCCAGTTCCGCAACTCCCACATCATGCTTCCGCACTGGTACGCCCAGATGCGCGCCGACCTGCCCGGGGTGCTCACCCGGCTGGCGGCCGCGGGCGCGCTGCGGCTCAACTTCGCGACCGTCCTGCCGCCCGCGGCGTACGACGGCGGCCGGCCGGACGACGACCGGTTCGACACCATGACGGCCCGGCGGCCGGTTCTCGAGGCGGCCTTCGCCGAGGAGGCGGTCTTCACCGCCGGGCTGACGATCCGGCGCGGGGTCACGGTGAGTGGCGTTCTCACTCAGGGCGGTCGCATCTCGGGCGTACGCCTGACCGACGGCACCCGCGTGCAGGCGCGCCTGGTCGTGGACTGCGGCGGCCGCCGCTCGGCCCTCCCGTCCTGGCTGGCCGCGGCCGGCCTCCCGAAGCCGGCCGGGGAGCGATCCGACGCCGGGTTCGTCTACTACGCCCGGCATTACCAGGGCGACCCGCCCGAGGTGCTCGGCCCGATCCTCCAGCACCACGAGTCGGTCTCGCTGCTCACCCTGCCCGCCGACAACGACACCTGGTCGGTCGGCTTCGTGGCGAGCAGCCGGGACCACGCCCTGCGGGCCCTGCGCGACCCGGCCGCCTGGGAGGCCGCGCTGTCCCGCTACCCGCTGGCCGCGCACTGGGCCGCCGGCAAGCCGCTGACCGGCATCGACGTGATGGGCGGCCTGGCCGACGTGTGGCGCCCGGCCGACCTGCCCGGCCTGGTGGCGGTCGGCGACGCGGCCTGCTGCACGAACCCGTCGCTGGGCCGAGGCGCCGGGATCGGCCTGCTGCACGCCCGCACGCTGCGCGACCACCTGCGGGCCACCGGCGGTGTCGCCGACGGCTTCGGCGCCCGCACGGCCGAGGTGATCGAGCCCCTCTACCGGGCCACGGTCTGGTTCGACCGTCACCGCATAGCCGAGATCGACAGCGACGTGGCGGGTCTGCCGTACCAGCCGGCCGACCCGGCCTGGACCGCCGCCCGCACCGTGCACGGCGCCTCCCTGCACGACCCGGAACTGGCCCGGGCCGGCCTGGCCGCCGGCACCCTCCTGCAGCCACCCGCGCCGCGTCCCCTCCCGCCGGGCGACCGCTACCCCTTGCCGGGCGCCGGCCGGGCCGAGCTGCTCGCCGCCGTCGCCTAGGAGTTGCCGCCGAGCCGAGCCCGGTCCGTCATCCATTGCTCCACGGCGGTCGGGGCTCGACCGGTCGGGGTGGTCCCTTCGGCTGCGGCCCCGCGTCGCCCGTCGACGGCCGTATCCGCGACGCGGTCGTGGGCGTCGCCCGGGGCCTCTCGCATCGATGCGCTCGCTTCGCTCAGGGCCGGCACAAACAGTGTTGCTTGCGCCCGTCCGCTCGGACCGCTCACGGTGAACACGAATCCTGCCCGACGAGGGCGACCGATCAGCCGGCCACCACCGCGCCCGACCCACTCGCCGCCAGCGCGGGCCTGGCGGCCTCGGGGACCGCTGCCGCCTCGGATTGGAGAGCCGGGCGGAGATCGGCGTCGCCGAGGCCGACCTCAACCGCGCCAATCCCCACCGCAACTGTGCGGCCTTGCGGGCAGGCGACGAGATCCGCATGGCCCGCCATTGCCCCTCCACCACCGACGGGAGCCGCCGTGCACGAGGAGCCGCGCGCGCTCGCCGACGGCGACCTGGCCGTCTGGCGCGGTTTGCCCGGCGTCTCGGCCGTGCCGACGTGGCGGCGTTCGATCGGCGCGACAGCCGCGGCCGAGGGCCCGGTCGCGCTGTTCGGCCGCGCGGCATTGCTGAGCCGTTCCCCCGGGCGACGGCGGCGGCGCCGCGTCGCATCCGGATCTGGTACGTCACGGACCCCTAGCGCAGCTCGCCCTCGAGGAGGCCCATCGTGTACATGTCGTACCACTGGCCGTCGCGGCGGAAGACCGAACGCAGGCGGCCCTCGTCGGCGAAGCCGACCTTCTTGTAGATGTGGTGGGCGGACTCGTTCTCGGGGACCACGGTCAGCTTGATCTTGTGCAGGCGCATGTGGTCGAAGCCGTAGCGGCAGATCGTGCGCATCGTGTCGGTGCCGAAGCCGCGGCCCCAGTAGTCCTTCTCGCCCAGGTAGATGTCGAGCTCGGCGATGCCCAGCTCGGGCTCGGCGTCGCGCAGGCGCACGGCCCCGATCAGCATGCCGTCGTCGAGGACCTCGACCCCGAAGAACACGTTGTGGTACGTGTTGCGCGGCTGCTGCTCGAGACGCTCGCGGGCCGAGGCGAGCGAGCCGAGGTAGCCCTCGAACATCCACCGCACGACCTCGGGGTCGTTGGCCCACCGCCACATCGTCTCGGCGTCGGCGGGCTCGAGCACCCGCAACCGGATCAGTTCTCCACGCATGCGAAAGGAGGTAGCACGCCGCGACCGGGCCGCTCAACCGAAATAGAGCACCCGGCCGGTCTCCCACCCGCCGGGCGACACCTCGAACCGCTCGTGCACCTCGGTGGCGTGCGGGCGCAGGCGCAGCAGCGTCCAGGAGCGCGGGATGTCCCGTACGCGATGGCTGGTGGTCGTCCCGGCGTTGATCATGATGAGATTCCCGTGCCGGTACGCCGAGGGCACGTGCGTGTGCCCGAACAGCACCAGGTCGACCGAGGCCGCGGACAGCGCCCGGAGGAACCGCGAGCGCCCGGCCAGCCGCTCGAGGCCGCCAGCCAGCGGCGGATGGTGAAGAGCGACCAGGCGTACGCCGTCGTCGGAACCCAGGACCGTTTGCAGGGCGGATGCCTGGCCCGCCGAGATCCGGCCGCTCTTCCACCGCCACCACGGCATGCTGTTGAGCCCGAGGGCGGTGAGCCCGGGCAGCCGCACCACCGGTTCGAGCGGCCCGATCCACCGGCGGTAGCGGCTCCAGGGCGCGGCCACCCGCAGCGGGCTGGTCAGCGGCGTGTCGTGGTTGCCGGGCACCACCAGCCGCGGCGACGGCAGCTTCTCGATCAGCTCGGCGGCCTGGTGGAACTCGCGGGTCCGGGCCCGCATGGTGTGGTCCCCGGTGACCACGGTCAGGTCGGGGCGGAAGGCGGCCACCTCGTCGGCGATCGACGCCACCGCGAACGGGTCGTGCGCGCCCAGGTGCAGATCGGAGAGGTGGGCGACGACGAGGGGCTGGGTCATCGGCCGAACGCCAGGTGGCGCAACCGTTTCCAGTCGAGCTCGGGCGGCGGCGCGGGCACGCCGGGACGTTGCCGGGGCAGCCGTACGCGCAGCGCGCCCGGCGCGATCGAGCAGCGCACCGGCGTTTGCAGGACCAGCGCCTCGCCGTCCACGCCGACCGGGATCGCCCCGGCCGAGGCGTCGACCACCACCGACCGCGCCGACGTGCGGGTCAGCGTGCCGGTGCGGCCGCCGAAGATCAGGCTCGCCGCGTCGGCCGCGCCGCGCACGTGCACGGCGAGCAGGCCGAGCTCGCCGCCGTCGAGGCGGTACCGGCGGCCGAGCCCGGCCACGTCGTCGGCGCCGTACGGGTTGTTGCTGACCAGCACCGCCTGCGGCCCGGAGAGCGCCACGTCGCCGGCGAGCACCTCGAGCACCGGCCCGGTGTGGCCGGTCAGCAGGTCCGGCAGCAGCTCGAGCGTGGTGCGCGTCTTGTCGTCGCGGTACTCCGGGCTCTGCACCACCGACGCGTACGCCCCGAACGAAGCGTTGTTGACGAACACCCGGTCGCCGACGCGGCCCAGGTCGACCCGCATCTCGACGCCGTCGGTCAGCGCGTCGAGGCAGGTCGACGGGTCCTCGCGGTCGAGGCCGAGGTCGAGCGCGAAGTGGTTGCGGGTGCCGGCCGAGATGCACATGAACGGCACCCCGCACTCGGCTGCCACGCCCGCGACCAGCGCCTGCGTCCCGTCGCCGCCGGCCACCCCGAGCAGGTCCGCGCCGTCGCGCACGGCCCGCCGGGCGACCTCGGCGACGTCGACCGAGGTCGGGCCGGAGAGCAGGAACACCTCGGCGCCCAGCTTGCGGGCCCGGTCCTCGAGGTCGAAGCGGACGACCTTCCCGCCGCCGGACCGCGGATTCATGATCACGAAGGGGCGCTTGGGCGGCGGCGTGTCGAACTCGGCCGGGTCCCGGTGGTGGAGCAGCGCGGCCCGCCCGGCCGCGACCATCCCCACCCAGAGCAGGCCGAAGGCGGCCACCACCCAGATCAACGAGGCCCGCGCGAACAGCACCCCGACGGTGATCGGCGCGCCGGCCACGAGGACCGCGGCCACCCATCGCCGGATCCCGCGGTGGCTCAGGAACCACCAGACGCCGACCGCCATCGCGACCAGGCCGGCGGCGGCGGTGATCAGAAGGGCGAGGCTCGCCCGGAAGCCGGCCATGGCCAGCAGGAGCACGGCGGCGCCGGCCGCGGCCAGGAATGCGAGCCGTGCGAGCCAGCGCCGGCCGGCGGTCATCGGCGCGGGAAGGTCAGCCATTGAGGGAGCCTGCCCGCCGAGGACGCATGCGGGCATCATCCGCCGCGGATGGCGCGCCCGCACCCCGGGCGCGCCGACGATGGCGGCATGTCCGCACCGAGCAGCTACGCGACCGAGCGGCCGGGAACGCCCGCCTCCGCGCCGCCGATGACCGGCTGGATCGGCCTGGTCGCGTTCGGCGGGTTCATGATGGTCCTGACCGGCATCTTCCACCTGATCGAGGGCATCGTGGCCCTCGCCGACGAAGACTTCTACGTGACCCGCCCGGCCGGGCTGGCACTGTCCTGGAGCTACACGCAATGGGGCTGGGTGCACGTCGTGGTCGGCGTCCTCGGCCTCGCGGCCGGCGCCGGGATCTTCCTGGGCATGCTCTGGGCGCGCGTGGCCGGGGTGGCGATCGCCCTCGTCAGCGCCTTCGCCAGCATGCTCTACCTCCCGGCGTACCCCCTCTGGTCGGTGATTTTGATCGTGATCGACGTCCTGATCATCTATGCGCTGGTGGCGCACGGCGGCGACGTGCGCGCCTGACCGGTAGGTTGGCCCGATGGCTGACCTACCCACGACGACGCTCGCGGACGTGCTGGACCGGCGGCAGGTGATGGACGCCGGCATCAAGGCGCTCTGGTCGCCGGCGCCGCGGATCGCCGGTCCCGCGTTCACCGTGCGCTGCCCGCCCGGCGACAACCTGATGCTGCACGCGGCGATCTACCGGGCCGAGCCGGGCTCGGTCATCGTGGTCGAGTCGGGCGACCCCGACTACGCGCTGGCCGGCGGCAACGTGTGCGCGGTGGCGCAGCGCAACGGCATCGCCGGGTTCGTGCTGGACGGCCTGATCCGCGACCTCGGCGAGGTGCGCGAGATGGGCTTCGGGGTGTGGGGGCGCGGCGTGATCCCGATCCCGGGCGGCAAGGCGGCGGCGCTGACGATCAACGTGCCGATCCGCTGCGCCGGCGTGGCGGTGAGCCCCGGCGACCTGGTGGTGGCCGACGAGGACGGTGTCGTGGTGGTGCCGGCCGGGCAGCTCGACGAGACGATCGCGGCGGCCGAGGCGAAGCTGGCGGCGGACGCGGCGACCTCCCTCGACGACTGGGAACGGGCGCATCGAGCCAAGATCGACGGCCTCCTCGCGGCGTGGCAGGCTGAGCAGTCATGAAGGTGCTGCTGCCCGGCAACGTCGATCTCTCCGATCTCGACCTGCCCTCCTTTGCCTCCGGCCACACGTACGCGGTGGACCAGCCGATCCCGGACGAGCACACCGACGCCGAGGTCCTCGTCGTCTGGGGCAACCCGGAATCGCAACTGCGCGACGCGGCGGCCCGTCTCAAGCGGCTGCGCTGGGTGCAGACGCTGGCGGCCGGCCCCGACGTCGTGATCGCGGCCGGCTTCCCGGCCGGGGTGGTGGTGACCTCGGGCCGCGGCCTGCACGACAAGACGGTCACCGAGCACACCCTCGCGCTGCTGCTGGCCGCCGCGCGCCGGCTCAACCTGTTGATCCGGGCCCAGGTCGGGCATCGGTGGGCGGCCGAGCTGGGCGGGAACCAACCGGTTCACGACGACCTGCATTTCCGTACGCTGCGCGACGCCCACGTGGTCATCTGGGGCTTCGGCAGCATCGCCGCCGCGCTGACCCCGCTGCTGACCGCGCTCGGCGCCCAGGTCACCGGCGTCGCCCGCACCGCCGGCACCCGGTACGGCGTCACGGTCGTCACCGAGGCCGACTTCCCCCGGGTCCTGCCGACCGCCGACGTCCTGGTCTCGATCCTGCCCGCCTCGCCGGAGACCCGGCACGCGTTCAACGCCGACGTGGCCGCCCTGCTCCCGCCCGGCGCCTGGTTCGTGAACGTCGGCCGCGGCGCCACGGTGGACGAGACCGCCCTGCTGGCCGCGATCCGCGAGGGCCGCCTCGCCGGCGCGGCGCTGGACGTCACCGAGACCGAGCCGCTCCCGCCCGACTCCCCGCTCTGGGACGAGCCCAACATCATCATCTCCCCGCACGCGGCGGGCGGCCGCCCCCTCGGCGCGCCGCTGCTGATCCTGGAGAACCTGGCGGCGTTGCGCGAGGGTCGCCCCCTGCGCAACGTGGTGGAGCGCTAGGTCCCGTCGGCGTTCGGTCGGCCTTCGCCGTCTCTTCGACCCGGCTCGGCTCCCTACGAGGGGAGGAGCCCGGTCACGAAGGCGCGCAGGCCCTCCGGGTAGATGTCGCGGGCCGCGAGCTCCGGCCAGCGGCCGCCGACGGCCGCGAGGTGGGGCAGAGCCTCGGGGTCGAAGCGTCCGAAGTCGATGTCGCGCAAGGCGTTTCCGGTCGAGTGGGCGCGGACCAGGATCTCGCCGACCGTGTAGTACCAGATGCTGCGGAAGACGTCGACCGCCTCGGCCCGGGTGCGGCCCGCGTCGACGGCGCCGGACAGGATGGCCTCGACGAAGTGCAGGGACGGCTCGTCGAGCAGGCCGACGAAGCCGTCGGCGGTGAGGATCTCGGCCGCCCACGGCCAGCCGGCCAGGGCGTCGTGCATGGCGGCCGCGGCGGCGATGACGCGCTCCCTCGGGCCGGCCGGCAAGGTCGGGCGGGGCAGCTGCTCGGCGTACGCGTTGAGCAGCAGCACCAAGAGATCCTGCTTGTCCCGCACGTGGTGGTAGAGCGTCGTCGCGCCGATGCCGAGCTCGGCGGCGAGGCGGCGGACGGTCAGCTTCTCCCAGCCGTCCCGGTCGATGAGCTTGCGGGCGGCCGTGAGGATCTCGGCGCGGGAGGTCACCGGGGGTCGGCCGGTCTTCTGGGCACGTGGCACGTTCCCTATCTTGCTTCCTCCCGCCGCCCGGATTAGTTTCGGAACATGTTCCGAAAGCCATTGGTGCTGACGGCGGTGGCCGTCGTGCAGTTCATGCTGTCGCTCGATCTCTCCGTGGTGAACGTGGGCCTGCCCCGCATCGCCGCCGGCCTCGGCTTCGGCGCCGCGGGCCTGACCTGGGTCATCCATGCGTACGCGCTCGCCTTCGGCGGCCTGCTCCTGCTCGGCGGGAAGGCCGCCGACCGGTTCGGCCGCCGGCGGATCCTGCTCATCGGCCTGGCCGGCTTCGGCGTGGCGTCGCTGCTCGGCGGCTTCGCCCAGAGCCCGGCCCAGCTGGTGGCCGCCCGGGCCGTCCAGGGCGCCGGCGCCGCGGCGCTGGCGCCGGCCGCACTGGCCCTGCTCACCGCCACGTTCCCGAGCGGCAAGCCGCGCATCCGCGCCTTCGGCGTCTGGTCGGCGATGAACGCGGCCGGCGGCGCGCTCGGCGTCGTGATCGGCGGCGTCCTCACCCAGTACGCCGGATGGCGCTGGGTGATGTTCGTGAGCGTCCCGATGGCGGCCGTCGCGCTCGCCCTCACCGCGCGCGGCGTGCCCGCCGACGCCGCCACTCGAAAGGACCGGCCCGACGTGCTCGGCGCGGTGCTGGCCACCGGCGGGATGGGCCTGCTGGTCTTCGGGGTGGTGCGGACCGACCGGTACGGCTGGGCCTCGGCCACCACGCTGACCACGCTCGCGGCGGCGGCCGTCCTGCTCGCGGCGTTCGTGGTGGCCGAGCGGCGCACGACCGGCGACCCGCTGGTCCGGCCCGGGCTGCTCGCCAACCGGTCGGTGGCCGGCGCGAACGCGTACAACCTGGTGGTCGGCGCCGCGATGGCCGCCGCCTTCTACTTCGCCTCGCTGTACCTGCAGCGGGTCCTCGGGATCGGGCCGGCCCGGACCGGCGTGATGTTCCTGCCGTTCGCCCTCGGCGTCGTGGCCGGCTCGTTCCTGGCCGTCAAGCTCGGCTATCGGGTGGCGCCGCGGATCCTGCTGATCGCCGGCGGCCTGCTCACCGCGGCCGGCTTCGCCTGGTTCGGCCGGATCGGCGCCGACGGGACGTTCCTCGCCGACGTGCTCGGCCCCTCGATCGTCGCCAGCGTCGGCTTCGGCCTGTGCCTGGCGCCGGTCGTCTCGATCGCCACCGCCGGGGTCGCCCCGCACGAGACCGGCACCGCCTCGGGGCTGCTCAACAGCTCCCGCCAGATCGGCGCGTCGCTCGGCCTGGCCGCGCTGGGCACCGCCGCCGCCTCGGCGCCGAGCCTGAACGACGGGTACGCCCTGGGGTTCCGGCTCAGCGCGGCGCTGATGCTGGCCGCCGTGGTCATCGCCGTCCTCGTCCTGCCGTCCGGACGTCGTGATCGCCGGGTCCCGGATGGCGTCGAAGAAGAGCCCCGGGACCTGGTGGGGACCTATCGTTCGGCGGATGGAGAGTTGCGATGAGTGCGGGTTCGTCTATGCCTCGGTTCCGGTCGCGGAGATCGCCGGCCACATCCGGGCGGCCGGCCCCCGTTTCGCGGCGGCGCTCGCCCGAGTGCCCTTGCTCTGCTTACGTATACGCCCGGCGCCCGCGGTGTGGTCACCGCTGGAGTACGCCTGCCACGTGCGCGACGTGCTGCGGGTGCAGGGTTCGCGGGTGGCGCTCGCGCTGGCCGCCGACGAGCCGGCCTTCGCGCCGATGGGCCGCGAGGAGCTTGCCGTCGCCGAGCGCTACAACGAGCAGGACCCGGCGGCGGTGCTGGCCGCGCTGAGTGCGGAGGCGTCGCGCCTGGCCGCGGCGTTCGCCGGGCTGAGCCCCGAGCAGTGGGAGCGCACGGGTGTCTACAACTGGCCGGTCGCCGCGTCGAGGTCGCTGCGGTGGCTCGGCCGGCACACCATCCACGAGGTGGAGCACCACCTGCGAGACGTGGCCGGGCCGATCAGCCGCTGACGTGGGCGGTGTGGTCGAGCCAGTTCCGGGCGAGGCCGGTGTCACCCTCGACGGTGATGCCGATGGTCTCGGCGAGCGGCAGTCGCCGGGTGAGGGTCAGCAGCAGCGACCGGGCCGGGCCGGTCACCGTCACGTCGGCCTTCTCGGTTGCGGGCCGCCAGGTCGCGCCGTCCGGGCGCTGTTCGACGAACCAGGCGCCGGCGGTGTCGGTGGCCCGCCACTGCAGGGTCTGGCCGGTGCCCCGCAGAGCCTGGGCCGACTCGGGCCGCCGCATCGCCCACGTCGGCGAGGTGAGCATCGTGAAGTGGTTGGTGACGAGCGCGGCCGCGATGTCGGCGTCGATGTCCGTCGCCCCGGCGTCGAAGCCGTGGACCACCGCCTCGTTGACGGAGCTCGCCAGCCAGAACTGCGCCCCGGTCCGCTCGTCCCCGGCGGCGTTGAACACCGGAGCGTCGAGCGCGTCGCCGGAGCAGGCGTTCGCGACCCGCCGGGCGGACGCCGACAGCCACGCCGGCCAGTCGCCGGGGTCGGCGGGCAGCGCGGCCACCTCCGTGGGCAGGTGCGCGGGGTCGGTGATGCGCCGCTCGACGATCTCGGCGACCCAGTTCTGCGTCTGGCCGACGTGCTCGACCAGGTCACGGATGGTCCATCCGGGGGCGGTCGGCACGGCGGCATCCGGCCCGGCGGCGGCGGCCGACTCCGCGAGACGCCGGGTGTGTTCGACGATCGCCTGCCGGGACCGGTCCGCGCTCAACTCCGTCATGGGATTGACCTTTCCGTAGTTCGCTGTGCTGTGGTTGACCGGCCGCACAGGTCGAACTCATCGGTGACCGGAGGATCCGGGCGAAGCCGTCAGGCCGGCCGCGGCGCACGCCGCCGAGAGCTCGTCGGCCGCGGCGACCAGGTTGATCTTCGAGGACTGCTCGTCGCCGGTGCCCAGGTTGCCGGAGGCGTCGTCGTACTTCTCGGACAACGTCTCGCCCGCGCCCTTGATCTCCTCGTTGGTGGAGGCCTCGGCGGCGACGGCGATGTCGGTGATGGTGGCGGTGCTCAGCAATTTGTCGATTCTGTCGCCGGTGGCGGCGATCAGCTTGCAGGCCAGCGCGCCCTGGGTGTCGGTGGCCGGGGTGGTCGCGGCCGGTGCGGGCGGGCTCGAGTCCCCACAGCCCGGGACCAATAGGCAGCCCGAGACGAGAAGGAGCGCGATGGGCGCCGAACGGGTCATCTCCGCACGCTAGCCACGCGACCGGGCACCCCGGACTCGCATGATCGGGCGGGAACCGGACGACGATCCGCCGTCGCTACCCTGGCGGCATGCGTTTCCGGCTGCTGGGACCCCTCGAGTGCCGCGACGAGGACGGCCGGCCGGTCGAGGTGGGCGCGGCCAAGCCGCGGGCGCTGCTGACCCTGTTGCTCAGCGAGGCCGGCCGGGTGGTCAGCGTCGACCGGGTGGCCGACGCGCTCTGGGGCGACGATCCGCCGGCGGCCGCGACGGCGACCATTCAGTCGTACGTGTCCCAGCTGCGCAAGGCCTTGGGAGCGGGCCTCATCGTGACCCGTTCGCCGGGCTACCTCGCCGATGTGGACGCCGGCGACCTCGACCTCGTCCGGCTGCCCCGGCTGATCGGCGAGGCGGCCGAGGCCGAGGCCGCGGTCGCCGCCAAGCTGCTCACCGAGGCGGTCGAGCTCTGGCGCGGGGATCCCCTGGCCGACCTGCCCCGCGCCGCCGCCGAGCGGGCCCGGCTGGCCGAGCTGCACCTGCTCGCCCGGCAGCGGCGGGCCGCGGCCTGGGTCCGGCTGGCCCGCACCGGCGAGGCCGTCGCCGAGCTGGAACGCCTCGTCGCCGAGCACCCGCTGCGCGAGGGACTGTGGGCGACCCTGATCGAGGCCCTCTCCGCGGCCGGGCGCCAGGCGGACGCCCTCGACGCGTACCGGAAGGTCCGGCGCCTGCTCGCCGACGAGCTCGGCGTCGATCCCGGTCCGGAGCTGCGGGCGCTCGAGATGTCGATCCTGCGGCCGGCCGCCGAGAAGAGCCCGCTGGTCGGGCGCCGGGCCGAGCTGGAGCGGATCCGGGCGGCGATCGGCGAGGTCACCAAGGGCCAGGGGGCGGTGCTGGTCCTCGAGGGCGAGGCGGGCATCGGCAAGACCCGGCTCGCCGAGGCCGCCGCCGCGCTGGCCGGCGCGCAGGGCTGGCGGGCGTTGTGGAGCCGCTGCGCCGACGACGCCGGCGTCCCGCCCCTCTGGCCGTGGACGCAGGTCCTCGAGCGCCTCGACGGCGGCCGGTTCGGGGACGTCGCCGACGCCGACCCGGAGATGTCGGCGTTCGCGCTCTTCCGCGAGCTGCGGGCCCGGCTCGGCGCCAGCGCCGTCCCGCTGCTGGTCGTCCTCGACGACGTCCAGGCCGCCGACGCCACCTCGCTGGCCCTGCTCACCCTGCTCGCCCGGCATCTCGACGGCCTCCGCGTGCTGGTCGTGGCCACCGTGCGCACGCTCGGCGAGGAACTCGCGCCCGAGGTCGTCGACTGCCTGGCCGCGCTGGCCCGCGAGCCCCGTGGCCAGCGGCTTGCGCTGGCCGGCCTGTCCGCCGACGACCTGGGCGAGCTGGTCGGCGACCCGGGGGTGGCTCGGGTCGTGCACGAGCGGACGGCCGGCAACCCGTTCTTCGCGGGCGAGCTGGCCGAGCTGATCCGGGCCGGCGAGGACGAGGCCGTGCTGCCGCCGTCGGTCCGCGACGTGCTCGACCACCGCCTCGCCCGGCTGCCCGGGCCGACCCGGGCGCTGCTGAGCCTGGCCGCCGTGATCGGCCGCGAGGCGAGCCTGCCGGCGCTGCAGAGCGCCGGCGACCAGGACGCCGAGGCGGTCATCGCCGGCCTCGAACCGGCGGTACGGGCGCGGGTCCTGCTCTTCGACGAGACCGCCTGGAGCTGGCGGTTCAGCCACGCCCTGGTCCAGGAGACGCTGCTGGCCGGGCTGAGCCGCCTCGACGCCGCCCGCCTGCACGCCCGGGTCGCCGCCACCAGCGACGACGTCGACCGGCTCGCCCACCACTACTTCCACGCCGTCCCGGTGACCGGCGCCGAGCCCGCCATCCGGTACGCCGACCGGGCCGCGGCCGCCGCCCGCGAGCAGCACGCGCACAGCGAGGCCGCGGCGCACACCCGCCGGGCGCTGGCCCTGCTGAAGGGCGCGCCCGAGGAACGCCACCGGATGCTGGTGGCGCTCGGTGACGACCTGCTGCGGGCCGGCCGCCTCGACGAGACCCGCGAGGTGGTGGCCGAGGCGATCGCGGTGGCCCGCAAGCTCGGCGACCCGAACCGGCTGGCGGCGGCGGCCAGCGTCTGGGGCGGGGTCACCCTGTGGAACTGGCGCAGCTACGGCGAGGTCGACGAGGAGATGGTCGCGCTGCTGGAGGAGCTGGCCGACTGCCCCGACCCCGTCCTGCGGGCCACGCTGCTCGGCACGCTGGGCGCCGAGCTGGCCTACAGCGACCGGGACGCCGACCGCATCGCCTACGCCGAACAAGCGGTGGAGATCGCCCGGCAGCGGAACGACCCGGCCCTGCTCGGGCGGACGCTCAACAACTACCAGGCCGCGACCTGGGGCAGCCCCGACCGGGCCGAGCGCTGGATGAGCTCCCTCAAGGAGGCGCTCAGCACGCCGGGCCTCCCCACGCGACATGCCTTCTTCGCGCGAATGCACCGCGGCCCCTTGAGGCTGCACCTCGGCGACGCCGACGGGTTCCTCGAGGACCTCGCCGCGGCCAAGCGGCTCGGCGCCCGCCTGACCGGGCCCGACGTGCAACCCCACCTGCTCTACCAGCAGTCCGCGGTCTGCATGCTGACCGACCGCTGGGACGAGGCCGAGGAGCTGGGCGAGCAGGCCGGCGCCCGCTACCGGCAGACCAACATGTGGGGCGCGCAGATGTGCCACGCCCTTCAGGCGTTCACGTTCCGCCGCCGCGAGGGCCGGGTCGGCGACGTGGCCGGCCTGATCGGCGGCTACGCGGACCAGCTGGACGTGCCGATGCTGCACGGGCTGGCGGCGGTCGCGGCGGCCGAGTCCGGCGACCGGGCCGGGGCGCGGCGGCGGCTGCGGCGCCTGCCGGCCGAGCCGATCCGGGACTGGACCGGCGACACGTACGTGGCGGTGCTGGCCTGGGCCGAGCTGGCTCTCGACGGCGACGTCACGAAGGCGTACGGGAAACTCCTGCCCTTCGAAGGACGGCAGATGGTGGTCGGCACCGCCACCGCCTGCTGGGGTCCCTACGACCGCCTGCTCGCCGATCTGGCCGGGGCGATGGGCGAGCCGGGCCGCGCCGAACGTCATCGAGCGGCGGCACGAGAACCGTTCCAGTGATCCGCAAGGCGGGCTCAAGCGCGGCTCAAGCGGTTCCGGGCACTGTCGGCACAGACGAACCGACAGTGGAGGAAAACATCATGGAGCTCGACTCGCTGCGCCGCCGCCTGAACGGCACGATCGCCACGCCCGGCGAGGACGCGTACGCCCGCCTCGCCGCCGCCTTCAACGTGGCGGTCACCGCCACCCCGGCCCTGATCGTCGAGTGCCGCGACGCCCAGGACGTGGCCGAGGCCGTCCGCTTCGCCGGTGCGCACGGGCTGCCGGTCGCGGTCCAGGCCACCGGGCACGGCCTGGCCGGCGCCCTCGACGGCGCGCTGCTGGTCCACACCGGACGCCTCGACGAGTGCGTGGTGCACCCGGCCGAGCGCTGGGCCCGGGTCGGTGCCGGCGTCCGCTGGCAGCAGGTGCTCGACGCCGCCGCCCCGCACGGACTGGCCCCCCTCGCCGGGTCGGCGCCCGGCGTCGGCGTGGTCGGCTACACCACCGGCGGCGGCCTCGGACCGGTCGCCCGCACCTACGGCTGGGCCTCCGACCGGGTCCGCGCGGCCGAGCTGGTCACCGGCGACGGCGTGCTGCGCCGGGTGACCGCGACCGACGAGCCCGACCTGTTCTGGGCCGTGCGCGGCGGCAAGGGCGCGGTGGGCATCGTGACCGCGCTGGAGTTCGACCTGATCCCGCAGCCGGCCCTCTATGCCGGTTCGCTGTTCTACACCGGCGACGAGGCGGCGGCGGTGCTGCACGGCTGGCGCGAGTGGAGCGCGAAGCTCCCGGCCGAGGGCACCACCTCGATCGCGTTCCTCCAGCTGCCGCCCCTGCCCGGCGTGCCCGGGCCGCTGGCCGGGAAGTTCTCGGTCACGGTCCGGTTCGCCTGGACCGGGGACGAGGACGAGGGCGAGCGGGCGCTCGCCCCGATGCGGGAACTGAAGCCGGTCATCGACGGCGTGCAGACGATCCCGTACGCGTCCCTGGGTGTGATTCACTACGACCCGTCCGACCCGATGCCGGTGCACGAGGGCGGCGAGCTGCTGCACGACCTGCCGGCCGGGGCGGCGGACGCGCTGCTCGCCGTGGCCGGCCCGGGGTCGGGCAGCGAGCAGATCATCGTCGAGGTGCGGCAACTGGGCGGCGCCCTGGCCGAGCAGCCCGGCGTCGCCGGCGCCCTCTGTCACCGCGATGCCGCGTACACGCTGGTCACCATCGGCATCGCCGCGCCCGCGGTCGTCGCGCACGCCGCGCGGGTGAAGGCCGCCATGTCCCGGTGGACGACCGGCGGCCTCCTGCCCAACCTGGCCGCCGGCGTCGGCGCCGAGCGGATCGCCCGCTCCTACGACCCGGCGACGCTGGAGCGGCTGATCGCGGTGGCCGAGCGCTACGACCCGGCGAACGTGCTGCGCGCCGGTCAGGTGCCGGTCCGCAGCCCGAGGTAGGTCAGCGGTCCGGGGTCGGGCACCGGCAGCACCGCGAAGCCGAGCCGGTCGTAGAAGGCCCGGGCGCGCACGTTGGCGGTCACCATGGCCACGTGCACGCCCGGGGCCTCGACCGTCGCGGCGAACCGCTCGATGAGCCGCCGGCCCAGCCCCCGGCCCTGGTACGGCGGGAGCAGGTCGATGTGCAGGTGGGCGGGGAAGCCGTCGAGGCCCGGCACGACCATCCGCTCCGAGTGGAAGTGCAGGGCGACCATGTCCTGCTCGGGGGTGCGCGGCGGGGGCGGCGGCTCGGTGTACTTGTCGCCGAGCAGCGGGACCCACTCGGCGGCGTACCGCTTGGCGAACGTGGCGGTGTCGGCGGTGCCGACCACGTAGCCGACCGTCCGGCCGCCGTCGTCGACCACGAACGCGAGGCCCGGTTCGAGGTACGCGTACGGGCCGGCGAACAGGTCGCCCCACAGCTCGTCGGTCGAGAACTGGCCGCGCGCGTCGCCGCCGGCGTCGGCGGTGCGCACGCAGATGTCGTAGAGGGCCAGGCGGTCGCTCGGCCGGTAGATGCGGATCTCGGGCACCCGCCGAGGCTATGCGGTGGAAGCGTTTCCACCGCAAGACTCACGCGGTACGCCGCAGCACCGGCCGGCTCGGGAACAGCCCGGCGGCGCTCTCGCCGGCGAGCACGGCCCCGGTCGCGGCGGCGGCGATCCGCTCGACCGGGTGGGTGGCGGTGGTCAGGGCCGGCAGCAGCGGGAGGTTGTCGAAACCGGTCACCGCGATGTCGCCGGGCACCCGCACGCCGCGGTCGGTCAGCGCGGTGAGCACGCCGAGCGCGGTGGCGTCGCTGACCGCGACGATGGCGTCGGTGTCCGGCCATCGGCGCAGGATCCGCTCGGCCGCCCGGCGACCCCGGGCCGCGGTGAAGTCGCCGGTCACGGTGCGGGTGGCGAGACCGGCTTCGAGCATGATCTGCCCGTACGCCCGGAGCGGCGCCCGTGCGGCGGCAAGCCAGCGCGGGCCCGCCACCATCGCGATCCGCCGCCGCCCGCTCGCCAGCAGGTGCCGCAGCAGGCCGCCGACGCCGGCCGCGCTGTCGACGTCGGCCCCGCCGACCCCGATCGCCGCGGTCCGCCCGCGCAGCCGGCCCGGCAGCGCGTCGAGGATCGCCCGGTCGTGCCCGACCAGCAGCAGAGCCGCCACGCTGCGGTCGCGGGCCAGGTCGTCCAGTGCCGCCGCGCAGTCCAGCGGCAGCCATCGCACCGCCACCCCGAGCCCGGCGTCGTCGGCCGTCCGCGCCGCCGCGGCCGCCGCCCGGCTGACGTACTGGTCGGCCAGGATCGCGGGGTTGCGGTCGCGGACGGCGAGCACGATCCGGGTGCCGTCGCCGCGGGCCAGCATCCGCGCCACCGGGTGGGCCGCGTAGCCGAGCTCGGCCGCCGCGTCCCGCACCCGCGCCCGGCTCGCGGCGGACGCCGGCCCGCTGCCCGACAAAACGCGCGAAGCGGTCGCGGGGGAGACCCCGGCGCGGCGGGCGACGTCGATGAGGGCGGCCATCGGCCCAGTACACACGAGCAGCACGCCCGCCGGTACCGGTTCCGGCGGTCATTCGGGCAGACCCTGTTGCGGAACCGGGCCGAGATGTCCGAAGCCTGTGCTATTGCCGATCTTCATTGCCTTGACACGGGCGTCCGTCTGTAGCCATCTGTGTCCAGTCTGTTGCACGCACATGACGGGAAGGACCCCTCCAGCATGACGACACGCGCCGGGCGGCATGTACGCCGGCAGTTCGGGCGGATCTTCGCCATAGGGCTCGCGGTGATCACCGTGACCTCGCTGACCGGCACCGCCGCGCAGGCCTCACCGGCCGGAAAGCCGGCCCCCACGCCGAACTTCGGCAGCAATGTGACCATCTTCGACCCGAGCATGCCGGTGGAGGAGATCCAGGCCAAGCTCGACGCCGCTGCCACCAAGCAGACCGACGCCGAGATGAGCACGGACCGCTACGCGTTCCTCTTCAAGCCGGGCACGTACGGCACGGACGCCAAGCCGCTGCAGTTCAAGATCGGGTACTACACCGAGGTCGCCGGTCTGGGCGCGAGCCCGGACGACGTGGTGATCAACGGGAAGATCGAGGTCTACAACCGCTGCCTGGAGAACAACGGCACGAGCAACTGTCTCGCGCTGGTCAACTTCTGGCGCACGCTCTCCAACCTGTCGTTGCACATCAACGGCACGGGCCAGGAGGGCTGCCGGGCCGGCAACACGAACTTCTGGGCGGTGTCCCAGGCGGTCTCGTTGCGCCGGCTCGACGTCACCGGCGGCACGTTCTCGCTGATGGACTACTGCACCGCGGGACCGCAGTACGCCAGCGGCGGGTTCATCGCCGACTCCAAGTTCCCCACGGTGCTCAACGGCTCGCAGCAGCAGTGGATCACCCGTAACAGCAAGCTGGACAGCTGGACCAACGGCGTGTGGAACCAGGTCTTCAGCGGCGTCGAGGGCGCGCCCACCGAGGCGAAGTGGCCGACGGAGCCGTACACGACCCTGGCCGCCACCCCGGTCAGCCGGGAGAAGCCGTACCTCTTCGTCGACGACAAGGGCAAGTGGAACGTCCGCGTCCCGTCGGCGCAGAAGAACTCCAGCGGCGTCTCCTGGGCGAACGGGATCACTCCCGGCCGCACCGTGCCGCTGAGCGACTTCTACATCGCCAAGCCGTCCGACCCGGAGTGGCTGATCAACGCGCAGCTGCTCCTGGGCAAGAACCTGCTTTTGAGTCCCGGTATCTACAACGTGGACAAGAGCCTGCAGGTCTTCTGGCCCAACCAGGTGGTGCTCGGCATCGGGCACGCCACGCTCACCGCGGTCAACGGCGCCACGCCGCTGAAGGTGGCCGACGTCCCCGGCGCGATCGTCGCGGGCGTCACCATCGACGCCGGCACCAAGGAGTCGAAGACCCTGCTGCAGGTCGGTAACCCGCACGGGCTGAACTTCAGCTCCGCGAGCAACCCGACCACGCTGTCCGACGTGTACTTCCGCGTCGGCGGCCCGCACGTCGGCAAGGTCGACACCGCGCTCGAGGTCAACAGCGACAACGTCCTCATCGACCACACCTGGGTGTGGCGGGCCGACCACGGCATCGAGGGCTTCACCGGTGGCGACACCGAGCGGTGGAACACCAACACCGGTCGCCAGGGCGTCGTGATCAACGGCGCCGGCGTGACCGCGACGGGCCTGTTCGTCGAGCACTTCCAGAAGTACAACCTCACCTGGAACGGCGACCGGGGCACGACCGTGCTCTACCAGAACGAGCTTCCGTACGACCCGCCGACGCAGGCGGACTGGATGAACGGGAAGGTCGAGGGCTACGCGGGTTACAAGGTCGGCGACAAGGTCAAGACCCACAACCTGTACGGCGCGGGCGTGTACGTGTTCAACCAGAACAACCCGTCGATCCACACCGAGAACGGCTTCGAGGTTCCGAACCGTCCCGGCGTGAAACTGCACCACATCATGACCGTCAACCTGTCGGCCGGCACCATCGACCACGTCGTCAACGGCGTGGGCGACCCGGCCACCTCGGAGCCCGGTCACATCGGGACGCCGGTCTACGTGACCGACTACCCGACGCCGTAAATATCGGACAGGAGGGCCGGGACCGTGACACGGTTCCGGCCCTTCCTGCAATGATGGCTCTGTGCAACCGTTGCCGTCGGCCGATCACGCGCCCGCCGTCAATGCCCTGATGCTGGCGAGCCGGGCCTTCGTGGGCCTCACCGTGCGCGCGCTCGCCGCGGTCGAGGCCGATGTGACCCTGCCCCAGTTCCGCGCGCTGGTCGTGCTGGCCGTCAAGGGCTCGTTGCGCGGCGCCGACATCGCCGAGGAATTGCAGGTCAACCCCTCCACCGGCACCCGGATGACCGACCGGCTGGCGGCCAAGGGCCTGGTGCGCCGGGTGCGGTCCACCGACGACCGGCGGGTGGTGACGCTGCGGCTGACCCGGGCCGGCCAGGAGATCGTCGAGCGCGTGATCGACGCGCGGCGCGCCGAGCTCGAGCGGATCGTGGCCGAGACGGCCGGCGTGTGGCAGCCTGCGGTGACCGAGGCCCTCACCGCGTTCGCGGCCGCCGCCGGCGAGATGCCCGAGCAGGAGTGGTGGCTCGGCTGGCACCGGCACTCCCAAGATCAGGACAATCCGGGAAACGCGGCCTGATCCCCGATTCCCAGCCGGAGTTTGACGCGCGGCAACCTGGCGGCAAAGGTTGCATGGTGCAATCGTAAGGGCATGCAACCCAACTCCGAGGCGGCCGAGCAGATGACCCTGGGAATGGCCGCCACCCAGCGCCGGGTGGCGGAAACGCGCACACACGGACCGCTCGTCTGGCAGCGGACCGGCACGGTCGGCACCGAGCTCGTCCTGCGGGACGGCGTGGCGCCCGGCGTCGTGACCGGGACGGCCGTCGTCGGCGGCCACCGGCCCTGGACCTCCCGCTGGCACGCCGATCTCGACGGCTCCTGGCGGGTCCGCGCGCTCACCATCACCACCGAGGGCAGCGGCTGGCGGCGCAACCTGGCGCTGTCGCGCACCGACGACGGCTGGACCTGCGGCGCCGAGGAGTCGGGCACCGTCGACGGGCCGCCCGCCGGGCTCGGCGACCCGGCCACGCTCGACGGCGGCGCGGTGGTCCTGCTGGCCGACTCGCCGCTGTTCCTGACCTGGGCGATGCGCACGCTGCAGCTCGACGCCGGCTCGGCCGCGCAGGCGGCGCCGGTGATCCGGATCCGCATGCCGTGGCTGACCGTGGTGGCCGGCGAGTCCACCTTCCACCGGGTGAGCGCCGGCAAGCTGCGCGTCACCGGGGACGGTCCGGCCACCAGCTTCGACCTGGATGCCGAGGGCATCGTCACCTATCAGCCGGGGCGGCTGCGGATCACCCACTGATCGCGGCGCCGATCGCGCGCATCGCGGTCATGACCCCGGCGGTCGCGTCCCCGGCCGCCGGGTCCCAGTTGGCCAGGACGGCGTAGGCGAGGCCGTCGCGGTAGCCGACGTCGCAGCGGACGCTGTCGTCGGTGCCGGTCTTGTTGCGCACGCCGGTGACGTGGGCGAGCGGGTCGTCGTGGAAGGCGGCGGCGACCATCGACAGGTCGGTGCCGGTCGCGAGCCAGCGGTCGACGAGGTCGTCGGCGGCCTTCGAGATCAACTCACGGTCGCGCAGGCGGATCATGAGGGCGAGCAGCTCGGCGGCGGTGCCGGTGGAGAGTGTCGGCGGATCTCCGGGACCACGATCATTCCGTACGCGATCATGCAGTGCCGTTCGGGTGAGACCCAGCGACGCGGTCAGGGCCGCCACCGCGGGCAGCCTGATGCGGTCGAGCAGCACGTTGGTGGCCCAGTTGTCGCTCGCGGCGGCGATCAGCACCGCGACGTCGGCGATCGGCAGCTCGGTGGTCGAAAGATGCTGCCAGAGGCCGGAATCGGCGACGGCGACCCGCTCGTCGCGGGGGAGGGGCTCGGCCGGATCGAGCTCGCCGGTGGTGATGCGGCGGGCGGTCTCGGCCAGGAGCAGGAGCTTGCCGACGCTGGCCGTGCGCAGCTGCCTGTCCGGCTCGTAGGTTTGCCCGTTCGACAGGGCGATCGACCAGCTGACCCGGGGAGTGGCGGCGACTATCTCGTCGATGCTCGGCATCCCGCCATCATCGGCTACGCGGTCAGCGTGCCGGCGACGCGACGCAGGAACTCGGCGTTGCCGGTGGTGGTGCGCAGCTGGTCGAGGAGCTGGCGCATGGCGTCGCGGCGGTCCTGGCCGCCGAGCGCGCGGCGCAGCCGGGCGAGCACGGCCAGCTCGAGGCGGCCGACGATGGCCTCGTCGTGCCGGGTGCCGGTGGCGGAGATGTCGATCGCCGGGAAGGTGCGGGCCTCGGCCAGGGCGCGGTCGAGCTTGAGGTCGGCGTTGCCGGTGCTCTTGAACTCCTCGTAGATCAGCGTGTCCATGGCCGAGCCGTTCTCGACGAGCGCGGTCGCGATGATGGTCAGCGAGCCGCCGCCCTCGATGTTGCGGGCCGCGCCGAGGAACCGCTTGGGCGGGTACAGGGCGCTCGCGTCGAGACCGCCGGAGAGCGTACGGCCGCGTCCCGATGTCTGCAGGTTGTAGGCGCGGCCGAGCCGGGTGATCGAGTCGAGCAGCACGACCACGTCCTCGCCGTGCTCGACCAGGCGCTTGGCCCGCTCGATGGCCAGCTCGGCGACGGCGGTGTGCTCGTGCGGGGGCCGGTCGAAGGTTGCGGCGACGACCTCGGCCTTCACCTGCCGCTGCATGTCGGTGACCTCCTCCGGCCGCTCGTCGACCAGCACGATCATGAGGTGACACTCGGGGTGGTTGCGGGCGATCCCGTTGGCCATCTGCTGCAGGATGGTCGTCTTGCCGGCCATCGGCGGCGCCACGACCAGGGCGCGCTGGCCCTTGCCGATCGGCATGAGCAGGTCGATGACCCGGGTGGTGAGCAGCTTCGGGTCGGTCTCGAGGCGGAGGCGCTCGTCCGGGTGCAGGGCGGTCAGCTCGTAGAAGTCGGGGCGCCGGCCAGGCGGGCGCCCGTTGATCGCGTCGATCTGGAGGGTGGCCGGCTTGCCGGGGGCGGTCACCCGGGCGACGCCGGTGACGCGGTCGCCCCGGCGCAGGTGGAGGCGGCGGATCTGGTCGCGGTGGACGGCGATGTCGCCGGGGCCCGGCCGGTAGCCGTCGGCCCGCAGCCAGGCGCGGTCGTCGACGATGTCGAGGAGCGCGTCAACGGCGACGAGCGTGTCTTTTGAGGTGTTTTGGGTAGCTTGAACGGGCATGGAGGGACTCCTCGGATACGCGACGGCAGCACGCCATGGCGTCGATGCGATACGCGACGGCAACGCGCCGTGGCGTCGATGAAAAGAAAACTTGGCCGGGTCAGCGACTCTCGGCCGGGGGACCGGCGGGGGCGTGAACGCCAGCATCCGCGGTCCTGCTGCGGCGAACTGTAGCACACTGGAAAACATGTAAGCTCTAGCTTACACTTTCGCGGTGACCGACCTCAGCTCGACGCTCGCCGCGCTGGCCGACCCGTCGCGGCGCGCGCTGCTCCAGCGGCTCGCGCACGGCCCGGCGACCAGCGGGCAGCTGGCCGAGCTGCTGCCGATCAGCCGGCCCGCCACCTCGCAGCACCTGCGCGTGCTCGCCGAAGCCGGGCTGATGGCCACCACGGTGCGCGGGCGCCAGCACTGGCACACCCTGTCGACGTCGCCGCTGGCCGAGATCGAGCACTGGATCCGCACCATCCATTCCTACGAAAGGGGCCTCGCGTGAGCCGGCCGGTCAGTTACCTGGAGATTCACTCGCCCGATCTCGCGGCGAGCGCGGGCTTCTTCGCCGAGGTGTTCGGCTGGGAGACGCAGCCGTTCGCGGCCCCCGACTACCTGGTGGCGCCGCACGGCGACGCGCCCGGCGTCGACACCGGGCTGCTGGCGTCGCGGGACGGGCAGCCGCGGTCGGTGCCGGTGATCCGGGTGCCCGATCTCGGCGCGGTGCTCGACGCGGCGGCGAAGAACGGCGGTACCGTCGTGGTGCCGCCGTTCGCGATCGGCGGGGTCGGGCGGGGGGCGTACGTCACGGATCCGGCCGGGGTTCTGATCGGTGTGCACATGTACGATCCCGGGGCCTGATTCCGTCACCCCGGGGACATCTTCCGTTGGCTCGGGCGACGCTTGCCCGGTGTGGGATGGGCCGTGCATCACGCCAACCACTACTACGGGCATTCGCACGTCCTGGCGCGCTACTGCGGACTCGACGACGCCGGCCCGCCCCGCCTGAACGGCTACCTCCAGCACGGGTGGAACATCGGGGACGGCCTCGCCCCCGACCACGAGTTCGTGCCCGGGGTGCCGAGCTTCCTGTGGTCCGAGCGCACCCGGCGGCGCGCCTGGGCCCTGGGGCGCCGGCAGCTCTACGTCGTGGGCGCTCCCTACGCGTACCTCCTCTCGATGGAACCGATCGATGCGGGCGCGCCCCGCGAGGGCACCATCTGGTACCCGTTCCACGGCTGGGAGGGTCAGCAGGTCCTCGGCGACCACGACCGGCTGATGGCCGAGATCCGCGAGGTCGAGACCGGCCCCGTCACCGTCTGCCTGTACTGGCAGGAGTTCCGCGACCCGCGGCTGCGGGCGCGCTACGAGCGGGCCGGCTTCCGGGTCATCTGCCACGGCTTCCGCGGCGGCTGGTGGAAGGACCTCGAGCCCGGCTTCCTCTACCGGCAGCTCGCCGAGCAGCGCCGGCACCGGCGGATCGCCTCGAACCGGCTGTGCAGCGCGATCTTCTACGGCTCACTGGCCGGCTGCGAGCCTGCCGTCTACGGCGACCCGATGCAGCTGGAGGGCGAGTCGCCGGCGTTCGGCGGCCAGGCCCGCATCCGCAGCGAGTGGGCCGCGCTGCACGGCGCCCACGTCGACGCCGGGGTGGCCCGCGCGATCGCCGTCGACGAGCTGGGCGCCGACCGCCTGCTTCCCCCCGCCGAGCTGCGCCGCCTGCTCGGCTGGCCGATGCCCGCGAGCGTCGCCGGCGCCGAGCTGACCGGAGTGCTGACCCGATGACCGTCCAGCCGATCGGCGGCGAGATGCTGCACTGGTCCGACCTCGACGGGACGCACGGCCCCGCCCCGGCGCTGGTCGCCCTGCCGGTGCCGCTCGCCGGCCGCATCCTCGTCGCCGGCCCGCACGACCCGGCGCTGATCTCGGCGCTCCCGCCCGGCGACCTGACCCTGCTGGTACGCGGCGCCGCCGACGCCGCGTCCCTGGCGGCGCGCTTTCCCCGGGCCGCGGTGCTGTGCGGCAGCCTCGCGAAGCTGTCGTCGGCGCCGGCGTTCGACACCGTCGTCGCCCTCGACGGCCTGGACCGGCTCGGCTCGCCCGAGACCGACGACCTGACCTGGGACGAGACGCTGGGCCGCCTGCTCGCCGTCCTGCGCCCCGGCGGCCGCCTGCTGCTGGCCGTGGAGAACCTGTTCGGCCTGCACCGCCTGCTGGCCCTGCCGCCGTCCCCGTCCGACGCCGAGTGGGCCGGGCCCGACGACTCGTGGCCGGTGTCGCCGGCCGCGCTGCACCGCCGCCTGGCCACCGCCGGGGTGCCGGTCGTCCGTTCGTATGCGGCTTATCCGGCGCCGCGCACGCCGTCCGTTCTGCTCGGCGCCGAGGTCCTCGCCGACCCCGCCCTGAGCGGCTTCCTGTCGGCGACGCTGACAGCTGCCGCGCACCCGGCGCCGTCATTGCTGGCCGACCCGGCGCGGCTGGTGACCGGGGCGCTCCGCCACGAGCTCGCGGCCTCGCTGGCCCCCTCCTGGATCCTGCTCGCCGGCGACCTCCCGGCCGGTCCCGCCGCCCTGATCGGGTCCGGCGCTGTCACCCGCGACACCGGCGGCCGGTGGGTGCGGGATGAGAGCCCGCTCCCGCTCGGTCGCACCCTCGAGGACCTGGTCATCGCGGCGAGCCGGCGGCGCGCGCTGCCCGCCGTGCGCGAGCTGCTCGGCGCCTGGCAGCGCGGCCCGTTCGCCGGCGTCGCCGCCGCGCAGGTCGTGGTGGACGCCGACGGGAACCACCACGGCCTCGCCCCGGCGTCGTCACCGGTCGAGGCCCTGCGCCGGCTGGCCGCCACGCTGATCGGGGCCGGCCTCACGCACCTGTGGCCGTCGCCCGCCGACGAGGCCGAGCTGACGGCGCTGCTGGCCGGGATGACCGGCCGCGAGCTCGACCCGCACGACGTCCCCGCGGGCGAACCCGCCGTCTCGGGCACGGTCCGCGAGCTGACCATGGCCCGCGACCGCCTCGAACAGGAACTGGCCGACGCCCGGGCCAGGCACGAGTTCTACGAGCGCCAGATCGCCTACCGCGACGACGAGCTCAAGCGGGTCCGGAAGATCAACGCCGTCCTCTCCGCGACCACGCCCGGCAAGGCGGTGCTCGGCGGCCTCAAGGCGGGGCGCCGGGCCTTCTGGGCCGTCACCCGCCGACGACCGTAAGTGATCAGCGGGCCGGGTGCGCGGCGACGACCTCGTCGTAGATCTGCTCGAGCCGGGCGGTCTGGGTGACGACGTCGAACCTGGCCAGCATCAGGGCGCGGCCCCGACGGCCCAGGCGGTCGCGCAGATCCTCGTCGGCCAGGAGGCGGGACAGGCCGGCGGCCAAGGCCGGCCGGTCGCCCTCGGGGGAGAGCAGGCCGGTCTCGCCGTCGGTCACCGCCTCGGGGATGCCGCTGTGGTGGGTGCCGGCGACCGGCAGGCCCAGCGCGGCGGCCTCCATGACGGTGGTGGGCAGGCCCTCGGTGTCGCCGTCCTTGGCGGTCCGCGACGGCGCGGCGAAAACGCGGGTGGCCAGCAGGATCTCGCGTACCTCCGCCGGGGTCTGCTGGCCGGGGAAGGTCGCGTCCACGCCGAGCTCTCGCGCGTACGCCCGCATGCCGGCGAGCAACGGCCCGGCGCCGATGAAGACGGCGCGGGGGCGGGACGGCAGCGTGGCGAGGGCGGCCAGCAGGTCGTCGGCGCCCTTCTTCTCGACGAAGCGGCCGACGAAGGCGACGTCCCACTGCTTCGGGCGGGCGGGCACGTCGGCGGGGATCGGGACGCCCATGTAGTGCACCCGCACCTTGTCCGGGTCGGCGCCCCAGCCGATCGCCTTGGACCGGATCACCTCGGAGACGGCGATGACGACGGCGGCCCGCTCGAAGACCGTGCGCAGGTTGCGGCGGTAGCGGACGCCGTGCGCGCCGGCGCTGGCCGGCTGGCGGGTCACGTCGTGGCCGTGCGCGGTGACGATCAGGGGGATGCCCAGGCGTTTCGCCTCGCCGCTGACCAGCCAGCCGTCGCCGCCGAAGTGGGCGTGCACGAGCCGGGGCGCGACGTCTGCGAGAAGCCGCCGCAGGCGCGGCGAGCTGCCGGTCAGGCGCAGGCGGAGGAAGGCGTTGCGGTCGGTCCGGTTCGGGTACGCGATGAGATCGCTGTCGCGGGAGACGGCCGATTCGACCTTGGTCGCCCCGACGTAGACCGGCCGCCACCGGCTCAGCGCGTCGCCCTGGTTGCGCACGAAGGTCTCGGAGCCGCCGAGCATGGCGCTACGCCACACGGCCACGAGCGGCTCAGTGGACATCGGCTGATTTATCGGAAATGTCTGGCGAGGTGGCGCGGATCGATGACGTGGCCGCCGAGGTGCCGGTGGTGGCGGCGGTGCCATTGGTGACGGCGGCGCCGTGGGTGGCGGCGGAGCGGGTGGTGGTGCCGTGGGTGGCGGCCGTGCCGGTGGGGGCGGTGCCGTTGATGGCGGTGCCGGTGGGGGCGGTGCCGTCGGTGGTGGCGGCCTCGGTGGGCGGGGCCCCGGCGGTGCGGCGGCCGACGATCAGGTCGCGGAGGCGGGCTCGCACGGTGGGCGGCAGCGTCCAGATCTGGAGGAACGTCACGTAGTCGATGACGCCGGGCCGGCCGTGGGTGCGGGCCTCGGACAGCAGCTCGCGGAAGACCTTGCCGCTGCGGGTGGGTGCGGCCATCGAGCTCAGCACACTCATCGTGAACGCAGCGTACGCCCGCCGGGTGAACAGGTCGCGACTGCCGCGCAGCCAGGCGAGCTGCTCCTCCCACGGGTTCGCCAGGCTGATCCGCTCCCGATCCTCGTCCTGGTGCCACAGCACGAGCGCGTCGTCGGCGTACAGGAGCTCGACGTCCTTCTCGCGCACCGCCCGGAGCGCCCAGTCGAGTTCCTGCTGGCGGCGCAGGCCGACGGTGAACGGGACCCGGCGGAGCAAGGCGGTGGGCGCCATGATCGTCGAGGTCTGGATGAAGCCGTCGCCGTAGAAGAGGCCGCGCCGGAGGGTGAAGTACTCGCTGAGGGGCTCGCCGGGGGCCGGGAGCCGGCGCGGCATCACCGTGTCGGCGCGCGGGGTGCGGCTGATCATGCGGGTGGCGACGACCGGGGACGGGCGGGTGGCGGTGGCCGCCAGTCGCAGCTGGGCCTCGATCTTCTCCGGCAGCCACTCGTCGTCGTCGTCGAGCAGGGCGGTCCAGCGACCCCGGGCCTCGGCCGCCCCGGCGTTGCGGGCGTTCGGCGCGCCGCCCTGCTCGGGCAGCTCGATCACGCGCAGGCGCTCGTCGCCGATGGCGGCCAGCGCGCCGGCCGACACCCCGTCGGGGCCGTCGACGACCACGATCACCTCGAGCGCGGCGTGCGTCTGGGCGAGCACGCTGCGGACGGCCCGGGCGGCCAGCTCCGGGCGGTTGCGCGTCGGGATCACGACGCTGACGTCCGGCCTTGTGGACATGGGGTGACCTGCTAACGCGAGGGGATTGCGGGCCTGCCGCACAGTAGGTGCGGGAGGCGGACGGGGGGTTAACACCGCGCTGCGAACGGACGAATGCCCCCGGTCTCAGGATCTTGACAGCGAAAACTCCGGGATTTCTCACGTCCCCGGAGCAATCTCATAGGCCGCGACATCCGTCTTATATGTGGACGACGTCGCGAATAGGAGCCGATCTTGAAGAGAAACGCCGCAGCCCGGCGCCGCCGGCGCAGCCCGATGTGGGCGCGCTGGTGCATCACCCTCGGCGCGTTGCTGACGATCGTCGGCGGCGGGTCGGTGGTGGCCATCCAGGCGACGGTCGGCGCGGCGACCCGGTCGGTCGCCCAGCAGAGCCTGATCGGCTCGGCCGGTGACGCGACCAAGCACGTGACGATCACCGGCGCCAAGAACATCCTGCTGGTCGGCATCGACGCACGGAAGGACGCGCTGCCCACGGCGGGCACCCGCTCCGACTCGATCATCCTGTTGCACGTCGAGGCCGATCACCAGGCCGGCTACATGATCTCGCTGCCCCGCGACAGCTACGTGCCGATCCCGGCGTACGACAACGGGAAGCAGAAGTACGAGGGCGGGAAAAACAAGATCAACGCCGCCTTCTTCTTCGGCAGCCGGGGCCTGACCGGCTCCGCCGCGCTGTCGCACGGGTTCGAGCTGCTCTCGCTGACGATCAAGGAGCTGACCGGCATCACGCCCGACGCCGGCGCGATCATCGACTTCGAGGGCTTCAAGAACGTGGTGAACGTGCTGGGCAAGGTCTGCATGTACGTGGACGAGGACACCACCTCGATCCATGTCGGCACCAACGACAAGACCGGCAAGCCCGCGGCGCCGTACGTGATCAACAAGGACGGCACGCTCAAGCGCAAGATCCCCGGGGTGACGGCGAAGTTCTACGCCAAGGGCAACCACTGCTTCACGCCGGCCGAGGCGCTCGACTTCGTCCGCCAGCGCGACCTGCTCGCCAACAAGGACTTCGACTACGGCCGGCAGCGCCACCAGCAGCAGTTCTTCAAGGCGATCGTGAACCAGGCGGTGAAGGACGGCCTGTCGTCGCCGACCAAGCTGCCCGGGCTGATCAAGGCGATCGGCGCGACCATGACGGTCGACACCGGCGGCATCTCGCTCGAGGACTGGGTGTTCTCGATGAAGAGCATCCGCCCCGACGACCTGATCACGATCAAGACCAACGAGGGCAAGTTCAACCCGAGGTCGATCGCGGGCATCGGCGAGGTCGAGATCCTCAACAGCGACAGCATGCAACTGCTGCAGGCGGCCAAGGACGACTCGGTCGCCCAGTTCGCCGCCACCCACCCGACGTGGGTCGCGAGCACGTAAAAGTCGGGCCGGGGGAAATCGAAACTGGGGCGCCGGGGAGCCGATCTTCCCGGCATGTCCCGCCGCGCTTGGCTCTGGTGGCTCGGGCTGAGCGCCCCCGCGGCGGTCGGCTACCCGTTGCTGCGCGAGGGCTCGCTGGCCGCCGGCCTCTGCTTCGAGGGCGTCGGCGCCATCGCGTGCCTCGTCATGCTCGTGGCGATCATCCGGGTGCGGCCGCCGAACGCCCTCCGGTGGCACCTGCTGCTGGCCGGCAACGTGCTGTCGGTGGCGGGCGACGCGATCTACGACTACCTGCTCAATGTCGAGCACGTCGACGCGTACCCGAGCATCGCCGATGTCGTCTATCTCGGCTCCTACCCGCTGACCCTGGCCGGGCTCGTGATCCTGATCCGCGGCCGCACCCGGGGACGCGACCGGATCGGGCTGCTCGACGCCGCGATCCTCTCCACGGCGCTGGCGCTGCCGGTCTGGGTCTTCGTGATCCGGCCGCTCGCCGCCGCCGACCACGCGGGGCTCGGCGACCAGCTGGTGTCGCTGGCCTATCCGGTGCTCGACGTGCTGCTGATCGCCACGACGGCCCGGCTCGTGATGTCCCCGGGAACGCGGCGGCTGTCCCCGGCGTACGTGCTGATCGTTCTCGCCCAGGCGACCCGGCTGCCGGCCGACGTCCTCTACAGCGCCGCCGACCTCGGCAGCATCGACGTCACCTGGCTCGACGGCGGCTGGATCCTCACCTACCTGCTCACCACGGCGGCCGTCCTGCACCCCTCGGCGCTGCGCCCGGACGAGCCCGGACCGCGGCCCGACGCCGGCACCCTCTCCACGCCGCGGCTCACCGTCCTCGCCGGCGCCTCGCTGCTGGCGCCGGCCGTGCTCGCGATCCAGGGCCTGCACAACCCGGCGGCGATCGACTGGCGGGCCGTCGCGGTCGGCAGCGCGATCCTGTTCCTGCTGGTGGTGGCCCGGATGAAGCTGCTGCTGGACCGCGTGCACCGGCAGGCCCGGCAGCTCGCCTCGCTCGCGCACCTCGACGGGCTCACCGGCGTGCCGAACCGGCGGTCCTGGGACGAGGCCCTCGCGCGCGAGCTGACGCGGGCGCGGCGTTCCGGCGTACCCCTCGTGGTCGGTCTTCTTGATCTTGATTTCTTCAAGCGATTCAACGATGCGTACGGGCATCAGGCCGGCGACCTGCTGTTGAAGGAGGCCGCCGCGGCGTGGCGCGCGCAGCTGCGGGACCCCGACGTGCTGGCGCGCTACGGCGGCGAGGAGTTCGGCGTGGTGATCGCCGGCCAGGCCGCCGAGGAGGCGCTCGCCATCGTGTCCCGGCTGCGGCAGGCCACCCCGCGCGGGCAGACCTTCTCGGCCGGGCTCGCCGAATGGGACGGCCGGGAGACCGCCGACGAGCTGGTGGGCCGGGCCGACGCGGCGCTCTACGCGGCCAAAAAGTCGGGCCGCGATCGCGTGTTCCTGAGCAAGGATGTCACCCTCGCGGGGTAGCGCCGTCGCACAGGGTCATGGGTACCGTGTATCCGCACCCCCGCCACCCCTGCCATGAAGGGATCTGACGTGGGCGGGTTACCGCTCCTGGACCAGGTCGCCCTGGGCGACCACGTCTGCTGGACCGTCGACGACGACACCGCCCGGATGGCGGCGATCGCGGGCTTCGTACGCGCCGGCCTCCGCGCCCGGCATCGCGTCCTCTACTGCGGCGACGACCCCGAGCTGGTGCTCGCGGGCCTGGAACGGCACGGCGTCGGCACCCGCGCGGCGATCGACGAGGGACTGCTCGGGGCGTACACGGCCGAGGCGAGCTATCTGTCGGGCGGCGTCTTCGACCCGGTCGCGACCCTCGAGGCCTGGCGGGGCGAGGTCGACCGGGCGCGCGGCCAGGGCTGTCCGGGCATCCGGGTGATCGGCGACATGACCTGGGCCAGCCGGCGGGTGCCCGGCGCCGACCGGCTCGCGTGGTACGAGGCGCAGGTCAACACCGTGTTCACCGAAGGCTATGTGGCCGGCGTCTGCGCGTACGACCGCCGCCGTTTCGATCCTCTGCAGTTGCGCCGCCTCAGCTGGGCGCACTTCGGGGCCGCCACCACCTCGATTCCCTACGAGCCCGACTCGTCGCTCAGGGCGAAAAGGACGCGGCAGCCGTACGGGTTGAAGCTCTCCGGTGAGGTCGACCTGTCCAACCGCGACGCGTTGCGGGCCGTGATCGCGCACCTCTTCGACGAGGGCGACTGCGCCACGGTCGACGTCGCCGGGCTGACCTTCGCCGACATGGCCGCGGCCCGCATCCTGGTCGACGCCGGCACGCGCGGCCGCCTCCGGCTGGCCGGTTGCTCCCCACGCCTGCGCCGCCTGCTCGACTTCCACGGCGCGGACGGCGTGGCCGGCCTGACGGTGGTCGCCCGATGACCGTTTTCGACCATCCGGGCCTGCTCTACCACGACGCCGACGAGCTGCTGGCCACGACGGTCCCGTTCGTCCGCACCGCGATGGCGGCCGGCGACCCGGTGCTGGTCGCCCTCCCCGCCGACAACCTGGGCCTGGTGCGCGACGCCCTCGACGGCGACGACCGCGTCGAGTACGCCGACATCACCGCCACCGGCCGCAACCCGGCCCGGCTGCTGCCGCAGGTGCTGCTGCCGTTCGCCGACGCGCACCCCGGCACCCGCGTGACCGTCGTCGGCGAGCCGGTCTGGCCCGGCCGCACGCCGGTCGAGCGCTGCGCGTGCGCCGAACACGAGGCCCTGATCAACACCGCGTTCGAGGGCCGGCGGGCGTCGTTCCTGTGCCCGTACGACGCGGCCCGCCTGGACGACGAGGCGATAGCCGACGCCTGGCGGACGCACCCCGTGATGATCGACGCCGGGGAGCGGGTCCGCAGCGGCGACTACGACGACCCGGTGCGCACGGCGGGGACGGTCAACCGCCCGCTGCCACCGCCCCCGCCGGACGCGGCGGTCATCCGGTATTCGCGCCTGCCGGACCTGCCGGGGGTGCGGACGTTTGTGCGGCTGTATGCGCGAGCGTTGCTGCCGGGGGAGCGGGCGAGCGAGCTGGTGCTGGCGGTCCACGAGCTGGCGGCGAACACCATCAAGCACGCGGGAGGGCCGGGGGTGGTGACGGTGTGGACCGAAGGGGACGTGCTGGCGTGCCAAGTCGACGATGGCGGGCACATCGCTGATCCGCTCGCGGGGCGGGTGCCGCCGCCGCCCAGCAGCCCTAGCGGGCGGGGGCTGTTGATGGTCAATCAGTTGTGCGACCTGGTGCGGATGAGGACGGGGCCGGCGGGGACGACCATTCGGATGCACATGTCTCTGTCGGAAGGGGTTGCTTAGCAGAATTGGCGGGGTGCGTCGCGATTTCCACAGTGGCGGGTTGTCCACAGCGCGGCGGGATGGGTTGTGCGGGGCTGTGCTTTCTCCGGGACAATGTCCTGCGGGGGCTTCCCCCTTGGGAGGGCGGGCTCGTGGACTGGCTCCTGGGCGGATGACCTTGCGGGCGGGCGGGGCTTTTGCGGGCCTGCGGGCGGGCTTACGGGCTCATGACGACGCCGTGACCAGTGAGGCATGACTGCGGCGATCTCGCTCGCGGTTCTCGGGCGGTCGGGCTGGGCTGCTTTGGCACGGGCAATGACGGCTTGCCTTCGGTTCTGCCGTCGCGGTGGTGATTTGGGACGTTTGTACGTTTGGTTCGCGCTCGGCCAGTAGGCAATGATGAGTTTGTGCCTCCCACGCGCACGAACTCTTCATTGCTTACCGCGGTGACCGGCATGGCGCGGGGTGGGTGGGACTGGGGCCTCGTGGGGCGCCCGTGATCAGCGAGGTTCGGGTCGGCTGGGGCCCGGGTCAACGAGGCCCGACTCGACGCGGCCCGTTGCGCTCTCTGGGCAGTGGGCGGCGATGGCGCGGACGCTGATCGCACGGCGGCGATCGCAGGGCGGGCGATGGCAAAGGCAGCGATTGCACGGCGCCGATTGCACGGCGCCGATGGCACGGCGCCGATGGCACGGCGCCGATGGCACGGCGCCGATGGCACGGGCGGCGATGGCACGGGCGGCGATGGCACGGGATGCGATGGCCTGAGCCGCGTCTTCTTGCGGAGGGTGCGGCACTTTGCGGTCGTGCGCTTCCCGCGCGGCGGGGCAGGGCGGCCGATCAGCACCCCACGCCTTCCGCGGGAGCGTCGAAGAGCTCGGGCCGGCCGGCGACCCCCAACTCCTGGCCCCGCCGCTCAGGAGGCCGTCCGGCTGACCGCGGCCTCGGACGGCAATGGGGACTCGGCGGGATCGGTCAGCAGCAAGCCCAACCCCCAAGCGGCCAGCGGCACCGCGCACAGCACGGTGAACACGCCCTGCGGGCCGTGCTGCTGGGCCACCACGCCCAGGACGGGGGCGAACAAGCCGCCGATGCTGACGCCCAGGCCCAGGGTTACGCCGGCGGCGGTGCCGGGGCGGGACGGCAGATAGTCCTGGCCCAGCTTTACCAGCACGGCGAACGGGATGTTCAGGGCGACCCCGACCAGGGCCGCGCAGAGTAGCGGCAGGAACGGGCCGGAAGACAACCGCAAGGCGACCATCAGGGGTACGGCGGCGACGGCGCCCAGCTGGATGGTTCGGACCATGCCTGTGCGGTCGGCCAGGCGGCCGCCGGCCAGGGTGCCGAGGACGCCGCCGACCAGGAAGACCGCCAGCGCTGCCCCGGCCGTGCCTCGGCCGGCATGAAGGTGGCGGATCCAGTAGAGCTCGATGAACGTGTTGACGCCGAAGAACGCCGCCGAGCGCACCACCTCGATGCCGGTCAGGGCCAGGAACGGGCGCCACTGGTCGGGGCCCTCGCGGCGGCGTGCGGGGGCCGTGGTGAGGGTGCGCCGGTGGCGGCGCAGGAGGATCGCGGCTATCACCAGGGCGGGTGGCAGGAACAGCGCGGTGGCGGGCACGCCGAAGGCGACCAGGGCGGGCGTGGCCAGGACGGGCGCCAGGAAGAAGCCGACGCTGCCGCCGGCCGCGAAGATGCTCATCGCCGAGGCGCTGTCGCCGGCCGTCTCGCGGGCCGCCTTGCCGGCCGCGGGGTGGAACATGGCGACGCCCAGGCCGGAGAGCAGGATCAGCGCCCACACGGCGGGGTAGCCGAGGCCGCCGGCGGGGCCGGAGAGGCCCAGGCCGGCGCCGGCCAGGGCGACGCCGGCCGCGGCCATCCAGCCGAGGCGGCGGCGGTCGACCAGGATGCCGACGAACGGCTGCGGCACCGAGCTGCCGAGCGCAGCCGCGAGCGTGAGGCCGGAGGCGGCCACGTAGCTGTACCGGTGGTCGAGCACGAAGTACGGCAGCGTGGCGGGAACGAGCCCCTGATACAGATCGTCGACGGCGTGCGCCGTGCCCCACAGCCACATCCTCTTGGTCATGTGGTCAGCCTGACGTGGCGATCCGCGGCGGACTTCCGATAATCTGCCGAGTTATGCCGGTAGACCGCCTGCCGCTGGACGGGCCCACGATCCGGCCGCTCGCGCACCGTCAGCGCATCGAGTGGCACGACCACGCGGTGCACCAGCTCGCGTACCCGATCCGCGGTGTACTTCAGGTCTCCACCAGCCGCGGGACCTGGGTGGTGCCGCCGAACCGGGCGGTCTGGATCCCGGCCGGCGTCGCCCACGCGCACGAGGCGCACGGGCCGTCGGAGCTGCGGTCGCTGATCTTCGACGTGCCGGTCAACCCGCTGGCCGTCGACGTGCCGACGGTGCTGACGGTCGGTCCGCTGCTGCGCGAGGTGATTCGCACGCTCACCGAGTCGCCCGATCTCGGCGGGGACCATCGCCATCACCTCGAGCAGGTTGCGCTTCACCAACTCCGTACGGTGGAAGCCCTGTCGTTGTGTCTCCCGGCCCCGACCGATCCCCGCCTGGTCGCGCTCTGTGACCTGCTTTCCGGCGATCCGGCCGACCAGCGTTCGCTCGGCGAGCTGGGCCGCGTCGTGGGGGCGGCCGAGCGCACGTTGTCGAGGCTGTTCCGCGAGCAGACGGGCATCACGTTCCCGCAGTGGCGCGGCCAGCTGCGGCTGCACCACGCGCTGAAGCTGCTGGCCACCGGGCTGCCGGTGACGCGCGTGGCGGCGGATTGCGGCTACCGCAGCCCGAGCGCGTTCATCGAGGCGTTCCGGGCCGCGTACGGGACGACGCCGGGCCGGTACGGCGCGACCGGCCGGGACGCCGCGGCGCGTCCGACCGGGCCGGGGCGGGCACCCGCGTGACGTGACCGCCCCGGCCCGGCGGGTTACCGCTGCCGGTAGGCGCGGATCACCTCTTGGACGACCTGGCCGCCGGGCCGCCAGGTCGAGCTGTCGCGGGAAACCCCGCGCGGCGCGGGGGGGGGGGGGGGGGGGGGGGCGGAGGGGGGGGGGGGGGGGAGGGGGGGGGGGGGGGGAAGGGGGGGGGGGGGGGGGGGGGGGGGGAGGGGGGGGGGGGCGGGGGGGGGGGGGGGAGGGGGAACTGGCCGGGGTATGCTAACCGTGCTCTCGTCTGCCCGG
>NZ_JBVJIU010000029.1:0-105589 GCF_055586105.1 Actinoplanes sp. NPDC051537
CGCCGAAGTGTGGCGTTGGTCGGGTGCGAGGCGAACGCCAACGCCCCCTGTTTGTTTTCCCGCGGGCCGTGGGGGGGGGGGGTGGACCGATCGAGTGGGGGGGGGGCGCCCTTTGGGGGCCCCCCCCCGCCTTCGTTCCGTCAGGTGTTACCTACTTGACCGTGAACCGCTTGACGTCGGAGTAACCGCCCGCCGTGCCGTTCGGGGTGTAGCCGGCCACGAAGGCCCGGACCGCCACGGCGGTGCCGGAAGCAAGCTTCGCGGTGGCCCGCCACTGGTTGTTGCTGAGGGTCGTGCCCTTCCAGGTGTTGACCCACTTGCCACCGACCCAGCGCTGGATGATGACCGACTGGCCGACACCACGCGGGGTGCCCTGCACCGCGAAGCTCACCATGCCCTTGCTCGGCGAGCTGGCCACGAAGACCGGCGCCTGGGTGACCATGACCCGCTTCTCGGCGGTGGTGTCATCGCCCGACTTGACCGCGAAGCGGTAGCCCTGCATCAGCGTCCGGGTGAAGGTGAACGAGCCGTTCGCCCCCGCCTTGGTGTCGGCGAGCTTGGCCAGCGCCGGGTTGGCGGCCGAGATCGGCGCCCCCCAGAGCTCGACGGTCGCGCCCGCGGTCGCCTTGCCGGAGATCGGCGTGTTGACGCCACCCGTGACGTTCGCGGCGACGCTGAGCGTCAGGCCGGTCGGCGTCGGGTTGCTGGTGCCGGTCCCGATGACGATCGCGCCCGGCGTGACCGCCCCGACGCCGCTGAGCGAGGTGCCGCTCACGACGATCGTCTCGTTGCCCTCGTCGGACTTGTCCTCGAGCAGCGGGACCACCGCGATCGGGATCACGGTGCCGGCTTCGGTTCCGCCATCCACGGTGATCGACTGGGTGCCCGGGTTGGTGAAGTCGGACGAGTCGGCGGCCTTGCTGCCGCCGACCGACCCACCGGCGAACGCGATGTTGTAGACGACGTCGTTCTCGGAGCCGCCCGTGACGGTGGCGGTGACCTGAGCGGTCTCGCCCTCCTTGGCCGTGACGTTGTCGATCTTCAGAGCTGGCGGCTTGTCGTCGTTCTGGATGGTGAGCGTGATGTTCTTCGACTGCGCACCCGACACCGTGCCGGAGGTGACCGCCGCCTGCAGCGAGACGTCCTCGTCCGCCTCGTAGAGGCCGTCACCGTAGACCAGCACCACCGCGTCCGCGCTGGTCTTGCCGGCCGGGATGGTCACCTGCTGGGTGACCAGCGTGTAGTCGGTGGCGCCCGGCTGCGAGCCGCTGGTGTTGTCGGTGAGGTCGACCACGATCGGCTCGCTGGACGGCGAGCTGAGCTTGATCGGGACGAGGACCGGCGTCGTGCCGTCGTCGCCCTCCTTGACCTTCGCGTCGCTGACCGACAGGGTCGGCAGCGCGTCGTCGTCCTTGATCGTGACGGTGGCCGGCGAGTTGCTGACGTCCGCGGACGTGTCGCCCTGCGCCTGGCTGAGCGAGACGTCGAAGGTCTCGTCGTCCTCGTGCAGGGTGTCGCCCATGACGTCGACCGTGAAGGTCTGGCTGGTCGAACCGGCCGGGAAGGTCAGCTTCCCGCTCTTCGGCACGAAGTCGGCACCCGAGGTCGCGAGGCCGGCGCCCACGCCGGACGCGTCGGCGGACCAGTTGACGGTGACCGCGCGGCCGGAGGCCGGCTTGAGGTTCGCCGTGAAGGTGCGGGCCTGCCGGCCGTTGTTGCCCTCGGTCACCGACGTCGGGTCGATGGTGACCGTCGGCACCAGCGCCTGGTCGCCGTCGGTGATCTCGGTGTCCTGCTTGACCGTCGCGCCGAGCACGGCGTTCGTCGGGTCGGCGATCATGACGCCGTAGGCCTCGGTGTTCTCGTTGAGGTTGTCCGCCGTCAGCGGGACGTCGAACGTGCCGGTCGCCGACCCGGGCTGGATGGTGACCGTCCGGTCGGCCGGGTAGCTGAAGTCGGTACCCGAGGTGGCCTTGTCGTCGCCCGTCGGCAGCGTGGAGGCGTCGCCCGCGCTCCACTTCACCGTGATCGGCAGCTCCGACGGCGGGTCGGCGGTCACCGTGTAGGTGACCGTGTCGCCCTCGGTCCCGGTGTTGCCACCGGGCTGCGACAGCGTCAGCACCGGCGTGGTCTCGGCGTCCTTGATGCTGACCGCCGTCGTCGCGGTCTTCGGCGACACGCCGCTGACCGCGGTGCCGTTGACATTGAACGTTTCGAGGTCGGCCGAGTCCTTGGTGCCGTCGCTCTTGACCGTGACGTCGAACACCACGGTGTTCTTCAGGCCCATGGCCGGGACGGTGAGCGACCCGGTCACGGCCGTGTAGTCGGTGCCCGCCGTGGCCGTGCCGCCCCCGCTGGTCATGTTGATCTCGGTGTCGGTCGCCGACTTGCCGCTGAGCGTGGCGGTGATGTGGGTCAGCACGTCGGTGGTGCCGTCCCGGTTCTCGCTCACCGTGGCGGGCGAGGCGGACAGCGTGTAGGACGGCATCTGCTGGGCGTCGAGGATGGTTCCGACGCCGCTCGTGGTGTCGCCACTGCCGTCGTCCGCGGTCAGGGTGAACTTCTCGGTGCCCTCGTAGACCTGGTCGTTAACGGTCTTGACGGCGATGGTCTGGACGAGGGTGCTGGCCGTGAACGTCAGGCTCGACTGCGCCTGCGTGAGCGCGGTGACGTCCGCCGAAGAGGCGGTGTTCGCGCCGGTGAAGTCGAAGGCCATGGCGTACGTCGCGCCGACGCAGTCCGCGCCGCTCGTGCAGCGGACGGTGAAGGTCATGGTGTCGCCCTCGGAGGCCGAGGCGGTCGACACGATGAGGCCGTTGGCGCTCGGGGCGGCCATTGCCGGGGTGGCCATGAAGGCCGGCACCAGGCCGACGAACCCGGCCACGGCGGAGGCTAGCAGCGTCCGCGCGGATTTCTTGCCACGCAGCGTGAACGGGACCGAGCCGCTCTTGGCCGCATGGGCTTCTTGATAGCGCATGTCTTTTCTTTCTCCTTCGGCGGCTGGGCTGCCTCCGTCGGGGGAGGCCCCTGGCTTTGCGTCCCCGCCTTGCGGCGGGTTTGCCTGTTCGGGTACCGCACACGAGGGCGGAACGGGGCGCCGGACAACCCGGCTGAGCAGCGCAGACACCGGATGTCGAAGATCCGGCATGATGTCGCGCCTTCCGTAATCTAACCGTCGAATGTGAGCGTTACTGGCGGAACGCAATTTTCCGGTTCAAATCGGGGCAAGGCGGCCGTGCGCCGTTGCTTTGGCGCTCGGTGAAGCCGAACGGGACCATGCCAGTCCGCCGGTGGGGGCGCGGGCGGTTACGCGGAGAGCGAAGCCCGGCGCGACGCGGCCACCGGCGGACGGGCGGACCGAGCCCGCGTCGACCCGACGATCCGCCCCGGTTTGCCCGTCAATCGATCTTAAGAACTCCGGTCCCACGGTCGAGGTTTGCCGACGCTTCGATTGCCATCAACCTTGGAGAAACCTGTGAATGATGGCGTGGAGCCGACCCAACCAGTCACACATATTGGAGTGCGCATCCATGAATGTTCTGCGTTCCCGCCGCGGACGCCTGGCTCTGGCGCTGGCCGCGACCGCGGTCGTCGCCGTGCCGACGGTGGCCGTGGCCTCCGACGCACACCAGGACCGCACCCAGGCCGCCAAGCAGGCCATCAAGGGGGGCAAGGCCCGCAACGTCATCCTGCTCATCGGTGACGGCATGGGCGACAGCGAGATCACCATCGCTCGCAACTACCAGGTCGGCGCGAACGGGCGCCTGGCCATGGACAAGCTCCCGCTGACCGGCGCCTACACCACGTACGCCGTGCAGAAGGCGCACCCGGAGCTGCCGGAGTACGTGACCGACTCGGCCGCGTCCGGCACCGGCTGGGCGACCGGGCACAAGACCTACAACGGCGCGATCTCGGTGCTGCCGAACGAGAAGCCGGTCGCGACGATCCTGGAGCTGGCCAAGAAGGCCGGCTACAAGACCGGTGACGTCTCCACCGCCGAGCTCCAGGACGCCACCCCGGCCGTCCTCGGCTCGCACGTGGTGAGCCGGAACTGCAAGGGCCCGGACGCGATGGCCGAGTGCGCCGTGAACGACAAGCTCAACGGCGGCGCCGGCTCGATCGCCGAGCAGCTCGTGCAGACCCGCCCGGACGTGCTGCTGGGCGGCGGCAAGCAGTTCTTCGACCAGACCGTGAAGGCCGGCAAGTACCAGGGCCTGACCGTTCTGCAGCAGGCGCAGGTGAACGACTACCAGATCGTCACCGACGCGGCCGGCCTGGCCGCCGCCTCCAAGAAGGGCCCGATCCTGGGCGCCTTTGCGAAGAACAACATGGACCTGGAGTGGGTCGGCCCGACCCCGACCAAGACCGGCACCGCGCCGTCCACCTGCGCCGTGAACACGGCTCGCACGGCCGCGCAGCCGCACCTGGTCGACATGACCGCCAAGGCTCTCGACGTCCTGGACTACCAGGCCCGCAACAGCCACAAGGGCTTCTTCCTGCAGGTCGAGGGCGCCTCGATCGACAAGCAGGACCACGCCGCCAACCCGTGCGGCCAGATCGGCGAGACCGTGGCCTTCGACGCCGCGATCAAGAAGGTCCTCGACTACCAGAAGTCCCACCCGGACACCCTGGTCGTCGTGACCGCCGACCACGGCCACACCAGCCAGATCGTCGAGGCACCGACCCTGGGCTACACGGCCACGCTGGTCACGCACGACAAGGCGAACATGACCATCTCGTACGCCACCGCGGACATCACCGGTTCGCAGCAGCACACCGGCACCGAGGTGCGGATCGCCGCCGGCGGCCCGCAGGCGGCCAACGTGCTCGGCGTGACCAACCAGACCGACCTGTTCTTCACGATGGGCCGAGCCCTGGGCCTCAACCACTAAGGCGCAACGCCAGCATCGGACACCGGTCCACGGCCTGCCGTGCCGCGCCCTCCAGGGGGCGGGGCACGGCCGGCTCGCGTTGGCCGTCCCGCGCCGCCGGGTAGCCCCAGTCGTCCTCGACCAGCAGCTCCTCGAGCAGCTCGGTGCAGACCCCGCGGCCGTCGCAGGCGGTCCAATCGATGTGCAGCGTCTTCATCAAGGTCACCTCCATCCCGATGTCGGTGTTCCGGTTGCGAGGCAGCGGCCGGTGAGGTGCGCCGCCACGTCGGCCTCGAACGCCCGCATCGCGGTCAGCACCAGGCGGGCGGTGCCGTCCGGGTGGCGGCAGGCGCCGCGGCCGGTGACCATCGCGGCCAGCCGCGCGACCTCGCCCGGCAGCCCGGCCCGCGGGCGGCCGACGGCCAGGTCGGCGAGGGTGGCCGCCATCCGGGGCAGCCCGTTCACGCACGGACCGCATTGGCCGGCGACCTGGCCGGCCAGGTAGTTCGCGATCTTCGCGGTCTCGGTCAGCCCGCAGACGTGGGCCGGCAGCGCGACTATCACGCCGGCGCCCGGGGCGGCGCCGTACCGGGCGAGGGCCTCGGCGCTCACCGGCAGCGTGGGGTCGGGCGGCACCCAGCCGCCGTGGTAGCCACCGACCAGCACGGCCTGGAGCCCGCCGGCCGGCCCGATCAGTTCGCCGAGCGGAACGCCGTAGCGGGCCTCGACCACGCCCGGCCGCGCGACCGCGCCGCTGACGGTGGCGAGGAACGTGCCGGCCGAGGCGGGTCCGTAGCGGGCGATCAGCGCGAGGTGGGCGAGCGTCTCCACGTTCTGCACCAGGGTGCCGGTGTCGACCAGGCGGATCCGCTTGTCGGCCGGCACCGCCCCGTGGCCGGCGACCGCCGAGGCCACCGCGGTCTCCTCCCCCGCGACGAAGGCGTCCGGGGCCGCGTGCAGGCCCACCGGCAGCGCGTCGAGACCCGCACCCCGGCGCGCCGCCAGCAGGTCGCGCAGCCGCGGGAGCAGGGCGGCCGGCGCGTAGAGATGGGCCCGGCGGGCGCCGATCGCCCGGGCCGCGAGTTGCAGGCCGTCGAGCACGAGGTGGGGCCGGCCGGCGAGCAGCGCGCGGTCCTTGCCGCTGGCCGGCTCGCCCTCGGCGCCGTTGGCGATCACGCTCTTGTCCACGGTGGACACGGCGACGGCACTCAGCTTGCGCCACACCGGGAAGCCCGCGCCGCCGCGGCCGGTGAGGGTCGCGTCGCGGGCGATGCCGATGATCTGGCGGGGGTCGAGCACCGGGATCCGGCCGTGCCGGGCGAGATGCCCGTCGAGCGTCCCGTCGCCGGCCAGCAGCAGGCCGGGGGCCTCGGTGGCAACACTCATCGGGAAGCCTCCTCCATCAGTCGGGTGGCGACCCGGCGCTCGGCGCGGGCCGGGAAACGGGCGAAGGCCGGGGAGATGCGCCAGATCACGGCGGCGGCCACGACGGCGGCGCAGGTCAGCGAGATCGTCCAGAGCCACCCGGCGCCGCGGTCGGTGCCGGTGCCGAGGCCGTGCGTCAGCGCCACCGGCCAGCACAGGTAGGCCAGCCAGTGCACGGCGCGCCAGGCGCGGGCGCCGATCCGGTGCCGCAGCAGACTGGTGATCACCAGCGCGAGCAACAGGTCGAAACCGAGCGTCCCCAGGCCCTGCCAGACCGGGCGGTAATTGCCGGCGAACGGCACGACAAGATCAAAAATCCGGAGCTGCGCGTACGGGTCGAAAAGCAGACCGATCACGTGACCGGCCAGGAAGACGACCGCCAGCAGCGCGGCGTTCCGATGCAGCAGCGAGACCGCGAACCGGGGCAGCCCGAACGCCGGCTTGCCCGAGCGGGCGCCGATGCCGAGCGCGACCACGACCGTGAGCAGCACGAGCGAGACGACCCCCGAGCCGCGGGCGAAGTACCAGAGCGCGTCGGTCACGACGGCCACCCGCCCCGGCGCAGCACGTCGAGGCTCGGCGTCACCAGCCGGCTCGGCGCGCGGCCGAGCAGGTCGGGGGCGGCGTGCCCGCGGACGATGGCCGCGGTGCTCAGCGTGTTCGCCCGCAGGCAGCTGAAGGCGGCCACGGACACCGTGCGCCAGACCGCCGGGGCGGGCCGGCCGGTCGCCGGGTCGACGATGTGGTGCAGCAGCTCGCCGGGGCGGCCCCAGGTGCGGCCCGCGGTGCTGGACGTCGCGAGAGCGGCGCCGGCCGGGAGGCGTACGGTCTCCGCGGGGTCGCCCGGCCGATCCCGCACCAGCACCCGCCAGTCCCCGCCGTCCGGGCCCCGCCCCGCGGTCGCGATGTCACCGCCCAGCGCGACCAGCACGCCCACGTCGAGCCGCTCGGCCACCCGGGCGGCGGCTCGGTCCGCCGCCACCGCCTTGGCCGTCGCACCCAGGTCGAGCAGCACCCCGTCGGGCACGGTCAGCTCGCCGTCCCGCAGCCGCACGGCCCGCCAGTCCGGGGTCGCGAAGACCCGCACCGCGGGCGCCACCGCCCGGCCGGTGATCGCCGCGAAGTCCCGGTCGTAGCCGAGCCCGCACAGCGCCGCCCCCACGGTCGGGTCGACCGCGCCGCCGGTCTCCCGGGCCGCGTCGAGGGCGGCCCCGACCAGGTGCGCGAGCAGCGGGCTCACCGCCACCGGTCGGCCGCCGGCCCGGCAGGCATGCCGCAGCTCGGAGTCGGCGCGGAACCGGCTGCACGCCGCGTCGACGGCGGCGAGCTCGCGCTCGACCAGGTCGGTGGCCTCGGCGAGCCGGGCCGGGTCGGTGACCACGATCCGGGCGGTCGTGCCCCAGACCGGCCACTGGGCGGTGCCGGCGCGGATCGGCAGTGTCTCGACGAGCGGCATGTCACGACCCTCCCGAGGTGGCCTGGCCGCCGCTGTCGCTGCTGCCGCTCAGGCTCGGGTAGGTGCTCTGGTCGTCGTCGGCCGACGTGGAAGTCGACGTGCTGCTGGTCTGGGCCGAGCCGGAGTCGGCGGCATAAGCGGCCACCCCGATGCCGGCCGTCCCCGCCAGGCTCGCCGCGACCAAGGCGCCGGTGAGCAGCGTCGTCCGCCGCAGTCCCGTGTCCCGCTTCATCCCGTCGCTCCCCTTCGTTGATGACTCAACCAATCGTGGGGTGCGGGCTTGGCTCTGACCTGTGTCGATGCTTGGCGGTTCCTGTGAACAACAGCTGTAACAAGAAGTAAGTCGATTGGCGGTATCGGTGATGGGGTCCGGCTACCTAGATTGATTCCCGAAGCGTTGATGACCTTGATCTAGGGGGAGCTCCACCATGCCCGTCATTCCGCAGCACACGCTCGACGACATCGAACGGGTCAACGCCACCGGTCTCACCCCGGTGGTCTTCATCCACGGCCTGTGGCTGCTGCCGAGCAGCTGGGACCGCTGGGCCGAGGTCTTCCAGGGCGCCGGCTACGCCCCGATCTCCCCCGGCTGGCCGGACGACCCGGAGACGGTCGCGGAGGCCAAGGAGCACCCCGAGGTGTTCGCCGGCAAGACCGTCGGCCAGGTCGCCGACCACTACGCCGAGGTGATCGGCAAGCTCGACAAGCAGCCCGCGGTGATCGGGCACTCGTTCGGCGGCCTGCTCGCGCAGATCATCGCCGGGCGCGGCCTCTCCAACGCGACCGTGGCCATCGACGCGGCGCCGTTCCAGGGCGTGCTGCCGCTGCCGGTCTCGGCGTTGCGGGCGGCGTCGCCGGTGCTGTCCAACCCGACCAACTACCACAAGGCGATCCCGCTGACCTACGAGCAGTTCCGGTACGCCTTCGCCAACGTGGTCAGCGAGGAGGAGGCCCACAAGCTGTACGAGGAGTTCGCCGTCCCGGCCCCGGGCGCGCCGCTGTTCCAGGCGGCCGTGGCGAACTTCAACCCGTGGAGCGAGGTGAAGGTGGACCACGAGAACGCGTACCGTGGCCCGCTTTTGATCATCTCCGGCGACCAGGACCACACCGTCCCGCCGGCCATCTCCGAGTACAACTACAAGATCCAGCAGAAGAACAGCGGGGTGACCGAGTTCGCCTCGATCCCCGGCCGTGGCCACTCGCTGACCATCGACAGCGGCTGGCTCGAGGTCGCCAACACGTCGCTGGCGTTCGTGCAGCGCTTCAGCGAGCGCTGAGTCTCACAGCAGGCCGTGCCGCATCGCCGTGGTCACCGCGGCGGTGCGGTCGGCCACGTCCAGCTTGTTGAAGACCCGCAGCAGGTGGGTCTTCACGGTGGCCTCCGAGATGAACAGCCGCTTGCCGATGTCGGCGTTGGTCAGCCCGCTCGCCACCAGCCGCAGCACCTCGGCCTCCCGGGCCGACAACGCGGGCGGGGCGGGCTGCCGCACCTGACGGACCAGAGTGGACGCGACGCTCGGGGCGAGCACGGTCTCGCCCCGGGCCGCGGCCCGCACGGCGTCCGCGAGCTCGCTCGGCGAGGCGTCCTTGAGCAGGTAGCCGCAGGCGCCGGCCTCGATGGCGCGCAAGATGTCGCGGTCCGCCTCGTACGTGGTGAGCACCATGACCCGCGCGCCGGGCACGGTCCTGAGGATCCGCTCGGTCGCGGAGACCCCGTCGCCGCCGGGCATGCGCAGGTCCATCAGCACGATGTCGGGGCGTTCGGCGGCGGCCAGCGTCACGCCGGCGTCGCCCGAGCCGGCCTCCCCCACGACCGTGAGATCGGGCTCGGCGTCGAGCATCCCCCGCAGCCCATGCCGTACGACCGGATGGTCGTCCACCAGGATGATCCGGATCACGCCGGCACCTCCAGCTCGATCGTCGTGCCCATGTCCGGGTCGCTGTGCACGGTCAGGGTTCCCGCCACCTGGTCGGCGCGGGCGCGCATGCCGTTCAGCCCGAAGCCGTCGGCGGCCGACGGGTCGAAGCCATGGCCGTCGTCGCGCACCACCAGCCGCACCGACTCCGGGCCGTAGGCGAGCAGCACCGCCGCCTCGTTCGCGGCCGCGTGCCGGCGCACGTTGGTGAGCGCCTCCTGGGCCGCGCGCAGCAGGACGACCTCGACCTTGGTCGGCAGGTCCCGCTCGTCGCCGGTCACCCGGACGCTGGCCGGGGTGCCGGTCTCCTCGGCGAAGCGGGCGGCCTGGCGGCGTACGGAATCGGGAAGGGAGCCCTCCGACAACGCGGCCGGCGCCAGCGCGGCCAGCAGGGCCCGCGACTCGGCCAGGTTTTCCTTCGCGGTGCGGACCGCGAGGGCCAGCCGTTCGTCGCGCAACCCGGGGTCGACCGCCTGGAGCAGGGTGATGATGCTGGTGAAGCCCTGGGCCAGGGTGTCGTGGATCTCGCCGGCCAGCCGGGCCCGCTCGGCCGCCACCCCGGCCTCGTGCGACAGGCGCGACACCTCGGCCCGGCTCGCCTCGAGCTCGGTGATCAGCCGGCCGCGCTCGACGTTCTGCTCGATCACCCGGATGATCCAGAAACCGAGCCAGACGCCGGCGGCCGACGAGATCAGCGCGATCATCAGGTCGGCGCGGAACATGCCCGAGTCCGTGACCAGGTCGACCACCGGCGTGATCAGGTTGACCACGATCACCAGCACGATCGCGGCGCGCATGGAGACGAGCTGGAAGATCATCGGGATCATCGCGAACAGCAGCCAGGTCGCGAAGGGGATGAGCGCGACCGCGACCGCGAAGAGACCGATTTGGACAATTGCCGCGATAAGGCTCTCTTTGTTTCGCTGGATCAGATGGCGGCCGATCACCAGATGCAGAAGGATCATCAGGCCGATGACGCCGGCCACCACGAGCCGGCGCCACAGAGCGTGACTGTCGTTGAGGAGAACCGCGACCGCCACCGCGATCGCGACAATCCCGAAGTACCCGTCCCACCACTGCGAATACCGCATGTGGGCCTCGGTCATCGGTCCTTCTGGGTCCAGCGGAACGTCACCAGGCACAACACCAATCCGATCACACACCAGGCGCCCAGCACCAAGGCGATGCGGCCGAGCTCCCATGCGCCGGCCGTCTCGAACTGCTTCATGTTGTCGGGCAGGAACACGTACCGGAAGCCCTGGCTCATCCACTTGACCGGGAAGATCGACGCCACCGTGATCAGCCAGCTCGGCAGCTGCGTGATCGGGTAGATGAAGACGCCGGAGATGAACTGCAGCGCCACCAGCGGGACGTTGAGGATCGCGCCGGCCGTACGGGCGTGCTTGACGATCGCGCTGACCGCGATGCCGCAGGTGGTGCAGGCGAACGTCGACAGCAGGAACAGCCAGGCGAACGTCAGCCAGTGCGACGCGTCCGGCACCGGCATGCCGAAGACCAGCACGCCGACCAGGATCAGGAGAGCCGCCTCGGCGACGCCCAGGACCAGAACGAGGATCAACTTCCCGAGGAGGTACGCCGAGGGCGTGATCGGCGTGCCGTGCAGGCGCTTCAGGGTGCCGTCCTCGCGGTCCATCGCTACGCCCGAGCCCATGGTCACGAAGGCGGTGGCGAGGATGCCGTACGCGATCAGGCTGGCCGAGTAGACCTGGCTCGCGCTGACGCCCGTCTCGCCGTACGAGTCTCCGAAGATCGTGCCGAACAGCAGGAGCAGCATCGCCGGGAACGCGAACGTGAAGATGACGGCCGTGCGGTCCCGCACGAACTGGAGGGTCTCCACCTTGCCCCGGGACAGACCGGTCATCGCGGTCGAGGGGAGGATCGCGGTGGTGGTCATCGGCCGGCTCCGATCAGGGTGAGGTAGACGTCCTCGAGCGTGGGCCGGGTGACGGTCAGCGTGGTGAGGTCGGCGTCGTCCTCGACCAGGCGCCTGATCAGCTCCGTCGGGTCGGCGACCCGCTCCTCGCGGTTGGTCCCGTTCTCCCGCCACGCGACCTTGGCGCCGCTCTGCGCCCGGCCGCCGAGCGTGGCCGGGGTGCCCTCGGCGACGATCCGGCCCCCGGCCAGCACCGCCAGCCGGTCGGCGAGCGCCTCGGCCTCCTCCAGGTAGTGCGTGGTGAGCAGGATCGTGGTGCCCTCGGCGGCCAGGTCACGGATCAGATCCCAGAACTGGCGACGGGCCGCCGGGTCGAACCCGGTCGTCGGCTCGTCGAGAAAGAGCAGCTCGGGCCGCCCGACGATGCCGAGCGCCACGTCCACCCGCCGGCGCTGTCCGCCCGACAGCTGCCGGATCTTGCTGGCCCGCTTCCCGGTGAGCCCGACCAGCTCGATGACCTCGCCGGCGGGACGCGGGTCCGGGTAGAAGCCGGCCACGTGCGTCACCATCTCGGCGACGGTCAGGTCGGCGGCGTCGTCGGCGTCCTGGAGAACGACCCCGATCCGGGCCCGCCAGGCGCGACCGGCCGTGCCCGGGTCGTCGCCCAGCACCCGCACGTCGCCCCCGTCGCGCCGCCGATGCCCCTCGAGGATCTCGACGGTCGTGGTCTTGCCCGCCCCGTTCGGCCCGAGCAGCGCGAACACCTCACCGCGCGTGACGCTGAGATCGATGCCGCCGACCGCCTCGTGACCGCGGTAGGTCTTGCGAAGTCCCCTGACTTCAATGGCGTCCATGGCGTCGATCGTGCGGCTTCGGCGGCCTTGCGCGGGACGACCGCGAGGCGGTCAGCGGTTGTCCACCGATCGATGGACGCGGTGTTTCCGCTACTCCCAGCGGAACTTCTTGGCGGCGGCCATCAGGCAGACGGCGGCCCAGACGGCGAGGCTCGCCCATGAGCCGAGCGGCACCGGCTGGTCGTGGGAGAGGGTGGCGCGCAGGGCCTCGGCGTGCGCGGCCAGCGGCAGGAACTCCGAGATCTGGCCGGGGCCGGCGAACATGATGCCGCCGGCCGCCAGCATCAGGACGTAGATCAGGGTGGCCAGGCCGGTCGTCGTCTCCGGCTTGAGCACGCTGGCCAGCAGCAGGGCGAGGCCGCTGTACGCCGCCGTGGCCAGCACGGTGATGCCCAGCGCCGGGAGGATCTCGCCGAAATGCGGGCGCCAGCCGACGGCGATGCCGACCGCGGCCAGCACCAGCAGCTGCACGACGATCAGGGCGAGGACGGCGGCGGTCTTGGCGAACAGCAGCCCGGGGCGGCTCAACGGCGAGGCGCCCAGGCGCTTGAGAACGCCGTAGCTGCGCTCGTAGCCGGTGGTGATCGCCTGGCCGGTGAAGGCGGTGGACATCACGGTGAGAGCGAGAACACCGGGCACCACGTACGCCAGGCGGTCGCCCCCCGGGACGTTGGTGACGTCGGTGAGGCCGGCGCCGAGCAGGACCAGCAGCGGGACGCCCATGGCCAGCACGACGGCCTCGCCCCGGCGCGCCGTCAGCGTCAGTTCCATGCGCACCTGGCTGCGGAGGATCGCCCCGGTGCTGTTGCGCGCGGGGGCGGGCGCGAAGGTGCTCATCGGGTGGCTCCCGCCTTGTCGTTCTTCTCCCGGGACAGCGCCAGGTAGACGTCCTCGAGGGTGCGCCGGCGCGTGTTCACGGCGGTGACCTGGGCGCCCGCGCCGGCGAACCAGGCGAGCACCTCGGCGATCGCGGCCGCGTCCAGGGCGCCGGCGATCTCGTACTCGCCGGGGTTGCGCTCGGTGACCTTGAGATGGGGCAGATCGGGAGCGAGGGCCGGCTCCGCGCGTACCTCCAGAAGGTCGATGCCCGCCGCGGCCGTGAGCTCGGCCGGCGTGCCGGTTGCCGCCACCCGCCCCGACCGCATGATCACCACATCGTGCGCGAGGCGCTCGGCCTCGTCGAGCAGGTGGGTGGTGAGCAGCACCGAGACGCCGTCGCGGGTGAGCTCCTCGATCAGGCCCCAGGTGGTGTGGCGGGCCTCGGTGTCCATTCCGGCCGTGGGCTCGTCGAGAAAGACCAGCTCGGGCCGGCCGACCAGGGCCACCGCCAGGGACAGTCGCTGCTGCTCGCCCCCGGAGAGGCGGCGGTACCGGGTCTTGGCGAACTCGTGCAGGCCGAGACGCTCCATCAGCGTGCCCGGGTCGATCGGGTTGGCGGAGAACGAGGCGTACAGCCGAAGAAGCTCACCGGCGGTCGCCCACGGGTACATGCCGCCGGACTGGAGCATGATGCCGAGCCGCGGCATGAGCTCGTCGTGGTCCTTGACCGGGTCGAGCCCGAGCACCGTGCAGGCGCCGCCGTCGGCCGGCCGGAATCCCTCGCAGACCTGAAGCAGGCTGGTCTTGCCGGCGCCGTTGTGCCCGAGCAGCGCCAGCACCCGGCCGCGCGGAACCGTCAGCGACACCCCGTCGACGGCAACCGTGCCGCCGTAGCGCACGACGACGTCCCGACACTCGACCGCGCCGTCACTCACTCGTCGACCCCTTCCGCCGCCCTGGCCACCTTACGTGCCCTCCGCTGTCACCCCGCTGAGGGCGGGTCCGGGCATGGCCGGCCTCACCTTCCGCGCGCTTTGCTCTGCTTACCCATACGCGCGGCCCAGCCCAGCTCAGCTCTGCTCACCTATACGCGCGGCCCAGCTCAGCTCTGCTCACCCATACGCGCGGCCCAGCCCAGCTCTGCTCACCCATACGCGCGGCCCAGCCCGGCTCTGCTCACCTACACGCGCGGCCCAGCTCTGCTCACCCATACGCGCGCCCGGGTCTTCCACTCTCGCGCGGTCGGTAGGGTGCTCGCATGAGCGTGGTGGAGATCTACACCGACGGGGCGTGCGTGCCCAACCCCGGCCCGGGCGGGTGGGGCGCCGTGCTGCGTTACGGCGGCCGGGAGAAGGATCTCTGCGGCGGCACGGCCGAGTCCACCACCAACAACCGGATGGAGCTGCTCGCGCCGATCAGCGCGCTCGAGGCGCTCAACCGGGCGCCGATGACGGTCATGCTCTACACCGACAGCATCTACGTGCGCGACGGGATCACGAAGTGGCTGCCGCGGTGGAAGGCGAACGGCTGGCAGACCTCGGCCAAGCAGCCGGTCAAGAACGTGGACCTCTGGCAGCGCCTCGAGGAGGCCGTCCTGCGGCACGACGTGCAGTGGCACTGGGTCAAGGGGCACGCCGGCCATCCGGAGAACGAGCGGGCCGATCGGCTCGCCGCCCGGGGACTGCAAGAGGCCTTAACCGCTCAGCGCGCGTAGCGTACGGACAAACACGTCCTTGTCCTTTATCTCGTCTATTTCGGATAAAAGGGCCTCTTCGCCGCGGCGGATCTCCAGTTGAATCTCGCCCTGGAGCCGGCGGCCGGCCTCGGTCAGGCCCAGCAGGCGCGCCCGGCGGTCGGCCGGGTCGGGCTCGCGCTCGATCAGCCCGCGTCGCTGCAGGTCGTCGAGGACCGGGATGAGCCGCGTCTTGTCGGCGCCGATCGAGGCGGCCAGCGCGGCCTGAGCGCGGGCGGGACTCTCGCGCAGAGAACTCAGCACGATGTACGCCCACATGGTCACCCCGTGGCGTTCCAGGATCGGCTGCTCCATGGCCAGCAGGCGGCGGCCCAGTCGCAGCACCATCGCGCCCAGATCGGGCCAGTCGCTCTCCACATCCGCATTCTCCTACCCGTGCCGCCCTTGCGGAATCGTACGCTCATGTAGATGATAAGCGCATGACTATCATATTCCTGGACGAGCTCGCGGTGAAGGAGACCGTGCGGCTCGTCTCGCGGCTCACCCCGGCCGACCTGTCCCGGCCGACGCCCTGTTCGGAGTGGGACCTGGCGGCACTGCTCACCCACATGACCGTGCAACACCGGGGATTCGCGCTCGCGGCGGAGGGCCTGGACGCGGACTGGTCAACCCCGCGACTGCCTGATCCCGTACGGTCCTATCTCGCCGCGGCCGACCAGGTGATCGACGCCTTCGCCGACCCCGATGTCCTCACCCGCGAGTTCCGCCTGCCCGAGATCAGCACCGCCCGCACGTTCCCGGGTTCGATGGCGATCGGCTTCCACCTGGTCGACTACGTCGTGCACGGGTGGGACGTGGCGGTCGCCGCCGGTCTGCCGTTCGAGGCCTCGCCGGAGGTGCTCGAGGCGACGCTCCCTCTGGCCCGGGCCGTCCCGCCGGGGTCGACCGCCTTCGCGCCGGCGCTGCCGGTTCCGCCCGGGGCCGACCCGCTCACCGAGATCCTCCTGCGGCTGGGCCGAAAAGTGTCGGAGGGTGCTGCTACGAAGGACGCATGACCCTACGGTTCGGCGTGATCCTCCCGGGCGGCACCGCCCGCGAGCAGCTCGACCAGGCGGTTCTGGCCGAGCAGTCCGGTTGGGACGGCGTCTTCGTGTGGGAGGCGGCCTACGGCATCGACGCGTGGGCGCTGCTGTCCGCGATCGCCGCCCGCACCACGCGGGTGCGCCTCGGCACGATCCTGACCCCGCTGCCCTGGCGCCGCCCGTGGAAGGTGGCGAGTCAGGTGGCCACCCTCGATCAGCTCTCCGGCGGCCGGGCGATCCTCGGCATCGGCGTCGGGGCGGTCACCACCGATCTGCCGGTCACCGGCGAGCCCACCGACCTGCGGCTGCGAGCATCCATGATGGACGAGGGCATCGACCTGATCCGCGCGGTCTGGTCCGGGGCCAGGGCCTATCAGGGCGAGCATTACTCGTACGAGACGGACCGCGACGACCTGGGCGACGTGGCTCGCCCGGTGCAGGACCGCATCCCGATCTGGGTGGTCGGCGTCTGGCCACGCCCCAAGTCGATGCGGCGGGTGCTGCGCTGTGACGGCCTCATTCCCGGTCACGAGCCGTCGCCCGAGGCGGTCCGCGACATCCGCGAGTGGCTGACCAAGCACGGCGCCGCGCCCGATTTCGACATCCTGGCCGAGGGCGAGACCCCCACCACCGACCCGGCGGCCGCGGCGTCGGCGGTCGCGCCGTGGGCCGAGGCGGGCGCAACCTGGTGGATGGAGACGCGCTGGCAGATGCCGCACAACTCGGCGGACCGCATGGCCGATATTCGGGCCCGCATCGCCGCCGGCCCGCCGCGTTCGCCGTCATGACGCGGGTCGGGGCGGCGCCCGCCCGATTTCGGGTCGCCGCGTTGCCCGCCCGATTTCGGGTCGCCGCGTTGCCCGCCCGGTTCCGGCTCGCCGCGTTGGCCGCCCGGTTCCGGGCCGCCGAGCCGGCCGCCCGATTTCGGGTCGGGGCGCTTTCGCCGGTCTTCGCGGAGGTTGCATGATATCGCCGTTTCGGGTGCTGCTCGCGGATGACGTCGTCGACGATCTGCGGGATCGGCTGCGGCGCACGCGCTGGCCCGAGCCCGCGACGACGCCCGGGTGGGAGCAGGGCACGCCGCTCGACGATGCTCGGGAGCTCTGCGCCTACTGGGCCGACGGGTACGACTGGGCCGCGGCCGGCGAGCGACTCAACCGGCATGCGCAGTTCCGCACGGTCATCGACGGGCTGGGCATCCACTTCGTCCACGTGCGATCGTCCCGGGCCGACGCCACTCCCCTGCTCATGACCCACGGGTGGCCGGGCTCGGTGGCCGAGTTCGCCGACGTCGTGGGGCCGCTGGCCGAGCCGCCGCCCGGCGCGCCCGCGTTCCACGTGGTCTGCCCGTCGCTGCCCGGCTACGGCTTCAGCGACAAGCCGTCCACGCCCGGCTGGACGATCCACCGCATCGCCGGCGCCTGGGCCACGCTGATGTCCCGCCTCGGCTACGCCCGCTTCATCGCCCAGGGCCACGACTGGGGCACGAGCGTCAGCACCGCCCTCGCCCGCCACCACCCCGACCGCCTGATCGGCATCCACCTGATGCCCCCGCTGGTGGCGCCCGACCCCGCCACCCTCGACGACCTGACCGGCGACGAGCGCGCCGCCCTGGCCGACCTCGAAGCGGCCGCCGGCGGCGACGGTTACTCGTTCGAGCAGTCCACCCGGCCGCAGACGATCGGCTACGGCCTGGTCGACTCCCCCGCCGCGCTGTGCACGTGGATCGCCGAGAAGTTCCACGCCTGGACCGACGGCCACACCTTCCCGCGCGACCGCTTCCTCGACAACCTGATGCTCTACTGGCTCCCCGCCACCGGCGCTTCGGCCGCCCGCCTCTACCGCGAGAGCTTCCCCGAGGTCCAGGCCGTCTTCCGCACCGGCGCGACGGACGTGATCCCGGTGCCGACCGCCTGCTCGATCTTCCCCCGGGAGAACCCGCGCCCGTCCCGCCGCTGGGCCGAGCGCCGTTTCCCCGACATCCGTTACTGGAACACCCCACCGAGGGGAGGCCACTTCGCCGCCTTCGAACAGCCGGCACTCTTCGTCGACGAGATCCGAGCGGGCGCGCTCGCGCTCATTTGATGGGTGCGGGCCGCGTGTACCCGCGCTCGCCTCAGATTGACCGCGGCCAGCCGGGCCGACACGCACGTGCTTGCCTGACGGTGGCGTCCGCCGGCGGGCCATCCGCTTGACTCGGCGGACGGGACTCGCGCCGGGCAGCGGCGACCCGGCTTCCAGTGGCGACCCGGCTTCCAGTGGCGACCAGGCTTCCAGTGGCGACCAGGCTTCCAGTGGCGACCCGGCTTCCAGCGGCGACCAGCCATCCAGCGGCGACCAGCCATCCAGCGGCGACCAGCCATCCAGCGGCGACCAGGCTTCCAGCGGCGACCCGGCGATCAAGCCTTCTGGCGGATCCAGGCGGCGCAGGTGCGGTCGACCTTGGCGAAGGGCTGCTTGAACGCGTCCTTGGCGGCCTCCTCGTAGGACTCGTCTCGCAGCAGGACGAGGCGGACGAAGCGGAACATGCCGGCCTGGCCATATTTTTGCGCCAGGCAGTCGACGGCGAAGTGGCTCAGGCCGTAATAGGCGTCGCCGGCTCGGGCGGATGCGTTGCTTGGCGGTTCGGCCGGAATCATTGTGGACGGTCGTTTGCGGGCGACCGCCCATTCGACGCTCCGGCGGCGGTAGCTGTCGGTGGCATGTTTCGGGGACCAGCCGATGTACTCGGCCACGCCCTCGCGCAGCCATTCGTCGCGGTCGTGGTAGGTCTCCGAGCCGGTCAGGGTGATCACGTGGCCGAACTCGTGCTGCAGCGTCACCAGCAACTCCGTCGGCGAGTCGATGCTGCGCACCCGCAGGACCACGTCGTAGCCGTACTGGCTGATCGGGGTGGCGTACCCGATGACCCACTTGTCGTCCTTCCCGCCGTACCACCGCTGCCATTGCTTTTCCCCGGCCAGGAAGACGCGATATCGGGTCTGGCGCGCGAGCAACATGCCGGCGAACGGTTCGTCGGCGGCCGCCGCCTTCTCGGCGACCGGGAGAATCTTGGCGAGGTACGCGGCTTCGCTCGCATCGGCCCCGACGACCACCCGCCGCCCCTGGACCACCTGCAGCTTGCCGTCCTGCCAGGGGACGGGTTCGAGGCTGCCCCGGTCGGGATGGTCCCGGACGGCCGTGATCACGTACCGGCCGCCGATGTTCTTCATGGTCAGCGCGAGGCCGATCGATGCCGGATAGCCCGCGCCGCAGGTGTCGGCGCCGAAGCAGTAGTCGACCCGGGCCGGGAAGGTGAACGCCGCCGGATCCTGCTTGTCCTTGGCACTGATGCCGGGCGTGTACGAGAAGCGCGTGATGCCGAGCGCCCGAAGTGTGCGGAAAAGTCCGTGATATTGGGACACCAGGGCGGACTTTCCCGGGTCGACGACCGCCATCCAGCCGGCCTCGTCGCCGTCGACGAGCGCCGCCCCGTGCAGTTGGAGGGCCCGAACCGCGGACTCGAACGGCGTCTCCGTGACCGGCCCGTAGTGATGCTCGGTCGGCGTCGGGATGGAGCTGGGAGCGGCTTCGGCCTTGACGGCGCGCTCGTGCCCGCGCCCGAAGAACACCCCGATCGAGGCCAGCACCGCGATGGCAAGGGCGCCGGCGAGAACGATGCGCAGGGCCGCGATCCGCCCGCGGGGAGGTGCGGCGGGAGGTGCGCCCAGAACCGGGAGCCCAATGCCGAGGGGGAAGGGCGGGGCCGGGGTTGGCGGGATCGGAGGCGGCGGGGTCAGGGGCGGGGGCGGCGGGGTTGAGGGCGGCAGAAGCGGGGTCGACGTCGGGGTCGACGGTGCCGAGGCCGGCCGAAGCGGGGTCGGGGCGGGCGGGGGCGACCCGGCGGGAGCGGAAGCGTCGGCCGGGGCGGTCACCTCGGCCGGGGCGGCAGCGGCAGCGGGGGCGGCAGCGGCGACAACGGCCGGGGCCGAGGGCTCGTCGGAAGGGGGGCGCGGGGCGGGGATGCTCGGCGCCTCGGGTGCGTCGTTGTCCGGCATTGCTGTCCCCCGGGTTGCCGCCGATGGCCCGGCTCTCGTGGCGGGCCCGGCGGGACAGTACACGCGAAATCAGATGCGGGGGATCACGGCCTTCGCCACCTTCTTCGCGTCGGTCAGGTTTTGCGGGTCGGAGCCGCCGCGGGAGTAGACGTCGATCTGGACCGTTCCGTAGAGCACGTACAGGTGGCCGGCCAGTTCGAAGGCGTCCTCGCCGACGCCGTCCACGGGGGTGGCGCCGGCGATCACGGTGTGGAACTCGTCGTCGGTGGTGCGGGACAGGAACAACGCCAGCTGTCCGCCGTCCTGCTGCCACTGGCAGTAGCGGCTCGGGTCGCCGGGGTCGGCGCCGTCGGTGTCGACCTGGGTGATCTGGCGACCGGTCAGGCCGGCCACTTCGGCCTCGCTGAGGACGGTGCACGGGTCGGGGATGTCGCCCTCGTCGCGCACCGAGCCGAGCCCGCTGACCGCCGAACCCCCGGGCGTCGGCCGGGCCGCGTCGCTGGGGACACCGGCCGCCGAGGCCGCCTTTTCCTTGGCGCCGGTGTCGAGCAGCCCGCACCCGCCGAGCGCGACGACGGCGGCGACGGAAACGGCGGTGACGGCGCAGAGACGGTTCATGCGGTCAGGTTTCCGGTCACCGGGCGCGCCGCCAATACGCGATCGGCCGAAGTGACACGCACGCGGGAGAACTTCAGCCGTTCGAGGACGGCTCAGGCCAGCCGCGGGAGGTAGGCGGCCCACACCTTCTTGGGCACGACCATGCGCCAGGCGTCGAGGACCAGCTCGGTCATCTGCTCCTCGTCGAGCTCGGCCATCCACGCCTGCACCCAGTTGAACCGCATGTCGGACTCGCGCGGCAGATGGAATTTTCGCGGCTCGGCGGCGACCAGCGCGGCCCGCTCCTCCTTGGGGAAGCCGAAACCCATGATCGTCTCGTCGCGGGAGAACGCGACATAGACGATCGCGCCGACCCGGAACTTGACCCGGTCGCGGATCAGGTGCTCCTGGCTGCGGGGCAGATCGCGGCAGACGTTGCGCACGTCATCGACGGTGACCATGCCCGGAACCTACGCCCGGGGTACGACAGAAGCCGTCAGGATTGGCGCGGCTTCGGCACCGAGATGCGGGTGGTGGGCTCCTCGGGAAGACCGGGCCCGTCGGCGTCCGGAATCTTGGCGCGGAACACCCGATCGGGCGGCAGCCGATAGGTGGCGGCCTGCACGAGCTCATCGGGCACCGTGTGCCGCCCACGCGGCGAAGGGGAAGGGGAAGGGGAAGAGGAAGGCGGCGGCGAGGATGACGGAGGTGACGGATCGGCCGGCCGCGGATCCGGGAACGGCCGATAGACGAGGCCCCCGACGGCCTCCGGCTCACCGACGATGCGGGACGGCGACGGAGGCGGCGCGGGGAACCCCAGGCTCGGCGAGGACGGCGGGACGGCCGGCGCGGGCGACGACCCGGGAACGGCCGATCGGCGGAGCAGTGCCGGAGGCAGCGCGGGAACGGGAACCGCGGGCAACTCCTCCTCGGCAGCTGGAGGCGCCGGCGCGACCAGGGCGCCATCGAGGACCGGGGCCGACCCGCGCACCCCCCGCCGAGGGGCGATCACCCGGGCGGCCAGGCTGAAGATGCTCCGGGTGGCCGAGTCATAGCCGTCCCGATACGCCTCCTCGCGGTCGTGCTCCATCTGGTACCGCTGGTGGAGCCGGCCCGCGGCGTAGCCACAGCAGGCCACGAAGACGGCCATCAGGGTGAAGATCAGAGCTGAGTTGCCGGGCGCGGTCATGGCACCGATTGTGGCCAAGTTGATCGACCGGCAGCTATGGCCCGTTTGACGTACCCCGATCGAATGAGCGCGCCGGATCAGCCAGGCCGACCACCCACACGGCGATCTGCGCGCGCCGCGAAACGCCCAGCTTGGTGCGGATATGTTCGACATGAGCGGCGGCCGTCTTGGGCGCGATGGTGAGCTCGGCGGCGATCTCCCGGTTGGTCATCCCCGCCGCCACGAGCCGAGCAACCTCGACCTCCCGGGCGGACAAAGACGATAAATGCGAAAAATCTGATTCGCGTACGAGAGAAGGATCGCGCCCGCCAGCAGACGACCTGCCGACCACCCCGTCGAGCCCGGGCGCCCCCAGGTGGTCGGGAATCCGCGCCCCCACCCCGCCGTAGGCGTCGCGAGCCGCCGCGAGGAACGCCGCCGCCTCGGCCGGACGCCGGCTGCGAGCCGCGCATCGAGCCTGGTCGACCAGCACCGCCGCCCCTTCCCAGAACCGCCGCCGCCCGGCCCAGAACGACGCCGCCGAGGCCAGCTCCGCCCGCGCCTTCCCGGTCTGTCCCTCGTGGAGATGGATGAGCCCGCGCGCGTGGGCCAGCACGCCCAGCGTCCCCGGAATCCCCCGCTCGGCCACGAGATCGCCGCTGCGCTCCAGCCACTCCCGCGCCGGCGATCCCCCGGCGCGCGCCAGGTGCGCACGGACGCCCGTCACCACGTACGGGAAAAGGTAGGCCGCATCCCGCACCCGGGCCGACGCCTCATATCCCTCCTCGCACCGCGCGATGGCCGTGTCGAGATCGCCGCCGAGCAGCGCCACCTCGGCCAGCCCCCACCAGGCCGGCGACATGCGCTGCAGCTCGCGCATCCCGGCGCCGAGCGACGCCGCCTCGCTCAGGTGCTCGACCGCGGTCGCCGGCTGGCCGTGGCCCATCGCCACGAACCCGAGCACGTGCAGCGCCGTGATCCGGGTGGTGATGCCGCCACCGTCGGCCAGCGCCTGCCGGGCGGCCACCGTCGCGGCCGGCCAGTTCCCGGTCGCCCACAGCACGTGACCGAGGTGGGCGGTCAGATAGTTCCGGTCGTTGAACTGCTCGACGCGCTCGGCGTACGCGATCCCCTCGGGCAGCCACCGCATCGCCAGGTCGTACTCGACCAGCACCGACGCGCTCGAGCCCAGCATCCGGTAGCCGCGCGCGGTCTGGCCCTCGAACCGCCACTCCTTGGCCCGCTCGATCGACCCTTCGAGCAGCGCGACCCCCTCGTCGTGCCGCCCGGCGAAGAGGAACACCGAGCCGAGCGTGGCGTCGAGGTTGCAGCGCATCGCCCGGTCGCAGTCCTCGACCGCGATCGACCGGGCCAGCTCACCGTCCTCGATCGCCTCGGCCAGACGGCGATCCAGCATGTACGCCGCCGCCAGCGCGGCGTGGATGTCGGCGCGCACCTCCTGGGCCGGGTCGTCGGTGCGGAACGCGATCAGCGGCAGCGCCCCGCGCAGCGCCGCCGCCCGCTCCTCGAGGCTCGCCCCGAGCAGATGCCGCACCGCCACCCAGTCGGGCACGAGCGCGGCCGCCGCCAGCGGGTCGCCGAGGCGCAGCCGCAACCGGTACGCCTCCTCGTAGCAGGACGCCGCCGCCGCGTTGTCGTCCACGGCCGCGAGCTCGCCGGCGAGCGACGTCAGCAGCTCCGCGACCGACAGATCCGAGATGTCGGACGGCAGCGTCCGCTGCGCGCGCCGGAGCAGCTCGACCGCTTCCCGGTGCGCCGACATGGAGACCGCCTCGGCCGCCGCCGTCATCGCGTACGAGAAGGCCGCCCCCGGCAACGCCGCCCGCTCGTACTGATCGCTGACGAAGGCCGCCGGGAAGCCCGCCTTGACCGCGGCCGTCGCCGCGGCCGCGTGCAGCTCCCGCCGCCGATGCGGCGACAGATCCGCATAGAGGGCGTCGCGGATCAGCGCGTGCCGGAAGTCGAACGACGAGTTGTCGGCGTTGATCTGGACGAAGAACCGCTCGCTCAGCTCCCGCAGGCCGGCGTCGACGGCGACGGTCCCCTCCCCGGTGATGGCCGTCAGCAGGTCGAGGTCGAAGGACCGCCCGAGAACCGAGGCGACCCCGGCCAGCGACCGCGCCGGCGGCGACAGCAGCGAGGCCCGGGCCAGCACCGCGTCCGCCAGCGTGTCCGGCACCCGGTCACCGGCGGCCAGGAACTCCTCCACGTGCAGCGGGATCCCGTCGCTGCGCTCGAAGACCGCCCCGGTCACGCCGCCGGGCAGGGCGCTGCCGGCGATGGCCGACGCCATGGCGGCCGTGTCGGCGAGCGACAGCCGGGACAGCCGCACCTCTTCGGCGTACCGCTGGGTCAGCAGTTGAGTCCGCCACGCCCGCATCGGCACCCGCGGATACAGCTCGTCGCTGCGGTAGGTGCCGACCAGCAGCAGTGGCAGCGACGACGCCCGCCGGCCCAGCCGGCCGAGCACGTCCAGCGTCAGCTCGTCGGCCCAGTGCAGGTCTTCCAGCGCCACCAGCAGCGGCCCGGACGCCGCCACCGAGATCATCTCGGCCAGGTCGGCGACGAGCAGGCGCCGCTGCCGTTCCGCGTCGCCGTCGGCGAGCCCCCGCAGCCGGCCGGCCACCCGCGCGCCGACCTCCGCGATCGCCGCGCACCGCCGCAGCTCCAGGCCGAGGTCGGCGAGCATCCCGCCGGCCACCTCGGCGTCGCCCGGCGACGCGCCCGCGGTGATCACGGTGAAGCCGGCGGCCCGGCGCACGATCTCGGCGAGCAGGCGGGTCTTGCCGATCCCGGCCTCCCCGGCCAGGAACAGCAGCTCGCCGCTCCCCCCGGCGGCCGCGGCCAGACGGCGTTCGGCGAGCGCGACCAGATCGTCCCGCCCGACCAGGATCGGACTGCTCAGCGCGCTGTCCACGCCCGCGACTTTAGGTCAACGAACCCGGCCTTCCTAGGTGCAATGACCGATGTCCGACTGCTCCGGTCCGGGCAGTCTTCCCATGTCAGCACCATCGCGACCGGAGGGGGAGTCACCATCATGGCGACATTCATGGACGTACACAGCGGGTTCCACGGCGTCACGCCGCAGCAGCTCGCCGACGCCCACGACGCCGACCTGAAGATCGAGGGCGAGGAGGGCGTGCACTTCGAGCGCGCCTGGCTCGACCCGGAGTCCGGCAAGGTGTTCTGCCTCAGCACCGGCCCGAGCAAGGAGGCCGTGATGCGCATCCACGAGCGGGCCGGCCACCCGACGACCGAGGTCTACGAGATCACCGCCGAGGTCTGAACGGTCACCCGACGTACTGTCGGCACCATGCCGATCGTCGGAGTTGTCAGTGCGGGGCAGATGGGGGCGGCGCTCGGCGCCGCCCTCAACGGCGTCCGCGTCGTCACCACGCTCGAGGGCCGCTCCGAGCGCACGGCCCGGCTGGCGGCCGCGGCCGGGCTCGAGATCCTGCCGAGTCTGCGGGAGGTGACCGCGGCCGCCGACGTCCTGTTGTCGGTGACGCCGCCGGGGCAGGCGCGGGCCGCCGCACGGTTGCTTGCCAAATCAACAGATTCGAACACGGTCATCGCGGATCTGAACGCGGTCTCCCCCACGACGATGGCCGCCATCGCCGGCGATCTCACCGGCCGGCGGGTCGTCGACGGGGCGATCTCGGGTCCCCCGCCGGGGCCGGGGAGCCACACCACCATCTATCTCGCGGGGGCCGACGCCGGGGTGGTGGCGGGACTGCCGTGGGCGGACGGGGTCGAGACCGTCGTCGTGGGGACCGAGGTCGGCGCGGCCAGCGCGGTGAAGATGTGCACGGGAAGCGTGTACAAGGGGCTCACCGCGCTGGTCACGCAGGCTCTCCGGACCGCCGGCGCCAACGGGGTGCTGGCTCACGTCGTACGGGATCTGGATCGGAACCAACTCGCCCAGCTGGCCACGGTTGCGCGATCGGCGCCGAAGGCGCATCGTTTTGTGGCCGAGATGCGCGAGGTGGCCGCCACCCAGGAGGCCGCCGGGCTGACCCCCGACCTGTTCACCAGCATTGCCGAGGTCTACGCGGACATCGCCGGCACCCGGCTGGCCGAGGGTTTCCCGGAAACGGTGACCGACCTGTCCCCCGCCGAGATCGTTGCGCGACTTGCCTGATAGGCACGGACGACATCGATGTCATAATCTGAACCGACCTTCCGCCCGCCGAGCCTTCGGAGCGCCATGCCCGCCGACGATGGAACCGTCCGCCGGCCGACGCTGACGGAGGTGGCCGCTCTCGCGGGGGTCAGCCTCAAGACAGCATCGCGTGCCCTCAACCGCGAGCCGAACGTGGCGCCCTCGACCGGGCGGCGGGTGCGCGACGCCGCCGACTCGCTCGGCTACCGCCTCAACGGCATCGCCCGTGAGCTGCGGCGCGGCGCCACCAGCGCGCTGGTCGGGCTGGTCAGCGGCGACCTGGCCAACCCGTTCTACTCGGCGGTGGCCAGCGGCATCGAGCGCGAGCTACGCCAGCACGGCCTGCTGCTGATCACGGCGAACAACGACGAGGACGCCGAGCTCGAGCGCAGCCAGATCGACGCGTTCCTCGAGCGGCGGGTGCGCGCGTTACTGATCATCCCGAGCGGCGACGACCACGAGTACCTCTCGATCGAGGGAAATCGGGGCGTCCCGTTCGTCTTCCTCGACCGGCCGCCGGACGATCTGGCCGCCGACGCGGTGCTGATCGACAACGCGGGCGGGGCGCGATCGGCCGGCGAGCACCTGCTCGCACACGGGCACCGGCGGATCGCGCTGGTCGCCGACCTGGCCCGGATGGCGCCGCAGCGGGGCCGGATCGACGGCTTCGTGAGCGCGATGCGGGCGGCCGGCAACACGGCGTGGGAGCCCTATTTTCGTACGGATGTGCACGATGTGCGGCACGCCGAGCGCACGGTCCGGGAGCTGCTCGCCCTCGACCCGCCGCCGACCGCGATCTTCACCGCCAACAACCGGCTCACCACCGGCGCCCTGCGCGCCCTGCGCGACCAGGACACGCCGCCCGCTCTGGTCGGTTTCGACGACTTCGACCTGGCCGACGTGCTCGGCACGACCGTCGTCGCGCACGACATGACGGCGATCGGGCGCGAGGCGGCGCGGCTCGCGTACGAAAGGATCAGCGGACATACTGGCCCGGCGCGAACCATCGTCATCTCTACATCCGTGATCGCTCGCGGTAGTGGTGAACGTTCACCACGCTGATCCACTAAGGTCCGCACGTAACGACACGGAAACAGCCGTTGACACTTGTGCGGTTGAGGCGGCACGGTACTCCCCGACGTACTTGACAACGATGTCAATCTCTGAATGGGAGATGGCTATGCGCATTCGACGGGCCGCAGTGGCCGTAGTGGGTGTCGCCGCGCTGCTGACCGCCTCGGCCTGTGGGGCCGACGACGGCGATGGCAGCAGCGGGGGCTCCGGCTCCAAGAAGGTGGAAGTCTTCACGTGGTGGGCCGACGGCGGTGAGAAGGCCGGTCTCGACGGCCTCGTCGCGCAGTTCGGCAAGGACTGTGCCGGCCAGGAGTTCGTCAACGGCGCGGTCGCCGGTGGCGCGGGCGCGAACGCGAAGAACGTGCTCGCCTCCCGCCTCCAGCAGAACGACCCGCCGGACACGTTCCAGGCGCACGCGGGCGCGGAGCTCAAGGACTACATCAACGCCGGCAAGATCCAGGACATCAGCGCCGACTACGACACGTGGGGCCTGAAGTCCGCGTTCCCGCAGGGCCTGATCGACAACCTCACGGTCGGCGGCAAGATCTACTCGGTGCCGGCGAACATCCACCGGGCCAACGTCGTCTGGACCAACAAGAAGGTCCTCACCGACGCGGGCATCACCTCCGACCCGACCGACATGGCCGGGTTCATCGCCGACCTGGACAAGCTGAAGGCCAAGGGCATCAAGACCCCGCTGGCCGTCGGCAAGGACTGGACGATGCTGATGCTGCTCGAGTCGGTGCTCATCACCGACCTCGGCGCGGACAAGTTCACCGGCCTGTGGAACGGCTCGACCGACTGGAACGGCGCGGACGTCACGAAGGGCATCAACGACTTCAAGACGCTGCTGACCTACACCAACACCGACCGCGACGCCCTCGACTGGACCGACGCGGAGAAGCTGGTCATGGACGGCAAGGCCGCGTACCAGCTGATGGGTGACTGGGAGGCGGCCGACATGGACGCCAAGAAGTTCGCCGACTACGGCTGGTTCACCTTCCCCGGCAACGGCCAGACCTACCAGTGGCTCGCCGACTCGTTCGTGCTGCCGACCGGCGCCAAGAACACCGATGGCACCAAGTGCTGGCTGAAGACGGTCGGCTCGGCCGACGGCCAGAAGGCGTTCAACACGAAGAAGGGCTCGATCCCGGCCCGTACGGACGCCTCGCCCGCCGACTACCCGAAGTACCAGCAGGCCGCCATGGCCGACTGGAAGACCTTCAAGCAGGCGCCGTCCTGCGCCCACGGCTCGGCCTGCTCGCAGGGCTTCCAGGGCGCGGCCAACTCGGCGCTGGGCGCGTTCTCCACCAACCAGGATGTCGCTGGTCTCCAGAAGGCGATGGCCACCGCGGCCTCGCAGTTCGCCAAGTAAGCAACTCTTGAGCGGGGCGGCCCAGTGCCGCCCCGCTTCGCCAAAGGAGCCTTGATGCGCCGCCTGCGCCAATGGGGACCGGGCCTGCTCCTGCTCTCCCCCTCGCTCATCCTGCTCGCCGTCTTCGTGTACGGCCTGATCGCCTGGACCACGAAGGTTTCCGTCTCCGACCAGCACACCGCGCTGGAGTCGAAGGGCTTCGTCGGGCTCGAGAACTACAAGAACCTGTTCACCAACGACATCCAGGACCGGTTCACCCACTCGCTGAAGAACCTGCTGATCTTCACGGTGGTCTTCCTGGTCGGCGCCATGCTCTTCGGCCTGCTCTGGGCGTTCCTGCTCGAGCGCGGCATCCGGGCCGAGGGCTTCTTCCGCACGATCTACCTGTTCCCGATGGCGGTCAGCTTCGTCGCCTCCGGCGTCGTGTGGCGCTGGCTGATGAACCCGGTGGTCGGCGACGGCGCCGGCGGCATCAACGCCATCTTCGCGGCGATGCACCTGGACTTCCTGCAGAACAAGTGGTGGACCAACCCCAACTGGGGCATGGCGGCGATGGCGATGCCGGCCATCTGGCAGCTTTCCGGGTACGTGATGGCGCTGTTCCTGGCCGGGTTCCGCGGCATTCCGCAGGAGCTCCGCGAGGCCGCCGCCATGGACGGCGCGAGCACCTACCGCCTGTACCGGAACGTGATCTTCCCGCAGCTGACCCCGGTCGCGCTCTCCGCCCTGATCATCCTCGGGCACATGTCGATGAAGATGTTCGACCTGATCATGAGCGTCTCCGGCCCGCAGTGGCTCACCGAGGTGCCCGCCGTCTACGTCTGGCAGACGTTGCTGACCAGTGACTACGCGAAGGCGGCGGCGATCTCGATCGTCCTGCTGCTGCTGGTCGCCGTCGTCATCGTGCCCTACCTGATCTACACGAACCGGGCGGAGAAGAACTCATGACCACGGTTGCCGCACCGCCCGCCGCGGTCGAGACGCTGGCGCCCAAACGCAAGCCCCGGCGCCCCTTCGGACCGGCGTCGATCATCAAGTACGCGCTGGCGGTCATCTTCCTGATCATCGTGCTGATGCCGCTGTACGTGCTGATCGTGACCAGCTTCAAGTCCGGTTCCGACATCGGCGTCACCAGCCAGTGGAACCTGCCGGAACACTGGACGACGGCGTCCTGGGGCAAGGCGTGGCAGTCGTTGCGCCCGTCCTTCATCCGGACGTTCGAGCTGGCCATCCCCGTCGCCGTGATCTCGTCACTGATCGGCGCGGCCAACGGCTTCGTGCTGTCGCGCTGGCGCTTCCCGGGCGCGGACGTGGTGTTCACGCTGATCCTGTTCGGCATGTTCATCCCGTACCAGGCCGTCATGATCCCGCTGCGGGAGATCGTCACCACGATCGGCATCCCGCCCGGCATCCCGACCCTGGTCTTCGTGCACTGCATCTACGGCATCCCGATCTGCACGCTGATCTTCCGGAACTACTACGCCACCACGGTTCCCGAGGAGCTGGTGGAGGCGGCCCGGGTCGACGGCGCCGGGCTGCTGCGGACGTTCGGCTGGATCATCCTGCCGATCTCGATCCCCGGCTTCGTGGTCACGATCATCTGGCAGTTCACGTCGGCCTGGAACGACTACCTGTTCGCGATCTTCCTGTCGAACACCCGGAACGGGCCGATCACGATCGCCCTGAACGCCCTGGCCGGCGCGCAGTCCCCGGACTACGCGGCCTCGATGGCCGGCGCGCTGATCACGTCGCTGCCCACGCTGGTCGTCTACGTGCTGCTCGGCCGCTGGTTCATCGGCGGCCTGATGGCGGGCTCGGTCAAGAGTTGATTGCAGTTCCCCGGCACGTCGTTAACGACGTGCCGGGGACGGGTGAATTGTCCGCTCCGGATGAGGCGCCGTCGCGTACCGGCCCATAGGGTTATGTCCGTGACCACCGAGGATCAGCCGGCCGACGGCTTCGCGACGCGGATGGCCTTCGCCCTGCAGAAGGACCCGGCCGAGCCCGCCCGGCGCACCCACCTGCATCTCAAGCTGGTGGCGGTCACCCTCGCCTGGCTGGTGGTGGTTCCCTTGCTTCTGGTGTACGGCGTTTCCAGCCCCCGCCACCCCGAGAACGTCTTCGACCTGACCGCCTTCACCACGCTGCTCGGCCCGTTCGTGGCCGCCGTGATCGCCACCCGGAACCGCCGCTTCGGCCTGGGCGGCGCGTACGTGGTGCTGACCCTGCTGATGGTCCTCCCGGCGGCCGCGATCACCCGCCTCTGACCGCCTTGCGCGCCTCGCTGGGCTAGCCTCGCGTCCGTGGGACTCGACGTCGAGCTGGTGTACATCGAAGAGGCCGGTTCCGGGCCGCGGTGGCGGAAGACCGCCGAGCTGGTCGGGATCGCCGACACGCGGTTTCGGTTCGCCGAGGCGGTGTCGCGGGCTCAGCGGGGCGATCCGTCCGCCTTCCTCGAGCGCTTCGACCTGTATGGCGCGCTCGAGCTCTCCTCCGCCGAGATGCCGCAGTTCCTGGGCGAGCTCGACCGGCTGCTGGCCGTCGCGCCCGACGAGCGGGAGCGGGAGGTGCTGACGGCCGTGCGCGGGCTGGCCGAGCGGTGCCGCGACGACGGCGATCTGGGACTGCGGTTCATCGGCGATTGATCAGGCGCCGGCCGGGCCGGCGATCCTCGAAGGCGGCGATCACGCGCCGGCCGGGCCGGCGATCCTCGAAGGCGGCGATCACGCGCCGGCCAGGCCGTCCTCGAAGGCGACGATCACGAGCTGGACGCGGTCGCGGACACCGAGCTTGGCGATCGCCCGGGTGATGTGGGTCTTGGCTGTCAACGGGCTGATCACCAGCTCCCGGGCGATCTCCTCGTTGGACAGTCCGGCCGCCACCAGCCGTACGACCTCGCGCTCCCGTTCGGTCAGCACCCGCAGACGGTCGCCGTTGGCCGGGACCGGGCGGTGGGCGAACTGGCCGACCACCCGGCGGGTCACGCTCGGGGACAGCAGCGCGTCGCCGCCCGCCACCACCCGGACCGCCTGGCGCAGGCCGTCGGGGCCGATCTCCTTGGTCAGGAAGCCGCTCGCGCCCGCCGCCAGGGCCGCGAAGACGTACTCGTCGGTCTCGAACGTGGTCAGGATGATCACGCGGGTCTCCGGGAGCTCGGCCAGGATCTCGCGGGTCGCGGCGATGCCGTCGAGGCCGGGCATCCGGATGTCCATCAGGATCACGTCGGGGCGCATCCGGCGGGCGGTGCGCACGGCCTCATCGCCGGTGGACGCCTCGCCGACGACGGCGATGTTCTTGTCGCGCCGGAGCAGGCTGCGGAAGCCGGCGCGGACCAGGTGCTGGTCGTCGGCGAGGAGTACGGAGATGGTCATCGATCGGTCCTTCAGGCGATGGGGATCGTTGCGCGTACGGCGAAACCGATCTTGCCCGGACCGGCCGTGAGCGCCCCGCCCAGCGCGGCCACCCGCTCGCGCATGCCGGAGATGCCGTGGCCGTCGGTCATCCCGGCCGCGCCCGTGCCGTCGTCCTGCACGTCCACCACGACGCTGGCCGGCGCATAGCGCACGGTGACCGCCACCCGGCTCGCGTGGGCGTGCCGCACGGTGTTGGTGAGCGACTCCTGCACGACGCGATAGACCGCGGTGGCAACCGGCGCCGGGACCTCCGCCGGCTCGCCGAACTCATTCAGACTCACCCGTACGCCGGCCGCCCGCACCTGCTCGGCGAGCCGTTCCAGCCCGGTCAGGTCGTCGGCCGGGGCCTCGATCGCCGAACCGTCGCGCAGCACGCCGACCAGCGACTTCAGGTCGACCATCGCCCGGCCGCGCACCTCCTGGGCGAGCCGCAGCGACTCGCGCGCCTCGGCCGGGTCGGAGTCGAAGGCGTCCAGCGCCACGTTCAGGTGCACGCCCACCACCGCCAGCGTGTGCGAGACGACGTCGTGCAGGTCGCGGGCGATCTCGACGCGCTCCTCGGCCCGCCGGCGCCGGGCGTCCAGCGCCCGCTCGTGCTCGTCGTGCGCGAGCCGGTGCGCCACCTCGCCCCGCCACCGCACCGTGTTGCGGTAGGCGGTGGCCGCGCCGAGCACCGCGGCCAGCCACAGCGCCTCGCCGCCGACGTGCGCGAGCGCCCAGTCGACGCCGTGCCGGTTCTCGGCGAACCCGTCCCACCCGAAACCGAAGAGAAGCCCGGTGGCCGCGACGATCACCGCCGGTCTCAGCCGGCCGGCCAGGGCGAGCGCGACGAGGGCGGCGGTCGCCGGCCAGACCCAGCCGGCGTCGATCAGGTACGCGGGACGGACGGCGGCCACGCACAGGACCTGCACGATGAGCACGGTCAGCGGCCACCGGCCGATCCCGAGCGTGAACAGCGCGAGCCAGAACGCGATCGTCGCGGTCATGACCGTCTGGGTGGTGCCGCCGGTGATCGCGAGGCCGGCGGGGACACCCACGAGAGTGAGGACCGAAGCTGCGACCGTCGATTTTCGTGTCATGGCCGGAACGCTATTTCCGGAGGTGGCGGGCCCGCGTCGTCCCGCGGCCGTCTCTTGCACCGACGCCTCCCGACTACGCGCGTACACCGTTGGATGTATCTCTCTCGATAAGGTAACCGGGTGACCGCCGCGGACCTGCTCAGCGCATCCGGACGATTCAGCATCGCGACCGGCCTCACCGGCGACGAGGTCGCGCAGATCGAGAAGGAGTTCGGCTTCACCTTCGCCGACGACCACCGGGAGTTCCTGGCAGCCGGCGTCCCCACCGGCCGCGGCTGGCCGGACTGGCGCGGCGCGGACCGCGCAGGGTTGCGGTCGCTGCTCGCGGCGCCGGTCGAGGGCGTTCTCTTCGACGTGGTGGAGAACGATTTCTGGTACGAGGGCTGGGGTCCCCACCCCGCGTCGGCCGAGGCGGCACTGACCGCGGCGCGCGGCTACCTGCTGACCGCCCCCCGGATGATCCCGCTGTTCTCGCACCGCTACCTGCCCGCGGCGATGACCGGTCACCCGGTGCTGTCGATCTATCAAACCGACGTGATCCCGTACGGGAACGACATCGCCGACTGGCTCAACCGGGAGTTCGCCCTGGGATCGCCGGCGCCGGCCGCGGGACGGAGACCGACCGTCCCCTTCTGGCGCGACCTCGTCTAGCCCTCGGCGCGCTTGGCCCGCGCCCGGCGTTTGCCCTCGTGCATGGCCTGCACCCGGGCGACCGGAATGGTGTGGCCCTCCTCGACCAGGCCGCGGTCCAGCGGCTGCGCCGCCGGCATCGACTCGGCCCACGGGTCGCCGTCCTTCAGCAGCGCGGGCGCGGTGTGGATGGTGAAGTCGGCCGGGGCGACGTCGTCGAGGTCGTCCCACGAGACCGGGAACGAGACGCGCACGTTCTCGCGGACACGCGGGCTGTAGGCGGCGACCACCGTGGCGCCGCCCGACCGGGTCGCGTCGAGGAAGACCTTGCCGTGCCGGTCCTCGCGGATGAACGCCGTGGTCGCCAGCTCGGGGTCGAGCTTCTCGGCCCGCACGGCCAGCGCCCGGGTCGCCGCCGCCACCTCGTCGGCCGGCGAGGTGCCGTCGAGCGGGACGAAGATGTGCACGCCCTTGGAGCCGCTGGTCTTCACGGCGCCGGCCATGCCGATGTCGTCGAGGACCCGGTGCACCAGCTTCGCCGCCTTGGTGACCGCCTCGAACCCCGCGCCCTCGGGCGGATCGAGATCCATGATCATGTGGGTGGGGTGGTGGTTGCCGGTCGTCATCAGCGCCGGGTGGTACTCGATCGCCCGCTGGTTGCCGAACCAGAGCAGCGTCCGCCGGTCGTTGCACAGGCCGTAGGTGACCTTGCGGTGCGACGCCTCGGCCCACACCTCGGTGCGCGGCACCCACTCGGGCGTGTATTTGGGCAGATTTTTCTGCATGAACTGCTCCTGGCCGCGCAGCAGCCGGATCACCGACAGCGGCCGGTCGGCCAGCACCGGCAGGATGCGCCCGCTGACCGCGTCGAGGTAGTCGATCAGGTCACGCTTGGTCGCGTGGGCGCCCTCGAACAGCTCCTGGTCGAGGTTCGTCAGCGCGACCCCGTCTCGTTCCTCGCCCTTCTCCGCCACGACCCCCATCCTGCCAGGTGATGCCGGCTCGCACGTCCTGCCAGGTGACGTCGCGCTTGCACCTTCAACCGTGTGGGTAGGAGGCTGCCGTGATGGACAACGCGGGGGGACTGGAGCCATCGCTCCGGAGCTGGGTCGAGGACGTGGCACTGCCGGGCGGCACGATCGTCGCGACGCGGGAGCTGACCGGGGGGTACAGCAACCACAACGTGCTGGTGACGATGGCCGACGGCGGCTCGTACGTGGTGCGCCGCTATCTGGGGACGAACGCCTGCGCGGTCGAGGCCGCCCTGGCCCGGCGGCTGGCCGGGACGGTGCCGGTACCCACGGTGGTGGCCGCCGACGACGTGCTGCTGTACGAGTTCGTGCCCGGCTACCCGGTCGGCGAGCTGCTGTCCTCGCTGGACGACGTCGGCGTGACCGAGCTCGGCCGGTCGGTCGGCGAGACGCTGGCCGCGATCGGCTCGGTGACGTTCCCGGCGCCCGGCTTCCTCACCGACGCGACCCTCACGCCCGGCCCGCCCGGCGCCGAGCCGACCGCCGGGCTCGACCAGTTCGTCGAGCGCTGCCTTAAGGAGGGCAACGCCGCCGGCCACCTGAGCGACACCGAGCAGCGGGCCCTGCTGAGCTTCGCCGCCCGGGCCACGCCGGCGCTCGCCGCGCTGGCCGGAAGCCGCTCGCTCGTGCACGCCGACTACAACCCGAAGAACCTGCTGGCCGCCCGGCGCGACGGCCGCTGGCAGGTGCTGGCCGTGCTTGACTGGGAGTTCGCGTTCAGCAGCACGCCGCTGTTCGACGTCGGCAACATGCTGCGCCAGCCGCGGCCGGCCGGTTTCGAGGAGGCGTTCCTCGACGGGTTCCGCGCCGGCGGCGGCGAACTGCCGGACGACTGGCGGCGGCTGAGCCGGGCCCTCGATCTGTACTCGCTGGCCGACTTCCTGACCCGGCCGGTCGACCACCGCTATTTCGAGCGGGCCATCGGCTGGATCCGGGCGCTGCTGGCCTCGTAACGTTCTCGGCGTGGACGCATTGTCGCGCGTCGCCTCGGCGTTCGGTCTCGGGCCGGTGGTGGACTGCCGGCCCCTGACGGCCGGCGTCATGAATCTCAGCTGGCGGGTGGTGACGGCCTCCGGGGCGTACGCCATCAAGCAGTTGCGCGACCGGCCGGTCGCGGATGTGCGGGCCGGCCAGGCGTTGATGCCCGCACTCCGGGGGCTGGGCTTCCCGGTCGCGCCGGCGTGTGCGGCGCCCGACGGCAGCACGGTCGTGCGGGTGGACTCGTCGTGGTACGCCGCCAACGCCTGGCTGCCCGGTTCGCATGCCGCGCTGCCGCTGTCCGGCTGTCTCGGCTTCGGCGACCTGGTCGGCCGGCTGCATCTCGCGCTGGCGTCGCTGTGCCCGCCCGCTTCGACGTCCCTGCCCGACTCCCCCGCAATCGATCCCGAGCCTTCACTCCGGGCGTACGCCGCCATGCCCGCGACCGACGACTTCGACCGGCTGGCCCACCGGGAGATCGCCTGGCGCCGGGCGACGCTGGCCACGTCGGCCGGCGCCCGCCCCGCCGACCGCGAGATCTCGCCGTGCGGCTGGACACACGGCGACCTGCAGCCGTTCAACCTGCTGGTGGAGGGCGACCGGATCAGCGGCATCCTCGACTGGGACCGGCTGGGCGTGCGGCCGTACGCCCTGGAGGTGGTCCGCACCGCCACGATCACCTTCGCCACCGGCGACCAGACCGGCCTCGATCTGGACCGGGTGGCCGCCTTCGCCCGCGGTTACCGCCGCCACGTGCCACTGACCGACGCCGAGCTGGCCGACGCCGCCGACCGTCGCTGGTGGACGCTGCTCACCGAGACGTGGCAGCTGGAGCGGCACTACCGGGAGAACGACCGGTCGTGCGACCACCTCTTCGCCCGCCGCGGCAACTTCCTGCGCTGGTGGACCGGCCACCGCCCGGAGGTGGTCGCCGCCCTCAGCGCTCGCCCCACACCGCGAAGAGCTCGTTCAGCCGCCGCTCCGTCACCGCCGGGGCCCGGATGACCAGCGTCGGCGCGGCGACCGCCGGCGGCAGGCCGGTGACGTCCCCGACTAGCAGCGCGCGATGCCGCCGACCAGGACGCCCTCGGGGCCGGGGACGGCGGTCACGGTGGCCGGGCTCCCGAGGGCGTCACCCATGTCGACGCGCAGGGCGAAACCCAGGTGGGCGGCCAGGCAGGCGGTGCTGTTGGCGTTCGCGATGTCTTCCGGTACGCCGATCGACGGCGCGAACATGCGAGCGGCGGCCCGGCCCTCGCCGTCGGGCACGGAGTAGACGTAGACGCCGAGCAGGCCCTGCCGATCGGTCTCGGCCCGCAGCCGGTCGAGGTCGGGCTCGATCGCGGCGACGGCGGCTCGGTCGGCCACCGGAAAGAGGATCCGTGGCCGGCCGAGGGTGGCGATGCGGGCCTCACCCGTCGCCGCCAGGCCGATCGATGACGAGATTTCGGAAATGTCGGAGATGGGGCCGACGCCGATCGGGCCGGGGTCGAACGCCGCATCGACGAGACCGGCGCCCACCGCCCGGCCCCAGAATGTGCGGCCGCCGACCTTCAGCAGGTGCTCGGGGCGACCGGTCCGGGCGGCGAGCAGGGCCAGCGCCGCCACCGTCCCGTGCCCGCAGGCCGGCAACTCCCCCGCCGCGGTGAAGAACCGCAGCGAGCCGTCGGGCGCGATGAACACCGCGTGCGACGTCCCGGCCGCGACCGGCACCGCCCGTCGCTCGGCATCGGACCACGATCCCTCGTTCTCGAACAGCACGACGGTCGGGCTTCCACCCTCCCCGTCTCGCAGACAGGCATGCACAACGGTCACCGGAGAATCGTAAGGTGACCCGGTGCGGCGGATTCTGGTCTACGGGGTGACCGGCTCCGGCAAGTCGACGCTCGCCCGGCGACTCGGCCGGCGGCTCGCGCTGCCCTATCACCCGATCGACGACCTGGCCTGGGAGCCGGGCTGGGTGCCGGTGAGCGACGAGATCCAGCGCGACCGGGTGCGCGAGATCTGCGCCGGTGCGGATTGGGTGCTGGATTCGGCGTACGGGAAATGGGTGGATATCCCGCTCGGTCGCGCCGAGCTGATCGTGGGTCTCGACCTGCCGCGCTGGCGTTCGTTCGGGCGGCTGCTGCGGCGCACCATCGTCCGGCTGGTCACCCGGGAGCCGATCTGCAACGGCAACACCGAGACGTGGCGGGGCACGTTCCTCGACCGGGAGTCGCTGCTGGTGTGGCACTTCAAGTCGTTCAAGCGCAAGCAGCGGCGGATGCGCCTGTGGCACGCGCACCCGGATTTCCCGGAGACCGTGCTGCTGCGCTCGCCACGCGAGGTCGAGCGATGGGTGGCGAGCCTTCCGGACCGGACCTCAGGCGCCGGCCAGGCGTAGGCGTTCATCAACCTGCGCCCGTACGGCCGAAAGCGCCACCGGTGGCTGACGGTGCAACGCCTCACCCCGCGCGTTGTGCAGCGCGAGCCACAGGCTCGCCGCCCAGGCCACCTCGATCTCCTCGCCGGAGAAATCGCGCCGGTGTTTCTGATAAGCGTCGAGGAACGCGGCCGACGAAGCGACCGGGGTCAGCGTCGGCTCGGCGTAGCTGCCGAACGCGCCCGACGCCGCCCCGGCGATCGCGGCCTCGGGCAGCCAGGCCAGGCTGTCCCAGTCGTGCACGGCGTGCAGCCGGTCGCCCTGCCAGCGGATGTTCTGCGACTCCCAGTCGGCGTGCCCGAGCACCCGCGGCAGGTAGGTCTCGGCGAGCCGCTCGCGCACCCGGCGGCCGGCGTCCACGACGTACGCCGGGACCAGGCTCTCGTCGCGGCCGTCGTGGTAGGGGTTGCGCGGCCAGAGTCCCGGCTCGTCGTGATCCCAGCGGGTCCACTCCGGGTTGGGCAGCGGGGGCTCGACCGCGCCCGGCGCCGAGCCGCCCACCTCGATGTCGGCGGCCAGGTCGACCAGCCGCGCGAGCCCGGCCGCGTATCGGGCCGCGGCCGACGGAGAGTCATCGCGCAGCAGGTCGCCGCCGGGCCGCCAGTCCTCGGCGTGGATCGCCCGGCCGCCGGTCACGGTCACGCCGGTGATCGGCGCGGCGGCCGGATAGCCGTTGAGCACGAGGAAGCGCTGCACCTCGACGCAGGTCGCCTCGCGGCCGCTCTGGTCGGGCCGGGCCTTGACCGCCACGTCGCGGCCGTCGGAGAGCCGCAGCCCATAGACCTCGGACATGTGCTCGGACACGTGCAGCACGTCGGAGGGCACGGCGCCGAGGTGCTTGCGGCACCACGACACGAGCCATTCGGGTACCGCGGGAGAGCCCATGAGAACGCACACCATCGCACATCGACGGGGAAGGGACGGTCCGCCCTTCCCGACACTATGGCAAGGCCATCGGGCATACAAGGCCCCGCTGACATCGATGTCATTCACTGCTCGAATTTGTTCGCCACCCCCTTGTCCATCGATACATTTCACGGTAACGATGGGCGGCGGAGGTTGACGGACGATCGGAGGAGCCGGGATGCGCCGACCACGCTGGACAGCCGCGACCGCGATACTGAGCCTGGTGGGAGCCATGCTGATCGGAAGCCCGGCGCACGCCGCCGCGCCGTCGTCGTTCTCGTCGTCCTTCGAGGCCGGCGATCCGCAGCCGGACTGGACGGACACGCCCGAGCGCGCCGGCGGGGTGGACGGGAACATCGCGACCGGCATGCCGGGGAGCCTGCGCTCGCACGTCACGGCGATCGCGGTGAACGCGCAGCCGAACGCCAACGAGAACGGCAACAACCTCAACGACGGCGACCCGGCCACGAAGTGGTTGACCGACACCCCGACCAGCTGGGCGCAGTACACCCTGGACGCGCCGGCCACGGTCGTGAAGTACGCGCTGACCAGCGCCAACGACGCGCCGGAGCGGGATCCGCGGGACTGGACGCTGGAAGGCTCGGCCGACGGGGTCGCGTGGACGGTCGTGGACACGCGGTCCGGTGAGTCGTTCGCCTCGCGGTTCCAGACCGTGGTGTTCGACGTGGCGAACCCGGCCAGTTTCCCGATCTACCGGCTGACGATCACCGGGCATCCGTCCGGGAATCTCACGCAGCTCGCCGATCTGGAGCTCGCCGACGCCAACACCACGCCGCCGCCGACCGGGCCCGCGCAGAGCCGAACCGGGAACGGTCCGGCCAGCTCGCCGACCGCCAAGGCCGGCGCCGGGTACACCGGCCTCAAGGCGTTCACCCTGGCCGGGCGGCACACGGCGGACGGGCGCGGTTACGCGTACGCGAAAGTGTTCGATGTGAATCTCGCGGTAAGCGCCGACACCGAGCTCTCCTACCTGGTGTTCCCGGAGTTCAACCGGGCCGACCTGAGCAACCCGGCCACCTACACCGCCGTCGACCTCGCGTTCACCGACGGCACCTACCTTTCCGGCCTGCCGGTCGTCGACCAGCACGGCATCGGCCTGAGCCCGGCGGCGCAGGGCGCGTCCAAGACGCTCTACACCGCGCAGTGGAACAAGCGGACGGCGCGGATCGGCGCGGCGGCCAAGGGCAAGACCATCGACCGGATCCTGGTCGGCTACGACAAGCCGAGCGGGCCCACCAGCTTCCGCGCGTGGTTCGACGACATCGCGATCGGCCACGTCGCGCCGGCCAAACCTCAATCCCACCTTTCCGCGTACGCCGACACGCGGCGCGGAACGCAGTCCAGCGGCGACTTCTCGCGGGGCAACAACTTCCCGGCCACCGCCGTGCCGCACGGTTTCAACTTCTGGACGCCGGTGACCGACGCCGGCTCGACGAGCTGGCTCTACCAGTGGTCGCGGCAGAACAACGCGGCCAACCGGCCGGAGATCCAGGCGTTCTCGGCCAGCCACGAGCCGTCGCCGTGGATGGGCGACCGGCAGACGTTCCAGGTGATGCCGTCGCTCGGCACCGACGCCGGCCGGGCGAACCGGGCGCTCTCCTTCAGCCACGACAACGAGGTGGCCAAGCCGTACTACTACGGCGTCACCTTCGACAACGGGCTGCGGACCGAGCTCGCGCCGACCGACCACGCGGCGCTGATGCGGTTCACGTTCCCGGGCTCCTCGGCCGGCGGCAACCTGATCCTCGACAACGTCAACGGCAACGCCGGCCTGACCATCGACGCGACCGGCCGGTCGTTCTCCGGCTGGTCCGATGTGAACTCCGGCAGCCTTTCGGCCGGGTACACGCGCATGTTCGTCTACGCGACCGTGGACGCTCCGATCACGGCGAGCGGGATGCTGCCGACCGGCAACCGGCCGGCCACCGGCTATCTGACGTTCGCCGCCAAGACCGTCAACCTGCGGATAGCGACCTCGCTGATCAGCGTGGCGCAGGCGAAGCACAACCTCGACCTGGAGATCACCGCCGGCGCGACGCTCGAGTCGGTGCGGGCGCAGGCCCGGTCGCTGTGGGACGCCAAGATGCGCACGATCGAGGTCGAGGGCGCGTCGCCCGACCAGTTGGTCACCCTCTATTCGAACCTGTACCGGCTGTTCCTCTACCCGAACTCGGCGTACGAGAACACGGGCACCGCTGCCGCGCCGGTGTTCAAGCACACCGTGCAGTCGGCCGTCACCTCGCCGGCCAGCACGCCGACCGAGACCGGGGCGCCGGTCAAGGACGGCAAGGTGTTCGTCAACAACGGGTTCTGGGACACGTATCGGACCACCTGGCCGGCCTACTCGCTGCTCACGCCGCGGGACGCGGGCGAGATGGTGAACGGGTTCGTGCAGCAGTTCAAGGACGGCGGCTGGATCTCGCGCTGGTCGTCGCCGGGCTACGCCAACCTCATGGTGGGCACCAGCTCGGATGTGGCCTTTGCCGACGCGTACCTCAAGGGGGTCAAGGGTTTCGACGTCAAGGCGGCCTACCAGGCGGCACTGAAGAACGCGACCGTCGCGCCCCCGAACCAGAACGTCGGGCGCAAGGGGCTCGCGTCGTCGATCTTCAAGGGCTACACGCCGAGCGACGCCACCGGCGAGGCGATGTCGTGGGCGATGGACGGCTACATCAACGACTTCGGCATCGCCAACATGGCGGCGGCCCTCGGTCGCGACGAGGAGGCCACGTATTTCCGGAACCGCGCGTTGAACTACGTCAACATGTTCGATCCGTCGGTCGGCTTCTTCCAGGGCAAGAGCACGAGCGGGCAGTGGCGGCTGCCACCCTCGCAATACGACCCGCGGGTGTGGGGCTACGACTACACCGAGACCGACGGCTGGAACATGGCGTTCCACGTGCCGCAGGACGGGCAGGGTCTGGCCAACCTCTACGGCGGCAGGGCCGGGCTGGCCACCAAGCTCGACCAGTTCTTCGCCACCCCGGAGACGGCCGGCTTCCCCGGCTCCTACGGCGGCACGATCCACGAGATGCTCGAGGCCCGGGACGTGCGGATGGGCCAGTACGGGCACTCGAACCAGCCGTCGCACCACATCCTCTACATGTACGACTACGCCGGTCAGCCGTCGAAGACCCAGGCGCTGGTCCGCGAGGCGCTGTCCCAGCTGTACCTGGGCAGCGAGATCGGCCAGGGCTACCCGGGCGACGAGGACAACGGCGAGATGTCGGCGTGGCAGGTCTTCTCGGCGCTGGGCTTCTACCCGCTGCAAATGGGCAGCCCCGCGTACGCGATCGGCTCGCCGCTGTTCAAGAAGGCGACCGTCCGGCTGGAGAACGGCCGGAAGATCGTCATCAACGCGCCCCGCAACAGCGCCGCCAACGTCTACGTCCAGGGCCTGCGCGTGAACGGGAAGCGGTACTCGTCGACGTCGCTCCCGCACGCGCTGCTGGCCGGGGGCGCGACGCTCGACTTCGACATGGGCCCGAAGCCGTCGTCGTGGGGCGCGTCCTCGCCGCCGCCGTCGCTGACCACCGGGACCGAGGTCGCCACGCCGCTGCGTGACCTGACCGGCCCGGGCGCCGGGACGGCGTCGATTCCGGCCCTGGTCGACGACACCTCGGCCACCCGGTCGGCGGTGGACGGCTCGTTCACGTACACCTTCGACAGCGCCGGCGAGAAGGCCACGTACTACACGCTGACCTCGGCCGACACAACCGGCACCGACCCGGCGGCCTGGACCTTGCGCGGCTCGGACGACGGCGTCACCTGGACGACCATCGACCGGCGGGCGGACCAGACCTTCGACTGGCGGCTGCAGACCCGGCCCTTCAAGATCGCGAAGCCGGGCCGGTACAAGCACTACGCGTTCGATCTCACCGGCAGTCTCGCCGAGATCGAGCTGCTCGGCTCGCCCGCGCGCTAGAGGTTCCCTAGCGGTAGGGCGATGTGCAGGCGGGTCGGCCGGGCCGCCTGGGGAACCTCGACGCCGGCACGCCGTGGCCGGTCGGCGAGCCGCGGCCGCGCGACGCGGGCAAAACCGGCGCACCGCGATTGGGCGACGCGCCGCGGCCGGGCGATGCGGACAAACTCGGGGTGCCGTGATTGGGCGATGCCGCCGAGTTCGGTGCGCTGGGGCCGGGCGGAGCCGACGCTCTGAGGGCGGGCGAGGCCGCGGCTCGGTTGCGGTTTGACGCTCGGACGGCGAGGGCGCCGCCGACGGTGGCGCCGGCCACGGCGAGCAGGACCACCCAACCGCGCGTCAAGGTAAGCAGAGCAAGACCACCCAGCCGCGCGTCAGGGTAAGCAGAGCAAGGGCACCCAGCCGCGCGTCAAGGTAAGCAGAGCAAGGGCACCCAGCCGCGCATCAAGGTAAGCAGAGCAAGGGCACCCAGCCGCGCGTCGAGGTAAGCAGAGCAAGGGCACCGCCGGCGCGGCCGGGCGGGCGGTGCGGGTCGTCACGCACGGGGCTATCGGCAAGCGGGCGGCGAATCTGAGCCCGCTCGCCGGGTGGGCCGGATGACGGCGGCGTTGGCCGGGCCTTTCGACCGAGATGGCCGTATCGTTTGGATCATGGCTGAAGATCTGCTCTGGGGCGTCATCGCCGCGGGCCGGCTCGGGACCGTGGCGACGATCAAGAAGGATGGGCGGCCGCAGCTGTCGGACGTCAGCTACATCGCCGCCGACCGGACTGTCCGCTTCTCCACCCGGACGGCGCTCGCCAAGGTGCACAACCTGCGCCGCGACCCCCGGGTGAGCATGAAGGTCACGGCGCAGGACGGGCACGGCTACGCGGTCGCCGAGGGCACCGCCGAGCTCAGCGCGGTCTCCTGGGCCCTCGACGACGCCGTCGTGGAGGAGCTTATCGAGGTCTACCGGCTGATCACCGGCCACGAGCACCCGGACTGGGACGACTACCGCCGGGCCATGGTGGCGGACGGCCGGCTGGTCGTCCGCATCCATGTCGAGCACCTCTACGGCTGGGCTTCCTGAGCGACCAGCGTCATCGCGTACAGATAGAGGCGCGGGTCGGCGGGGAAAGCGACCGACCGCACCTGTTTCCCGGCCGCCAGCGGAACCGTCACCCCGAAGAGGCTCACCGGCGGCCCGTCCACACCCTGCCCGGCCTTGATCCGGTGGTCCATCGCCAGCACCGCCGTCGTCCCGGTCGTCGCCGTCCCGCACCAGTCGGCGATGGTCAGTGGCACGTCGGCGCTGGTCCCGTCCGTGTAGCCGATCGTCAGCGCCCCGCTCACCGGCCCGTTGTGCGAGGTCATCACGAGCCGAAGAGACGCGGCAGACGACTCCGGCAGGAGCAACGCCTGCCCGTTCGCTTGCACGAAGTTGAGAGCGCCGCCGAGCGGCGAGGGCGCGTCGTAGGACACCCCGTCCCAGGTGACCGGGCCGGCCGCCGGCATCAGCGCGGCGTCGTAGCTCCAGCCGCCGCCGTCGAAGTTCCCCTCGGCCGGCGACGCGACGGTGGCCGTGCCGTCCCGCGTCATCTCCCCCGCCAGCCCGACGGCGCACTGCCCATCGGCCTCGGAAGCACAGGTCAAGGGCGTCCTGACGACCAGGCTCGCCGTCGTTTCCACCGGCTCGGCGCCGGTCACCCGCACCTTCAGCGGGTACGTCCCCAGCGCCGCACCCGCGGGCGCCGTGACCGAGAGCGTGGTCGAGACCCCCACCGGCAGGCGCCGCGAGACGATCGGCCGCGGCTGCTCGACCGAGACCGTCCAGCCCGCCGGCGCGGTCGCCGACACGCGCGGGAACAGCACGCCCGGCGCCTGACCGACGAGGTCGAGGGTCAGCGTCACGGTGCCGCCGGCCGCCAGCGCCGCGCTCGCCGGCCGCAGCGACGCGTCGAGGTGCGAGCGGTCGTCGGCCGGCGCCCGGTTGACCGACGGCGGCTGATCCGACGGCGCCGTGCCCCACGACGAGGGCCGATCGCCGAGCGTGTGCGCGATCGTGCCGCCCGACCCGATCGCCGACCACGGGATCCAGTTTTTGGTCAGCGACCGGTCGTTGACCTTCACCCGCTGGATGTAGCGGTCGGTGTCGGAGGCCCCGGGCGCGGTGATCTTCAGTTGCCGGCCGCCGACGGCGACGACCGCCGACGGGAACTGCGGGCTCGACACCGCGAGGAAGTTGCCGCCGCTCATGGTCGGGTACAGGCCGAGCGACGAGAACACGTACCAGGCGCTCATCGTGCCGAGGTCGTCGTTGCCGGTCATCCCGTCCGGCCCGGTGGTGAACAGCGTCATCGCGGCCCGCACCACGGTCGCCGTCTTCGCGGGCGCGCCGGCCCAGTGGTACATGTACGGCGCGAGCAGGTCCGGCTCGTTGTTCGGGTTGTAGGTCGGCTTGGCGTAGTAGTCGTAGGGGCTGGCGATCCACTCACTCCGGGCGGTCCCGGCCGGGTCACCGAGCAGTTTCCCGTACGCGAAAAAGTCGTCGAGCCGCTTCTCGGTGGCCCGCCGGCCGCCCATCAGCCCCACGAGTCCCGCCGGGTCCTGCGGCACCAGCCACTGGTACTGGTACGCGCCGCCCTCGTGGAACTGCTCGTCCGCCGCCACCGGGTCGTAGGGCGTGAGCCACGTCCCGGCCGTGGTCCGCGGGCGGAACTGCCCGATCGAGCGGTCCCAGAGATTGCGGTACCACTGGCCGCGCCGGGCGAACAGCGCCGCGTCCGCCTTCTTGCCGAGCCCGGCCGCCATCAGCGCGAGCGAGGCGTCGGCCGCCGAGTACTCGAGCGTCGCCGAGGCCGGGTGCTGACAGTCGTTGTCCCCGCCCTTGGCCGCGCAGTCGGTCCCGAGCCGAAGGCCGGACGGGATGTAACCGCGGGCGCTGTAGTAGTCGATGCCGGTCCGCCCGTTGTACGGCGAGTCGGCGGGCGGCCGGCTCAGGGCGTTGGCGCGCAGCAACGCGTACGCCTCCTGCTCATGTCCCTTGAGCAGCCCCTTCGACCAGGCCTCGACCAGGAAGGGGGTCACCGGATCGCCGGTCATGATGTTGGTTTCGCTGTCGGCCAGCGCCCATCGGGGCAGCCAGCCGCCGTCCCGGCCGATCGCCACCAGCGACAGCGCCACGTCCCGCGCCACCTGCGGGGTCAGCAGTTCGAGCAGCTGGTTCTGCGGGCGGTAGGTGTCCCAGAGCGAGAAGTTCTGGTACGGCGTGTAGCCCTCGGCCCGGTGGACGGCGCGGTCGAAGCCGGTGTACGAGCCGTCGACGTCGCCGGCCAGGTTGGGGTGCAGCAGCGCGTGGTAGAGCGCCGTGTAGAAGGCGGTGCGCCTCTCGTCCGTACCACCGGAGATTTTGATCTTGTCGAGGGCGGCCACCCAGGAGGCCCGCAGCGAGTCGCGGACCTGGTCGAAGTCGAAGCCGTCGCCGGTCTCGGCGGCGAGGTTGGCGCGGGCGCCGGCGACACCGGTGTAGGAGAGGCCGACCTTGAGCACGACGTCCCGGTCGGCGGTCGCGTCGAAGGTGACGAACGCGCCGTTGCCGCCCGTGCCGGCCGCGTCCCGGGCGCCGGACGAGATCGCCGAGCCGCGCCAGGTGCCGTAGGACGCGAACGGACGGTCGAACTGGGCCGAGAAGAAGACCGTGTGGTCGTCCTTCCCGGCGCAGAAGTTGCCGGCGTGCACGCGGCCCTCGATCGTGCGGTCGCCGACCACGTGGATCTCGGAGTCGAAGACCGACTGGTTGGCCTTGCCGGTGTTGAACAGAACGTTCGCCTGGCCGGAGACCGGGAACGTGTACCGCTGCCAGCCCGTCCGGGCGGTGGCGGTGAGCTCGGCGCCGACGCCGTATCGGGGCAGCCCGACCCGGTAGTAGCCGGGTGACGCCGACTCGTCGTCGTGGGAGTACGGCGATTTGTAGGCGTTCGGGTCGACGCTGGTGACCGCGCCCGTGGTCGGCATGATCGGCAGCTCGCCGGCCACCCCGCAGCCCACGCCGGACAGGTGGGTCTGGCTGAAGCCGTAGATCGAGGTCTGCTTGTAGTCGTATCCGCCCTGGCCGCCGGTGTCCGGGCTGACCTGCACCATGCCGAACGGCGCGCTCGCCCCGGGGAACGTGTTGCCGAAGTTCTCGGTGCCCACGAACGGGTTGACCGAGTCGACCGCGGCGGGCGCGGCGGTGACGGCCGACGGGACGGGCGCGGGCGGCGCGAGCGCCATCGTGGCGGCGAGCAACGCGGCCGATGCTAATGCGGTCATCGAAACCTCCTGTGACGGCATTGATCTCCCGTTGACAACGTTGTCGTAGGCCAGTGACAGAAGTCAATGACTCGCACCCGATTTGCACCCGCCCGCTCCGGCTTTGCCCGCCGAAACCCTCATGGCCGGGCGTTCGGTCCCGATCTCGAAGACAACGACCCAGGCTGACCGGAGGCAGGCATGAACGAACCGCGGGCCACGGCCCCGGTCGCGCTTGGCCGCTGGCCGCGGCTGTGCCTGATCGTGGGAACGGTCGTTCTCCTGTTCGCGCTCGTGCTCGGCACGGCCGTGGGCGGCCCTCGCTTCTCGCAGTTCGTCTCCAACTTCGGCCTCTGCCTCGGCGCCCTCGCCGCGGCCGTGGCCTGCCTGGTCCGCGCCCGCTCGTTCGCCGGGCGGATGCGCTGGGGCTGGGGCTTCGTCGGGCTCGGCGTGCTCAGCTGGGGGCTCGGCCAGTGGACCTGGGTCTACCTCGAGACGTTCCGCGGCGAGGCGGCGCCGTTCCCCTCGCCCGCCGACCTCGGCTACATCGGCATGGTCCTGCTCACCCCGATCGGGCTGCTCATCCTGCCGAGCAGCACGCAGGCGCTGGCCAACCGGGTGCGCAGCGTGCTGGACGGCCTCATGGTCGCCGCCTCGCTCAGCCTGATCGCCTGGATCTGGGTCGTCGCGCCGCTGCTCTCCGAGGGCCGGGACACCGCGATCGCGCTCTACGTGAGCCTGACCTACCCGCTCGGCGACGTCGTGATCATCACGATCGTCATCTACATGCTCGCCCAGCAGCGCCGGCACGGCCGCACGTTCAGTCAGCTCGCCCTGGTCGGCGGCGGCATCGTGGCGTTCGCGGCCTCCGACATCTGCTACGCCTATCTCAACCTCATCGGCGCGTACGAGTCCGGCGGCGTCACCGACATCGGCTGGTTCGCGGGCTTCATGCTGATCCTGCTGGCGGCGGCCAAGCCGGTCCGGCCCGCGTCCGCGGCCGACGAGGCGGCCGCGGCCGAGGGTCAGCCGGTCGGCATCCTGCTGCCCTACGTCGCCGTGCTGGCGGCCCTCCTGACGACCGTCGTCTGGTATGCCAAGACCGGGCACAGCAACCTCTTCGTCGCGTACACCCGCTCGGCCTTGATCTTGTTGATCGTCGGGCGTCAGCTGCTCACCCTCCGGGAGAACCGCAACCTCACCCGTACGCTCGAGGCCCGCGTCGCCGACCGGACGGCCGAGCTGTTCGCCAGCGAGCAGCGGTTCCACGCGCTCGTGCAGCACAGCTCGGACGTCGTCACCGTGGTCTCGCCCGAGGCCGACGTGCTCTACCAGAGCGAGTCGGTGCAGCGCGTCTTCGGCTACCCGGCGCACGTGCTGACCGGCCGCCGCCTCACCAAGCTCGTCGACCCCGAGTCGGCGGTACGGCTCGCCCAGGCGCTGCGGCAGGTCGCCGGCCGGCCGTACGCGACGACCGTGCTCGAGCTGCCGGTCCGGCACCGGGACGGGCGCCTGCGCCAGGCCGAGATGACGATCACGAACCTGCTGTCCGACCCCAGCGTCGCCGGCCTCGTGCTCAACACCCGCGACATCAGTGAGCGCAAGGAACTGCAGGACCAGCTGGTGCACGAGGCGTACCACGACGCGCTCACCCAGCTCGCCAACCGCGCCCTGTTCCGCGAGCGGGTCGCCGAGGCGCTGCGCCGCCGCGGCCCGGACGACGACGTCACCGTGCTCTTCCTCGACCTCGACGGCTTCAAGGAGGTCAACGACAGCCTCGGGCACCTCGCCGGCGACCAGCTGCTCGTGCAGGTCGCCGACCGGCTGCGCACCTCGGTGCGCGAGGGCGACGTGGTGGCCCGCTTCGGCGGCGACGAGTTCGCCGTGCTGATCGAGGCGGTCAGCGACGCCGACGACGCCGAGCAGGTCGCCCGCCGGATCGTCGAGGTGCTCGAGCAGCCGTTCGGCAGCGAGACCCGGGACATCCACGTGCCGGCGAGCATCGGCCTGGCCTCGGCCCGCGTCCTCGGCGCGGCCGAAAGCGACGGCGCCTTCGGCCCGACCGAGGGCAACGGCGACGGCGCCGAGCAGCTCATGCGCAACGCCGACCTGGCCATGTACAAGGCGAAGTCGGCCGGCGGCGGATGCTTCGCCAGCTACCACCCGGACATGCTGGCCGGCCTCGTGGCCCGCCTCGAGCTGGAGGCCGACCTGCGGGTCGCGCTCGAGCGCGGCCAGCTGCACCTGCACTACCAGCCCACGGTCGACCTGGCCAGCAGCGAGGTCATCGGCTTCGAGGCGCTGGCCCGCTGGGAGCACCCGACGCGCGGCATGATCCCGCCGGCCGAGTTCATCCCGATCGCCGAGGCGACCGGGCTCATCGTGCCGCTGGGCCGCTGGGTGCTGCGCGAGGCGTGCCGGCAGGCCGTCGAGTGGAGCACCGCCGCGGGCGGCCGCCCGGTGAAGATGGCGGTCAACGTCTCGGTCCGCCAGTTCGACCGGGCCGACCTCGTCGACGTGGTGGGCGGCATCCTCGCCGAGACCGGCATGCCGGCCGACCAGCTGTGCCTCGAGATGACCGAGAGCGTGCTGATGACCGACACCGACGACAACCTCGAGCAGCTCGTACGGCTCAAGGCGCTCGGCGTCACGCTGGCCATCGACGATTTCGGCACGGGCTACTCGTCGCTCGCGTACCTGCGCCGGTTCCCGGTCGACACCCTCAAGATCGACCGGTCGTTCGTCGAGCGGCTCGGCGCGCTCACCGACGACACCGCGCTCGCCGACACGATCGTGCAGCTCGGCAAGAGCCTCGGCATGGCCACCGTGGCCGAGGGCATCGAGGAGTTCGGCCAGCTCGCGGCGCTGCGGGAGATGGGCTGTCACTTCGCGCAGGGCTACTACTTCTCCCGCCCGGTCCCGGCCGACGAGGCCGGCGCCCTGTTCCTCGCCGTCTCCACCTCATGAGGAGTTCCATGTCCACGGGCACCGTCGAGTCCCTGCTCTCCCCGGCGATGCTCCGGCTGATCGACATCCCGACGCCGTACCTGGTGACCGACCTCGGCATGGTCGCGTCCCGGTACGACGCGTTCGTCGCGGCCCTGCCCGATGTCTCGGTCTTCTACGCGATGAAGTGCAACCCGTCGCCGGAGATCCTCCAGGCCCTGCGCGGCCGCGGGTCGAGCTTCGAGATCGCCTCGATCGGCGAGCTGCGCACGCTCCAGGCGCTCGGCGTCGACCCGGCCGACGTGCTCTACAGCAACCCGATCAAGCCGCCCGCGCACATCGAGGCCGCGGCGGCCGCCGGGCTGTGGCGGTTCAGCGTCGACTCCCCCGGCGAGCTCGCCAAGATCGCCGACCTGGCGCCGGGGGCGGCCGTCTACGTACGGCTGCGGGTCGACGACAGCACGAGTGTCTTCCCGCTGTCCCGCAAGTTCGGGACGGACGTCGAGGACGCCTATCACCTGCTGCTGCTCGCCCAGCGGCTCGGGCTGCGGCCGTACGGCGTCACCTTCCACGTCGGCTCGCAGTGCGAGAGCACCGAGGCGTGGCGCACCGCGATCCGCACCGCCGGCACGCTGATGGAGATGCTGCTCCCGGACGGCATCGAGCTGGAGATGCTCGACCTCGGCGGCGGTTTCCCCGCGCGCTACGGCGTTGCCGGCCCCTCGATCGTGGAGATCGGCGAGATCATCGCCAAGGAGATCATCGACCTGCCGTACCGGCCCGAGCTGGTCGCGGCCGAGCCCGGACGGCACCTGGTCGCCGAGGCCGGCGTGCTGGCCGCCACGATCATCGGCCGGGAGATCCGCGGCGACGAGAACTGGCTGTACCTCGAGGTCGGCGCGTTCCACGGGATGACCGAGCCGCTGCAGATCCCGGGCGGCTGGAGCTATCCGATGTGGACCTCCCGGCCCTCCGGCGATCTCCTGCCCTACACGCTGAGCGGTCCGACCTGCGACAGTGCGGACACCTTCGCGTACGGGGTGATGCTGCCGTCCACGCTGACGGTGGGCGACGTGGTCTACTTCGGATCCGCGGGCGCCTACACGCTCTCGTACGCCACCTCGTTCAACGGATTCCCGCCGCCCACGCCGACCTTCATCGGTGGCTGACCCCCGCCTCCCCGGCCGGCGTCGCGCCCGGCCGGGTGGGCGGCGCCGGGCCGGACGGCTGCGCGAGCTGCTCGTCTCCGGCATCGTCGACTCGTTCGGCATGGCGCTGGGCTGGACCGTCGTGGTCCTGCTGGCCACCGCCCGCGGCGGCCTCGCCGAGGCCGCCCTCTACAACGCCGCCATGCTCGGCGGCGTCGTGCTGTCCGCCCCGGTCACCGGCTGGCTCGCCCGGCGGCTGGCCGGCGGCAGCCTGCTGCGCACCGCGGCCGGCGCCGAGGTCGTGCTGCGCTTCGGCGTGCTCGCCGGGCTGGTCATGGGTGCGCCGCCGGCCGCGATCGCCACCGCCGTCGTCCTCATGCACGTGGCCGCGTGGGCCGGCTTCGCCGGAATGCGGGCCGAGGTCACCGCCATCGACGCGTCGCCGCGCTCGATGACCCGCTACGCGGTGTGCATCGCCGGGGTCGAGGCCGCCGGCACGGCGCTCGCCGCACTGCTGCCGACCGGCCCGGACGGCCATCCCACCGGGTGGTTGCTCGGCGCCGTCTTCGCCGTCTACCTCGGCTCGCTGTTGCCGACCGTGCTGATCGCCCGCCGCTCCCGGATCTCGCTCGGTCCCTTCGTCGCCGGTCGCCTGCCGCTGCCCTCAACCCGGTTGTTGATCTCCGGCGGCGCGGTCATGCTGATCGCGGCCGGGCCCGCGCTGCTCGCCGTGCCGGTCACCGAGCAACTGCACGGCGGCCGCTGGGTGGCCGGCGCCGCGGTGGCGTTCTGCCTGGGCACCCTGCTGTCGACCACCGCCGTCGCGCTGATCGGGCGGCTGCGGCTGCCGGTCGTGCTGCGCTGGTGCCTGTGGGGGCTCGGCATGCTGGCCGGCTGGATCTTCGCGCCGTCGTTCGCGCCGATGGTGCTGGTGGCGCAGTTCGCGGCCGGGCTGGCGCAGACCGCGTTCGAGGGCGACATGGACGCCCGGGTCGCGGCCACGTCGTCGCCCGAGTCGGTGACCCGGAACCTGGCGTACAGCGCCGCGGTCCGGGCCCTCGGCGGGGCGATCGCCGTGCGTACGCTCCCCATGGTTGTCTCCGCCTCGGCCATCGGGATCGTGGCCAGTGGCGCGTCGCTGGTCCTCGGGTTCGCCGCCGTCGTGATCTGGGCCGGTCTCGTAAATTGGTTGACAGCCCTCGCGCCCTCTCCGAAACTTCGGCCATGACATCTGCGCACTCCATCGTGTGTCCCTCCGGTGCTGTGCGCGGTCTGCCGGGCTGATGACCCTCTAGCAGGCGACGCGTACGTCTGAGCGCCGGGACCTGACGATCTCGGAGTTTCCGCATGTCGCCATATCGGCTCTATCTGCTCATCTGCGGTCTCGGCTCGTTCGCCGGCAAGATCGCCTTCACCCTCAACCTGATCTACCAGGCCACCGTCGTCGGGCTGTCGCCGCTGCAGCTCGTGCTGGTCGGCACCGTGATGGAGACGGTCTGCTTCGTCGCCCAGGTGCCCACCGGCGTGATCGCCGACGTGATCAGCCGCCGGCTCTCGGTCATCATCGGCTACCTGCTGATGGGCGCCGGCCTGCTCGTGTGGGGCCTCGTCCCGTCGTTCGCCGCGATCATCGTGGCCAACGTGATCTGGTCGATCGGCGCGGTCTGCGTCGACGGCGCCGAGGAGGCCTGGGCCGCCGACGAGATCGACCCCGACCGGGTCACCTCCGCCTTCGTGCGCGGCGGCCAGATCGGCCAGGCGGGCTCGCTGCTCGGCATCCTCGCCGCGGTCGGGCTCGCCGTCTTCGGCCTGGCGGTCCCGATCGTCGCCGGTGGTGTTTTGACGCTGCTCCTCGGCGCACTCCTCGCGGTCCTCATGACCGAGCGGCGGTGGTCCCCTTCGCCTGTCGCTTCCGGCGCGCTGAGCTCGATGGGCCGGCAGGTGGTGGCCGGCGGCCGCGCCGTCCGGGGCAGCGCGCTGCTGACCGGCATCGTGGCCGGCACGTTCTTCGCGGGCCTCAGCAGCGAGGGCTTCGACCGCCTGAGCCAGCCTTTCCTGATCCCGTACGTCGGTGACCGCCCCCTGATCTTCGGGGCGCTGGCGGTGATCGCCTCGCTCGGTGCGATCGCCGCCACCGGACTGATCGGCCGCCGGCTCGACCTGGCCCACCCGCGCCGGGTCGGCCGCCTGCTCGCCGCGGTCCAGGCGATCACGGCGGCCGGCATGATCTGGTTCGGCCTGAGCGGCGTCTGGTGGGTGGCGGTGCCGCTCTACCTGCTGGTGCGACTGCTGCGGGACACGTCGGCCCCGATCCTGAACGTCTGGCTGGTCTCGGCCACGGCCCCGTCCTCGCGGGCCACGGTCTTCTCGATCCAGGCCCAGGCCGACGCCCTCGGCCAGATCGCCGGCGGCCCGCCGGTCGGCGTGATCGCCTCCCGCACGTCCCTGGGAACGGGCATCTCGGTGGCGGGCCTGTTCCTGCTGCCCGCGATGCTCCTGTTCGGCTGGGCGGCGCGCCGCTCGGAAGTTGCTTCGACCGTCGAGGTTTCAACGGCCGCCCAGAGCTAACTCTGCCTCCAGCGCGACCCTTCGGGCGGCCGGCCTGGGGTGCCGGCCGCCCTTATCTCTTGTCACCGCCCGTTTCTCTTGTCACCGCCCGCATCTCTTGTCACCGTCCGTCTCGCCGCTCATCCTCCCGGAGCCGCCGTGCGACACGACGAATACACCATGGCCCTGGACCCGATAGCGGCCGAGGTCGCGTGCGGCGCCATGGCGGCCGTGCTGGTCACCTTCCGCGCACCACACCGCTTGAGGCGCACCCGCGTGCGGCTCGGGGCAGATGGTCTGCCCCGCGGGGTAGCGGTGGAGTTCTACCCGCTGATGCCGAGGCTGGGCGGGGTGGCGGTGCTGATTTTGACCACGTCCCGGGTGGCCCGCGCCGACGCAGCCGCAGTGACCATCACGGCGCGGCCCGTGTCGGGGGAGCCGGAAGGGGCTTCGGTTCCGTTTCGATTGACTGTGGCGGGTTGAACGCTGGGTGGGGTTTTCCAAGGCCCTCTGTGGATGGTCGCCCGAAAATGTCGTATGCCGGCGCTAACGTCGCCCCACCCAGTTGACGGGGTGGGGGACCAACGGGGGCGCTCGTTCCGGTTCAGCTTTCTCTGCGGCCATCTCGCACCAGATCCCGGCCACCGATCACCGCTCATCGAGCGCCAAGGCCCTGTGGACGGCCGTCCGAAAATGTCGTATGCCGGCGCTAACGTCGCCCCACCCAGTTGACGGGTGGGGACTGCTCGGGGCGGGGACTGCTCGGGGCGGGGACTGCTCGGGGCGGGGACTGCTGGGGCGGGGACTGCTGGGGCGGGGACTGCGTCCTTCGGAGGACGCCGGCTGCGAATCACGTCGGACGAGCTCGGCCGCAGCGCCCACCGGGGGCGGGCTCGGGCCACAGCGCCCACCCAGGGCGGGCCAAGGCCACAGCGCTCGCCTCCCCGCCGACCGGGTACCGCTCAGCCGCAGGCGGGCAGGCGGGCTGGCCGGCGGGCTCGGCTCGGTTCAGCTCGGCCCGGCGGCACTCCGGCCAACCCCCCATCCCCGATCTCCGGGACCCCGACCGCGACCACTCAGCGTGGTGACAAGCGTCCGCTGCGGGGTTGCATGATCGATGTAGCGTCTCCCCCGCCAGGGCGTATCGGCGGTCTTCGTTGTTGTTGCCCGGCGCACCGGCCAACCCGGCGAAGGGGAGATTCGTGGACAGACGCAGGCTCGCCCACTTGGGCGTCGTGGTCGCGGCGGGCGCCCTGTTGTGCGGGTGCACGTCGTCCACGGATGCGGCCGAGACGCCGGGGCTCGCCGATCGCGGGACGGTCTTCACCACGGTGAAGCCGACGCGGCAGGATCTGAGCAATCGGATCAGCCTGAGCGGGAAGGTCACCATCAACCCGATCTTCGGCATCGTGGCGCCGGTTGATGGGGAGCTTCGGTGGCTCGACAAGCAACCGTCCAAGACGCCGGCTACGCGGCCGTTGTGGGTGGCCTCGGTCTGGGACGACGGTGTGCCTCGGCGGGTGGAGATTCCCAAGGACTCGACGCTTGCGGGGCGGCTCATGGACGACCATGCGGACGTCACCAAGGGCATGCCGGTGGTGTCGGCGAAGTATGCGGGCTACGGGATCGTCGCCGACATCGACAGCGCCCAGGCGTACCGGATCTCGGGGGCCGTGAAGACCGTTCGCGGGCAGATCAAGAATGGGCCGGGGCCGTTCGCGTGTGAGGCGCTCGGCACGATCGCCGCGCTGCCGGCCGGGACGATTCCGGAACCGCCGCCGTCCACTACGGCGCCGGCCACCAACCCGTCCGGCGGGCCGCCCGTCGTCAGCCTGCCCGATCCGGCCGGGGACACCGGCGACACCGGCGGCAGCGAGGGGTCCGAGCCGACCGGGCTGCGGCTGGTCTGCACGGCGCCGGAGGACGTCAAGCTGATCAACGGGGCCGCGGTCACGCTCGATGTGGTCACCGCCAAGGCCTCGCACGTGCTGGTGCTGCCGGTCGAGGCCGTCGCCGGGATCCAGGGCCGGGGCAAGGTCGACGTGGTCGGGCCCGACCAGACCCGCAAGACCGTCGACGTGACGCTCGGCCTCACCGACGGCAAGGTCATCGAGATTCGCAAGGGCCTCAAGGGCGACGAGACCATCGCCGTGCCCGGGCCCGACCTGCCGACCGCCGCGCCGCAGCCGGGCGACCAGGGCGGCTCGGGAGCACCCGGATGAGCGACGAACAAGCCCGGACGAGCGACGAACAAGCCCGGATGAGCGACGAACAAGCCTGGACGAGCGGACAACCAGACACGCTGATCGAGCTGGCCGGCATCACCAAGGTGCTCAAGGGCCAGCAACAACCGCGGACGATCCTCGACGGCGTCGACCTGACCGTCCAGCCCGGCGAGAGCGTCGCGATCGTCGGCCGCTCCGGCTCGGGCAAGAGCACGCTGCTCAGCGTCATCGGGCTGTTCGACCGGCCCGACCAAGGCACGTACCACCTGGCCGGGCAGGACATCAGCCGGCTGCCCGAGCGGCGGGCGGCCAAGCTGCGCAGCTCGCACTTCGGCTTCGTGTTCCAGCGGTTCTTCCTGCTCAAGCACCTCACCGCGGCCCAGAACGTGTCGATGGCGCTGGTCAACGGGCAGGGCTGGCTGCCCCGGCGGGAGCGGCGACGGCGCGTGCTCGAGGCCCTCGACCAGGTCGGCATCGCGCATCTGGCCAAGAACCGCCCGGCGCGGATGTCCGGCGGCGAGCAGCAGCGGGTGGCGATCGCGCGGGCCCTCGTACGCAATCCGCGTGTTCTGCTGGCCGATGAGCCGACCGGGGCTCTGGACACCGAGACCGGGACCCTGGTGATCGACGCGTTGCTGAGTGCGACCGAGCGCGGGTGCGGCCTGGTGCTGGTGACGCACGACCGGGATCACGCCGCTCGGATGGGCCGGATCCTCGACCTGGTCGACGGCGTCCTCACCGAACGGGTCCCGGCATGAGACGGCTCTCCGGGCGTACGCGCTCATCTTTGATCATCGGCGTCCAGGGCATCCGCGCCCGCAAGCTTCGCACCCTGCTCTCGATGGTCAGCCTTTTTCTCGGCGTGCTCGCCGTGGTCGTCGTGCAGGCCGGCGCCAGCATCGCCGAGCACGCGCTGCTCGCCGACATCGAGCTGACCCAGGGCATCGAGGGCACGCACGTCATGGACATGGGCCCGCAGCCGGGCGTCACCGACATCGTGGTCGGCACCCTGAAGGGCCGGTCGGACGCGGTGGCGGCGATGGGCACCCAGGCGATCATCGGCGAGCCCGGCGTCCGGCCGGTCAACGAGGGCGGCTCGCCGATCGACCAGGACTGGGGCTCGCCGCAATACTGCGACGCCAACGGCAACTGCCAGGGACCGAGCGGACCGAAAGGCGAAGCGGTGGAGGTACGCCTCACCGCGCTGACCGGGGACATCCGGGTGTTCCGGCCCTTCCGGCTCGAGTCCGGGCGGTGGCTCGACTTCGGCACGATTCCCGCCATGGCGCCGCACCTGGTGCTCAACAAGGAGGCGGCCAAGGGCTTCGCGCGCCACCACGTGCCGGCCGAGATGCGGGTCGGGGGCGCCACCGCGAACCTGACGCCCCAGTTCGTCGGCGTGGTGGACGACGGAGATCAACAACCCCGCGCCTACGTACGCCTCGACGAGCTCACCAACTGGTTGCCGGCGGCCGGCTTCTCCGACCCCAACACGGGCGGCGGCGAGTTGCAGGTGCTGATGACGCCCACGACCCCGGCCGAGCAGGTCCTCACCGCCAAGCTCAAGGGCATCGGCGCCGAGCCGTACGTGTCGACCATCAACTCCAAGAAGGAACGCGAGAAGGAGCTCTCGCTGATGCGGCTGATCTTCTTCTCGATGGCCGGCCTGGTGCTGCTCATCGGCGTCGCCGGCATCCTGAACGTCGGCCTGGCCACGGTCGGCGAGCGGGTCGAGGAGTTCGCCCTGCGCCGGGCCGTCGGCACGCCCCGCGCGCTGCTGGCCGGCATCGTGCTCTCCGAGACCCTGCTGACCGGCTTGCTGACGGCGGCCGCGGCGATCGGGGTGAGCGCGGCCGCCCTCAAGGTCGTCTCGTCGCTGGTCGGCCACTCCGAGCCGCTGCTGCAGAACGTCCAGTTCCCCTGGGAGGCGGGCGTGGCCGGCATCATCGCGGGCATCGTGGCCGGCGTCCTCGGCGGCTTCGTCCCCGCCCTGCGCGCCGCCCGCATCCCGATCGCGACGGTGATGCGCGCCTAGGGAATCGCCCCCGCCGGCGGCTTCTCGCCCTCCGACATCACATCGAAGACGGTGATGACGACCTTGCGCCACTCCGCGTCTTCCTTCTGATCCGGGGTGGGCGTGTCCAGCTTGCCGAGCGCCCGGCTGCGATCGATCTTGGCGTCGCGGCCGGCCCGGCGCCGCAGCAACTGCTCGACGGTCTCGCGGCGGTCGTCGGCCAGCTGCTCGTTGTACGCGATGTCGCCGGTCGTGCTGGTGTAGGCCGTCAGCTCGACCGCCAGCTCGCCCTTCTCGATGCGCTTGCGGGTCGTCTCGCTCAGCGAGTTGTACCAGATCGCGAACTTGGTGATCTCGTCGTTGACCACGGCCGACTGGCCCTTGCCGTTCTTCGGGGCCGGGAAGTAGACGCCGTGGGTCTTCTGCATGCTGATCTCGCCGATGGTCACCGTGCCGGTCGGCTCCTTGGGCGGCTTGATGTTGTCCACCCCGATCTTCAGCGTGAAGGGCAGGGACACGCTCTGCGGCGGCGTGTTCGCCGAGACCCCGACGCCGATCGAGATGCCACCCGAGCCGCCGCCGCTCGCGATCACCGGATTGATCATCACGTAGCCGTTGCCGTCCTTGGCGTTGATGTCGGTGAGGCCGGCCTTGATGTCGCTGTTGCTCGGCTCCCCCCGCCACGTCTTCGAGGTCGGCTCGATCGTGAGCTTGCCGTCGGCCGCGGCGGTCACGTTCCAGTCGACGGCGATCTGCTGGTCCAGCCGCTCGTTGATGATCCAGTTGTCCTCGAAGATGTGGATGTGCATCATGATCCGCACCAGCGCGGTCGTGCCGGCGTCGATGTGCACCTCGCCGGTCAGCCCGTCGGGGAAGTCGCTGAAGTCGAGCAGGGCGTTCGTTCCCGGGGAGAGCGCCAGTCCCTTCGGCGTGAAGGTCACGTCGGAGCCGCTCGCCATGAACTTGAGGTCCATCTCGGTCGGCTTGCGCTGAATCACCTCGCCCGCCCCGGTCGCCTTGCGGGCCGCCTTGATCTCGCCGCCTGTTTCCGTGACGCCGGCCGGTCCTCGGGCTTCTCTCCGCGCCGATGCCCGGTCTGCCGCCTGGTCGGCGGCCCGCTCGTCGTGGTCGTGGGGCGAGCTGACGGCCAGGCCCGGCCCGACCGGTTTCGCCGCCACCTGGCCGTCGGACTGCTGGGTGGTGTGCGCCAGCTCGTGGGCCAGCAGGCCGTAGCCGCTCTTGAACGACGGGTCGTACTCACCGGCGCCGAAGAAGACGTCCTGTCCCGTGGTGAACGCCCGCGCGCCGAGATCGCCGGCGAGGTCGGCCGCCGCCGTGTCGCGATGGACCCGCACGCCGCCCATCGAGCCGCCCAGATCGGACTCCGCCTCCGCCGCGACGTCGTGCGGCAGCGCTTCGCCGCGCCCGAGCTGGGACGCGACGCGCTCGCGCATCTGCTCCGCGGCGCCCTGCGTCTCGTTCGCCGCCTCGAGCATGCGTACGACCATCTGGTTGCCGCCGGCGCCCTGCAGCCGCAGCAGTTCGCTGTTCAGGCTCTTGCGCGGCACCGCCGGATCGGCCGGCCCGTGGGCGCCCGTCGTCAGGTCCGGGTCCTGCTTGTCGTGAGCTCGTCGGTCACGCGGCATGCCTCAGCAAACCACCGCCCGGCGCCGATGGCCATGTCGTATTGCTGTCATGAGCCTTCGGTGGTCGGCCCGACGTTGCGGTCCAGCCACTCCCGCAGCGGCCGGCTGGCCCGCAGGAACTCGACGATCCGCTTCTGGGCGGCGGCCGTGCCCAGCCAGGCGGCCGGCTCCCAGTCCTTCCAGGTGGTCAGTCCCTTGTGGCGCAGCAGGTCGATCCGCGGGTGGTCCTTCGGGAAGCCGCGCGGCGCGGTCTTCAGGCTTCCGTGCCCGACCACGTCGACCTTCTGCCGCTCGATCAGCCGCTCCAGCTCGGCGCCGACCACGTCGTCGGCGACCGCCCGCCGGTAGCGGGCCAGCTGGTCGGGGGCCATCTGGTACATCCCGCTCCCGGCCGCGAGACCGTCCGCCGACAACTGGATGTACCCGCCGTAGGACAGCCAGGCCCCCAGGTGCGTCTTGTAGGGCGTCTTGTCGGCGCTGAACCGCACGTCACGGTAGGGCCGGAAAATCTTGCCGGGCCCGAACTCCGGCTCGATCGCGGCCAGCAGCGCCTGCATCGGCTCGCGCACCTGCGTCTCGTACACGGTGAGGTGTGTCGTCCAGTACGTCTTGGAATTGTCGGCCTCGAGCCCCTCGTAGAACTCGAGCGCCTCACTCGGCCACCCACGGAATGTCACCGTGGGATTGTCGTTGAACGTGGCCCGAACCGGAAATGGACTATCGGATGCGCTCATGCTGACCGGGTGCCTGATCGCCGAGAGCCTGCGGGCGGGGGCGAGCGGGCGGGCGAGCTGGCCGAGATGCTGGCGGGAGCGGGCGGGCCGGGCCGAGGCGGTCGACTACGGGTTGCGCGCGGGCATCCCGGAGAGCCAGCTCGACTGGGGTGATCAGGCGGAATCGCGGATCACCAGGGTGGGCTGGAACGTCACCGAGCGCGGCAGCCGCCCCGGCGAGGCGATGTGGGCCAGCAACACCTCGGCCATCTCCGCGGCCATCTCCTCGACCGGCTGGCGGATCGTGGTGAGCAACGGCCGGCAGTCGAGCGCCGCGCTGCTGTCGTCGAAGCCGACCACGGCGATGTCGTCGGGGACGCGGCGGCCCAGGTCCTGCACGGCCCGCAACGCCCCCTCCGCCATGAGGTCATTTGCCACGAAGAGACCGTCTATGTCGGGGTTGGTGGCCAGCAGCCGCCGGGCCGCGGCCTCGCCGCCGGCTCGGGTGAAGTCGCCCTCGACGGTGGGGACGGCGGCAAAACCACGCGAGACGAGGTACGACCGGAAGCCGTCCAAGCGATCCAGGCCCGACGGGATGTCGAGCGGCCCGCTGATCGTGGCCGGGCGCCGGCAACCGCGCGCGAGGAGGCGCTCGGCGGCCAGTTGGGCGCCCAGCTTCTGGTCCACGTCGACGAAGCTCACCGCGATCGGCGACGTCGGCCGGGCCGAGACCACGGCCGGGATGCCGAGGTCGTGCACCTGGCGGGGCAGCGTGTCCTGCTCGTGGCTGCTGATCAGCAACACCCCGTCGACGTGACCCTGGCGCAGGTAGCGCACCACCTGGTGGTGGTCGGTCGAGTCGGTCGGGATCACCACGAGGTGGATGTCGTGGGGGCGCAGCGCGCTGGTGGCGCCGGCCGTGATGCGGCCGAAGTACGGGTCGGTGAAGATGCGGTTCAGGAAACTGTGGTTGTCGGGGCGGTCGGGCTCGCTGATCACCAGGGCCACCGAGTTCGAGCGGCGGGTCACCAGGCTGCGGGCGGCGACGTTCGGCACGTACCCGGTGTCGGCGATCGCTCTTTGCACCATCTCGCGGATCTTGGCGTCGACGCTGGGCGCGCCATTGATCACGCGGGAGACGGTGGCCCGGGAGACCCCTGCGGCCTCGGCCACCTGGTCCATCGTCGGGTGCTGGCCACCGCGGGCCGGCCGGGAACTCATGCGGTCTGTTATAGCACCGGGCCCGAGCGCGTGGAGAGCGCTCTCAGGGCCACGGGCGCCGTCGCGGGAAGCGGCGGCGCCCGTGCTCATCGTCGATTCCCTACTGGTAGACGCGGACGTAGTCGACGAGCATCTGCGACGGGAACGGCGTGGTGCCGTCCACGGCGCCCGGCCAGTCGCCGCCGACCGCGAGGTTCAGGATGATGTAGAACGGGTGGTCGTAGATCCACGCGCCCTTGGTGTTCTCCACGGTCTCCCGGCTGGCGTAGAAGACCTGGGTGTTGTCGAGGAAGAACTTGATGCCCTTGCTGTCCCACTCGGCGGCCCAGGTGTGGAAGTCGCTGGAGAGGTCGGCGTTGCCGGCGGCCTTGTAGGACTGGCCGTAGCCGCCACCGCCGTTGTACATCGGGGCGTGCAGCGTGGAGTAGCTGGTGAAGGTGTCCTTGCCCAGCACCTCCATGATGTCCACCTCGCCGTTGTACGGCCACGGCCGCCCGGTGAGGAAGTCGGCGCCCATCATCCAGAACGCCGGCCAGAAGCCCTGGCCCTTCGGCACCTTGATGCGGGCCTCGACCCGGCCGTACTGGAAGGTGAACTTGCCGCCGGTGTTCATCCGGTGCGAGGTGTAGTCGCGGCCGCCGACGGCCTCCTTGCGGGCGGTCATGACCAGGTGACCCTGGCCGTCCATGGCCGCGTTGTTGCCGTTGGTGTAGTACTCCTGCTCGCCGTTCTGCCCGGTGCCCGAGTCGATCGTCCACTTCGAGGTGTCGACGCCCGAGCCGGACGCGCCGTTGAACTCGTCGTCGAAGACCAGGCGGGTGGCCGGGAAGGTCGGGTCGGCCGGCCGGGCGGGCGGGGTCGTCGGGTTGCCGCCGGTGCCGTAGACGCTGAACTCCCACAGCGAGTAGCCGTAGGGGCCGCTGCGCGCGGTGCCGTACATCCGCACGTACCGCCCGGAGCCGGTGGCGTTGATGACGTCCTTGAAGCCGTCGCCGGTCGTGGTCGAGTAGATCGTGGTCCAGTTGACGGCGTCACCGGAGACCTGGATCTGGTACGCCTTGCCGTACGCCGGATCCCACTGCAGGACCACCTGGCTGACCTGCGCGGTCGCCCCGAGGTCGACGTAGATCCAGCCGGGGTCGACCCAGCCGGTGGTCGGGTTGGTGGCCCAGCGCGAAGCCGGGTCGTTGTCGAACGCCTTGTCCGCCGTGCAGGGGTTGCACTGGGCGTCGTTCTGCTCGGTCGAGGCCCGCGCCGGCTTGTTGTACGACAGCAGCTTCGCCCCGCCCGAGGAGGTGGGCGGCGTGGTCGCCGGCGTCGTCGTCGGCGGCGTGGTCGTGCCGCCGCTGAAGACCTGGAACTCCCAGAAGGAATACCCGTAGGCGGCCAGTGCCCGGGTCGTCAGATTGATCCGGACGTAGCGCGCGGTGCCCGAGGCGGCGATGCTCTGCTGCCCGCCGGTGCCGGTGGTGGTCGCGTAGGCCTGAGTGTACGAAGACCCATTGGCCGAGAACTGGATGGAGAACGCGGTGGCGTACGCCGCCTCCCAGTTGATGGCGATCCGGCTGACCGAGGTCGAGGCGCCGAGGTCGACCTGGAACCACTGAGCGGCAGACCAGGCGCTGGCCCAGCGGGTGCCGTTGTTGCCGTCGACCGCCTCGGAGGGCTGGTAGCCGTTGGCGGTCTCGGTGGACGACGCCGTCGCCGGCTTGCCCTGCGAGACCACCACCTCGGCGGCCTCGGCGTTGGATGTCGCGGCGACCAGGAAGGCCGCCAGCAGCCCGCCGAGCGCGGCGGTGAAGGCGAGGAATCGGGCGGGTGACGGCCGGCGCCGGCGCGTCGCGAGCCCGTCCAGGACTGGGGAGGTCATGGGCGACTCCAGTTCGGGGGATGTTTCGAAGAGATGACCCGTCGGGGAACGGGCCGTGAAAGCGCTCTTCGATACGCCACTGTGAACCGCCGCTTCAAGCCCTGTCAATGCCTGGTAGAGGCCCGGGAAGCGCTTCCCGATCTTGACGAACGAGTAGACGCAGGTCGACGCCGGGAAAGCACACGGTTCCGGAACCGTGAGGGAAGGACAGCCTCAGCCCTTGTGACCGCGGGAGGGCTCCCAGGAGAGGGTCACCTCGAAGTTGCCCTCGGTGGCCGCCTTCGCGACCAACCAGTTCATCGTGCCGGTGGCCTTGATGCCGAACTTGACCTCGACCTTGTCCGGGCTCATCTCACGCACCTGCTCGAGCACGACCCGGGCCGCCGCGATCGCGGGGGCGACGGCCTCGCGCACCCGGCCGACAACCTCCTCGGCCGAGGCCGCGGGCACGAAGCCGTCGGCCGGCTCGACCTCGAACGACACGGTCACATCGCCGGCGGTGTACTTGACGACCTCGGTCTCCATGGCGGACACGCTACCGCCGCGACCGCCCGGTGGTCGGCCGGCCGGCCGGCCGGAAGAGCAAGCGTCGCGGGTCAGTCCGGGAGGATCGGGACCGACGGGTGGAGGTCGCGCCCGAGGGTGGCGGCCCGGGTCAGCGACTTCGAGCCGAAGCGGTCGCGCACCGCGTCCATCGCCACGTCGAGACTGTCGTCGGTGAGCTCGTCGAAGAGCGACGGCTGCACGTTGCCGTCACCCTCCAGGTTGCTCACCGCCACGCCGACCAGGGTCAGGCCGCGGGTCTCGATCAGCGGGCGGGCCTCGACCAGCAGCGCGCGGGCGGTCTCGAGGACCGTGCGGGTCTGCATCGTCGCCTTGAGCAGGCTGCGGGACCGGGTGGCGCGGCCGAAGTCGTCGAAGCGCAGGCGCAGCGTGACGGTGCGGCCGGCCCGGTTGGCGCCCCGCATGCGGCGGGTCACCCGGTCGACCAGCGCCGCCAGCGTCGCGTCGATCTCCTCGAACGGGCGCGGGCGGCGGCCCAGCGCGCACTGCGAGCCGATCGAGCCACGGCGGTGCCCCACCCGTACGCGCCGGGGATCGCGGTTGTGCGCGAGGTTGTGCAGATGCCGCCCGTGGTGGCCGCCGAGGATCGCGACCAGCGCCGCCTCACCCACCCGCGCCACGTGCCCGACCGTGGTGATCTGGTGCTTGCGCAGCTTGCCCGACGTGACCGGGCCGACGCCCCAGAGACGCTCGATCGGCAGCGGGTGCAGGAACTCCAGCTCCTTGCCGGGCAGCACCTCGAGCAGGCCGTCCGGCTTGCCGACGCCGCTGGCCACCTTGGCCAGGAACTTGGTGCCGGCGATGCCGACCGTGATCGGCAGGCCCACGCCGGCCCGCACGTCGGCGCGCAGCTTGGCGGCGATCTGCCGGGCCGGACCGCGGATCTTGTAGAGGCCGGTCACGTCGAGGAAGGCCTCGTCGATCGAGATGCCCTCGACGATCGGCGTCGTGTCCCGGAAGATCTCGAAAACCTCCTTGCTGGCTTTCGAGTACGCCGACATGCGCGGCGGGACCACGACGGCGCGCGGGCACAGCGCCCGGGCCTGGGTCAGCCCCATCGGCGTGCGGACGCCCGCCGCCTTTGCCTCGTAGCTCGCCGCGAGCACCACGCCCATGCCGACCAGCACCGGCCGGCCGCGCAGCGCCGGGTCGTCCCGCTGCTCGACGGACGCGTAGAAAGCGTCCAGGTCGGCGTGCAGGATCGTCACGCAGAGGAGTTTAGGACGCCTGTTCGACTCATACCAGATGAGCTGGGAAGATATTCATCAAGACAACAACAATGGATCTAAGTTTTTGCACTCCAGATATTGACCAAGAGTATTCATGCGGCGTTATGTGGGGAGGTCCATCCACTAAATTCACTGGCCACTCAACGTGGAGGCGAAGTGATCAGAAGTACGACCATGAGGTCGCGGCTGGCGCTGGCTGTCGCACTCGGCACCGCCGCTGCCTCGGTCCTCGGGGCCGGCCCGGCCACCGCCGCGGCCCGTCCCGGACGGCACGTCCTCTCCGGCAGTCAACCACGATGGCTGACCCGGGCGCGGGCCACCGGCGGCGCACCGGCCGCCGCCGACCAGATCCAGTTCGGCGTGCTGCTCAACCTGCGCGACGGCGCGTCGGCCGAGGCGACCCTGGCCTCGATCTCCGACCCGGCCGGCGCGTCCTATGGCAAGTGGCTCACCTCGAGCCAGTTCAAGTCCCGGTTCGCCCCGGCGACGGCCGACGTCGACGCGGTCCGCTCCTGGCTCCAGGGCCAGGGCTTCGGGCTGCGGAGCACGCTCGGCGGCATGTACGTCGAGGCGTCCGGCAGCACGGCGCAGATCAACAAGGTCTTCGGCACCACGCTGAAGAACTACTCGTACCAGGGCAAGACGGTGCACGCGAACAGCACGGCGCTGTCTCTCCCGGAGAACACCCCGGCCTCCGTGCTGGGCGTCGTCTCCGGCGTGCTCGGTCTCGACCAGGGTCAGGCGCTCAAGACCCCGGCCGACACGCTGCCGGGCCCGGACGTGGGCTTCCGCCCCGGGACGCCGTCCTCGGCGTACTACGGCGAGAAGATCGCGACGGCCCAGCCGGCCGCGAACGGCAAGAAGCAGCCCTACGTCGTACGCGGATACGAGCCCAAGCAGTACCAGCAGGCGTACGGGGTCAGCGACCTGATCAAGCACGGCATCAACGGCCGTGGGGTGACCGTGGCGGTGACCGACGCGTTCGCCTCGCCGACCATCGTGCCGGACACCCGGACGTACAACCGCAAGCACGGCCTGCCCGCCTTCGGGCGGCACCAGTTCACCCAGATCACCCCGCCCGCCGACGGCTACGGCCTGATCGACGAGTGCGGTGGCGCCGGCTGGTACGGCGAGGAGACGCTGGACATCGAGGCCGTGCACTCGATGGCCCCGGGGGCGAACATCGTCTACGTGGCCGGGGCGGACTGCTCGACCGGCCTGGACGAGGCGTGGGCGACCACGATCGACAACCACGTGGCGGACATCGTCACGAACTCGTGGGGCACCGGCACCGACAAGGTGGCCGACCTGGGCCAGGAGTACATCGACTTCTACCAGCAGTTCTCGCTGGAAGCGGCGCTGACCGGCATCACGGTCGACTTCTCCAGCGGCGACGCCGGCGACGAGACCCAGGGCAACACCCACCCCGAGCTCAAGACGGTCGACTTCCCGGCCGACCTGCCGTACGTGACCGGGGTCGGCGGCACCAGCGTCGGCATCGACAAGCACGGCAACCGGGTGTGGGAGCACGGCTGGCAGACCGCGTACTCGGCGCTCTCGGCCGACGGCAAGTCGTGGGGCGCGCCGGTCTACTCGTCCGGCGGCGGCGGCGGCACGAGCATCCTGTTCGGGCAGCCGTTCTACCAGCGCGGCGTCGTGCCCGACTCGATCTCGAAGTACTTCGGCTCGACGCGGATGCGCGCCGTGCCGGACATCTCGATGCCGGGCGACCCGAACACCGGCTTCCGGGTCGGCCAGACCCAGGAGTTCCCGGACGGGACGTACTACGACGAGTACCGCATCGGCGGCACGAGCCTGGCGTCCCCGCTGCTGGCCGGCATGCAGGCCGTGCAGAGCCAGAAGCAGCACCACCCGGTCGGGTTCGCCAACCCGGCGTACTACCGGGCGATGAACACGAAGAAGATCACCGACATCGTCGCGCCGAAGAAGCCGGTCAACCAGGTTCGCGCCAACTTCGCGAACACGGTGGACGCCTCCGACGGCCGCACGTACCAGCTGCAGTGGGTCGACGTTCAGTCGACGACGATCCACAGCACGCGGGGCTACGACGCCGAGACCGGCGTCGGCGTCCCCGGTCCGAACTTCTTCAAGTAGCACGCGGAGGTAACTGTGGGGCGGGCCACGATGGCCCGCCCCACGGTCATGTCCGGGGAATTCCACAGCGAGAATCTCCGTTGGAGACGAAGGTTGAGCCACCCATGCTCAACCTGCGAAAGCTGTAGCTGGAGGAACCACCCATGTTGCTCGGTAGCGCCACCGTGCGCGACCTCGACCGGCTCACGGCCCGCGTGTTCGACTCCGCGAACCGGACCTCCGGTGCACGCTTCGACGCGTACCGGATCGACGACACCTTCCACATCGACATCGACCTGCCCGGCGTCGACCCGGCCGGCATCGACATCTCCGCCGACGACGAGTCCCTGACCGTCCGCTGCGAGCGCCGGCGCGTCGAGGGCGAGCGTTGCGAGGGCGAGCGCCAGATCTTCCTGGCCGAGGCGCTCGACACCGACGACGCGCTGGACACCGACCGCCTCGACGCCCGCTACGAGAGCGGCGTGCTGACCGTGCGCATTCCCGTGCGGGAGAAGGCGCTCAGTGCCCGAACTGCAGCCAGTTGATGTTGAGGAACTCGCCGTCGCCGGCGAACGTCAGGTAGACCGTGTGCGTGCCGGTCACCGGCGTGAGCGTCACCTCGTCGGTACGCCAGGTCTGCCAGCCGCCGGTGCGGGTGACCCGCATCGTGCCGACCGGTGTGCCGTCGGGCGCGTCCAGGCGTACGTCCATCCGCCCCTGGTCGGCGTCGGAAGCCACCCGCACGTCGACCTTGGTCGCCGGCACCGGCCCGAAGTCGATGTTGTCGAAGCGCAGCGAGTCGCCGGTGGCGATCCAGCCGACGTTCTTGCCGCCGCCCTCGTCCTCGGTGTCCTGGGACTGGATCCCGTTGAGCGCGGCGGCCGCCTCGGCCTGCAGCGTCGGATAGACCGTCGGTGACGGCGGCGGGGTGGTCGGCGCCACCGAGGGCGAAGCCGGTGGCGCGGCGGCCACCGACGCCGCGGGCCGGGTGGCCGCGGCCGGTGCCGGGGTGTCCTGCCACCGCCCGATCAGGTAACCGAGCAGCAGCAGGCCCACCGCGGCAAGGCCGATGAGCACCCGCTGCCGGGTGCGGTAGGCGCGAGTGCGATAGACGGACGGGGCCGGGGGCGGAGCGACCAAATCAGACGATCTCCGCCACGATCGACTCCACCGGCGGCTCGGCGAAGTGGCAGGCCACCTCCTGGTGCGGAGCCTTCTCCTCGAGCGCCGGGTCGTTGGTGCTGCAGATGTCCTGCGCCTTCCAGCAGCGGGTGCGGAAGCGGCAGCCGGACGGCGGGTCGACCGGGCTGGGCACGTCGCCGACCAGGCGGATGCGCTGCTTCGGCGGCACGCCGCGGACCACGGCGATGTCCGGCACGGCGGAGAGCAGGGCCTGGGTGTACGGGTGCTGCGGCTTCTCGTAGAGCGTGTCCCGTGGCGCCTCCTCGACCACCCGGCCGAGGTACATGACCGCGACCCGGTCGCAGAAGTGCCGCACCACGCCGAGGTCGTGGGCGATGAACACGAACGCGATGCCGAGCTCCGAGCGCAGGTTCTCCAGCAGGTTCATGACCTGGGCCTGGATCGACACGTCGAGGGCCGAGACCGGCTCGTCGGCCACGATGATCTTCGGCCGGGCGGCGAGCGCGCGGGCGATGCCGATGCGCTGCCGCTGACCGCCGGAGAACTCGTGCGGGTAGCGGTTGTAGTGCTCGGGGTTGAGGCCGACGACCTCGAGCAGCTCCTGCACCCGCTTGAGCTCGCCGCTCTTGGGCACCATCCCGTGCGTGCGCAGCGCGGTGCCGACGATCGTGCCGACCGTGTGCCGCGGGTTCAGCGACGAGTACGGGTCCTGGAAGATCAGCTGGATCTCGCGGCGGTACGGGCGCAGCTGTCGCTCGGACATGTGCGCGATGTCGACGCCCTGGTAGCGGATCTGGCCGGCGGTCGGCTCGAGCAGCCGGGTGATCAGGCGGGCCGTCGTGGACTTGCCACAGCCGGACTCGCCGACCAGGCCCAGCGTCTCGCCGGGCTGCACGGTCAAGCTGACCCCGTCCACGGCCTGCACCCACTTGGTGCCGCGGGCCAGAAGGCCGTCGCCCTTCGTCCGGAAGTGCATCTTGACGTCTTCGAGCTCGAGCAGAGGGGAACCCTCCACCGAGCGGACGCCGGACTTGGCGGTGGTGGTAGCAGCGGTCATCGTCGCCATCTCTCTGGGAACAACAGCCTCTTACGGCAGCCGGGGCAGGACTTCGGTCTCGAACACCTTGTCGGGTTCCTTCAGGTGGCACCGGGAGGTGCGTCCGAGGTCCGCGGTCCGCGAGATCAGTTCGGGCTTGAGCGTCCGGCACAGGTCGCCGCCCACCCGGTCCCGGAACTCGCACCGGGGGTGGAAGGCGCAACCGCTGGGCACGGCCAGCAGGCTCGGCGGGGAACCCGGGATCGGGTGGAGCGGACCGGGCGTGCCCGAGACGGCGGGAATGCTTTCGAGCAGACCCCAGCTGTACGGGTGCAGCGGCGCCCCGAGGATCTTGTCGACCGGTCCGTGCTCGACCGCGTTGCCGGCGTACATCACCAGGATGTCGTCGGCGATCTCGGCCACCACCCCGAGGTCGTGGGTGATGAAGACGACGGCCGAGCCGAAGTCGCGCTGGAGGTCGGCGATGAGGTCGAGGATCTGCGCCTGCACGGTCACGTCGAGGGCCGTGGTCGGCTCGTCCGCGATCAGCAGCTTCGGGTCGTTGACCAGGGCCATCGCGATCATCGCGCGCTGCCGCATGCCGCCCGAGAACTCGTGCGGGTACTGGTCGACGCGGCGCTTCGGGTTCGGGATGCCGACCCGGCCGAGCATGTCGACGGCGCGCGCCTTGGCGGCCCGCTTCGACACGTTGTTGTGCGCGCGGTACGACTCGGTGATCTGGTCGCCGATCGTGAAGAACGGGTGCAGCGACGACTGCGGGTCCTGGAAGATCATCGCGGCGTCGGCGCCGCGGAAGCTCATCAGCTCCTTCTCCGACATGCCGACGACCTCTTTGCCGCCGACCTTGATCGACCCGGAGATCCAGGTCGACTTCCGGTCGTGCAGACCCATGATCGCCATGCTCGAGACGCTCTTGCCGGAGCCGGACTCGCCGACGATGGCCAGCGTGCGCCGCAGCGGCAGCGCGTAGCTCAGGCCCTGAACCGCGTTGACCTTGCCGTCCGCCGTGGGGAACTGCACGTGGAGGTCGCTGACCTCGAGGTAGGCCTCTTCGTTCTCGGCGCGCACACGAGCGGTGCGCTCGACGGTCTGCGGGGCCCGGACGGGTGAGTCGGTCATGTTGCCGCCTTGCGGGACAGATGGGGTTTTCGGGTCGGCGTCGCTCATCCGAGCCGGACCCGGGGGTCGAGGACCGTGTACAGAATGTCCACCACGAGGTTCATTGTCACCAGCACCGTGGCGCCCACGACGACACCGCCCATGAGCACCGGCAGGTCGTATTGGTTGAACGCGTTGAGCAGGCGCAGGCCGAGGCCCGGCAGCTGGAAGATGCGTTCGGTGAAGATCGTGTTGACCAGCTGGAACGCGACGTCGACGCCGAAGATCGTGATGACCGGGGTCATGGCGGCGCGCAGGCCGTGCCGGTAGATCACCCGGCGTTCCGAGATGCCCTTCGAGCGGGCGGTGCGGGTGAAGTCCTGGCCCAGTGCCTCGATCATGGAGGCGCGGGAGTACCGGGTGTACGAGGCCGAGTTCGTCAGGCCCAGACAGATCCAGGCCGCGAGCAGGCCGGCGGCCCATTGCGGCGGATTTTCGAAGAACGGCACGTACTGCGATTTCGGCAGGAATGTGGCGTAGAGCGCGATGATCAGGGCGACCACGAAGTACGGGACCGAGCCCAGCACCAGTGAGCTGCCGACCGACACACGGTCGAGGGTCGTCCCTCGGAGCCGGGCCGCGGTCGTGCCGATCAGGACGCCGAAGAGCAGGTAGATGGTCGCGCCGCCGATGACGATCGACAGGGTCACCGGGACGGCCTTGGCCAGCAGGTCGGTGACGGGGATGCCGAGGACGTAGGAGTAGCCGAGGCAGGGGGCGTCGCAGTGGCGCGTCACGCCGCCGGTGGTGTACTCACGGCCGACGACGATGCCCTTGAAGTAGAGCGCGATCTGCTGGACCGGTGGCTGGTCGAGGTCGAGGCTCTTGGTGATGTTGTCGAGCCGCTCGGGAGTGCACCGCGGGCCGCAGATGACGCCGGCGGGGTCGGTCGGCGCGAGGAAGAACAGCATGAAGCTGGCCACCACTGTGACTATCACGACCGAGATCGCGCTGATCACGCGTCGCAGGATGTACAGCAGCACGACGAGCACCTCTGGAGATAGAAGATCGTTAATTAAGAGATCGATGCGATGGGTGCGGGAGCCGGGCGAAGCCGGTGGACCGGTGGCCCGGCCGCCGGAGCGGCCGGGCCACCGGGAAGAACTGACCTAGGTCAGCTCTTCAGGTAGAGCTCCGGGAAGAACGGCATGCCCATGGTCGCGTCGCCGACGGAACCACCGACATTGGTGCCCTGGAGGACGGCCATCTTGGTGTAGTACCAAGGCAGCGCGACGTACTGACCCATGATCTCCTGGTCGAGCGGTGCCCACTTGCTGGTCGCCTGGTCGGTCGGCAGCTGGGCAACGTCCTCGATCTTCTTGTCCAGGGCCGCATCCTGCAGGAAGCCCCAGCTGATGCCGTCGCTGATCGAGCGGGTCTCGAAGAGCACCGGCAGCCACGACGAGCCGGTCGGCCAGTCGGAGCACCAACCGCGCGGGCCCTGCGCCAGGTTCACCGGGGCGCTGTAGTCCGAGATCTTGGCGCGCAGGTCGGCCGTGGCCACACCGATCGCCTTGACCTTGAAGCCGGCCTTGGTGAGGGCGTCGGCGCGGATGTTCGAGATCTGCTGCGGCAGCGGCTTGGTGTTGTCGTAGTACCAGCTGACCTCGAAGCCGAGCTTGTTGGCGTCGGTGAGCAGCTTCTTGGCGCCGGCCGCGTCACCGTCGCCGGTGCCGGTCAGGTCCGGGTACGGCGTGTACTTGGTGTAGCCCGGGACACCCGGCGGGAGGAACGTGCTGGCGGACTCGGCGGTGTAGTCGTTGTTGCCGTTCGCCTTCGAGATCGCGTTCCACGGCATCGCCTTGGCGATCGCCTTCCGGACGTTGATGTCCGGGATCTTGCGGGTGTCGATGTTCAGCACGTAGAGGCAGGGGCTCTCACCCTTGATCAGCTGGTTGGCCTTGTCGCCGGTCAGCTGCGGGATCAGCGAGGCGTCGATCTCCTCGTACTGGATCGCGTTGGCGTCGTCACCCGAGGAGTTGAGGACCTTCTGCTGGGTGGAGACGATCTCGCCGCCCCACTTGAAGCTCCACGCGTCCGCGTACTGGTGCCGCACCGGGTCGGTGTTGGCGTCCCAGTTCGGGTTCTTCTTCAGGGTGAGCGAGGTGCCGGCCACGAACTGGTCGAACATGTACGGACCGGTGGACAGCGGGTGGTTCTTGTAGTCCTGCTTCGTGTCCTTCGCCTTCGGGATCGGCGTGAACATCGGGAAGGTCATGTAGAACGGAAGGTCCGCGAACGGCTTCGCGAGGTGGATGATCAGGGTGTCGGTGCCCTGGGTCTCCACGCCGGCGTAGGTGTCGCCGTCCTTGTAGGGGCCCTTGTACTTGTCGCCGTCCTTGAAGTAGCTCAGCTGGTAGGCCGGGCCGTTCGGGAAGACGTCGTGGGCGAACGAACGCTTGATCGCGTACGCCATGTCCTCGACCTTGACGTCCGTGCCGTCCTCGTACTTGTACTGACCGGTCAGCTTGAACGTCCAGGTCAGCTTATCCGCCGAGACCGTACCGAGGTCGGTCAGGTCGGGGACGAGCACGGGCTGGCCGTTACGGACCGCGTACTGCGTCGGGGTGCGGAACGTCAGCTTCTCGATCTCGTTCGAGTCGGTGTAGTACGTGTCCGTGGGGTCGAGCGTCGACGGGGTCGACTGGGCGTAGATGTTGATCGTGCCGCCCTTGTGCACGCCGGCGGCCTCGGGAGCCGGACCCTTGGCGTTCGGGTCTGTCGCTGCCTGCTGAGCCTTGATCGCGCCGGTGTCGGCCTTGCCCGAATCATTCTTGGACGACGGGCTGCCACAGCCCGCAAGCCCAAGGGCCACGGCGGCAGTTGCCGCCACGGCCACCTTGAAGCGCCTTGCCATTTCTCCTCTTTCTTTACAGGGCGTCGACGGGGTCACCGTCGGGTGCGGGGATCGAAAGCGTCTCGGATGGAGTCACCGAGGAGGCTCAGCGCCAGCACCAGGATGCTGATCGCCAGAACGGGCAGCCACAGGTAGAGCGGGTCGGCCCGGTAGTAGGTCGTCGCGTAGGCGATCGTGAGCCCCCACGACGGGGTCGGCTCGACCAGACCCACGCCGAGGAAGGTCAGACCCGCCTCGGCGACGATGTAGGACGGCAGAGCCAGCGAGGTGGAGATGATGATCGGCGCCACCAGGTTCGGCAGCAACTCCTTGAACAAGACCTTGCGGGTCGGCACGCCCAGCACCTTGGCGGCGGCGATGAACTCACGCTCGCGCAGCGAGAAGACCTCGCCGCGGATGAGCCGGGCCAGGCTGGCCCAGCCGAAGAACGAGAGCACCAGGATCAGCGAGGCGAACCGCGCCTTCGTCACGTCGGACGTGCCCGCCGTGGTGGCGTCGCCGACGAAGATCGTCAGGAGCACCGCCGGCACCGCGATCGCGAACAGCAGGTAGGGCAGCGACAGGACGAAGTCGATGATCCAGGAGATGATCCGGTCGACCCAGCCGCCGATGAAGCCGGCGAGCAGGCCCATCACGACGCCGACGACGCCGGTGATCAAGGTGACCGAGATCGCTACGATCAGTGACGGCCGGGCGCCGTAGACGAAGCGCGCGAACAGGTCGCGGCCGAGCCGGGGCTCGATGCCGAACCAGTGGTCCGGCGAGGACGCGATCGTCGGCAGGCCGTATTGGTCGAGCAGGTCCTGGTGCAGCGTGGTCGGGTCCTGGCCCTCGATCTTGGCCAGCAGCGGCGCGAAGATCGCGATCGCCAGGAAGAACAGGAAGACGCCCAGGCAGACCATCGCGAGACGGTCTTTCCGCAGGCGGGCCAGGGCGATCTGGGTCGGCGACTTGCGCCGCGTCTCGACCTTCTTACCGTCGCCGGTGGGCGCGGTCATAGTGCCGAACGAGATGCCCTCACGGTCATGGGCCGCCTCTTCGATCAGCGGTTCCACGCTCAATCACCTCCATCGAACGACACACCCTCACATGCGCCGTGCGCGAGAGGTATTCGGATGCTGCGGTTGGGAAGGTAGTCCGGAAACTGGCCGTAGGAAATGAGTTGACGCATCGAATGAATAACGGCCCGCTGAAAGCCGCCGGTTGTCGGCGTCACATCCGGTGGCCCCCCAGCAGTGCACGAACTAGACCTTGAGGGCGGAAAACACCCATCTTGACGATCAGGACTGTGCCATATGTCCGAAATCACAACCCAAAGGGCAATCGTACTGTTGCGCAAAGTCATTGAAGTCACGTTCTCGGGTTCGCGGGCCGCTGTTTCGTCGGGGTTTCGCCGGGATGTCGATCTTGGGTGACCTCGACCGTCGGATCCTCCGGCGGAGAGCGCTCCAACCCGGAAGATCTACGGCCGATCGGTCCATCGGGGGCCGGATCAACGGTCACTCGGCTCGACGAGATACGGTTCTGTGTTGATCTCCGTCACTCACCGGAGCCGTCGGAACGGCTCCCGCGCGCCATTCTGATTACGAATCGACCGCCATTCCCCGCCATTCCGGGAGTTCGACGGGCGTCATCCGTACGTGCCGAAGCCGGTGGGCGCCAGAGCCGAGATGATCTCCTCGGCCCGCTCCCCCGCGGCCTCCGGGGCGGCGTCCGGGCCGCCGATGAGCGGGTCCCAGTTCAGGTCGTAGAACAGCTCGGTCACGCCGGCCTCCTCGTACGCCTGGGCGCCGCCGCGGATCTGCGCCCAGTCCCCGGAGAGCGGCATGGCGTCGTCCCGCCGCCCGGCCCGCACCACGCCGCGCACGACGATCCGCACCTGGTCGGGGTCGCGCCCGTGCTCCTCGGCCGCCCGGCGGACCAGCTGGACGCCGCGCTGGATGTCGGCCAGGTCGGCCCGGCTGCTGCTCACCCAGCCGTCGGCGATCCGGCCGGCCCGACGCAGCGCCGCGTCGGCCGTGCCACCCAGCAGCACCGGCGGTCCGCCGGGCCGGATCGGGCGCGGCGCCATCGTGCTCGGCGGCACCGTGTACAGCTCGCCGTCGAACGAGGCGATCTCGTCGTTCCAGAGCGTGCGCAGAACGGCCAGGTACTCCTCGATCCGGCGGCCGCGCGGCTCCGGGCGCGAGCCGGTGGCGACGAACTCCGGCTCCGACCACCCGGTGCCGAGGCCGAGGTCGTGCCGGCCGCCGGAGAGCACGTCGAGGGTGGCCGCCTGCTTGGCCAGGTAGGCGGGTGAGACGTACGGCAAATTGATCACCGCGACGCCCAGCCGGACACGTTCCGTGCGGGCCGCCGCATAGCTCAGCGCGACCATCGGGTCGAGCACGCTCCGGTAGACCGGCGCCATCTCCTGCCCGTCGCCGACCAGCAGCCGCTGGAACGACCAGAGGCCGTGGTAGCCGAGCTCCTCGGCCCGGACGGCGAAGCGGGCGAGCGACTCCGGCGTCGCCCAGGCCCCGGAAACCGGCAGGCCACAGCTGATCAGCATGAGACAACCGTAACCGGACATCAGGCCCCGGTCCGGACGTACTCCTCCGACAGCGTGCGGCCGAGCTCGGCCAGGCGGCCGTCGGGCGCGGCGGCCTGGATGGCGGCGACGAAGCTCAGGTACGCCGAGCGCAGCCCCGGGCGGGCCCCGTCCAGGGTCGCGGCCAGCAACTCGTGGCTGGCGTCGGCGACCCGGCGGAAGTCGGCCGGCGTCTCGGCCGGCACCCCGGGCAGCAGGTCGGCGGGCCCGGCCGCGGCCGGGTCGGGCGCCGCCGGGCTCGGGTCGGCCATCTCGGCGCGCAGCCGCAGGTTCGCCCCGAGCAGCCCGGGACGCAGGCCCTCGAAGGTCAGCGCCGGCTCGAACTCGCGGGCGATCAGGCCGGCGCCCCGCGCGTTCAGCTCGCCGGGGTCGAGGTCGGCCCGGATGCCGCCGGGGCCGACGCCGAAGTAGCCGGCCAGCCGGGCCCGGATCGACGGGATCCGGGTCGAGCCGCCGGCCAGCACGACCTCGTCGACCCCGTCCCGGCCGATGCCGTGCTCGGCCTCGGCGGCGGCCAGCGCCGCGGTCAGGTGGCCGAGCGACTTCGTCACGTCCGGCTCGATCATCGCCTCGAACGCCCGCCGGGACAGCGGCACGCTCGCGCTGACCGTGGCCGTGAGCAGCGGCAGGTCGAGCACCGTGGTCTCGGCCGTGGACAGCTCCCGCTTGCCCCGCTCGGCCTCACGCCGGATGCGGATGCGGACGTGCTCGTCGCGGCTGAGGTCGACGTGGTGCCGCTCGCGGATCTGCCGCAACGCGTACCCCACGATGTGCTCGTCGAAGTCGTCGCCGCCGAGCCGGGGGTCGCCCGCCGCGCCGAGCACCGCCATGCCCTCCGGCCCGACCCGCACGATGGCCGAGTCGAACGCGCCGCCGCCGAGGTCGTAGATCGCGTAGGTCCGTTCCCGGTCGTCGGCGCCCAGCGCCACCGCGGCCGCCACCGCGCCGTCGACCAGCCGGCGCACGTTGAGCTGGGCCAGCCCGGCCGCCTCCCGGATCGCGCGCCGCTCGGGCTCGCCGGCCGACCCGGAGACCGTGATCACCGCGTCGTGCACCGGGCCGCCGAGGAACGCCTCGGCCTGCCGCTTCAGCTCGATCAGCAGGAAGGCGCAGATCTCGGGCGGCCGGTACTGCCGGCCGCGCAGCCGCAGGCGCTCGCGGTCGCCCTCGCTGAGGCCGCGCTTGAAGCCGGCGATCACCGGCTGGCCGTCGCCGTCGGGCTCCCGGCCGACCACGATCTGGCCCGCCGCGTTCTGCGTCACCACCGACGGGATCGGCCCGGGGATCACCACCACCTCGGCGCCGTTCCAGACCGACATCGTGCAGGAGGTCGTACCGAGATCGATGCCGACGACCGGATGGTAAGCAGACGCGTGCTCGGTCAAGGCCGCCCCCTTTGACCAGGCTTATGCCGGTGAAGTTACACCGGTCGGCTAGCCGACAGAACTGACCGTCGTCGATCCGTCGGACATCCGACGAACGCTGGACAGCCGAGTCGCCGCCGATGGCCGGACGTGAAAGAGTTCATGCTCATGGGGCTTGAGCTGATCGACCTGACCCAGGCCGAGTACGAGGCCCGGCGTGACCGGATGGCCGAGGACTACGCGCACGACATCGCCCTGAACTTCGGTGTCCCGCGGGACGACGCCCGGAAGCAGTCGGCCGAGCAGCTGCACGTCGGGCTGCCGGAGGGCGTACGCACGCAGGGGCAGTTGCTGCGCAAGGCGATGGACGGCGACCGGGAAGTGGGCTTCCTCTGGATCTCGCTGCCCGGCACCGTCTACACCGACATGGCCTGGATCTCCGAGATCGAGGTCGCCGAGGACCAGCGCGGCCGCGGCCTCGGCCGGCAGATCATCGAGGCCGGCGAGGCCGATCTGGCCGCCCGCGGCGTTCGCCGGGTCGGCCTGCACGTGTTCGGCCACAACGAGGTCGCCCAGCACCTCTACGAGCGGCTCGGCTACCGGGTTCTCTCCCAGGTGCGGTCCCGGCCGCTCGACCCGGGCGCCGATCGGCTCACGCTGGCGCCGATGACCCCGGCGGACTACGACGAGCACATCGCCGCCCTGGTCGCCCGCGACCCCTTCGCCCTGGTCCGCGACCCGGCCGCCACCACCGACCAGGCCCGCCGCGCGGCCGGCCGGATCGCCCCCGACGGCGTGACCAGTCCCGGCGTGCTGCTGTTCACCGCCCACGACGACGGCCGGCAGGTCGGCTGGCTCTGGATCACCATGCCCAACGCCGAGCGGCCCACCATCGGCCTGATCGTCTATCTCGAGGTCGCTCCCGAGCTGCGCCGCCACGGCCTGGGCCGGCGGATGGTCGCCGCCGCCGAGGCCGAGCTCGCCCGGCACGGCGTGCCCCGGGTCGGGCTGAACGTCCCCGGCCGTCCCGAGGCGCTCGGCTTCGCGGCGGCCCTGGCGATGCCGCTGGTCTCGCAGCAGATGGTCAAGGACTTGTGACCCCTTCGGCGGCGCGCAGGGCCCGTTCCGCCCACCCGATCCGCTCCGCCGTCAGCCCCGCCGTCCGCGCCTGGTGCACGGCCTCGGCGAGCAGCCGCAGCGCCTCGCCCCGATTGCCGGCGGCGAGCTCGGCCTCCCCGAGCGCCAGGGTCCCGGTCGCGACCCGGCGCGGATCGCCGTACCTCTCCCGGAGAACTTGCGACATGCGCAGGTGACGCAGCCCCGGCTCGGGCTCGCCGGCGGCATAGACGTGGAAGAAGCCGATGTGCCGGTGCACCTCGGAGCGGACCATCTCGTCGGCGTAGCGCTCGGCCAGCGTCAGCGCCTCCCGGTAGAACGGCATCGCCGACGCCCAGTCGGCCCGCAGCACCTGATGGACCAGCCCCAGCCCGAACAGCGACTCGGCCGCGCCCGCCGGATCGTCCGCGGCCCGCTGGATGACCAGCGCCTCGGCGAACAGGCGCTCCTCGGCCGCCCGGTCGGCGTGCCCGAGATCGCCGCCGAGCGCCTCGAAGTGCAGCAGCATGCCGAGCCGAGTCAGCGCCGACGCCTCGTCGATGCGGTCGCGGGTCTGCCGGGCCCGCTGCCGGGCGGCCTCCAGCAGCTCGCGGGCGACCCGGAAGTCGCCGGTGCGGAAGGCGGCCTCGACCAGGGCCTCACTGCCGGCGGCGAGAAGGGCTCCGGCGGTCGGCTCGCTCCCCATGACATCGACGTTACTGAACATCCCCCGGTCCCGGCTAACCTCCTGATCGTGCGGAAGATCTACGTGATCGGGATCGGCGCGGGCGACCCGGACCACCTCACCCTGCAAGCGGCGAAGGCGATCGGGCGAACCGACGTCTTCTTCCTCCTCGACAAGGGCGAGGAGAAGGACAGCATGATCGAGCTGCGGCGCCGGCTCATGAAGGCGTACGGCCGCCCCAGCCGCCGCGTGGTCTCCGGAGCCGACCCGGCCCGGGACCGCACGCCCGCCGACTACGAGGGCACGGTCGCCGACTGGCGCAGCCGCCGCTCCGCCGTCGTCGAGGCGCTGATCGCCGAGCACCTCCTGGACGACGAGACCGGATCGTTCCTGGTGTGGGGCGACCCGTCGCTGTACGACTCGACGATCGCGATCCTCGACGAGATCCTGGGCCGCGGGCAGACCCTCTTCGAGTACCAGGTGGTCCCGGGCATCAGCAGCGTGTCGGCGCTGGCGGCGCGGCACCGGACCGGGCTCAACCAGGTGGGGCAGCCGTTCTCGGTGACCACCGGACGGCGGCTGGCGGAAGGGTGGCCGGACGGGGTCGCGGACGTGGTGGTGATGCTGGACGCCCGGCAGGCGTTCGCGGCGTATCCGGACGCCTACATCTACTGGGGGGCGTACATCGGCACGCCGGACGAGATCTTGCGGTCGGGCCGGGTGTCCGAGGTCGGCGAGGAGATTTTGCGGGTACGGGAGGAGGCCCGCTCACTTCACGGCTGGATCATGGACACCTACCTGTTGCGGCGTGGGTGAGGGGTGCCGGCCGCTTAGCAGGTTGGGTTGGTCGGTGGAGGTTTTCCACAACGGCGGGTTGTGCACAGGGTTTGGGGCTCGGGTGCGCACGGGAGTCGCTTCCTCAACCACAATGACCAGCGGGGGCTACCCCCTTGGGGAGGGCGGGCTTTGCCGGGCGGCGGTTTTGGCGGGGCAACGGCCTCGGCTCGACAACAGCGGCCTCGGCTCGACAACAGCGGCCTCGGCTCGACGACAGCCCTTGCGGGCGCCGGCTCACGAGCGGCGGACTCGCGGGGCGGCGGACCTAAAGCGAGCGACCGGGCGCGCCCGCCGGCCCGGTTGCCTCCTCAGCGCCTGGCCGGGGACCCGGACGGCCGCCGGGCACGCCCGCCAGGATGACGCCTGACCCGGCACGGTCGGCAGCACGAGGCGCACACAACAGCCAGACGGCCCGGCCCAGCCCGATCTTGGAGAGATTGTGCGCCTGGGAGACACAAATTCTTCATCGCTGTCGGTTCGCAGTCCGCCGGCCGCGGATCTTGATGGCCGGGGACGTCTTACGCGCGGCGCCGCACTCCCGGAACTCGTCCACTCCCGGCCGGCGAAGGGCTGGGGCGGCGAGGTCGGGAGGCGGCGGGGACGATGCGCGTATTGGTAAGCAGAGCAAAGGGCTAGCGAGGACTCACCTGGTAGTGGGCGATCCGGCCGGCGGCCACCACCACGGTCAGGTTCAGCTCGATTGCGGGGCGGTCGGTGAAGTGGAAATCGGCCTCCAGCCAGCCCAGGACCACGTCGGGGGCCAAGCGGCGGGACTCGAGGATGCGGTAGTCGACGGTCATGCCCGCGGGCTGGGAGTCGTAATAGGCGGCTACCCCGGGGCGGCCCACCGAATAGGGGCGCAAGCCCTTGAAGACGGCGTCGGGGGCGAACAGGGCGGCCACGTCGTCGGGGCGGTGCTCGGCTATCGCCTGCTGCCAGGCGTTCAGGACCGGGCGCAAGATGGCTTCGTCGGTCATGGCGACACTCTCCTGGAGGAATGGGCCGGCGCCGCGCGGAGGGCTCGGGCCGACCCGAGGGGTGACGGTGGGCGGGGTCGGTGGGCGGGGTCAGTGGCCGGCGCTCTGGCCGCCGTCCACGTGCAGGATCTCCCCCGTGACGAACGGCGCGTTCTCCAGGTAGAGGATCGCGTCGGTGATGTCGGTGACGTCGCCGATCCGGTTCACGGGGTGCTGGGCGGCCATGAACTCGTGCGTCGACGCCGGGTGCATCGGGGTGCGGATGATGCCCGGTGACACCACGTTGAAGCGGACGCCGCGGGTCGCGTACTCGATGGCCAGGGATTTCGTCGCGGCGTTGAGGCCGCCCTTGGTGAGGGACGCGAGCACGGACGGCAGGTTGACGTTGGCGTGGTCGACCAGGCTCGTGCTGATCGTGACGACGTGGCCGCCGCCCTGCGACAGCATCGCGGCCACGGCCGGCTGGGTGATGGCGACGAAGCCGCGCAGGTTGACGCCGGTCATCGCGTCGAAGTCGTCGCCGGTGTACTCGGTGAACGGCTTGGCGATGAAGACGCCGGCGTTGTTCACCAGCGTGTCGATGCGGCCGAACTCGGCCTGGCCGGCGCCGATCACGCGGGCGGCCACGGCCGGGTCGGCGAGGTCGCCGGCCACGGTCAGGACGCCGGGATCGTCGGACGGCTTGATGGTGCGGGACGTGGCCACCACGTTCCAGCCCCGCTTGCGGTACGCGGCGACGGTGGCGGCGCCGATGCCCTGCGAAGCTCCGGTGACGACGACAACTTTCGACATTTCGGTCTCCTCGACTAGATCTAAGGAGAGGATCTGTCGCCGCGATGTGATTGACACGTCCATCTTTCTCCCGGCTGAGAGGCCGCGCCTACCAGGGCCGTACGCTGGGCGGATGGAGCTACGCCAGCTGCGTTACTTCGTGGCGGTCGCCGAGGAGCTGAGCTTCGCCCGGGCCGCCGAACGGCTGCGGATCGCCGGGCCCTCGCTGTCCCAGCAGATCAAGGCGCTGGAACGCGATCTGCACACGCGGCTCTTCGACCGGGACCGGCGCACGGTCGCGCTCACCGCGGCCGGCGCGGCGCTGCTGCCGGGGGCGCGGGAGCTGCTGCGCCAGGCCGACGAATTACGGCGTACGGCGCAAGGGCTCGAAAAAAGCGACCCGGTCCGCCTCGGCTACGTCAACTGGCGCCCGCCCGACCTCGAGGATCGCGCGGCCGGCGTCGCCCAGCTGCTGGTCGACGCCTGGGTCCTGCCGTCGCACGCGCAGGCCGCCCGGGTCGTCGACGGCGGTCTCGACCTGGCGATCTGCTGGGCGCCGGAGGACACGCTGGCCGAGGGCAAGCTCGACGCGCGGCTGCTCGGGGTCGACCGGCTCTTCGCCGTGAGCACCGGCACGACCGACGCCCCGGTGCGGGCCCGCGACACCGTGGTGCTGATCGACGCCGACGAGACCAGCTGGTCGTCGTGGAACGTCTGGGCGATGGCGATGGCCGAGGAGACGGGCGCCCGGGCGGTGCGGGTGCCGGAGGGCGGCGTGACCGGGCCGGCGTTCTTCGACCACGTCCGCCGGCTGCGCCTCCCGGTCGTCAACAACCCGAAGAGCCAGACCACGCCCGTGCCCGGCGATCTGGTCGCCCGGCCGATCGAGGCGCCGAAGCCGTACTGGACGTGGTCGCTGGTCAGCCGCCGGGACGAGCAGCGCCCGGCCATAAGAGCTCTGATCGAGGCGCTGACTCGGTCGGTCGGCCGGCTGTGCCTCGACGAGCCGGGCGTCTGGGTGCCGGCCGGCGACCCGCATCACCCCTCTTCGAGGTCGCCCTCGGTGGCCAGGTAGAGCTCCTGGAGCGCGGTCAGCGTGGCCGGCTCGGGCGACTCCCACAGTTTGCGGTCGGCCGCCTCGAGCAGGCGCTCGGCGATGCCGTGCAGCGCCCACGGGTTCGACTGCTGGAAGAACTTCTGGTTCTCCGGATCGAGGGCGTACGTGGTGGCCAGCTGCTCGTACATCCAGTCGGTCACCACGCCGGCCGTCGCGTCGTACCCGAACAGGTAGTCGACGGTGGCGGCCAGCTCGAACGCGCCCTTGTAGCCGTGCCGGCGCATGGCCGCGATCCAGCGCGGGTTCACCACGCGGGCGCGGAAGATCCGCGCGGTCTCCTCGGTCAGGCTGCGGGTCCGTGCGTGGTCCGGGTTGGTGGAGTCGCCGACGTACGCCGCGGGCGCTCGCCCGGTCAGCGCCCGGACCGTGGCGATCATGCCGCCGTGGTACTGGAAGTAGTCGTCCGAGTCGGCGATGTCGTGCTCGCGGGTGTCGATGTTCTTGGCGGCGACGTCGATCCGGCGGTACGCGTTCTCCATGTCCGGCCGGGCGGGCACGCCGTCGAGGCCGCGGCCGTAGGCGAAGCCGCCCCACACGGCGTACACCTCGGCGAGGTCGGCGTCGTCGCGCCAGTTCCGGCTGTCGATCAACGGCAGGATCCCGGCACCGTACGCCCCCGGCCGCGAACCGAAGATCCGCATGGTGGCGCGCCGCCAGTCGCCGTGCTGTTCCCGGTCGCGCAGTGCGTGCTCGCGCACATAGTTGTCGGGCTCGTCCAGCTCGGCGACCATCCGGAAGGCGTCGTCGAGCAGGGCCACGACGTGCGGGAACGCGTCCCGGAAGAAGCCCGAGATGCGGACCGTCACGTCGATGCGGGGCCGGCCGAGCTCGCCGGCCGGGATCGGCTCGAGGCTCGTGACCCGGCGCGAGGCGGCGTCCCAGACCGGGCGCACGCCGATCAGCGCGAGGATCTCGGCGATGTCGTCGCCGGCCGTCCGCATCGCGCTGGTGCCCCAGGCCGAGAGGCCGACCGAGCGCGGCCAGTCGCCGTGGTCGGCGCGGTAGCGGGCCAGCAGCGAGTCGGCCATCGCCTGGCCCGTCTCCCAGGCCAGCGAGCTGGGGATCGCCTTGGGGTCGACCGAGTAGAAGTTGCGGCCGGTGGGGAGCACGTTGATGAGGCCGCGGAGGGGGGAGCCGCTCGGGCCGGCGGGGACGTAGCCGCCGTCGAGCGCGTGCAGCACGTTGGTGAGCTCGTCGGTCGTCCGCGCCAGCCGAGGCACGATCTCCGTCGCCGCAAATCGAAGCACCCGCGCGACGTCGTCGTCTTTTTGATCTTCGGGGAGCGCGGCGGAGCCGCCGCCTCCCCCACCCTGTTCTGGGTGGGCGTCGAGTAGAGCACCGGGGTACGACAAAATCCGGTCACCGTCCACAGCGAACTCGACCGGCCAGCCCGCTTCCTCCATCGCGGCGACCAGTGCCCGGGCCCGTCCCTCGACCCGGTCCGTCTCGGCGGTCGACGCGTCCTCGGCCAGCCCCAGCGCCTCCCGCAGCCCGGGCAGCGCGGCCACCTTGCCGGCCCACATCTGCCGCGCCCGGAGCATCGCGAGCACGAGGTTGACCCGCGCCTCGCCCTCCGGCGCCGCGCCCAGCACGTGCAGCCCGTCCCGGATCTGCGCGTCCTTCACCTCGCACAGCCAACCGTCGACGTGCAGGATGAACTCGTCGAACTCCTCGTCGGCCGGGCGCAGGTTCAGGCCGAGGTCGTGGTCCATCCGGGCGGCCTGGATGAGGGTCCAGATCTGCGCGCGGATCGCCGGCAGCTTGGCCGGGTCGAGGGTGGCGATCATGGCGTGCTCGTCCAGCAGCTGCTCGAGACGGGCGATGTCGCCGTACGACTCCGCCCGGGCCATCGGGGGAATGAGGTGGTCGACCAGCGTGGCGTGCGCGCGGCGCTTGGCCTGCGTCCCCTCGCCCGGGTCGTTCACCAGGAACGGGTAGATCAGCGGCAGGTCGCCGAGCGCGGCGTCGGTGCCGTCCGAGGCGGACATGCCCACGTTCTTGCCGGGCAGCCACTCGAGGTTGCCGTGCTTGCCGACGTGCACCACGGCGTGCGCGCCGAACGAGTCGGCCACCCAGCGGTACGCGGCCAGGTAGTGATGCGACGGCGGCAGGTCCGGGTCGTGGTAGATGGCGACCGGGTTGGCCCCGAACCCGCGCGGCGGCTGCACCATGACCACGACGTTCTCGTCGCGCAGGGCGGCCAGCACGATGTCGCCGTCGTCGACGTAGAGCTCGCCCGGGGGCGGACCCCAGTGCCGGGTGACGCTGTCCCGGAGGTCTTGCGGAAGCGTGGCGAACCACTCCTCGTACACGGAACCGGGAATGCGCACCGGATTGCCCGACAGCTGTTCCTCGCTCAGCCAGTCGGGGTCCTGCCCGCCGGCCGCGATGAGCGCGTGGATCAGCCCGTCCCCGTCGTAGTCCCCGAACGAGCCGATCTGGTAGCCGGCCTCGCGAAGGGCGGCCAGCAGCGCGACCGTCGAGGCCGGGGTGTCCAGGCCGACCGCGTTGCCGATCCGGGAGTGCTTGGTCGGGTAGGCCGAGAGCATGAGCACGATGCGCCGGTCAGCGGGCGGGATGTGCCGCAGCCGGGCGTGCGCGACCGCGATGCCGGCCACCCGCGCGGCCCGCTCGTCGTCGGCGACGTAGACCGACAGGCCGTCCTCGTCGAGCTCCTTGAACGAGAACGGCACCGTGATGATCCGCCCGTCGAACTCGGGGATCGCCACCTGGGTCGCCGCGTCGAGCGGGGTGAGGCCCTCGTCGCTCGCCTCCCACGCGGCGCGGCCGCTGGTCAGGCACATCGCCTGGAGGATCGGCACGTCGAGGTCGGCGAGCACGCCGACATCCCACGCCTCGTCGTCGCCGCCCGCTCCCACGGTCGCCGGTTTGGTGCCTCCGGCGGCGAGGACGGTGACGACGAGGGCGTCGGCCTTGCGCAATTCGGCAAGGAGATCCGAGGCGGCCGTACGCAGGGAAGCCGTGAAGATCGGCAGGGGGCGCGCGCCCTTCGCCTCGATCTGCCGGCACAGCGCCTCGACGAACGCCGTGTTCCCGGCCATGTGGTGGGCCCGGTAGTAGAGGACCCCGACGACCGGCCCGTCGTTCGCGGCCGCCACGCGCGGCAGCGGCCCCCAGTCGGGCGAGGCCACCGGCGCCGCGAACCCGTTGCCGGTGAGCAGCACGGTGTCGGAGAGGAAGTCGTGCAGCGCCGCCAGGTTGTCCGCCCCGCCGAACGCCAGGTACTGATGCGCCTCGGCCGCCACCCCGGCCGGCACGGTGGAGAGCTTCATGAGGTCGGCGTCCGGCGCCTGCTCACCGCCGAGCACGACCACCGGCACGGAGCCCGCGAGCAGCGTGTCGATGCCCTCTTCCCAGGCCCGTCGCCCGCCGAGAATCCGCACGACGACCAGCTCGACCCCGTCGAGCAGCCCCGGCAGATCGTCGAGGCCGGTGCGAGCCGGGTTGGCCGGCCGCCAGGCCGACCCCCCGCCGCCGCGGGCGCTGAGCAGATCGGTGTCGGAGGTCGACAGCAGCAGGAACACGCGCACTCCCCACCGGGGTCCGCGCCCCGGGTAGCCGGAATCGCGGCGACCGGAGTTCCTGGCTCCCGGGCTCGAAACCCGGTGACAGTGGCGGGACCGCGCCGGACTCACACCGGCTTCCTCCGCGGCGTCGCCGCTCGTGGCCCTCACCCTTCCGGCCCGCGACGCTCGCCGTCAAGCGGGTGTCACCGGTGTGACGATCCCGACCCGAGGCTGCGTCCGGGCGGGTGCGCCTCCGTAGTATCCGGGCCGTGCCCCGCCCACCCCGCCCACCTCGCCCACCTCGGGCCTCCGAGACCGACGCGTGCCCCGGCGCGCTGCGGCTGCATGCCGCGGCCGACGGTCCCCTGGCGCGCGTCCGCCTCCCCGGCGGCATGCTCACCGGCGACCAGCTGGCCGAGCTGGGCGCGATCGCGGCGGAGCACGGCGACGGCGGCCTGGAGCTGACCTCCCGCGCGAACGTCCAGCTGCGGGCATTGACGAGCGCAAACCCGACGATGCTGGCGGCCCGCTTGTCCGCCGCCGGCTTGCTGCCGTCCGAGACCCACGAGGTCGTACGCAACATAGCCGCCCCACCTCTGGCCGCTCCCCCGATCCGCGAGCTGGTCCGCGCCCTGGACCGCGCCCTCTGCGCCGACCCGGACCTGGCCGCCCTGCCCGGCCGTTTCCTGTTCGCCATCGGCGAGGTCCCGCTGGCCGCCGACGTGGCCGCCCTCCCCACCGCCGACGGTTACGCGATCGTCTTCGCCGGCCACGACGAAGGCGTGCGAGTCCCCGAGGCCCAGGTGATCGCCGTTCTGCTCGCGAGCGCCCACGCGTTCCTCGATGAGCGCGCCGCCACGGCCGCAAAGGCATGGCGCCTGGCCGAGCTCCCCGACGGCCCGCGCCGGGTGGCCGCCCGCGTGACCGCGGCTCTCCCCCTGCCCGTGCGCTCCCCCACCGCCCCAGACCCCGCGGTGCCGCATCCTTCTTGCCCGACAAATCGCGAAATTTCGTTTATGGGGGCGAGGCCCGGGGCGGGTGGATCGGCCCCGGAGCCATCCACGCTGATCGGCCTTGTCCCCCAGCCGGACGGCCGCCATGCGGTGGGCGCCATCGTCCCGCTCGGGCGACTCACCGAAGCCCAGATCTCGCTACTCGCCACGGCCGGCGGCCTGGTCCTCACCCCCTCGCGCGGGGTGATAATTCCGGACTTGTCGCCCGCCGACGCCGCGAGCTGGCTTACCGCGCTGCCCACCGCCGGGCTGCCGACCAAGTCCGATTCCCGCTGGTCCGGGGTGACCGCCTGCGCCGGGCGGCCCGGGTGCGCGAAGTCCCTGGCCGACGTCCGCGCCGACGCGCTGGGGGCCACTCGCTACGTCGAGGGCCGGCCCGTCCACTGGCTCGGCTGCGCCCGTGGCTGCGGCTCCCCCACCGGCGAGCACGTGCGCGTGGAGGCGACCGCCGGCGGCTACACCGTCAACGGCATGGCCACCGACGACCTGGCCGGGAGCATCTCGGCCGCGAGGAGGGTCTGATGGAGTACGAGCGCGACGGCGCGGAAATCTACCGGCGATCGTTCGCCACCATTCGCGCCGAGGCGGACTTCGCCGGCATGCCCGGCGATGTGGCCCGGGTCGCGGTCCGGATGATCCATGCGTGCGGGATGGTCGACTTGACCGGGGACATCGGGTTCAGCCCCAACGTCGCCGTCGCCGGCCGGAAGGCGCTTCTCGACGGGGCGCCTGTGCTCTGCGACGCCGAGATGGTGGCCTCCGGCGTCACGCGCAAGCGGCTCCCGGCCGGCAACGACGTGATCTGCACGCTGCGCGATCCGCGCGTGCCGGAACTGGCCCAACGACTCGGCACCACGCGCAGCGCGGCGGCGCTCGAGCTGTGGGGCGACCGGCTCGGCGGCGCGGTCGTGGCCATCGGGAACGCGCCCACCGCGCTCTTCCGGCTGCTCGAGATGATCGGCGCGGGGGCGCCCCGGCCGGCGGCGGTACTGGGGATCCCGGTGGGGTTCATCGGGGCGGCCGAGTCCAAGGAGGCGCTCGCGGCCTCCGACCTGGAGTACCTGGTCGTGCGGGGACGGCGCGGCGGCAGCGCGATCACGGCGGCCGCGGTCAACGCGCTGGCCTCGGAAGCGGAGTAAAGACTGTGGCAGGAAAAGCTGGGCCAGGGAAACTTGCGGGTGTGGGCGTCGGGCCGGGCGACCCGGAGCTGATCACCGTGAAGGCGGCACGGCTCATCGGGGCGGCCGACGTGGTGGCCTATCACGCGGCCCGGCACGGCCGGAGCAACGCGCGGGCCATCGCCGAGGCCTACCTGCGGCCGGAGCAGATCGAGGAACCGCTCATCTACCCGGTCACCACCGAGGGCACCGACCATCCGGGCGGATATCAGGGCGCGATCGACGATTTCTACGCGGAGTCGGCGGCCCGGCTCGCGAGCCATCTCGACGCCGGACGCGATGTGGTCGTACTCGCCGAGGGTGATCCGTTCTTCTACGGCAGCTACATGCACATGCACAAAAGGCTTTCCGGCCGGTACGAGACGACGGTCGTCCCGGGGGTCACCTCGGTCAGCGCCGCGTCGGCCGCCGTCGGACGGCCGCTCATGGAACGCGACGAGGTGCTGACGATCCTGCCCGGCACGCTGCCCGCGGCCGAGCTCACCGCCCACCTCACCGGCACCGAGTCGGCCGCGATCATGAAGCTCGGGCGCACGTTCCCGGCCGTCCGGGAGGCCCTCGAACGGTCCGGACGCCTCGGCGACGCCTGGTACGTCGAGCGCGCCACCACCGACGGCGAGCGGACGGTCCCGCTCGCCGAGGTCGACGCGGACACCGTCCCGTACTTCTCGCTCGCCCTGTTGCCCAGCCCCGCGGCGGCCGCGTTCGGTCGTCCGCCTTCGGGCGCCCGGGGCGAGGTCACCGTGATCGGCCTCGGGCCCGGCGACCCGCGCTGGCTGACCCCGGAGGCCCGGGCCGCGATCGCCGCCGCCGAGGACCTGGTCGGCTACGGCCCCTACCTCGATCGGGTCGCCGCCCGCCCGGGGCAGCGCCGCCACCCGTCCGACAACCGGGTCGAGGCCGAACGCGCCGCCTTCGCCCTCGACCTGGCCAAGGGCGGTCGCCGGGTCGCGGTGATCTCGGCCGGCGACCCGGGTGTCTTCGCGATGGCCGCGGCCGTGCTCGAGGTGGCCGAGGACCCGCAGTGGAAGGACGTCCCGGTGCGGATCGTCCCCGGCCTGACCGCGGCGCAGGTGGTCGCGGCCCGGGTCGGCGCGCCGCTCGGCCACGACTTCTGCGTGCTGTCCCTCTCCGACCGGCTCAAGCCCTGGTCGGTGATCGAGGGCCGGCTCGCCGCCGCGGCGGCCGCCGACCTGGTGATCGCGATCTACAACCCGGCCTCGAAGTCCCGCACCGAACAGCTGGTCCGGGCCCGTGAGCTGCTGCTCGAGCACCGCGACCGGTCGACGGCGGTGGTGATCGGGCGGGACGTGGGCGGGCCCACCGAGTCGGTACGCGTCACGACGCTCGCCGATCTCGACCCGGCGACGGTCGACATGCGCTGCCTGCTGCTCATCGGTTCGACCCAGACCAGAGTGGTGACGGCGGCCGACGGTGTCACCAGCGTCTTCACGCCACGGCATTACCCGTACGGCTGAAACCAGCTCGCAACCCACTCACCGAAAGCGCGCCGCCGACCGGCCCGGATCGCCCTCGCGATTCGGACCGTTCTCGTGTGCCCACTCCCTGGCGGCAACTTTAGGGATGGCCCAGCAAACGGCGTTAACAATTGTATAACCGCAGCTCAGACGGCATAAAGCATTGCTTGCCGCCAAAGCGGGAAACGCCGGCAACCGTCGTGCCACCGAGAGACACCGCCGATGCAATCAAAGAACCGTGACACCCCAGATGCAACCCGCCGAAAGGAAGGGCCACGCCGCACCCGAAAAGATACTTGACGAAGGACCGATCCCCCCGTGAAGCTTTCCCGCCGCCGCGCCGCCGTCCTCGCCTCCGCCCTGCTGTTCGGTCTGACCGTGCCGGCCTCCCCCGCCGTCGCTCAGTCGCACGCCGCTTCGCACGCGTCGCACGCCGTCTCGCGCGCTTCGCACGCCGCTTCGCGCGCTTCGCACGCCGCTTCGCGCGCTTCGCACGCCGCGTCGCGTGCCAAGTCCGCGAAGAAGCCGGCCGCCAAGAAGCCGGCCGCGAAGAAGCCGGCCGCCAAGAAGCCGGTGGCGAAGACGGTCGCGCTCACGGCCGCCACGGTCCCGACGCTGGCCTCCCGTCTCGCCGCGGTGAAGACGGCCAAGCAGATGAACTACTACCCGTCGGTTGCGGGCTGGTCGAAGATGTGGACGAACTTCAACGCCACGCAGATCGACGCGGACCTGGCCAAGGCCGACGCGCTGGGCGCCACCAGCGTGCGGGCGATCATCTTCCCGACCACGTTCGGGTACCCCCAGCCGCAGACCAAGTACACCGACGAGCTCGCGACGTTCGTCAAGCTGGCCGACGCGCACGGGCTGAGCGTCAAGCTCACGCTCTTCGACTGGTGGGACGCCTACTCCGAGGTCGCCAACAGCCACAACTGGGCGAACCGCATCCTCCGGCCGTACGCCGCCGACCCGCGCGTGATCTCGGTGGAGCTTCAGAACGAGCTCAACGTCGACGACGCCGACACCATGATCTGGGCCAAGAAGATCGTCCCGCTGGTCAAGGCCGACTTCCCGACCATGCCGCTGACGTTCTCGGTGGACGGCACGGCCGGCGCCACCGGCATGGCCAAGATCAAGGAAGCCATGACGGCGAGCCCGATCGACTACTACGACTTCCACTTCTACGGCAACTCCGAGCGGGCGCTCGCGATGATCAAGCGGGCTCAGGCGACGGTCGCCCCGACCCCGATCGTGATCGGCGAGGCCGGCCTCAACACCCTGCAGAACACCGAGGGCGAGCAGGCCGCGTTCCTGGCCCGGGTCTTCCAGGCGGCCGCGGTCGCCGGCGTGCAGTCGGTGGCCCCGTGGACGCTGACCGACTTCGCGGCCGGCGCCATCCCCGACTCGCAGGTCGCCAAGCTGCAGGCGCAGTACAACTACGGCCTGTACCGCACGAACGGCGCCGCCAAGGCCGCCGCGGCCGTGGTCAAGGCCGCCTGGACGGGCACCGCGATGCCGTCGACGCTGACCGACTTCAACTTCGAGAACGCGGCCGGCCTCAGCCCGTGGCGTGCCTTCATGCCGGAGCTGGGCATGGCCGTCAAGACCACGAGCGCGGCCCACTCCGGCAAGTGGTCGGTCAGCCTCACCGCCACCGGCAAGACCACCGCCGGCTCCCCGTCGTTCCGCGTGGCCCCCATCGCCCCGGTCCAGTCCGGCCAGAGGTGGCACGCCGAGGTGTGGGCCCGGGGCAACGCCGCCACCGGCCAGTCCCAGATCGCGGTGAGCTGGTTCGACATCAACGACAAGTGGCTGGGCGGCACGTCGTCGGCGTCCCTGCCGACCGGCACGACCGGTTGGACCAAGCTGGCGGTGGACGGGGTCGCTCCCGCTGGTTCGGCCAGCATGCAGATCCACCTGAAGTCAGGCGACAACGCCGGCACGGTGTGGTTCGACGACGTGGCGGTTAGCGCTTCCTGAGCGGCTTCGGGGTCGTCCCGTCGTCCCGTCTTGCCCGTCTGGCCCCGCCTGGCCCTGTTTGGCCCCGTCTGGCCCCGTCTGGCCCCCACCCTCGTCTTGGGTGGGGGCCAGTTAATCAGCCGCCTATGACACTTTTCCGCGGTCGTCCACAGAGGCTGCTGCCCGCCTGGCCCCCACCCCCGTTGGCGGATTCTGGGGTCGTTGCAACATGGCTGGTCAGCTGGCTTGTGTGACGAGGGTGGTGAAGCGTTTGGCGGGGGTGTCCCCGTTGAGGGGTTTGCGGGGTCGGCTGTTGAGTTGCACGGCGACGGCGTCCGGCTCGTCGGGTCGTTCGCTGATCAGCACCATCGGCGTGGCCATCCGCGGGGAGTGTTGCTGCGCTACCCGGCGGGGGCGGCGTATCACCCGGCCGGTGCGCAGCGCGGCCGCGATCTCGCGGCGCAGTGCGCCGCGGCCTTGCAGGTGGAGGGCTTGGTAGTTGGTTTCGGGTGTCACGGAAAGCTCCGGCCGGTCGGGATCCTCGCGGCGTACGCGTGCCCCGATCTGTTCCGGACTCCACCGCTGGTTCAACCCAGCTTGGACGAGGGCCTGCAGGACCGGGTTGGTGGTGAGCTTGCGGGGTTCGGGCGCGGCCGGCGGGCCTCGGCCCGCCGCTACGCCGCGCGCGGCCGATAGCCGCCGTTGCTCGGATGCGCGTTGCGGCGTAACTCGCGGCTGACCGTGGACGGGTCCCGGCCGAGTTCGGCGGCGGCGATCTGCCGGATCGTCGCGTGTTCCCGCCTGCGGTCGGCGATATGCACCCGCTCGTCCTCGTTCACATACCGGCCCCCGCACCGCACGCCGGGCGGTGGCGGTGATCGGGTTCGGGCCGTGCCGCCACCGTCTACCGGTCCGTGGGTTGATCCCAACCACCCGGGACGCCTGCTAACAGTTCATCCCCTGACCCACCAAGGCAAGGTAAACCGTTCCTCAAACCCCATCATCAACACCCTTCGATCGGATGTTGCAACGACCCAAGGAATCCGAGGTTCTTGGGTGGGGCCAGCAGAGCAGCCGACCATCCACAGACGCCGCCCGTCCGTCCGTACCCCACCCGTTTTTGGGTGGGGCCAGCAAAGCAGCCCCCTACGACACTTTCCCGCAACCGTCCACAGAGGCCGCGGCGCCGAGGGCTCAGCGACGCTCGGCAGGCGGCGCAGCGGCTTCCGCCCGCGGGGACGGCGGAGGCGTGACGGCCTCCGACGGCGACGCGGCCCCCGGGACAGGCAGAGCCGACGTAGACACACCAGCCGGCCGCACCCCGATCCGGGTAAACAGGTCCTCATAGGCGGCAACCGTCCCCTCCCACGACGACGGGTCCGCATGGCGGCGCCCCACCAGCGAGCCCGCCAAAGCGATAGCGGACGCCAACGCGGCCGGATCCCCCGCCGGCGTAAAACAAACCCCCGGATAATCCCCCGCCGCCTCGACCAAGCCCCCGACCGCGGTCACCACGACCGGCAAACCGTGACTCATCGCGATATGCAACGGACCACTCGCGGAACTACGGCGATACGGCAGCACCACCATGTCCGCGGCCGCGAAGAAGCTGTCGACCTCGGCGTCGGTCACGTACCGGTTGACGAACTCGATGCGGTCCCGGACCGGCGACTCGGCGATCAGGTCGGCGGGCCGGGTCCAGCCCTCCCACGTCTCGCCCACGACGGTCAGGAAATGGTTGGCGGGCAGCAGCGCGAACGCCTCGATCAAGTCCTCGAGGCCCTTGTAGGGACGGATGGTTCCGAAGAACAACAACCGGCGGTGGTCACTCGGGGCGGTTCGCTGGCGGGGGGCGGCGTCGTGGTGGTCGTACGGGCCATGGCGCGCGATCACCTGGGGGACGGTGCTCAGGGCGTACGTCCGCCGCAGTGCCTCCTGATCGAAGCGCGAGTGGACGACGACGCCCGCGGTTGCCGCCAGCAAGGGTTTGATCAGCCACCTCGTGTAGCGCGCCGCCCAGCGCAGGCGGGCCTCGCCGGTGTCCTGCACCTCGTGGAACTCGACCACCACGCGCGCGCCGAGCAGCCGGGCCGCCAGGCAGAGCACCAGGTACGAGTGCAGCACCGCGCCCGTCCACCACTGCAGGACCAGCACGTCCGGCCGGAAGGAGGAAAGGAACCGGACCGCGCGGATCAGGCTCGGCAGCGCCCACCAGTCGATCCCGTCGAAGACTCTCACGTCGTCGCCGTAGCGAAGGTCGTTGAGGCGCCGGCCGACCCGGTCGCGGCCGGGATAGAGGCGGGTCGGCAGCAGCTGACGCATCAGGATCGCGCCGACGGTGTAGCGGCCGGCCAGCGCGTTCGCGAGCCGGCACGTGTAATAGCTGATCCCGGACAGGAAGCGCCAGCCGGAGCCGACGACGAGGATCTTCAAGGGAAGCGGGCTAACGGGGAAGGGAGAAGGGGAGGGCGAGGCAGGCACGGTAGATCTCCTCGATCTGCGGCACCACGCGGGCCGCGGTGAAGTCGAGACCCCGGCGGTAACCGTTGGCGCGCAGGCGGTCGGCCAGAAGCGGGTCGGTGAGCAGGCGGTGCAGCGCCGTGTAGAGGGCGTCGGCGTCGCCGGGTGGCACGTGCAGGCCGCTCTCGCCGTCGCGGATCATGTCGGTGAGGCCGCCGGTGCGGGAGGCGATCAGCGGGGTGCGGGCCAGCAGCGCCTCGACCGCGACCTGGCCCATCGCCTCCATGATGGACGGGACCACCCCGGCCGCGGCGCCGTGCCAGGCGGCCATCACCTCGGCGTGCGGCACGTCGTGGCGCACGTGCACGCCGGGCGGGATCGGCGGGGTGTCGGGGCGGGCGGTGCCCACGCAGACGAGGTCCGGCGGCGGCTCGCTGCCGCGCCAGCTCTCGACCAGGCGGCGGTACGCGGTGAACAGCACGTCCACGCCCTTGTGCGGGCCCAGCGCGCCGACGAACAGCAGGTACGAGCGGTCGGGCAGCCAGGACGGGCGGGGCGTGTTGCGGGCCAGCTCGTCGAGACCGTCGGGGACCAGGCTCGAGACCACGCGTACGGGCAGGCCTTCGGGAAGCCGGGCGAGCTCGAGCGCCTTGGCCACCGACGGCGAGATCGCCATGAGCGCGTCGATCCCCCGGTGCCGGTGCGATCGCAGCGCGGCGGTCAGCGCCGCCGCCCGGGGACGTCCGTACTGGTGGGTCGCGCACGACAGGCAGCGCGCGAGGCGGGGACCGGTCTGGCAGCTGCCGCCGGGCCGGGCGTACGTCTTCTTGACGCAGGAAAGCCCGAAGTCGTGCGCGGTGTGCACGTGCGGCAGGCCGTCCCGGCCGAACCGCAGCGGCAGGTACGAATACATCAGCCAGTCGTGGCTGTGCACCAGGTCGTAACCGCCCGACCGCAGCTCGCGCCGGATGTCCGCGGTGGTCAGCGGGTCGGGCGCGGTCGGGTGGAACGGCTTGGCCGGGTCCTGGTTGATGCCCGGCAGCACCGTGTTGGCGACGCTGCGGACGCGCACCACCCGGACGCCGTTGAGGTTCTCCTCGGCCGCGGTCTTCGGCGTGGCCAGGGTGAGCACGGTGACCTCGTGGCCGCGCCGCACCAGCTCCTCGCCGCTGGTGGCGATGCTGCGCTCGAGGCCGCCGATGACCGGGGCGTAGAGGTTGGCCAGGTGCAGGATCCTCACGGGACTCTCCAAGATCGCGATCGAGGCCGGGCGTGCGGGGCCGGGCGGGTGCGGTTGCCGAACCGGACGGCCGGGCGGCCGCGCATCATCGGGTGGAGCAGCGGCCGGGGGTCGCGGCGCCGGGGATCGGCGCGGGGGTGTGGGGTGGCTAGCCGGCGGCCCGAAGCGGGGTCCGCCGGCCGGCGGCCGAGCAGCGCATGCGCCGCGACGACGACCGCGCCCGTGGACTGGCCGATCAGCCAGGCGTAACCGGCCGCCTCGATGCCGTACGACGGGAGCCACAGCCAGGTCAGGGTCAGGCAGGTGGCGGCCATCAGCAGGTTCAGGCGCAGGCACCGGCGCAACCGGTTCTGCGATCGCCAGTGCGCGACGGCCAGGTTGGTGATGGCGTCCGGCAGCGCGGCCAGCACCAGGATCTTCAGCAGCGCGCCGCCGCCGGCCGCGTAGGCGGGGCTGAACAGGGCCAGGATCCGGCCGCCGAACAGGAACAGGGCCGCGGCCGGCAAGCCGATCACCACCAGCGTCACCACCGACGCCCGGGGCAGGGACGCCGACCGGCCGGCCGCGTTGGTGCGCTCGGCGTAGAGCGCCGCCGCCACCGCCGGCGACACCATGAACAGCACCGACGCGGTCATCCAGGCCATGTAGAAGTGCGCGTTGTCGGCCGCGCCGAGCCGGGCCGTGACCAGCACCGGCAGCAGCGCGCTCGGGCCGGCCTGGGCCAGGTTGACCAGGTGGTGCCCGGTGAGGGCGCCACGCACGTGGATCAGCTCGCGGGCCACGCCGGCGCGGCCGAGGCGGCAGCCGGGGCGCAGCCGGGACAGGCTCCATCGCAGCGTGACGACGGTGACCGCGAGCGACGGCATGGTCCAGGCCAGCACCACCGCCTCGGCGCCGGCGAGCCCGGCCCCGGTCAGGCCGAGCAGCGCCGCCACCTTGCCGACCGCCAGCGCCAGGTTGCGCCAGAGCATGCCCTGGCTCGCCCGGTGAGCGACGAAGACGTAGTCGAGCAGCATCGACGCGGTCAGCGCCACCGCCGTCGCGACCAGCCCGGCGGCCGGGGCGGGGCCGTCGAGGAAGCCGAAGTTGCGCTCGAGGCGGGGCAGCAGCAGCACGGCGGCGAGCGCGGCGCCGGCCGTGGCGCCGCCGCCGAGCAGCAGGCCGGCGCTGACGATCCGGGACCAGGCGGCGGCCGGGGCGCCCGGCAGCCGCTGGATGAACATGTGCCCGAGGCCGAGGTTGGCCACCATGCTGACCACGGTGGCCGCCGAGATCAGCGCGGTGGCGGTGCCGATCGCCGGGCGGGGCAGCTCGCGGGCCGCCACCATCCAGTAGAGATAGCCGAGCCCGCTGGTCCCGACCGTGCTCGCCATGATCAGCACGCTGTTGCGGGCCAGCGAGTCACGTCCGACGCGGGCTAGCACGCGGACGGCCCCTTCGCGTAGAAGACGGTGCTCGCGGCGCCGAGACGGATCTCGATGCGGTGCAGGCAGCCGTCGGGCGGGGCGGGCACGCGCACGTCCATCGCGCGGGTGGTGCCGGCGGCGATCGTCACCGGCCGCGGCGGGCCGGCCGGCCGGTCACCGACCCGCACCGAGAGCGGCACGGTGGCCGCGGGCTCGCCGGCGCTGCTCACCCGCAGCGGCACGACCAGGCCGCGGGCCGGGATGGTGACCGGGTGGTCGATGCCGGACGCCCAGCCGCCGAGGGCCACGCTGGTGTATCCGGGCTGCGGCGGGTGCGGCATCCGGGCGTACGCGAAGGTCGCCGCACCGCCGATGACCAGCGCGACCACCGCGGGAATGGTGAGCGCCGCGAGCGTCCGCCCCAGGTCCGGCGCCACCACCGAGCCCGGCCGCAGCAGCGCCGCGCCGCCGAGCAGGGCGGTCAGCACGGCCAGGGCGACCACCAGCGACAGCGCCCGGATCGGCACGCCGGCCAGGTGCAGCGCGATGGCGGCGAGCGGCAGGCTGATCAGTCCGGTCGTCGCGGCCAGGCCGATCCGGGTGACCGCCGGCAGCACGTCCCGGGTGAGCACGCGCACCCACAGCTCGCCGATCCCGGCCAGCGCGACCAGCAGGAACGGTAGGTGGAACCAAGGCAGGACGAGCGTCCCGAGCGCGGCGGCCACCACCAGAAGCAGGCGCGGAGTCGTCACCACTTGCGGCCTCCCCGCGGGACGAAACCGAGCGAGGCGAAGTCGAAGCGGTAGATCGCGATGTCGCCGCTGTCGTAGATCTTGATGCTCCACGGCGTGCGGTCGAACTTGGTGAGCTGGCCGAGCGTGAACCCGGGCCGCCCGTCGTGCGGGATCGGCTCGTTGGTCTCGAAGTAGATTCCGATCTCGGGCACCTCCTCGGCCATCCGCCGGTCGACGATGAGGTAGCGGAAGTTCCACGACCGGAGCTGGTCGATCAGCGCGGGCGGCACCGGCCGGCCCGGCGGGGCGAGATACATGTCGTACGTGGGGAACGTGACCGAGCCGGTGACCGGGAACTGCCCGCCGAGCGAGCCGAAGATCAGCCCCGAATAGCGGTCGGCGACGATCCGCAGGTCGCGGCCCTGCGAGGAGCGCAGCCACTCGGCGGCGGCCTGCACCTCGGGGGTGAGCGCGCGGGTGTCCGAGCCGTAGACGGGCGGCCCGGGGAAGCGGTACGAGGGGTTCATGCCGGCCGCGGTGTTGCCGACCAGCATCACGGCGAGCAGCGCGATCAGGGCCGGCCCGGCGACGCGGGCGGCCCGGTCGAGCAGCGCGACCACGAGCGGCGCCACCACCAGCGCGATGCCGAGGTAGCTGAAGGCCCAGGAGCGGCGCGCGCCCTCGGCCCCGGACGGGGTGAGGATCAGCAGCGCGGCCGGGTAGTAGCAGGCGCCGATCGCGAGCATGGCCAGCGCGGCGCTGCGGTTGACCGGGTCGGCGTCGCGGTGGGTGCGCAACCGCCAGGCGGCGGCCGCCATCGCCACGAACGCGCCGACCGGGGCGGCGAACGCGGCCTTCTGCTCCCACCAGGGCGCCACCGACGCCTTGAACAGGGTGCGCCCGCCGGCGCCGCCCTCCCCGGCCAGCCCGGCGAACTGGTCGAGCGCCTTGCCCAGGTAGGGGTCGAGATAGCCGGCCGTGCGCGGCGCGACCCAGCACAGCCAGCCGACGACCAGGATCGCGGCGGCGAGGGTGAGGGCCCAGGCGGTCCAGGCGGCCGGCACCGCGGCGTCGCGCCGGCGGACGGCGCGGACGGTCACCGTGGCCGCGATGATCAGCATGATGGCGACCAGGCCGAGGGCGGTCAGGTGGTGGGTGGCGACGGTCGCGGCCGCGAGCAGCACGGTGGCGGCCGACCATCCGGCGCGGGCCGGCCGGTCGGGGGCGCGCATGGCCCGGTGGAGCGTCACCAGGGTCCAGATCATCAGCGGGAGCGCCAGGGACTCGTACCCGAACTGGGTGTCGAAGAAGAGAAAGGAGCTGTTGAGCCCGTACGCGATGGCCGCCACCGCCGCCGTGCGCCGGTCACCCCAGATCTGCTCGGCCAGCACCGCCACGCCGAGCACCACCAGCACGTGCGCCGCGATCAGCACGACCAGCGCCGCGTGCCAGACGGACAGCCCGGTCATCGCCGAGATCGCGGCCACCGTGGCGTGCAGGCCCGGGAAGTCGCCGATCACCCGGACGATCGGATTGGCCTCGAAGAGCCGCCCGTCCAGCAGGATCTCCCGGCTCTGCCGCCAGTGCGCGAACTCGTCGTGGTACAGCGGGCCGGTCGGGTTGCGCAGCAGCTTGGGCAAATACGTGAAGCAGGCGTACGCGATGAGCACCGCGAGCCGCAGCCGCGGGCCGGCGGCGCGGCGGGCCGCCCAGTACGCGGCCGGCAGCGTGAAGACCAGCATGCCCAGCCAGAACAGCTCGAACACCGGGCCGCGGCCCCACTCCGCGGCCCGGTCCGCCGCGACGAGCGACGCCGCCCCGGCCGCCCCCGCGACGGCCAGGGTCCCGGCGCACCACGGCGCCGTGCGGTCCGGGCGGGCCACGGGTGGGGTCTCGGGCAGGACGGCGACGGGCGCGGTCAAGGTCATCGGTCGGTGGCTCCCGCTCCGCTCTGCTGTATGAGGCGCACGGGAGGCGCCACGGTCGCGTATACCTCCCGCGTGGACTGGACGACATCGCTCCAGGTGGGCAGCGCGTGCCGGCCGTAGGCGGCCCGGGGCGCGGACGCCGCGACCCGCAGCGCGTCGGCCAGCGCGGCCTCGTCGTCCGGGTTGACCAGCCACAGCGGCACGCCGTCGCCGGCCATCACGGCCAGCTCGCGGTGCGCCGGGATGAACGAGGCCACGGTCGGGACGCCGGCGTTGAGGGCGTCGGCGACCGCCATGCCGAACGCCTCGTGGGCCGAGGCGGAGACGGCCGCGGCGGCGCCGGCCATCCGGGCCTCGAACTCGCCGTCGGGCAGGCGGCCGTGGAACCGCACCCGCTCGGCGTCGAGGTCGAGGCGGCCGGCCAGCTGCTCGAGCTCCTCCCGGGCCGGCCCGGCGCCGACCACGTCGAGGCGGTGGTCGGCGGGCAGGTGGACCATCGCCCGGATCACCCGGTCGACCCGCTTGTAGCGCTCGAGCCGGCCGACGCAGACGATGCTGCGGCCGGGCTCGGCGTCCGGCTCCGCGACGGCCGCGCGGGCCGGGTCGGTGCCGTTCGGAATGACCACCATCCGGTCGGCGGCCTCGGGAAAGTGCCCGACCAGCAGTTCGCGCTCGGCGTGCGTGACGCAGATGATCCGGCTGGACCGGGCGACGATCCGGCGACCCACCGGGCGGTAGATCGGGTGCAGCGCCGCGCGCAGCCGGCTGTGCCCGGTGCCGTGGTAGTGCGGCGTGAAGACCAGCGGGGTGGCGTTGGTGAGCGCGGCGGGCAGGGCGGCCAGGGCGTGGTAGCTGTGGGCGTGCAGCACGTCGTAGCGGCCGGCGTGGGCGCGCAGCCATTGCCAGAGGGCGATCGAGAAGCGGTAGTTGCGGGCCGCGACCGTGAGCGGGAAGCGCCGGACCAGCACGCCGTCGACGGTCTCCTCGGCCGCGGCGGCGTGCTGGGTCAGCACCTCCACCCGGTCGCCGGCCGCGACCAGGGCCGCGCACAGCCGCCGGCTGTGCGTCTCCACCCCACCGACATCGGGGTGGTACGCGCTGGTGACGACGCCGATCCTCACCGGGCGCGCTCCGCGGCCTTCGCCGTCCGCCCGGCCCCGGACCGGCGGTGGCGTGGCCACTCCCGGGCGATGGTCCGCAGCACCCGGATGCCGTCGGTCATCGCGTTCAGGTTGCTCTCCCCGTGGATCCGGGCCTGCTCGAAGCTCGGCACCTCGACGATCTTGAGTTGGGCCCGGGCCGCGCGCAGGTTGAGCAGCGTCTCGATCTCGAAGCCGTCACCCCACAGCCGCCCGTCGCCGCCCTCCGGCGCCGGGGACGTGCTGTCCAGGTCGAAGACGCCGAGGTGCCGGGCCCAGAACGCGTTGTAGCCGTAGCAGAGGTCGCTGTAGCCGGTGCGGAACATCGTGTTGACCAGCACGCTGAGGCACTTGTTGCCGGCCCGGCGCAACCGGGTGATGTCGGCGCTGCCGCCCGGGCCGGTGAACCGGGTGCCCTTGGCGAAGTCGGCGCCGGAGCGCAGCGCGGCGATGAAGCTCGGGATCTCCTTCGGATCGGTCGACCCGTCGGCGTCGATCATCACCAGGATGTCGCCGGTGGCGGCCGCGAAGCCGCAGGCGAGCGCGTTGCCCTTGCCGCGGCGGTTCTGGGTGACGACCCGGATGCCGGGCATCAGCCGGCGGGCGACGCCGACGGTGTCGTCGGTCGAACCGCCGTCGACCAGGATCACCTCGTCGACCTCGGGCAGGCGGGCCAGCACGTGCGGCAGGTTCCGCGCCTCGTTCAGGGCCGGCACGATGACGCTGACCAGTGGCTCGCCCGACGGGACGACCACCCGGGGCAGCTCGGTCTCCGTTCCGGCCGATCGGCGAACGTAGGGGACCGTGGACATGACTGTTCTCCAAGGCTCGGTGATGCGTGCGTGATGCGTGCGGGTTGCGCGGCCGGTGCCGCGGGATAGGCGCGGCGCCGGCCACGGCGAACGCGGTCAGGCGCCGGGCGCCTGGACCATCCAGGAGTAGATGTCCTGCTTCGAGAGGGCATTGCCGGTGCTCGCGGTGAAGCCGACCCAGGCCGAGTCGGCGCCGACCGCGTCGGCCAGGTCGACGGTGGTCTCGAGGGCGAGCTCCTCGGTCGCCCCGGCGCGCAGCGAGCGGACGTAGATCCGCAGGTCGTTGCGGTCGGCGTTGTAGGCGACCCGGGCCCAGAACGGCCGGCCGTACAGCGGGATCGAGGGCTCGCCCACGGCCGAGTGGTGGTCGGGGTTGCCGCCGAGCACCACGGCCAGGTGGTTGCTGCTCGGGTCGGTGGTGTTCTGGAACGTGTCGAACTCGACCGCGACGCTGTCGGCGATGCCCCGGTAGCCGAGACCGCCGCCCCAGCCGCCGAGCGCCCGCGGCCCGTCGGCCTGGACCAGGAACGCGATGCCGTCCGCGCCCGGCTTGCCGTGGTGCAGGTACGCCTTGAACGTCGACTCGAACGACTCGTTCAGGTTGATCTTGGGCTTGGCCCAGGCCGAGCCCATCTGGCGGTAGCCACCGGCGGTGAGCCGAAGGATGCGCTGACGCAGGTGCCCGGACGACGTGATGATGTCGGCCGACCCGTTGCGGTCCAGCTCGTGCGAGGCGCCCGCGAACGTCGGGAAGTAGACCGGCGGCTCGTCGGCGGCGAACGCGCCGGACGGCGACGCGACGGTCGCTATCAAGGCGAGGGCCGCTACCAGGCCGCCGCGGGCGACTCTGGAGGAACGTGAAGAGAACACAGTTCTGCGCTCCATTTCGGATGATTTGCCCCACTTGGACGTCGCCAAAGGTAGGACAGCGCGCAGAGCCGTGTAAGCGAGTCGCGTTTATTTACCTCAAATTGGACGGATACCCACCCACAGCAAATCTTCAGCCAAGATCGGTCGCCGTAGGATGCGATCGTGCCTGGTTACGCCTACCTGGACGCTCCGACACCACTCGCGTTTGCCCACCGCGGCGGCGCCGCCACCGGCGACGAGAACACCGCGGAGGCTTTCGAGCGGGCGGTGAAGCTCGGTTATCGGTACGTCGAGACGGACGTGCACGCCACCGCCGACGGCATCCCCGTCTTCTTCCACGACGCGACGCTGTCCCGGGTGGCCGGCCGGCCCGATCGCATCGCCGATCTGCGCTGGGCCGACCTCGCGACGGTCCGGGTCGGCGGCGCGGCCGCGATCCCCCGGCTCGACGAGATCCTCGGGTCCTCGCCGGACGTGCGGTTCAACATCGACATCAAGGCCGACGCGGGGGCGGCGCCGACCGTGTCGGTGATCCAGGCGGCCCGGGCCGAGAACCGGGTGCTGCTCGCGTCGTTCAGCGACGCGCGACTGGCCCGGCTGCGGGCGCTGGCCGGGCCGCGGGTCGCCACGTCGGCCGGCATGCGCTGGGTGACGCGGCTGCGGCTGGCGGCGTGGGGCCGGGTGCCGCTGCGGCCGCCGGCGTCGATGGTCGCGGCCCAGGTGCCGGTGCGGCACGGACCGGTCACGGTGGTCGACCGGCGGTTCGTGACGTACTGCCACGGGATCGGCCTGCAGGTGCACGTGTGGACGGTCGACGACCCGGCGGAGATGAACCGGCTGCTCGACCTCGGCGTCGACGGCATCATGACGGACGACCTCGACGCGCTGCGCGAAACCTATCTCGCACGCGGTGCATGGCCCCGATAAAAATGGCGCGCCATTCACACTCCTAGCTTATTCTCAGCTTCTCCGGCCCGATCATGGTTTACATTTCTTGGTACCGGGCCGCGTCACGGTCGCGACACGACCGGTCACGAGGGCTCGAACCGGCGATTCCAGAAAGTCGCTGGTCAGCGGGAAATTTCCGCGATCTTGTTGAACTCCGAGCATCCTCCGTTCGGACGATGCTCGGGGTTCGAATCGATCGGCATATTTCTTCTTTAAGTTTGGGCTAAGAATTCATCAAAATCGCTGCGTGAATTGCTATTTCGCAGTTCTCCTCTTACCGTCTGAGAGCCGGTTGCAGGGAGCCGGACGGATTCTCCGAAGAAGAGGTATCGCGCATGCGTAGGTCGGCTTACCGCCGTGCTGCCGCACCAGGTGGCAACCGGCGGCTCCTCGCGGTCGGTGCGGTCATCGCCGCGCTGGGCGCGGTCGTCGCGTTCACCACGATCTCCAGTGCCGCGGAGAACGACGCGCCCGCGGGCAGCGGCGCCGGCAAGGTGGTCAACGGGCAGGTGATCCTCACCGACACGTGCGTGGACAGCAAGCTCCAGCAGCACGACGGCTTCCAGATCGGCGATCGCTGCGTCTCGACCGAGTTCGGCGAGGTCAGCTCCGCCGCCAACAACTCGTCGCTGCTGATCACCGCCGCGCCCCGGCAGGTCACGGTCAACACGCCGTTCACTCTCAAGGTCAGCACCCGGAACCTGATCCGCGACCGCTTCCTCGCGGCCGGCAAGGGCGGGTACTACGTGGAGAGCTCGGTCCTGCAGGACGGCATCGAGCGCGGCCACTTCCACACGGCCTGCCGCATGCTGACGAGCACGAAGGAAGCGCCCGACCCGGCGCCGGTTCCGGCGTTCTTCGTGGCCACCGAGGACGCCAAGGGCGGCAAGACGCCCGACGTGGTGACCATCCAGGTGCCGGGCATGCCGGCGATCGGCACCGCGCAGTGCGCCTCATGGGCCGGTGACGGCTCGCACCGGGTGCCGATGATGGAGCGCGCCAACGAGACGCCCGCGATCGACGCCGTGCGCATCACGGTCCGCGCGGCCGGCGGCAACACCGGCGGTGGCGGCAACACGGGCGGGAACACCGGCGGCGGGAACACCGGCGGTGGCGGCAACACGGGTGGCAACACTGGCGGCGGGAACACCGGCGGGAACACCGGCGGCGGCAACACCGGCGGGAACACGGGTGGCAACACCGGTGGGAACAACAACGGCGGCGGGCAGAACGCCACCACCGCGCCGACGACGTCGCCGACCAAGGCCGGCAGCGCCACCCAGCCGACGACCAAGGACGACTTCACGCCGAAGGCGACGCCGAGCACCACGAAGCCGAGCACGACCAAGCCGGCGACCACGACGACCAAGAAGGCCGAGTCCACCAAGACCGTCGAGCCGGCGGAGACGCGTACGGCCGACGACGAAACGGCCTCGGACGACACCGAGAGTGCCGATTCGACCGACAGCGACACCACCGAGAAGCCCGCCGCGAAGCCGAAGGCGAGCAAGAGCTCGGAGGCCGCCGCGGCGGGCGACGACTACACCTACTCGAACGACGACGGTGTGGTGAACTCGGGCGAGAAGCCGCCGACGGTCGACCAGGTGGCCGCGAAGACCACCCAGGAGAAGAGCGGCGTGCTGGCGCTGACCGGCAACAACACGGTCGCCTTCCTCGGCGGCGCGGTCGTGCTGATGCTGGCGGGCCTGACGGTCATGGCGCTGACCCGGCGCCGGCGCCCCGGAACGCCCTGGGAGTAGAACGCCCTGGGAGTAAGCAGTTCGGCAAGAAGCGGGCCGCACGATCCGTGCGGGGCGCCTCTTTGTCGGCGGTGGGGGTAGCCCTCCCCGCGAAGAAGGAGGAACAAAAACTCCCCACAAACCCGCGCATCCCCCCCACCCAGACACCCTCACCCA